>DATLXH010000171.1:0-3420 GCA_035576005.1 Thermoanaerobaculia bacterium | reverse complement strand
AGAGTGGCTTGGATGCGAGGCGCACGGCGATTTTGCGACGAAGGCATAGTCGACACTATGTCAAGGAGCGAAATTGCCGTGCAACGAAGCAGACAGGCCGCTATCCGTCGTCTCGCGGCGAAGGTCTGTGAGAAATGCGGGCTGGCGCCCATTTCTCAACCGAGAAATGCGGGTTAAGCGGTAGGCTTCCAGCGCAGAACTGGTTGCCGCGCTGCTCGGGCCTCATCGAGACGCCTTACAGGCGTCGTATGAGGCGCGGTTCGTACCACTTCCGGAGTTTCCTCGCACTCGCGTGCGATTGCCAGCATGGCATCGCAGAATGCGTCGAGCTCTTCCCTCGGCTCCGTCTCGGTCGGCTCGATCATCAGGGCCCCGGCTACGATGAGGGGGAAGTAAATCGTTGGAGGATGGAAGCCGAAATCCATGAGCCGCTTCGCGATATCCAGGGTGTGCACATCCCGGGGCGTCTGGTTCCTGTCGCTGAAGACCACTTCATGGAGCGAGGGTGCATCGTAGGGAAGGTGATAACTCCCCTTGAGCCGCGCTCTGATGTAATTGGCGTTGAGCACAGCGATTTCCGCGACCCGCCGCAGGCCCTGCGGACCCATCGAGCGAATGTAGGTGAGTGCGCGCACGAGCACACCGAAGTTGCCGTTGAAGGCGCGGACCCGTCCGATTGACTCAGGGTGATCGCGATCCAGGAAAAACGTTCCATCTTCCCGACGCTCAATCGTAGGAGTTGGCAGGAAGGGAACGAGTCGCTCGGAGACTCCGACGGGTCCCGCGCCAGGACCGCCGCCGCCGTGAGGCGTGGAGAACGTCTTGTGAAGATTCGAATGGATGACGTCGATCCCCATATCGCCGGGACGAGCCACTCCGACAAAGGAATTGAAGTTCGCACCATCGCAATACAGGAACGCTCCTTTACGATGCATGATGTCCGCGATCTGAACGATTTGATCCTCGAAGACTCCGAGAGTGTTCGGAACCGTGATCATCAAGGCGGCGACGTCGTCGTCTACAGCCGCTTCGAGTCGGTCGAGGTCGAGCGTTCCGCGACTGTTCGACTTGAGCTCACGCACCGTGTAGCCGGCAAAAATCGCCGAAGCCGGGTTGGTCCCATGCGCTGAGTCAGGGATGAGAATGTGTTTCCGCGCATTTCCGCTCGTGGAAAGCGCTTTGTGAATCATGAGGATGCCGGTGAGCTCGCCATGAGCCCCGGCCACGGGCTGCAGCGTTACGCGCGGCATGCCGAAAATCTCTCTGAGTGATTGTTCAAGGTTCCAGAGCAGTTCGAGACTTCCCTGCGATTCGCTGTCTGGCTGCATCGGATGCGACTGAGCAAACCCTGGCGTTCGTGCGATCTCTTCGTTGATGCGGGGGTTGTGCTTCATGGTGCACGAGCCGAGAGGATAGAGCCCGGCATCGATCGAAAGGTTCAGCTTTGAAAGTCGCGTGAAGTGCCGGATCACATCGACTTCCGACACCGCGCACTCGCCGTCGAGGTTCTTGCGACGAAGTGATCCGGGAAGGAGCTCATCGATTGGTTGCTCAGGCACGTCGAGGGAAGGGAGGCGGTAACCTCGCCGTCCCTGCTTCGAATGCTCGAAGATGAGCGGAAGCCGGGATTTCGCCGGTTTCGTTTGAGCGGGCAGCGATTCAGAGACAGGCGTTTCCTCGATCGTTGTCATCGCGCATCTCCTTTGAGCACGGCTCCGATTGCGTCGACGTAGTGATCGAGCTGCTCGCGGCTGTGCAGCTCCGTTACGGCGACCAGGAAGTCGTTCGGCTGAGCCTCATACCAGGTCTCCAGCGGGATGCCTGCAAGGATCCCACTTGTCGACATCGCAGCAATCACCTGAGCGGACGGGAGAGACGTCCGAACCGTGAACTCGTTGTAGACGGGTCCGCCGAACGGCAGCTCAACACCAGGAATCTCGCTCAGTCGTTTCCTCAGGTATGCGGCCTTCTGCAGCGACTGCGTGGCGACCTCCTCGAGACCGTCGCGCCCCATCAATGAGAGATAGATATTCGCCGCAAGTGCGATGAGCGCTTCATTCGTGCAGATGTTCGAGGTGGCCTTTCCACGGCGGATGTGCTGCTCACGGGTAGCGAGCGTCAGCACGAACGCTCTTGTACCATCCGCGTCGACGGTTTCCCCCACGAGCCGCCCCGGCATGAAGCGCTTGAGAGCGTCGCGCACCGCCATGAACCCAAGGTAAGGGCCACCATACTGAGGTGCGATCCCCCATGCCTGACCCTCGCCGAGCGCGATGTCGAAACCGTGCTCGCCGGGCGGCGAGATGACTCCGAGAGATGTGGCCTCTGTGATGACGGCAATCTTTGCAGCATGCACTGCGTCGGCAATGGTCGCGACCGAGCCGTAATCCTCGAGGACACCGAGAAAGTTCGGCGACTGGACAGCGACTGCAAAGGTGTTCTCGTCGCAAGCGGATCGCAAAGCCTCGGGATCAATCTGGCCGTTGGCGCTCCAATCCACCTCGACGATCTCGATCCCAAGATTCTGAACGTAAGTCTGGAGTGTGTCGAGGTACTCAGGATGAATCGATCGAGCCACAACGACTTTGTTTCGGCCTTTCACCATCCGACTGGCAAGGAGCACACCCTCCACGAAGGCCGTGGAGCCATCGTAGAGTGAGGCGTTCGCCACATCGAGTCCGGTGAGCAGGCACTGATGCGTCTGATATTCGAAGATTGCCTGAAGGGTTCCCTGCGAGACTTCGGGCTGGTAGGGAGTGTAAGACGTAAGGAACTCGCCTCGAAGAAGCAGCTGATCGACGCACGCTGGCTGATAGTGAGTGTAGGCGCCGGCACCGAGGAAAGAGATCTTCCCAACCGCCGAATCATTCTTCGCAGCGACGGAGCGGAACCACTTGCGGACTTCGATCTCCGACCAGGGTCCCGGGATATCGAGAAGCCGTTTGAGCTTCACAGGATCGGGAATGGTCTCGAAGAGCTTGTCGATCGAATCGATGCCGATGACCTTGAGCATCTCCTCCACATCCTGAGAAGCGTTCGGGATGTAGCGCATCGAGTCTTCAGCCTGACGATCGGTACGAATACTTTCTGACATCGGACTCTCTTTTCCTGCGGAATGAGGGTGGGTTGGTTGAATCAATTCCGAGTACGTCTCAACAAATAGCCCGCGTCGCTATTTCGCGAGGCGCCGTCATCTGGAAACGGAAAAGGGGACGAGGTGTCATCCCGAGCTATTTAACAGCGGGTGCGCTGCGCCTGAGAGAAAGAAACGATGTGTCCCGTCGTTGAGCCGCGAAGCGGCGTAATCCCTCTCCCCGGCGGGGAGAGGGAAGCGAGCGGAGCGAAGCAGGGAGAGGGGCGTGAAAGTCTCGCCAGTCCTTCGAAAAGGGCGAGGTCTTCGTATCTCTCGCGGCCCCTCTC
>DATLXH010000170.1:0-12354 GCA_035576005.1 Thermoanaerobaculia bacterium | reverse complement strand
AGGGGCCGCGAGAGATACGAAGACCTCGCCCTTTTCGACGGACTGGCGAGACTTTCACGCCCCTCTCCCTGCTTCGCTCCGCTCGCTTCCCTCTCCCCGCCGGGGAGAGGGATACGCCGCTTCGCGGCTCAACGACGTCAGACAGTGAACCGGTCTCATCAGAAGCGAGAGAACAGCGTACGGCCGCTGGTGAAGAGGTGATGAAGCGTCCCTTCTTGGTACCGCAGGAGGCGCCGCTTGTGGCCGGACATTCCAATGTCCGGCGATTTCGCTCGCGCTTCCGGCGCGCCGGACATTGGAATGTCCGGCCACGGGTAGCACCGCCAATGTCAGTGACTTCATCGGCAGCGCGAGAGCAGCGTGGACGCTGGTGAAGGTGTAAGGAACTCAGCTTCCCTGCAGCCGCGTTTCGCAGGGGACCGTGGCACGCCTCATGCTCCTTTTACCCGTGCAACACCGAGCCTGATCGTGGCCTTCGCCGCGCCATCGGCTCTTCCCACCCGCCCTCAAAAACAAGGAGTCTCTAAATGGAAACCACTTACGACGACGACAACTCGTCTCGCTCTTCAGCCGCAGGCATCTTCGAATCAATCGCAGCACCAGGTCGAATCAACATCAGTCGCGCGGAACGTTTCGGTTCCGCGATCGCAGGCGGCGCGTTGGCCGTTTACGGAATCAGCCGCCGATCCCCGGGCGGTATCGCACTCGGTGTGTTAGGCGCCGCGCTGCTCCGCCGCGGACTCACCGGACATTGCGAGGTGTATCAGATGAGCGGCATGAACACCGCCGATCATGAAAATGCCAGCGTCGGCTACGGTAAAGGCATTCGCGTTGAGAAGACCATCACGATCGGTAAGCCCGCCGCGGAGCTCTTTCGATACTGGCGGCAACTGAGCAACCTGCCGCGCTTCATGGAGCACCTCGAATCCGTAACTGTACTCGACTCGAAGCGATCGCACTGGGTTGCGAAAGGTCCCGTTGGCACGAGCGTCGAGTGGGATGCCGAAATCAACAATGAAGTTCCCGATCAGATGATTGCCTGGAAGTCTATCGAAGGAGCGGAAGTCGATAACGCCGGCTCGGTTCACTTCACCGCAGCACCCGGAGGGCGAGGAACCGAAGTAAAAGTCCTGCTTCGGTACGATCCGCCCGGCGGCAAGCTCGGAGCAGCATTCGCCAGACTATTCGGCGAAGAACCGAGTCAGCAGATCCGTGAGGACCTGCGACGTTTCAAGCGTCTGATGGAGACGGGCGAGATCCCGACGACAGAAGGTCAGACGTCCGGTCGGGAGTCTTGATCGTTCGGACCGGATCTCCTCTACCAAACCCCAACCATTCTCGTGGGAGACTTTCATGAAGGCTCTTTGCTGGTACGGCAAGAAAGATGTTCGCGTCAAAACGGTCCCCGATCCAACCATCCTCAATCCTCGTGACGCGATCGTCAAAGTCAGCTCGACCACGATTTGTGGATCCGACCTCCACCTCTACAACGGCTTCATGCCGACGATGCAGAAGGGCGACATTCTCGGACATGAATTCATGGGCGAGATCGTGCAGGTCGGCTCCGCTGTGAAGAATCTGGCAGTGGGCGACAGGGTCATCGTCCCCTTCACAATCTCCTGCGGTGACTGCTTTTTCTGCCAAAAGAAACTCTGGTCCGCCTGCGACAACTCGAACCCCAACGCGTACATGGCCGAAGCCCTCTTCGGCTTCTCCGGCGCAGGTCTGTTCGGTTTCTCGCATATGGCCGGAGGTTACGCTGGCGGACAGGCTGAGTACGTTCGCGTTCCCTTTTGCTGATGTAGGTCCGATGAAGATCCCAGCCTCAGTAAGCGATGAACAGGCTCTGTTCCTGACTGACATTTTTCCCACCGGCTACATGGCCGCCGAAAACTGCGGCATCGAGAAAGGCGACACGGTGGCCGTGTGGGGCTGCGGCCCCGTAGGTCAGTTTGCAATTCGAAGCGCCTTTCTTCTCGGCGCCGAGAGAGTCATTGCCATAGACCGCTTTCATGAGCGCCTCAAAATGGCCGAGGATGGCGGGGCCACGACACTCGACTACGAGGAAGATGAAGTGTTCGATACTCTGGTCGAGATGACCGGAGGCATGGGACCCGACTCCTGCATCGACGCCGTCGGGATGGAAGCTCACGGTAGAAGTTTCGACGCGTACTACGACCGGGCGAAGCAGGCCTTGATGCTCGAGATGGATCGTTCTCACGCACTTCGCCAGGCCATTCACGCCTGTCGGAAAGGCGGAACGGTTTCCGTTCCCGGCGTCTACGCCGGCTTCCTCGACAAGATGCCATTCGGTCAGGCCTTCAACAAGGGAGTGGCGATCAAAGGCGGTCAGACCAACATGCAGAGCTACACGAAGCCTCTGCTCGGATTGATCGAAAGTGGAAAGATCGACCCGTCATTCGTCATCACTCACACGATCAGCCTCGATGAGGCGGCTGACGGGTATGACACGTTCAACAATAAAGAAGACGAGTGCATCAAGTTCATGGTCAAGCCGTAGTTACCCGCAATCTCAGCCGCCGCTCGAAAGGGCGGCGGCAAACAATCTCGCGAAGTTGAATCAACAGTTGCGCATTTTGGGATCCTTTGCTTTCGCCTCAGGATGACACCGATTCACTGACTGACGTGGTTGAGCCGCGAAGCGGCGTATCCCTCTCCCCGGCGGGGAGAGGGAAGCGAGCGGAGGCGAAGCAGGGAGAGGGGCGTGAAAGTCTCGTCAGTCCGTCGGAAAGGGCGAGGTCTTCGTATCTCTCGCGGCCCCTCTCCCGGTCGCTTACGCGACCACCCTCTCCCCGCCGGGGAGAGGGATCCGGCCTTATTCGCGGACCATGATGATCAAGGTCTTGTCGACCACACTACTGGTCGCCACATCGAAATATGGACGCTGAATCGTGATCCGTGGCCGCGTATGTGTTCCATTCACGTGCGCCCCGACGTAAGAGCCAACAGCTTTCGAGTCATCTACCTGCATCCCAAGCTTTTCGAGAATCGGCTTGATCGATGGAAGATCGGCAGCCAGCTCACCTTTTGTCATATAAGCCGCAGGCTTGACCGAGCTGAACCCATTCGCCTCGCTTTCCGCCACCTTGCCGAACCCGGAGTCCTCGGCGTAGAAACGGGCAACGTCCGCAACCGACGCATCACTCTCGTACGCTGCAGTCGGGGGAGCCTGAAGCGCGTCGGGATGCAGAACGAAATGTGCCTTGCGGAACAGTTCAGTCTGGGGCTGAAGAAACCGTGACGCCGGATATACCTTGAAGCTGTAAGCACGGGCCTGAACCTCAGCGGATTCCGCATCAGAGAGTGGTGGCAATGTTTCCTCTTTCCGGCAGGCCGCAAGCAGAATGAGGAACGCGAGAATGGTGCAGAACTTCGACATTTTCAAAACCTCTTAATTGTCAGGATTGAGAAGACCGAGGAATTCGGTCGGCGAGCTGCCTACGATTTCCTCGAAGTGCTGTGAGTACGATTTTACCGCTCCAACAGGTTCGTCGAGAAAAATGCGCTCGACGCGAAAGAGAGGAACGAACATGGTCACCAGGTCGACGGTCTGATCATCGTCCTGCCTGGCTATCTGCCGAACCCAGTCCGAGAAACTGTCGAGATTGATCCCGCGCAGAGTCAACCCCACCGCCGAGAGAGATTGCACAGCTCCCCAGAACTTTTCCTTCGGATTGACGAGGTTCACGATCACCAGTGAACGTGGAGCGAATCCTTCCATCAGGGATCGACCTTTTCGCTGAGCTCTATGAGGACACCGTTCCCGGCAGACGGATGAAGAAACGCCACCCTGCAGCCGTGAGCTCCTGGTACGCCTTCCCGATTCACGAGACGAAACCCGAGGCCCTCGAGTCGAAGCAGCTCCTGATCGAGATTGCTCACGCGAAAACAGATGTGATGGACCCCTTCGCCTCGCTTTTCGATGAATCTGGCGACGGGAGAATCATCGGAGATCGGCTCCAGCAACTCAAGGTTGCTATCGCCCACAGAGAGAAACGCCGTGCGGACCTTTTGCGTCTCGACGACCTCCACGTGATCGATGTCGAGTCCGAGGGCAGCATAGATTGAGGCGGCTTCGATGGAACGGACCGCAATTCCTATGTGGTCCAGTGTCGGCTTCGTCATTGTCTGCCATTCTTGCAGATCCGTTCGGCGATCGTTCATCTTCGTGTTGCGCAGGCGTCCCGCCTGCCTTCGTTTCTTTTCCTCTCCAGACGCCGGCGCTACACGCCCTCGGGTGCGTACTTCGTTGGATCCGCAACTCCCGCCGCTTCGAACCCGTGGCGGCGAAGGACGCAGGCGTCGCAACGTCGGCAGGCGCGACCCTCCTCATCCGGGTCGTAGCAGGAGTGAGTGATCGAGTAGTCGACGCCGAGCCTGACCCCAAGTTCGATGATCTCGCGCTTGGAGAGATCTATGAGTGGCGTGACAAGTCGCGGGATTCCAGTCTCACTGCCGGAACGGGTCCCTGTCTCCACCACTCGTTGAAACGCGGCGATAAAGTCGGGCCGGCAATCGGGGTAGCCACTGAAATCGACAGTATTGACTCCGATCCAAATCTCCTCCGCGTCGCGGACTTCCGCGAAAGCCACAGCGATTGAAAGAAAAATCATGTTTCGCGCGGGGACATAGGTGACCGGGATTCCGACGCCGATCACGTCAGATTCCTTTGGCACCTCCATCGACGACGTCAGAGCACTACCTCCGAATTGCTTGAGATCGAGCTCGAACCGTTTCAACTCGTGAACTCCAGTCCGGTCTGCGACCCGCCCGGCAGCTTCGAGCTCGACGCGGTGGCGCTGCCCGTAATCAAACGTGAGCGCCAGCAGCTCCCGCGATTCACTCTTCGCCAGTGCGAGGAGGGTCGCGGAATCCAGCCCCCCGCTGAGGAGCACTACCGCACGAACAACCTTCCTGGGCGTCGAGGTCACCGAAATTCATCCATCCATCGCTACAATACCGCGGCATGGGAAAGCTGTCTGTTTATGAAGTGCTGAACCGCAAGCGACGAGGCGATGCACTCGCCAACGCCGACATCGAGGCGTTCGTCGATGGATTCACGAAGGGCGAGATCCCGGATTATCAGATGTCCGCCCTGCTCATGGCCATCGCGATCCGCGGGACCACAAACGAAGAAATGGCAACGCTCACGCAGTCGATGCTGCGATCAGGTGAGCAGTGGGCGCTGAGGGATCAGTATGACTTCCTCGCTGACAAGCACTCCACCGGCGGCGTCGGCGATAAGGTTTCGCTGGTCCTCGCACCATGGGTCGCGGCGTGCGGAGTGAAAATCGGAATGCTTTCCGGCAGAGGCCTTGGGCACACCGGTGGAACGCTCGACAAGCTCGAAGCGATCCCCGGATTCAACGCGCGACTCTCGCGCAGCGAGCTCGAACGATGTCTGGAGAAAGCAGGATGTGTCATTTCGACATCGACTTCCGGAATCGCCCCAGCGGATAGAAAAATGTACGCGCTCCGCGACGTGACGGGCACCGTCGAATCACTTCCTCTCATCACCGCTTCCATCATGTCGAAGAAACTCGCCATGGGCGCCAGCGCGCTGATCCTCGACGTGAAGACAGGAAGCGGGGCCTTCATGCGCGAGTACGAACAGTCTCGTGCACTGGCGAAGAGTCTCATCGCTGCAGCAGAGGGCTCCGGCACCGTGGTGGAAGCATTCATTACGGACATGGATCGCCCCCTTGGAGTCGCGGCAGGCAATGCGAACGAAATTATCGAGACCATCAACACTCTGCGCGGCGAAGGACCGGCTGACCTCGAAGAGGTCACGCGCGCTCAGGCTGTGCGGGTCCTGGTGATGTCAGGGAAGTTCGACGAGCAGGCCGCAACCGCTCTGCTCAACAAAACCCTGCACAACGGCGCCGCACTCGAGCAATGTCGTATCTGGATCGAAGCGCAGGGTGGCGATCCCTCGATCGTCGACAACCCCGACCAGCTCCCGTCTTCTGCCAACGTGATCGAAATCCGCTCACCGCAAAGTGGCTACATCACCATGATGGACACTTACGCACTCGGCATGCTCGCCGTGGACCTTGGTGCAGGCCGCAAGAAGCAGGATGACGAGATCGATTATCCCGCCGGCATTCTCTTTGACCGGCGAACGGGCGAGGCGATCAAAGCGGGCGAGGTCATTGCCAGAGTTCAGCTCGGCAAGCGGCAATTCGATTCGTCCGAGCTCTCCGCCAGATACTTTTCGGCAGTGACCCTCGGCGACGCGCCCCCCGCACCGAGACCAGCGATCCACGAGCTGATCACAGCCTCGGAGAGTGATCGGTAGTGGCCCGTGCAATCGTCATCGTCTGCGACTCACTCGGTGTGGGCGAGCTTCCCGATGCTGCGGAATTCGGTGACACCGGCTCGAATACGCTCGGTCACATTCTCAGAGACGCGAAGCCCACTCTCCCGACGCTGGAAACACTTGGCCTCCTCCACATCCTGCCGACCCCACAGTCGTCCGCAACAGCCGTCGCCGCCTATGGCCGGATGGCCGAGCGCTCCGCGGGCAAAGACACAACCACCGGGCACTGGGAAATGATGGGTCTCATTGTGACTGATCCCTTCCGCACGTATCCTCATGGCTTCCCCGCGGAGATCATTGCAGAATTCGAATCCCGAATCGGCCGCAAGACGCTTGGAAATCTGCCGAGCTCCGGGACCGTGATCCTCGACGAGCTCGGCGAAGAGCACATGCGCACCGGCTCCCCCATCGTCTACACCTCGGGCGATTCCGTCTTTCAGATCGCAGCTCACGAGGAGGTCATCCCACCCGAAGAGCTCTGGGAAATCTGTTCTGTCGCAAGGGAGCTGATGCGTGGTGAGCACAACGTCGGAAGGATCATCGCCCGCCCCTTCATTGGTGAGGGCACTGGTCACTTCAACAGAACGGCGAATCGACGAGATCTCTCCGTCAAGCCGACCGGGGAAACAGTACTCGAGCGAGTTCAGCGGTCCGGCATCCGGACGGTCGGGCTCGGAAAGATTGCAGACATCTTCGATCATGTCGGAATTGACGAGGAAATCCGCACGGATTCGAACTCCGACGGAATGAAAAAAACGCTCGAGCTCGTCGAACAGTCCAATGCTGGATTGATCTTCACCAATCTCGTCGACTTCGACTCCAAGTATGGACATCGTAATGACGTCGCAGGGTACGCCCGGGCCCTCGAACTGTTTGATCGTGAGCTGGCGGGGCTGCTGCCGAGACTTCGCCCTGATGACCTTCTCTTCATCACAGCAGACCACGGATGCGATCCGTCCGACATTTCCACCGACCACACCCGTGAGTACGTTCCTCTCATCGTGGCCGGTCCGAAGGTGACGGCCCGACCTCTTGGCACACGAAAAACCTTCGCGGACCTGGGCGTCACGATCTGCCAGCTTCTTGGCGTACCAGCAGACGGGTTTCCCGGCGTTGGCGCTCTTGACCAGGTCTACGGAGGTAACCAGTGAGAAAGCTTCTGGTGGCGTGTCTCATCATCACGGCAGTTCGGCTGCAGGCACAGGACGCCGCGCACCAGGTCTCCGAAGACGCACGGGCAATCGAGCGAGTAGCCGAGGTGAGTGGCCGCGATCTTCCGGTCGAGGTGTTGCGCCGCATTGCTACGGAAGATCTCGAGCTACTGAGAGGAAAGCAGCCGGACGGAACTTACTCGTACGCTCGCCACGAGCGCGAAGAAGCCGGCAGGATCGAGGAAACATACACGATCCGAACGGAAGGAAAGGACCGGACTGCAAAGCTGCGCCTCAAAGGGGACTTTGTTTATCGACTCGTCATTCAGGCTCCCTCTCGCCGTCTGCTGGTCGCCAAAAATCGTCGTGTGCGACTCGAACGGGTCGACCTCGAATATCAGCCGACGGGCGGCCGCCCCGTGTTCGACTCGCAGACATTCGACGAGTGGCTGGAACCGGGCGCCAGAAAGACGATCGATCTCCCGGCCATCGCGAGGAACCTCAACGTTGTGCTCTACGCACGGCTCGACGAGGATTCAGGACCAGCCAATCTCGAACTGACGCTGCTGAAAGCGCGAGTCTCGGACAACCGCGACAGCCCGTACGCCGACGCGGTCCAGTACATCAAATCGATACTCAGAGCTTTGGATAAGGGCGACGGAGCCACGGTGAGGAGCCTCGCCTCGTCGCTTCGCGACGCTGCGGGTGGGTCACCTCGGGCGGTGACCGGGGACTTGACGGCCCGCGGTCACTCCACCTCTGAGGTTTCGTCCCGTGAACCCGTTCTAACGAACGAGCTTCATCGGGAGTTGCAGGATATCGAGGACTCACTCACCGGAACCGCCGAAGAGCGTCGCATCGGATTGGACCGTCTCCACCAGCTCATTCGAAGAACGCGTCCCCCGAGCCGGTAGCGCAGTCGTTTGACCAGAACGTCCACTTCAATTAGAATGCGTCCCCCAACCTCTAACAAGGAGCTTCCCTTGTCTCTCAAAATGTCATTTAAAGTCGGGGATAAGATCGTTTACCCGAATCATGGTGTCACCATCGTCGAACAGATCGGTGGGTCGAGTATCGCCGGCGCAGACAGTACGTACTATCACCTTCGTCTGCTGGCGAACAATTCACGTCTGATGGTCCCGATCAGCAACATTGATCGCGTCGGACTCCGTAAGTTGTACCAGCAGAAAGAGATCAAAGGTCTCCTCTCGCTTCTGGAAGAGCACCAGTCCAGTGCGCATTCCGACTGGAAAGGTCGCTATCGCGACAACCTCGAGAAGATGAAGACGGGCAGGCTGGAAGACGTGGCCGACGTGCTCAAGAATCTCAACGAGGTCCAGAAAAAGAAGAGCCTCTCTTTCCGCGAGAAGAAAATGTATGACCGGGCGAAGTATCTTCTCGTATCGGAGATCGCCATTGTGAAAGGCATTCCCGAGCCGGAAGCCGAAGGTCTGGTCGAACGGTCTCTCGGTAACGACCCGATGCTTGCAACCGACCACTCGGATCACTGAAGTTCGAATAAGTCCAGGAATTGAAAGCCGTCCTTCGGGACGGCTTTTTTCGTTACGACTCGCTGTTACAGAGAGACAGAAGGTTTTCGATCGCCTCCGTGACTGATCAACCGTGACCTGACCCGCATTTCTCACAGACCTTAGCCGCGAGACGACGGATAGCGGCCTGTCTGCTTCGTTGCACGCCAATTTCGCTCCTCGACATAGTGTCGACTATGCCTTCGTCGCAAAATCGCCGTGCGCCTCGCACACAAACCACTCTCCGCCGTCTCACGACAAAGGTCTGTGAGAAATGCGGGTTAACCGACTACGCTGACCTATGAGCCGACCTCAACTTCCCGATTGGATCCGCGAAAAGAAGATCAACCTCGAGGAGCTTCACACCCTCAAGACCCTGTTCCGCTCGAAGTCGCTCAATACAGTCTGCGAGTCGCTCGCCTGTCCGAACCGCTCCGAGTGTTTCAGCCGCGGCACCGCGACCTTCATGATCCTCGGCGATATCTGCACGAGAAGCTGCGGTTTCTGCAACGTGACGACCGGGAAGCCTTTCGCCGCGCCTTCCCCCGACGAGCCATACGCTGTTGCTGAAACCGCACAACGCATGGGGCTCAAGCACGTGGTAGTCACATCAGTCACGCGCGACGATCTGCCGGATGGTGGCGCCAAGCAGTTCGCCCAGACAATCCTCGAGTTGAGACGTGTTCTTCCCACGTCTGCAATTGAAGTTCTGACGCCCGACTTTCGCGGCAATCTGTCAGCAGTCGAGACCGTGATGGAGGCTCGACCCGACTACTTCAATCACAACGTGGAAACCGTCCCGAGACTCTACGACTTCGTTCGTCCAGGCGCGGTTTTCGAGCGATCGCTCAAGGTCCTCTCGCATGCCAGGCAGTTCGACGAAAGTGTGAAGACCAAGTCGGGGATCATGCTCGGACTCGGGGAGAAGAGACAGGAGGTCGTCGACGTGATGAAACGTCTCCATGACGCCAACTGTCAGATCCTGACGATCGGCCAGTACCTGCAGCCAAAGCGCGAGAAGCTGGATGTAGTCGAGTACATCCACCCTTCAGTGTTCGATGAATATCGCGTGATCGGTGAGACGATCGGGTTCAACGCAGTCTTTTCCGGCCCGTTTGTTCGCTCCTCCTACATGGCCGATCTGGTCGCCGTCGACGCGACCCGCGCCTGACACCCTGCGTGTAGGTATGTGCGGTTCGGAGCGCCGGCTTCCAGCCGGCCGTAACGCCGGCATCTTGCCGGCTTGTTCTTCACGATCGCGCGGCCGGCTGGAAGCCGGCGGTACGGCCGCCTGGAAGGCGGCGCTCCCAACCGCACACACCGACAGTTCCGATCGCAGCTCGCCCCGCGGAACCAGCCGCTGCCTCTGCGCGTAAACTATTCGTAGATGAAGAACACGAACCCTCGGCACATCGACCCTGAGAAGGAAGAGAGCTCGGCATTCTTCACGACTTACCTTCCCACATTTCTCGATTACCTCACCGTCGAGAAGGGACTGGCCGTCAACTCGATTCGCTCCTATGCGCTCGACCTCCGGCATTTCGGTCATTTTCTGATCGATCAGAAGCTCGAACTGGAGGCGGTCCGCAGGCTCGATCTCACAAAGTATTTTCAACTCATTCGCGGGATCGGTATCTCAGCGCGTTCCGGAGCGAGAGCGCTGGCTGCGATCCGCGGCTTTTTCAGATTCCTCGTGGCGGAGCGACATCTCACGAGCGACCCGACGGAGAATATCGAGAATCCAAAGCTCTGGTCGAACCTGCCGGGATCGATCTCCGCCGAAGACATCGAAGCACTGCTGGCCGCTCCGGATCGTTCCACGCGCGATGGACTGCGCGATTCGGCAATGCTGGAACTGCTTTATGCGACCGGCCTGCGCGTGAGCGAGCTGATCCACGTCAGGATTGACGACCTCGAGCTCGATGCCGGATTTCTTCGCACGATCGGTAAGGGCTCGAAGGAGCGGATCGTTCCATTCGGAGACAAAGCTCGCGACACGATCCTCCGCTACATGGAGCTGGGACGACCGCTTCTCGACAAGTATCACGATCGGGCACTCTTCCTGTCGAATCGCGGCAGGTCGATGACGCGTCAGTCCTTCTGGCTCAAGATCGTCAAATATGCGCGCATGGCCGGGATTGGCGGCGACGTCTCGCCTCACAGTCTCCGTCACTCCTTCGCAACGCATCTTCTCGAGAACGGGGCAGATCTCCGTTCCGTGCAGATGATGCTGGGACACTCCGATATTTCTACGACTCAGATCTACACCCATGTGACCCGTGCACGCCTTCAGAAGCTCTATTCCACCTATCATCCCCGGGCATAACGGCCATTCCCATGTGGTTTCGAGGAGGTCCATGAATCGATATTTCTCTCATCTGCCGGCAATGCGACTGGCCTGCATCGCTCTTCTGGCCTTCGGTGGCGCACATCGAGTCGCGGCTGACATCGTTCTGTTCTCGGACGGACGCTCGATGAAGGTCTCGTCTTACCGGACGGAGGGAAGCTCAATCGAGCTGGCTCTGGCAAGCGGCGGAACCCTTCTGGTCCCGCTCGAGCGAGTGGAGAGAATCCTGGACGACGAAGTCATCCCGGTCGTCCCTGAGGTTGCGAAGGTGGAGCCTCCTGCCAGTGTGCTACCGACTGCGGTTTTCCCGACCCGCTCGTGGAAGTTCAACGAGGAGAACAAGCCTCTCTTCAAATCAAAGTACAACGACGTGATTCTGGCTGCAGCGAAAAAGTTCGACGTTGACGCATCACTGGTTTCCGCGGTGATCAAAGCCGAGTCCGACTACAACCCGCGGACCGTGTCCCACAAGGGAGCGCGTGGCCTCATGCAGCTCATGCCAGGCACGGCGCTCCGATTCGGCGTCGTCGACTCATTCGATCCCGTCGCCAACATTCACGCCGGAACCCGCTATCTCCGGTGGTTACTCAACAAGTTCGATGGCAACGCCGACCTTGCGGTCGCCGCCTACAACGCTGGCGAAGGGAACGTCTGGAAGTACAAAGGTGTCCCGCCTTTCCGCGAGACGATTCAGTACATCAACCGGATCGCACGCCACATTCGCAAGAGTGCGAAGATCGCGACAGTCGCGCAGTAGTCCAGCAGTAGTACAAACCAGCGCCTCGCCGTTTACCTAACTGAGTGGAAGCTTGCGAGGTCCCTCGCCCCTCACGCCCACTCACCCAAGCTTCTGATGACACCGGTTCACTGACTGACGTGGTTGAGCCGCGAAGCGGCGTATCCCTCTCCCCGGCGGGGAGAGGGAAGCGAGCGAAGCGAAGCAGGGAGAGGGGCGTGAAAGTCTCGCCAGTCCGTCGGAAAGGGCGA
>DATLXH010000169.1:0-3658 GCA_035576005.1 Thermoanaerobaculia bacterium | reverse complement strand
GGCCTGTCTGCTTCGTTGCACGGCAATTTCGCTCCTTGACATAGTGTCGACTATGCCTTCGTCGCAAAATCGCCGTGCGCCTCGCATCCAAGCCACTCTCCGCCGTCTCACGACAAAGGTCTGTGAGAAATGCGGGCTAGCCGCGAGGGGGTCGAGAGGCTTGACGGCATCGCAGCGCCGTTGGACGAAACCCGGGCCCCCTCCGTACTTGCGGCGTGGCGGTACTAAAGAACTCGTTGCCCCGATTGACTCGAGGGCGGCTCCATTGCAAACTCACAACTGCTCCTGGGTTCGTGCCATTGATCGTCGATTCAACGCGGGGTGGGGATGCTTAAGCAGCAGGCGAGACTGATCGCGCGAGTGGTCTACCTGGCGGATCTGTCCCTTACCTCTATCGCGTTCTTCGCTGCGTTTTTCATTCGCGACTTCATCCTTCCGATCACGAGCCCGTCGACCTTTCCGACCGGCCTTTACCCGCTCAGCGACTACCTGCGGATCTACCCCCTCGTTCTCATCGTCTGGTCGATCCTCTTTTTTTCGCACAACAGCTACCACAGTCACCGCACAGTCTCGGTTCGTCGCGAAGCCCAGTCGACTCTTCACATCGTTGGTCTCGGTACAGCAATCCTGGCCACGACCGCCTACCTCGTGCCGATTCGTGAGCTCTCACGTTCATGGTTCGTCCTTTTTGCCCTGCTGGCCGCAACTCTGCTGCTGCTCGAAAAGATTGTCCTGCGTCTGCTGGCACGGTATGTCCGCGCCCGAGGACTGAACTACAGGACGGTTCTGATCGTGGGGACCGGGAAGCGCGCTACAGAAATCGCCCATCTGATCACCCAGCATAAATACTGGGGATACAAGATCCTCGGCTTCGTCTCCGATGGTCACCATCTCTCAAATGGATGGGCGCGCTATCGCACCTTCGGAAGTATCGGGGAACTGCGCGGCCTTCTCGATCGCGGCGTCGAGCTCGATGGCGAGGCCATCGACGAGATCGTGTTTGCGGTCACACGCAGGAAGCTCGATCAGCTCACTTCGGTGTTCAAGTACTGCGAAGAGCTTGGAATCAGGGCCAGAGTGGCGATGAATTTCTTCCAGAATCGGGTCGCACGTGTGGAGCTTGAAGAGCTTGAAGGTGTGCCGTTTCTCACATTCACGACAACTCCTTCGAATGAGGCTCAGCTCGCGTTCAAGCGCATCTTTGATGTCGCAATCTCGCTCATGTTGCTCGTACTTTCGGCGCCCGTCCTTCTGTTTGCCGCACTGGCGATCAAGCTGACCTCACCTGGCTCGGTCGTGTTCAAGCAGGACCGGCTTGGATTGAACGGCAGACTCTTCACGCTCTACAAATTCCGAACGATGATTGAAGACGCACAGGCGCGATTCGCCGAGGTGAGCCATCTGAATGAGATGGATGGACCGGTGTTCAAGTCGCGTATGGATCCGCGGGTAACCGGGGTCGGTCGTCTACTCAGGAAGTTTTCGTTCGACGAGATTCCGCAGCTCTGGAACGTTCTGAAGGGTGACATGAGTCTGGTCGGGCCGCGTCCTCCGATTCCTGAGGAAGTCGGGTCGTATCAGAGGTGGCACCGCCGCAGGCTTTCGATGAAGCCGGGACTCACGTGTCTGTGGCAGATCAGCGGCCGGAACGACATCGATTTTGACCGGTGGATGAAGCTCGATCTTCAGTACATCGACAACTGGTCGCCTGGGCTCGACATGAAGATCCTGTTGAGAACAATCCCCGCAGTGCTCCTCGGCCGCGGCGCCTCATAGAGGTTTAGCCCGCATTTCTCACAGACCTTTGTCGTGAGAGGCGGAGAGTGGCTTGGATGCGAGGCGCACGGCCATTTTGCGACGACGGCATAGTCGACACTATGTCAAGGAGCGAAATTGTCGTGTAACGAAGCAGACAGGCCGCTATCCGTCGTCTCGCGGCGAAGGTCTGTGAGAAATGCGGGCTAACTCCCTTCTCTCGTGGGAAGAGGGGAGCGCCCGGGGTCCTCGTATATTCTGAGTGAGTGAAGGACGAACAGGTCACTCTCGATCGCGATGCCGACGAGTTCCGGAAAGCGGGTCATCAGCTCGTGGACTGGATCGCTGAGTACCTCGAACATCCTGAGCGGCACGATGTCCTCTCGCGGCTCTCACCTGGTGACGTCAAAGCGCAGTTCGCTCAGGCTCCCAGCACGGAGGGCAAGAGCTACGAACGTCTCGCGCGCGAATTCGAGGAGAAGATTCTCCCCGGCATCACGCACTGGAACCATCCCGGATTCTTTGCGTACTTTGCGATCACCGGATCGCAGGCGGGGATCCTTGCGGAACTTCTCTCGGCAGCGCTGAACATCAACGGCATGTTGTGGAAGACCTCTCCTGCCGCGACCGAGCTCGAGACGGTGGCGCTCGGATGGCTGCGGGACGCGCTGGGCCTGCCGTCCAGCCTTTTCGGAATCATCAACGATACGGCGTCGATCAACACCTTCCTTGCGCTTGCCGCCGCGCGCGAGTCTCTTGGACTTTCCATCCGAAAAGAGGGGATGACAGGCCGCGCGTTACCACGACTCAGGATCTACTGCTCCGATCAGACTCACAGCTCGATCGAGAAGGCAGCGCTTGCGCTCGGTTTAGGCTCCCAGGGCGTCGTGAAAATCGAAAGCGACGAGCGGTTCAGGATGCGAAGTGATCTGCTGGCGAAGGCGATCGCGCATGACCGCGACGCCGGAATGTTGCCTGTTGCCGTGGTCGCCACCGCGGGCACGACATCCACTGCCGCAGTTGACCCGATTGACGCGATTGCAGCAATCGCGGAGCGCGAAAAGATCTGGCTTCACGTCGACGCAGCTTACGGCGGATCCATCGCGATCATCCCGGAGCTGCGCGAGTTCTGGCGCGGGGTCGAGCGTGCCGACTCTGTCGTCGTCAACCCACACAAGTGGCTCTTTACGCCGGTCGACTGCAGTGTGCTTTACACGCGGCGGCCGGAAATGCTGAAAGAGACCTTCTCTCTGGTGCCCGAGTATCTGAAGACGACCGACAGCGCTGAGATCAATTACATGGACTACGGGCTGCAGCTCGGCCGCCGATTCCGTGCGCTCAAACTCTGGATGGTGATGGAGCACTACGGGATCGAGCATCTTCGGGACGTGATTCGCGGCCACATCGGGATGGCGAGACGTCTCGCCGACGTCCTTGGCGCGAGAATGGACATCGAGTTGCTCGCTCCGCAGTCGATGGGGGTTGTGGTTTTCAGGAAGATCGTTCGCGATGCTGGCGGAGCTGTAGACGAGTTGCGTTCCGAGCAGCTCACTTCGGAGCTTCTCGCGCGCATGAATGCGTCCGGGAAGCTTTTCGTTTCCCACACGCGGCTCCGAGACCGCTACGGAATTCGCGTCGCGATCGGAAACGGCGCGACAAAGCGGGAGCACCTCGAAACGTTGCTGAGCTTTTTGTGAGTCCGGATGTCGCGTCCCTCCGTGCATAAACCCTCTTCCAGAAACTTTCAAAGAACTCCCACTATTCGTGCGGATTTTTCAGGCAGATGTCATCCCTGTAGCCGGTTAACAGCGGGGAACGCTGTTGAAGAAGTGAGGACACGCGGCGGACTCGCACCATGGGAGGGGCGAATCCCTCTCCCCGGCGGGGAGAGGGTGGTCGCGTA
>DATLXH010000168.1:0-11571 GCA_035576005.1 Thermoanaerobaculia bacterium | reverse complement strand
GGAGAGGGAAGCGAGCGGAGCGAAGCAGGGAGAGGGGCGTGAAAGTCTCGCCAGTCCTTCGAAAAGGGCGAGGTCTTCGTATCTCTCGCGGCCCCTCTCCCGGTCGCTTACGCGACCACCCTCTCCCCGCCGGGGAGAGGGGATTCGCCCCTTCGGGCGCGAGTCCCGCCGCGTGTCATCACTTCTTCAACAGCGTTCCCGCTGTTAACCCGCTCAGGGACGACACCTCGTTTCTTTTCCGTGTCGCGGGAGGTGCCGTTCCATCGCTCGGAGAATGAAAACGACACGATTCACCTTGCAGGTCACTTACGGAGACAATCGTTCGATCACCCACACACCACCGCTTCGCCGATAGCGGAAACGGTCGTGGAGACGGCTGATCCGTCCCTGCCAGAACTCGATCGAGTCAGGCGTTACGAGATAGCCACCCCAGTTTGGTGGCCTCGCCACAGCAATCCCTTCGAATCGCGTCTCCACCTCGCCGTAGCTCCGCTCGAGCGTTTTGCGATCCGCGATCACGCTGCTTTGCGCCGACGCCCACGCACCAAGCTGGCTGCCACGCGGTCGCGTAGAAAAGTAGTCGTCCGACTCGGAGCCGCTGACGCGGGTGGCGGTTCCCTCAACCCGGACCTGACGTTCCATCGATGCCCACCAGAAGACGAGCGCAACAGCCGGGCTCTGCGCGATCTGAGCCGCTTTTCGGCTCTCATAGTTCGTGAAGAAAACGAACCCGCGAGGATCGACCCCTTTCAAGAGAACCATCCTGCCGGAGGGGACGCCTCGATCCCCCGAAGTAATGAGGGTCATCGCCTCCGGTCGATCGAATCCCGCGCCAACTGCCTCGTCGAACCACTTCCTGAAGAACGTAATCGGGTCTGCGTCCAGTTCGTTCAGTTCCAGTCCGGTTTCCACGATCGCATCTTACGGGATTCGCGTCGCGGAGACGCTCCCGACCCGGCGTGTCGATGATGAAAGAAAAGCCGGCTCGATTAGCCCGCATTTCTCACAGACCTTCGCCGCGAGACGACGGATAGCTGCCTGTCTGCTTCGTTGCACGGCAATTTCGCTCCTCGACATAGTGTCGACTGTGCCTTCGTCGCAAAATCGCCGTGCGCCTCGCATCCAAGCAACTCTCCGCCGTCTCACGACAAAGGTCTGTGAGAAATGCGGGCTAGAATGTCCCGCGAAGGGGAAACCTCATGAAAAAGTCGTTGCTTGCTGCAGCCTTTATCGCATCCTCAGTCGCCGTCGTCATCGCGCAGCAGCGTGATCTCAGCCAGGTGCCTGTCACCGTAACGAAAGTGTCCGGCAACGTCTCCATGCTCGTCGGTGCGGGCGGAAACATCGGCATCACGAGCGGCGACGACGGAATCGTGATCGTCGACGATCAGTACGCACCTCTGGCTCCGAAGATCAAGGCCGCATTGAAAGAACTGAGTGACAAGCCGCTTCGCTTTGTCCTCAACACACACTTCCATGGCGACCACACGGGCGGAAACGAAGTCTTCGGCAAAGAGGCGACCATCATCGCTCACACGAACGTTCGCAAGAGGCTTGCAGCGGGGTCGACGGCCACGGGAAGAGAGATTCCTGCCGCTCCGATGGCTGCACTGCCGGTCGTTACCTTCGACGACAGGATGTCGCTTCATCTCAACGGTGAGGAAGTCCGTGCTCAGCATTTTCCGCACGGACACACTGACGGCGATCTGGTGATCACGTTTACGCGCTCCAATGTTGTCCACATGGGCGACCACTTCTTCAACGGCTTCTTTCCCTTCATTGATCTGAATAGCGGTGGCTCGGTTCGCGGCTTTCTCGCAAATGTCGAGAGGGTGTACGCAGAGGTCAGCAGCGATGTAAAGATCATTCCGGGTCACGGTCCGCTTGCCACCAGGGATGACCTCAAGGGATACATCACGATGCTTCGCGAGACGACCGCCGCAGTCCGCGGTGGCATCGCCAAAGGAAAGAGTCTCGAGCAGTTAAAGTCCGAGAAGGTCCTTGCAAAGTACGATTCGTGGGGCAAGGGCTTCATCAAGACCGATGTGTTCATCGAGACGCTGCATCGTGAGTTGAGCGCGAAGAAAAAGTAAGGGGCCGGAACGATGGCGACAGATGAATACTACGACGCTGAGTACAAGCAGGCGCATGAGGCACTCGAAGCAATCATGAAGCAGGGGAACACGCTTCTTTTCATGGGGAGCCAGGCCGACCTTGCGAAGTTCATCAATCAGTTCATCGACATGGCTTCGAACAAGATCAAGGAAGCGGAGTTTGATGACCGTGCTGACGTGGTCACGCGATTCCTCGATCTCATTCAGAAGGCAGAGGATCTCCGGCAGACGTTCAAACTCGAAGCGCCTGGAAATGAGCACTGAGGATTCCGACAAAGTCGAGTCACGCGTTCGTGATTCTCTTCAGATGCTCGGTGCCACATATGAGTGGATGCCATGCGATCCTTCACTGGCAGACACAGCCCTTTTCTGCGCACACTACGGAATCTCCCCGAACCGATCAGCGAACACGATCATCGTTGCCGGAAAGAAAGACCCACAGCAGTTCGCCGCATGTCTCGTCCTCGCGGACTCGCGGCTCGATGTGAATCGCGTGGTGAGCAGGTTGATGGGGGTCAAGCGGCTCTCGTTTGCCACCGCGGAAGAGACGCTGAGTCTCACCGGAATGATGGTCGGAGGCGTCACGCTTTTCGGGCTCCCACCGATTCCTATCTACATCGACTCGCGAGTGATGGCGACCGATTACGTCGTCCTGGGAGGGGGAAGCCGGTCGGCGAAAGTGAAGATCGCCCCCTCGGAGTTGAGAAGGCTCCCTGGATCGTCGGTCATCGAAGGCCTGGCGATCCCGCGTCAGGGGTCGTGAGCCTACCCTGACGCTGGCGGTCATCACCGCCTCTTTCTACCGTTCGACAGACTGTCAACGGCTCGTCGCTGTCGGCGAAACATTCGCGGACGATCCGCCAGTGAAAGCGGTGATCGTCTATCTCTGACGGGCAAGCCGCCGAAGGCGGCAAAAGATCCGTAGCACCCGGCTTCAGTCGGGTGAAGACCGCGCACGAATCGAACCGAGCCCGCGAAAGCGGGCGACAGAATCGTGGCGGAGAAGATCCTGTGGCGCGAGTTCTGCCGCCCGCTACCGCGGGCTGGGATGCTTACGCGCTTGTCCACCCGGCTGAAGCCGGGTGCTACGGGTCTTTCGCCGCCTGGGGCGGCTGGACAATTGGAGAGAGATGTTACAGCTTAGATTGATCCGCTTCCCGGACGAAGGTGATGAAATCGAGGTTGACGGAAGGTCTCCCGGATTGACGCATCGCATGCAGGATCTGGCCGCGATGATGAGCTCCGTGAATCGAGAGATGCGTCAGCATGTCGGCGATGGAAGTGTTGAATCGTTCCCCTTTGCTGTTCCGGTAGGAGACCCGCTCATCAACGTCGCCCAGTGAATCGATGAACGATCGGTACGCCGATCCATTCGCTTTCATTCTTCCTTCAATCTCCGCGAGCGGAACCTCAGGCCAGAAATTCTGTGGAAAGGGATCGTTTCTTTTCATTCTCTCGAGATAGATGCCGTCAGTGGTGATCACGTGCGCGAAAAGGCGTACGGCGTCAGGGGAGCGATCGCTCACCTGCTCGAGCGCGGCGAGCATACGCAGGTTCGCCCAGTCGGAGTAAGCGATCAACCGGCGCAGGTCGTTAGAGTCCATCGACTCCTGTCATGGCGATTGATAGAAGCAGGATCTTCCTGATCCCTTTGAAGATCGGCTCGATCTCACAGTTCTCCGTAACCGAGTGCGCTCCTCTGCAGGGCGCCGTGCCCGTTGCAATCGCGGAGATCCCAGCGCGAAGCGCGGCGCTCGAATGATTCGACGCAGTAGGTGTGATGGAAGGGTCGATAAACCCGAGGGCGTCATAGACCGCTTCGGTCGTATGAACGAGCAGCGACTGGCGATGACCAGCGATCTGCGCTGGCTTCTCCGACGAGATTACCTCGGTCTTCAAAGTCATCCCCGACTTTTGCGCCTCGTCATTCAGGATGGCGGCAATCTTTCTCTCGAGGTCCAGGATGACCTCGTTGTCCGTTGAGCGGAGGTCGAGGCTGAACCATGCGTCTGCCGCCTTGGCGTTGACGACGTCGGATCCCCCGAGCATTCCGACGTTGAGCCAGCTCGGAGGTGAGTCGGGGACCTTCAGCTTCGAGATTCTCAGGATCGATCGTGCGACCGGAAGCGTGGCCGACCAGGGAGGTGTGCTCGATCGTGTGTGACCTCCCGGCCCGATGAAATGATGCTTGTACCAGTTGGTTCCGATTCCGCCGTAAGTGAAACCTTCGTACCCACCGTCGAGCGCGATAAGGTGATCGATCGTTCCCTTGTTGTCGGCGAGGTACTGATCGATTCCGCGGAAAGATGTTTCTTCTTCAACCGTGAACAGAAAGACCAGGTCGCCCTTCGTGCGGATGTCCGCGGCGTTCATCGCGCGAAGCATCGAGAGCATCGCTGCGATGTTCCTCGTGTCGTCTCCGACGCCAGGCGCGTAAAGCCTTCCATCCTTGATCGTCGTTTTAATCTCGAGACCAGGTTGAAAGACGGTGTCGAGATGAGAGTCGATTACTACCCTCGGTCCGCCCCCTGAACCCTTTCGCAACGCGATCAGATTTCCCACCGAGTCGCGAGAAACCGAGTCAAGCCTGAGGCCGCGGAGCGTGGTCTCAACGGCGCTTGCACGCGCGGTCTCCTGTCCGGAGGGAGCGTTGATCTCCGTGAGATCGCGCCATTCCTGAATGGTCTGTTCGCGGCGGCTGTCGATGTCGGCGAAGGCAGCAAGGACTTTGGGACTCTCGAGCAGTGCCCTGACGCGCGGCGACTGCGTGAGATTCGGTTGCGTCTTCGGCGCGACTGTTGCGCAGGCGGTCAGCACGATCGCGACGGAGACAATAAGCAGAGGTCGGATGATCTGAGGTGGCATAGGGTGGGTCTCCGGCGAAAGGGCGAGAAGTTTGAGTGATACGAGGGACAGTATGCAACCGATGTGTTTTCAAAGGGCGTAAGGCAAGTGCGGTCCTTGTGGAAAAACATCCGATGGCGTACTCGTAGCGGATGCACGGCAGGTTAAGCCGCGAAGCGGCATATCCCTCTCCCCGCCGGGGAGAGGGAAGCGAGCGAAGCGAAGCAGGGTGAGGGGCGTGAAAGTCTCGAGACTTCGTCGGAAAGGGCTCGTTTCTTGTTCTCAGTCGCGGCACGTTGCCGTACATCGCTCGAAATGACACATCGTTTCTCTTTCAGAGTCGCGGGACGTTGAAAGTCCGCATGCTGGCCCCCGGAGCACTTGACGTGTCCGTTGTCATCACGCACACTGCTTGTTGCAGAGCCTAGGGGTGGCCGGAGACGGCCTGAGAATAGACCCTTGAACCTGATCCGGTTAGCACCGGCGTAGGGAAGGCATCCGATCTCGATTCACTCCCGGACTCCGCATTGGTTTGTGCTTTCGACGCGAATGCCTTTTCGCGAATGGGTGCGTCCAACACTAACGGTAGTCGGGGTCATCGGGAGAAATACGATGTTGGCATATCTCACAAGCACGTCCAGCAGCTGGCTAAGACGATCCGGGCTCTTAGCCGTTTTCGCCTTCCTTCTCACGACCGTCGTCGCGGCTGCTGAGATCACCGGAACTGATGTCGATGAAGAAGTGTCCCCGCCCGAACTGAGCGAGGCAATTGTCGTCTCCGCGATTCGTGCCGAGGAGCGAACCCCTGTTACCAAACGCGACATGGATGCGGACGAGATCGACAGACTCGATCATGGCCAGGAGATTCCATTTCTTCTCGCTCAGACTCCCTCCATCGTCGCCTACTCGGACGGGGGAGGCGGTTCCGGCTACTCGTATTTCACCCTCCGTGGGATCAATCAGACTCGCATCAACCTGACGCTCGACGGCGTCCCGCTGAATGACCTCGAGGACATGAACGCCTACTTTGCCGACTACGGCGACTTCACCGGCTTCCTCGACAGCATCCAGATCCAGCGCGGTATCGGCACGTCAACGGTCGGTGCTCCTGCGTTTGGTGGATCAATAAACTTCACGAGTGTCGACCTCTCTAAAACTCCAAAGACGGAGGTCGAGATCGGCGGCGGCTCGTTCGGTACCGCGCAGGCGAGTGTCTCGTGGCATTCGGGAGACATTGGCACAAGCGGCTTTGCTCTCTACGGCCGCGTCTCGGCGAAACAGTCGGAAGGCTATCGTGACAACTCCGGCATCAGGCAGCGGACCGCCTTCCTCAGCGCAACGAAGAGGGGAGAGAGCTCCCTGTTCAAACTGACTTCGTTCTCCGGGAAAGAGCGCTCGCAGCTTTCGTTCTTCGCGACGGATGAGGCCACCCTGAAAACAAACGCGCGATTCAATCCGCTCGATGACCAGGAGCGGGATCGATTCGGACAGGACTTCGTCCAGTTGCAGATGATGCGGGCCGCCGGCTCCGGCGCGACGCTCGTGGCATCGGTCTATTACAACCGTGGGTATGGAACGTATGACCTGTGGGACGACCCGGTCGCGCAGAACGAGCTCCGCACGTTAGGGCTCGACGGGCTTCTCACAGGCACGTCCCTTTCGTTCAACAGGAGCTATGACGCAGTCGCCGTCAACCTCGGCGTCAGCTACAACCATTTCGAGCGCGAACACTCGCTCGACGTGTCCGGCAAGCGCTCTTACTTCAACACCGGCATCAAGGATGAAGCGAGTGGATTTGCAAAGATCGGTTACGACGTCGGCCGATGGCACCTGTTCGGCGACGTGCAATTGCGTCACTCAGCCTTCCGCTATGAGGGGAACATCGGGATCGATCCGATCGACTGGACGTTCCTCAATCCAAGGCTTGGCGCTCGCTTTCGTGCATCCAGCTCGATCAGCATCTTCGGATCGACCGGGACCTCTACCCGGGAGCCGGCGCGCAACGACCTCTTTTCAGGGGAGGACAATCCATCGGTCCCGCACGATCTGCGTTCGGTGCGTCCGGAACGGGTCCACGATACCGAGCTCGGAATCGACATCAGCCGGCCGCTCTACACCATTCACGCGAACGCCTATGCGATGGAGTTCCGCAACGAGATCGCTGCGACAGGTGAGCTCTCCGAGATCGGCCTCCTCCTCCGTCGCAACGTGGGACGAAGCTACCGTCGCGGCATCGAGCTCGACGTTCTCTATCGAGCAACCCCTCGCGTCTCAGTCCGAGCGGCTCTCAACGCCAGTCGCAACCGGATCAAAGAGTGGAGCCAGTTCTACGACGTTTACGATGCGGGGGGAGCGGTTATCGATACGACGGCGGTGCAGTATCGGAACGTCTCCCCCCTCCTCACCCCCGAACTGATCGTCAACGGTGGCGTTGATATCCAACTCCTTCCGCCGCTGCAACTCAGCGCGAGCGTGCGGCTGGTCTCGGAGAGCTTCCTCGACAACACGGGAAACAAAGACTTCGTGACGCCGTCCTACGGGTCGCTGGACCTTGGCGCTACTCTTCTTCTCGAACGGTGGGTCGGTCCCTCGGCGCCTCGACTGAGAGTCCGCGCAAACAATGTTCTCGATAACGACAGGGTCTTTCCGAGCGGCTACAGTTTCCTCTATCTTGCAGAGGATGCTGCTGGCTCGCGTTCGGTTGAGGGCATTCGCTACTACTATCCTCTCGCAACCAGGAACGCCACCGTAACCCTTGATTTTCGTTTTTGAGCGAAGGCAGGCCGATTCATGTCGTGGATCGAGATCATTGGTGCACTGTTCGGCGCTGTGAGTGTGTATCTAAGCGTGCGTGAGAACATCTGGTCGTGGCCGACCGCGATCGTTAATGTCTTCCTCTACATCTTCGTTTTTCATGGAGCGAAGCTGTATGCCGACATGGGACTGCAGGTCGTCTACCTCGTTCTCTCCTTTTACGGCTGGTACCAGTGGCTCTACGGTGGCACCGGACGCACGGAGCTTCCTGTTTCGCAGACGCCTCCGAAGCGAGCGATGCTCATGCTCCTGGCGGCCGCTCTATTTGCGGTGGTGCTCGGTGTGACTCTGAAAAAGAGCACGGACGCGTCGCTGCCGTATTGGGACGCTGCTACCACTTCGTTCAGCCTTCTGGCGCAATGGATGATGACGCGGAAGCTGCTCGAGAACTGGCTGATCTGGATCGCCGTCGATGTCGTCTACGTAGGAATGTACATCAAGAAAGCTCTTTATCCCACCGCACTGCTCTACGCGGTGTTCCTCGTGCTCGCGGTACTGGGCTATAGAGCGTGGAAGAAGTCGCTGCGAGAAGGCCGCCTTCCCGCCTTGAGTGAAACGTAAATGTCCTTACCCAGCGGGACACCGGTGCACCAGAGCCCCGAAGGGGCAAAAACCCTCTCCCCGGCGGGGAGAGGGTGGTCGCGTCGGCGACCGGGAGAGGGGCCGCGAGAGACACGAGAAGCGCCGGGTATACGGAATCGCGAGACTTTCACGCCCCTCACCCTGCTACGCTTCGCTCGCTTCCCTCTCCCCGCCGGGGAGAGGGAACGCCGCTTCGCGGCTCAGTAAGCTCAATCCCACACTGAGAAAGCCCGTGCCGATTCGCATAACAATCACCGGCCCCGAATCCACGGGAAAGTCGACCCTCGCCGCCGATCTCGCTCAGCATTATGACTGTGTGCTGGTCCCTGAGTTCTCGAGACATTACGCCAGCGAGAAGCTTTCCCCTCTTGACGCCGGCGACGTGAACGCGATCGCCGCGGGACAGATGGAGTCGGAAGACGGCGCGGCGAAGGGTGCAGGGAAGTTGACGATCCTCGATACCGATCTTCTAAGCACCGTCGTCTACAGTCATCACTACTATAACGCCTGTCCGCAGTGGATCGAGAAGGAAGCGATTCGACGGGCCGCTGATCTCTACCTGTTGATGGCCATCGACGTGCCCTGGATCGCTGACCCGCAGCGCGACAGAGGAGATCGAAGGGAGGAGATGTTTGCTCTTTTCGAGGAACGCCTCGAGAGTTTGCAGTTGCCCTACGCGACGATCGCAGGAGATTGGCCTCAGCGTCGGCACGCGGCGATGGACGCGATCCAGCGGATTTTAGACCGAGGTCGCACGTAGGGTCTTGCGACGCGCGAGCAGTCTGGTCAGCGCTTTTTCTCTGCTGCCTTGTCGGCTCGCTCCTGCTCTTTTGCTTTGCCTTTCTTTTCCTGAGTCTCGACGCCTGTTGGCTGGCCAGATGTCCGGTTCTTTGCCTGTTCGCGTGCACTCTTGTTGTCTGACATTGACGACTCCTCCTGGGTTTTCGTGGTTGCAGCGAGCTCACTTAGAAGCGAAATGACAGCCCCGCTGAGAGGGTGAGTGGTTTGAGCTCGAGCTCGACAGGAATGTCTCCCGAGGTTGTGACGGGATCTCCGATCGCGACATATTTGGCATCGAGCTTGAGCGCGAGGTTTCGTCCGAAACCGATGTTCACACCGGCGTTGATCATCCCGCCGAGGTCATCTTCGAAATCAATCCTCTCGAAGTCGACGTCATCGGCATTGTCGAAATCGCCGAGCAGGATGTACTCAACTCCTCCGCCCACGTACGGATCGAATCTTCCCTCGGGAGCGAAGTGGTAAAGCAAGGCTGCAGTGAGAGGAATCATTTTGACCTTCCCCACAGTGGCGCGCTGGATCTGCAGGGGTTTGAGACGTCCGACGGTTGAAGTCGGGAGGTCGAGGGAGGCTTCGGGCTCGAAAACACCCGCTGTTACGTCGAGCGATACACGATTGCCGAAAAAGACATTGAGTCCGGCCGTGAAACCGAGGTCGCTCTCGACATCCAGACTCTCTTCGTTCTGCTCGTTGAGGTGGATGAAGGCAACTGAGCCTGTGATGTCGACCGAGCGATCTGCTGCAGCGAGCGGAAGTGCAGTCGTAAACAGCAGAGCGCCAAGGACGGTCTTGAGTGATTTCATGTTCGATCCTCCGGTGGCCACCGAAGCAAGAGCTTGGCCAGAGTCGCCAGTGCGGGGCAGTAAGGGATGTCTGGGGCACGTCGCTGGCAGAACTGTTGAATGAGCGGCAAGGCTGCTGTTGCGTGAAATCGGAGGTCAAGTGGGTTTTTACATCCGTAAATCAGTGGGTATCGGTTCCGTCAGATTTAACGTCGCACAGCGACGGACCGATGAAGAGATCGGCACCGATCCTCGACACTTCAGTACAGGCTCGGGCGGCGAGTACCAGACCTCCAGCGGAGGTGGGCTCTATTTCCACGAAGAGCTCCCCGTGGATGGAACCTCGCGAAAAATCAAGGGAGAGAAGATCCCGCTGACAGGGCGACAAATGCTGGAGAGGGTGCTCATGGGAGTCGGTGTCCTGCTGATTCTCATTGGGATCGCGGTGGTGATGAAGAAAGGCCCGGCAGGCTACGTTGAGATCGTGATCGGTCTCGCTATGGTTATTGCGCCGCCGATCATCAACGCCAAGCAGCGCGCCGATCGCCGCGCAGCAGAAGAGAAGATTCGCGCTGAGAGGGCCGAAATCGAGAAAAGAAACAGCGAGCTCGCCGCATCGTTCGCAGCGAAGGTCCGACTGTTGGACGAGCAGCAGGATGCCGCAGCTCTGGAGGCCGTCAGGCAGGAGCGCGAGGCTGCCGATGACGTGCCGTATGCGGCGATTCGGAAAACTGCTACAGCTGCTGCGATCGCGGCCGGCTTCCGAGCCCTGACCCGGTTCGACAAGGTCGGATCCCGAGGACTCGCCAACGAGCTTGACGACACGATCAGCGCCGTGGGCCTCGACAAGGCAGACTCACTGCTGGTCAAGAAGAGCGTCTACCAGAAAGCAGTCTGGGACATGCTGGCCGATGACAGGCTCAGTGCAGCGCGAGAGGGAGTGATCCGCGAAATCGGCAGCGAGCTGCGCTTAACGGAGGTAGACGTGGCGATTGAAAAGACCGCCATCGAAGAGTTCAGAAAGCTCAAGGGCGTGACCAAAGAGAAAGTACTGATCAAGAATCCGCCGGTCAAGCTTGCCTTTCAGGAAACGTGTCATCACGTGACGTCGGGCTCGCTGCTCAAGCCCGGCACGCAGAAGAAGTTGCTCGAGGACGGCACCAGGACGACCGAGCAAGTCTGGACTCCCGCGGGCGATTGCAAGGTGATTGTCACCTCGCGAAGGGTGATTGTCGACGGCAAAGGTGGCCAGGAGATCACGTTCGCCAACCTCAAGGACGTAGAGCTCGATGGTGACCAGAAGGTTCTTGCCCTGACAGCTGAGGGATTCAAGACTCCTCTTTATCTCTCCGTTCCGGATCCGATCTTTACCGGCAGCATGATCGGCCTTGCCTCATCAACAGGGGAGAAGCGGCCGGGGTTTTTCAACAACTAGCCCGCATTTCTCACAGACCTTCTGCTGCGGCAGCGGATAGCTGCCTGTCTGCTTCGTTGCGCGAAGGTTTCGCGACGAGAGCATAGTTGACACTGTGTCGAGAGCAACCGGGGCGGGTGTAGGGACGCAGGGCCTGCGTCCGGCACCCAGACATTCGCATCAGGAATTCTGCATCCCGGCATGAACCCTCGTCCAAAGCGAT
>DATLXH010000167.1:0-2507 GCA_035576005.1 Thermoanaerobaculia bacterium | reverse complement strand
ACCGGTCGTTTTGCCTCCCGTTGCTCCCCACCCCGTGTTACCACGACGCAGTTACGGTCAGCTTTAGTCAATGAACGTTTGACCAGAAAGGACTTTCACCCTTCTGCTCGCGTGCGCTTTCGGGCGCACCTCCCGGTCGCTTACGCGACCACCCTCTCCCCGCCGGAGAGAGGGATTCGCCCCCTTCGGGGCGCCAGTCCACGCCGCGTGTCACACCTCTTCACCAGCGTTGCTCGCTGTTCTCCCGTTCAGCATGACACGTCGTTTGGAGTCAATTCAATTGATCGCGCGACAGAAGGAAATCTGACCTACACCGCGTCCTCTCGGGGCTTCTGCTTCCCCGTTGTTTTTAGCGGGCCGTAAACTTTTGGGGCCGGGCCTTCAAAGTTCAAGACCGTCCAGAGGTCATTGGGGTCGGGAGTTCGACGGCGTTGCCTGCGTCGAGAATTCGGGTGACAATGCTCCTATCCAACACTGAGCTATGCAGCGGGATACGCTTTCGCGCGACGAAATCGACCGGATCGAGGCCAAGATCGCGGCGGCTGAACAGTTGACGTCCGCCGAGCTGCGAGTGGTGGTGACGCGCTCGACGTGGCTGGGCATCAAGACGAAAGCTCGCTCGATCTTTCAGAAATACCAACTCGACAAGACAACGGAGCGCAACGCCGTTCTTCTTCTGATCGATTTTCGCGATCATGAGGTTCTCGTCTACGGCGATGAAGGTGTCAACAGCCGCGTCGGTCAGGAGTTCTGGAACGAGGTGCGTGACGCCATGGTGGAAGAATTCCGTGCCGGGAAGCTGGCCGATGGACTGAGCCTCGGGATTCGCATGGTGGGCGAAAAACTCTCGCAGCTCTATCCACCGAAAGCCTCGGATGTCGACGAGATCTCCAATGCCCTCATCTTCGATTGAGATTCGTCTCGCTGTGCTCTTCACCGCGTTGCTTACCGGCAGCGCGATGGCGAAAGAGTACGGCCCGTATCCGAAGCGTGATTCCGGACATGTCACGGATCTGGCCGGCGTGCTGAGCCCCCAGGAGGAAGAGCGAATCGAGCAGTTGCTTTACAAGGTCGCGAAGAAGAGCAGCACCGAAATCATCGTCCTGACGATCGACTCGATCGATGACTACGACGCAACAGCCAACAGCTCGATTGAAAGCTTCGCCACAGAGCTCTTCAATCGCTGGGGAATCGGCAATGCTCCAAGGAACGACGGCATCCTCCTCCTGGTGGCCGTTCGCGATCGAAAGGCGCGAATCGAGCTCGGAGCCGGTTACGAGCCCGCGCGCGATCGAAATGCGTCCAAGATCATGGAGGAAGTCATCGTCCCGCGGTTCCGGCAGGGAGATTTTTCCGGTGGCATCTCACGCGGCGTGAAAGCAATCGTCAACGAATTCACGACGGTGTCCGCCGGCGTTCCCTGGAAGCTGATCATGATGGCTGTCGGAATCGTGGCCTTCCTGCTTATCGGCTTCAGCCTTCTCCAGAACGGGAAGCGCGGGTGGGGGTGGGTATTCGTCGGTCTGGCGCTCGTGCTCCTGCTGTTCCTGCTCGTTGTGCTTGTCGCGGCTCTGCGTGGAGCAGGGAGTCGACACAGAAGGTCGAGAAGTTGGGCGTCCGGTGGATCGGGCGGCGGCTTTGGCGGAGGTTTCTCTAGCGGTGGGGGAGCCACAGGGAGTTGGTGAGCATGAACTGTCCGAACTGCAGTACAGCGCTCGAACGGAAGAAGTTCCGTGGACGCGCGATCGAGGTCGATCGCTGCCCGAAATGCGGAGGTGTCTGGTTCGATGATGGGGAAATTGCCTCTGTCGTCGGAGCGAACCCGCTGGAGAGGTTGACCATCCCTGCCAAGGCTGCAGTCAAGGAGAAGATGTTGTGCCCGCGGTGCGGCAAAGCGCTCCTGATGTTCAACTACCCTGGGACGATGACGTTGATCGAAGGATGCCGCAGCTGTTCGGGTCTCTGGGTCGACGCACCCGAGTTCCAGGAGATCGCCAAGGCTCACGGCGAGCGCAAAATGACCTGCCCCAGTTGTGGGCAGGAGCAGCCGGCGGCCGAATCGTGCAGCCAGTGCGGGATCATCATCAAGAAGTTCGTCGATCGCTCGGCCCGGCCGTCAGACAGCGTTGCTCCCCCATCATCTCGACCCCCTTCAAACGAGCAGAGCGTTGCGGTCGGGGGAGTCAAGGGATCGCTCCTGAACTTCGTGAATACTTCCCTGTCGAGGCTGATGGAGATGGTGATTAAGTAGAGGCGCTTCCTGCAGGTTCAAGCGCCTTCGAGTTCCTCCTGCACGATCGCCAGTCTCTTCGGTTCACTGACTGACGTGGTTGAGCCGCGAAGCGGCATTTCCCTCTCCCCGGCGGGGAGAGGGAAGCAAGCGGAGCGAAGCAGGGAGAGGGGCGTGAAAGTCTCGCCAGTCCGTCGAAAAGGGCGAGGTCTTCGTATCTCTCGCGGCCCCTCTCCCGGTCGCTTACGCGACCACCCTCTCCCCGCCGGGGAGAGGG
>DATLXH010000166.1:0-19795 GCA_035576005.1 Thermoanaerobaculia bacterium | reverse complement strand
GATACGAAGACCTCCCCCTTTCCGACGGACTGGCGAGACTTTCACGCCCCTCTCCCTGCTTCGCTTCGCTCGCTTCCCTCTCCCCGCCGGGGAGAGGGATACGCCGCTTCGCGGCTCAACCACGTCAGTCAGTGAACCGGTCTCATCAGAAGCGATGTGCGGCAAGGTGGCGCGAACGGAACGAGAACGAAGTGTCATCCCCGAGCTGGGGCGGCCGTGCGGGAGGGGCTCGGCTTGACATCCCGGCAAGCCGATAAAACTTAAGGCTTTCTTAGGCCGGGGTTTGGCAAATACGGACCCAAACCGCTTGCTATGCCCCTTTCCCTGCTTCGCCCCGCTCGCTACCCTTACGCGTCGCGGGGAGGAAAAGCAGGACGGAGAGGCGGCTCGCCCGAGACTCTGCCAGCGGGCCTGAACCTGGCGACGATGGGGCGCCAAGGCTTACTCTGCGCGAGATCGTCGAAGAGCGAATAGGCGACCGGGGTCACCAGTAGAGTCAGCAACAGGGAAAGTGACTGTCCTCCAATGACCACCACAGCAATCGAGCGCCGCTCTTCAGAGCCGGGGCCGGTGCCGAGCGCAAGAGGAAGCATGCCCGCCACGAGGGCCAGAGTCGTCATCAGGATCGGGCGCAGCCGGTCGCGGTTCGCCTGCAGAATCGCCGCAGCGCGGTCCATCCCCCGAGCGCGAAGGTTGTTCATGTGATCGACCTGCAAAATCGAGTTCTTCTTCACAACGCCGAAGAGCACCAGTATTCCGAGAGCCGAGTAAAGGTTGAGCGTGTTGCCAGTGATGAACTGCGAGAACAAGGCGAACGGAACCGCGAGCGGCAGACTAAGCAGGATCGTGATCGGATGAATGACGCTCTCGAACTGTGAGGCGAGAATCATGTACATGAAGATGATGGACAGCATGAAGGCCCAGATGAACTCGTGAAACGTCCGTTCCAGCTCACGGCCACGTCCAGTCACTGCTGTCGTGTAGCCGGCCGGAAGGTTCATGTCGCGTACGGCACCCCGCATCGCCTCAATCCGATCCGCCAGAGCCGCGCCGGGAGCTACGCCGGCACTAACCGACACCTGCCGCTCGCGATCGAGCCTGTCGATCCGGGACGGGCTCAGGCCTCTCTTGATGGTGACGACATTATCAAGCCGAACGAGCCCGCCCTGGGTGCTCGGAACGTAAAGTCTCCCGATTGCTTCCGGGCTGATTCTGTTCGCGCTCTCAACACGCAACTGCACGTCATAATCTTCATTAACCGAGGCATCGCGATAGCGAGTCGCTTCCTGATCGCCGCCGACCATGACATTGAGACTCGAGGCAATGTCTGACGTGTTGACACCGAGATCTGCGGCCCGCGCGCGATCAATCTCCGCGCGGAGCTCAGGCTTGTCGAGCTCGAGACTCGTATCGAGATCAACGATTCCGCCGAGTTTCCCGGACCGTGCGATCAGCTCCTCGGCGTATACAGACAGCTGCTCGAGCTCGGGACCGCGAATGACGAAGTTGATGTCCGAGCGACCGCCAGGGCCGAAGTTGAACGAGGGGGGGTTACGAGGAGCGACTCGAATGGGCGCGAACTTCCGCGTTCGTTTGCGCACGTCCTGCATCACATCCTGCGCAGAGTAATTCCCCTTGAAAACCTCCCACGGCTTTCCCTTCTTCAGTGAGTTCCAGAACTTGGTGAACGACAGCGTTCGTTCCTCGTGAGGGGCGATACGGACGTAGGCACTGCCGCTGTTTGTTGAGCTCAGGAACCCGCCCCCCGCCGATGCGAGAACGAGTTGTACACCCGGGGTATCCATCAATTCCTTTTCGATCGCCGTCATCGCCTCATTCATGGCAGAGAGACTCGTTCCCTGAGGTGCATTGACGTTGACATCGAACTCCGCTTCGTCGACGTTCGTCGGGATGAACTCCTGTTTGACGAGTTTGTAGAGCGGGATGCTCAGCAGCACGATCACAAGCGCCGTCACAGCGACGAGCGTGCGGTGCCGCATGGAGAACTCGAGCATCCGGCTGTAAAGACGGTCGACCTTCGCGTAGAAACCGACGCGGGAGGTGGCAGCGCCATGCGCGGCAGCATGCGCACCGCTCCCCTCGGCATCCTTGAGGCTCAGAAGTCGCGAGCTCATCATCGGAGTCAGCGTGAAAGAGACCAGTAGCGACACCATGATCGCCACCGCTGCGGTGATGCCGAACTGGTAGAGGAACCGACCCGACACCGAGGACATGAATGAGACAGGCAGGAAGATGACGACGAGAGAGAGCGTCGTTGCAAGCACCGCGAGGCCGATATCGCGAGTGGCCTCGCGCGCGGCATCGAGCGGATTCATCTTCTTCTCTTCAATGAAGCGGAAGATGTTCTCGAGAACGACGATGGCGTCGTCGATGACAATCCCTACCATCAGCACCAGTGCGAGCATCGTCACGCTGTTGAGTGTGAAGTCGAGGGCCCACATCATCCCGAACGTGGAGACGACCGAGGCAGGGATGGCAATCCCTGCGATCACCGTCGAGCGCCAGGAGCGCATGAAGAGGAGCACGACGAGGCAGGCCAGGATGCTGCCGAGGACCAGGTGGATTTTGATCTCGTGGAGTGCCGCTTCGATGTAGCGCGATTGATCGCGGATGATCTCGAGTTTCACATCGGGCGGGAGCTGATCTGAAACTCCCGGCAGGGCACGCTTGACTCCGTTGATCACCTCGATCGTGTTCGACCCTGACTGTCGTCTGATATCGAGCGTAACCGTCGGGACTCCGTCAAGACGAGCCAGGCTCCGCTGTTCCTTGGTTCCATCCTCGACCCGGCCTATGTCGCGAATTCGGATTGGGGTCGAAGAGGCAGTCGGGTCGGACAGCGCGCCGCCCGCAACGCTATCCGTCCGAGTGGCGACTACGAGATTCTCGAACGCAGCGGGCTCGTTGAATCGCCCCATCGTGCGGAGAGTCAGCTCCTGTCGCTCTCCGGTAACGTTGCCACCGGGCAAGTCTACATTCTGGCGATCGAGTGCGTCGCGAACGGCTGTGATCGGGAGCTGATAGGCGGCCAGACGATCCCGTCGATCCAGACGTTGATGGCCCTGTCGAGCCCGCCGACGACTCGGACTTCGCCAACTCCCCCAGTTCGCTCGAGCAGGACTCGAACCGTCTTATCGGCGAGCTCGGTGAGCTCTCGAAGGGAGCGGTCGCCCGAGAGCGAGAGGGTCAGAACCGGAGAGCTGTCGTTGTCGAACTTCTGCACCACAGGCGACGTGGCGTCGTCAGGCAGTCGGTTCAGAACAGAGTTCACACGGTCGCGAATGTCCTGCGTGGCGCTCTCCAGATCGCGCTCGAACTTGAACGTGGCGATGACGATCGAGTTGCCAGCTCCCGACACGGAGCGCAACTCGTCGATACCATCGACGGTGTTGACGGCTTCTTCGATTGTCTGCGTGATGAGAGACTCGACTTCCTCGGGAGCCGCACCGGGAAGGAAGGTTCGAATGGCAACTGTAAGCAGGTCGACTGATGGATACCGATCGACGCCAAGCTGCGTGTAGCCCGCGGCGCCGATCACGACTAGAGCGAGAACGATCATCGAAGCGAAGATCGGTCGGCGGATACAGATTTCAGCGAGTCTCTGCATGACTACACGTTAACGCGTGATCTCCAGAGGCTGGCCCGAGCGAATGTTTGCAGGATTGAGGACAATCTCGTCCCCCGGCTCGACGCCGCTCAGGATCTCGATGTATGCGCCGCTGCGTCTTCCGGTAGTCACCGGTTTCTCCGACGCTTTTCCCTTCTGGACAATGATGAGCTTCTGAATCCCTGCGAACGTCACAACTGCGCCGGCCGGCACCGTCAGCGCCGGCTGGGAGGAGCCGGTCACGATGGTGGCCCGGGCAAACGAGCCAGCGCGGAGGGCTCCGTCATTGGCGATGTCAGCCTCGATTGCGAGCACTCTGGTCCGCTCGGTGATGGTCGGCGCGAGTCGCGTCACGCGACCGGCGTATTCGCGGGGACTCGCCTCGAGAGTAATGCGGACGACCTGTCCAACCCGGATGGTGGCGGCGTCACGCTCCGGCACGTCAGCGCGAAAACGCAACGGATCGACCTTGACGATCTCCGCAACCGGCGCCCCGGCCGCAAGGTACTCACCTATGCTGGCCATTCGTTGCTGCACCACGCCATCAAACGACGCATAGATCCCTGTGTCCGTCAGCTGCTGTCGCGCAAGAGCCAGTTCAGCACGCCTTTGGGAAAGCGCACCCTGACGCGTTCGAATCTCTTCGAGCGCGTCCTGCGCCCGACCCTCAGCAACGCGGGCCGAGGCCTGAACCGTGTCGAAGTCGGCTTTGGAGACAAGACCGCTCGCAAGCAACGACTCGTAGCGCCCGCGCTTCGCGCGTGCTTCCTCGAGCACGGCACGGGCCTCTCGTACCGTCCCGGTATCGGAAGGGTTGACGCCGTCGCCAGTACCATCTGGCGAGAGCCCCAGACGGGCTCGTGCCTGGGAGAGCGAAGCCTCGGCCTGCTGCAACCGGATGTTGTAGTCCGTCGGATCAACGCGGGCAATCATCTGACCGCGTCGCACCCGGCTTCCCAGATCAATTGAGATCACCGAGAGACGACCCGCAACCTTGGTCCCGGCAATCGCCCGGTCATAAGCATCGAGGGTCCCGTTGACGAGAACCGACTCGCCGATCGCCCGCTCCTGAGCCTTCTCTATGCGGACGCGCTTCGGAGGCAGATCACCGCCACGCTCCCGCCCGCTACCTGGTCTGCCGGACGCATCACTCTTCCCGCACCCGCTGGAGGCGAGCATGGCCAGAGTGCAGAGAATCGTCGTGAGCTTGTGGAAGGTCATTTCAGGTCTGAGTACGTTTGCAGGATCGTCCCGCGGGAGCTCTGATTCGATCGGAGCACGGAAAGAGCATCGCTGCGACCCCTCAACCGGCGAAGGGTGACGCTCATTCTGACCGCAGTATTACCGATGGTTCGAATTTGTGAATTTTTCCGTTGCTCCTTCACTCTGGCGCTGGCGACCCATCCTTTTCAGGAGCGGCGGCTCTGAGAACCATCAGACAATGGTCACGCCACCGGAAAGAAATGGAGACTGCAACCGAGGTTCTCGATGACAGGACAAGAAACGATTTACAAGGTAATCGACCGTGTCGCAACAGTGACGCTGAACCGTCCCGACAAGCTGAACGCATGGACCGCTGTGATGGAGCGGGAAGTCCGTGCGGCCATGGCGGAAGCGGAGGCTGATGACGGCGTCAGGGTCATTGTTCTGACGGGAGCGGGCCGCGGATTCTGCGCTGGCGCGGATATGTCACTGCTCGACGAGGTGGCAAAGCTCGGCGTAAACGGGTCGAGCCGCGCGCAGGCACTTCGGAATACAGGCATCACGGACCGGCACGACGTCCGTCCCGACTTCCAGACAAAGTACTCATACTTTCCGGCGCTGAGAAAGCCGGTGATTGCCGCAATCAACGGTCCGGTGGTCGGCCTGGGGCTGGCCATCGCGCTCTACTGTGACATCAGGTTCGCGTCACAGGCAGCACGATTTTCGACGGCATTCGCGAAAAGAGGCTTGATCGCGGAGTTCGGGATGGCCTGGATTCTTCCTCGAGTCGTCGGTCACGCGAACGCCCTCGATCTGCTTCTCTCTGCGCGCAGTATCGACGCTGCGGAAGCGCTCAGGATGGGGATGATCAATCAGAGTTTCCCGGAGGAGACCTTTCGGGAGAACGTGCAGCAATACGCAAGTGATATGGCGTCCAGTGCCAGTCCCCGTTCGACAGGGGTGATCAAGCGACAGGTCTACGAGGCGATGTTTCTCAGCCTCGCTCAGGCGTTCGAGTTTTCGGAGAGCGAGATGCTCGAGAGTCTGAAGTCTGAGGATTTCAAGGAAGGGATCGCCCACTTTCTGGAAAAGCGCGCGCCCATTTTCACAGGGAGATAGATGCCGTGCTGCACCAGAGTCGACGGCAAAGACGTCATTTGATCAGATAGAGAATGTCCACAGCAGTAACGCTACCGTCGCCGTTGGCATCTTCAGTCCCGAACGGCGCCGGTCCACCAGCGAACGCGTGATGAATCAGATACAAGACGTTCGGAGACGTAACGACTCCGTCGCCCTTGGCATCACCCTTTGGCCGCGCGACGGCGCAGAAGGGGCTTCTGGGTCAGTTTGAAGCCGGTCAGGCTCGTAGGTTTGCGGGCGAATTGAGTTGCAAGTAGATCCGAAATTCGATCGGAGAGGTCACCGACTGAAACGCCGAGGTCGACGGGAGAGTCGCGATATGTTCACGCTCGGTGAAATCGTCCTTATCGGGGGCGACGCTCTTGAGTAGCACAGCCGCTTCCGTGAATCCGCCAATACTCGACATGAGCGCGTAACCACGCGGCGCATGGAAGTCGCGTCGCTTGGTCAGGAATCGAACCTCTGCGCCGCGAAGATCGAGCGCTCCGCCTACGGGAGTGACCGTGGCAGTGAGAAACTCGCTTTCGGCGATCGCTTCGCTGAGCGTCGAGTCGCCGGCGTTCGCTCCGCCTCTCGATGGCCCGTCGAGCGAGAAGACGAATGCGTCATCGCCACTCTCGGCTCGAACACCACCCTGGGCATCGATGGGCCGGCTGATTTGCCAGCCGCTCCAGGTAACCTGGGGAGAGAGCACATGGGTCTGGGCGAATGGGCGGTTCAGTGCCGGTGACGTTCCGCGGAAGTTGCTCTGAACCAGAGTGCCTGGTCCGCCGAATGACTCGAGAGTAAAGATCTGCCAGGCGGGGTCGCCGTCCGCGTCGACTACCCGGGCATGAATGAAGTTCTTCTGGCTCTTGGATGGTTTCCCGCTCACGCGAAAGCCATTGGCGATGGGAACTGCAGTGAGTCCGCTGTCGAGGAACGATCCAATGATCTTTACAGTAAGAGCGCCATTTCCGCCCGTCGCCAGAACATCCACGGAGTATGTCTGTCCGACGATGGCCGGTCGCAACGTCGAGCTCGATCCAAACTGCGGCACTGGGCCGAGAGGTGTATCGATGTGACGGATTGCGGAGAACTCGTCAAAATGCTCGAGCATCAGCGAGTACTTTGGCGATTGCAGGGGGTTCTGGTCGAATGTCTCGAGGTGGCCCCACTGACCGAATCGACTCCAGAAAAGTGCATCGGTGTAAGGCGTGTGCGTCCAGAGCGCTTTGGATTTCGCAAGGTTGAGGTGAATGTCGTAGATATTCTTCATCAACGGGTCACGATTCATTGCCTCGACAAACGTCGTGACGAAATCGTCCGAAGGTATGCCCTGAGCATTCCTGGCGTTCTGATCGTTGACCGGTGCTGAGTCGGTGAAAAGGGACGGACCCCCTTCGTAGGCAATGATGGGAAGATCGAACCCGAGCTCTTCTTTGGGGAGCGTTCGGAGATTGCTGGAAAACCCTCCACCAAGACTGGTTGCGTCGGGGCCGGCACCAGCCGACGAATCGCCGGCGAGCATGCGACGTCTCCATTCAGCGAAGGCTAACTGCCGGTGCTGGATGAAGAGCGCGCTCGTCCAATAAGGATCGTTGAATAGTTTGTTCGTCGCAAAACCCTGCTCCAGGACGAAGTCCTGAATCCCATTGCCGAAATAAGTCGTTACTGCAAGCACGTCGGGTCGAACGGCGGGGGAAAGCCCAAGCGTGACGCCGTAGCTGCCCATCTCCTTGAGTAAAGGACGGGTGTAACCGTCGTTGGCGGTATGAATCGCCGCTACGCGAACGAGCCGGGCCGTCCCACCGAAGACCTGCTGGAAGATCCGCCACGAATCGCTGAACCGACGGGCGATGAACTGCTCCCGGGTCAGTCCGACTTTCGCAGCCTCCTCGATGGCCCAGGCGCCCTGCGGAAATGCGAAACCGTTTGACCAGATCTCGTTGGAGAACTCGACGTAGACCTTGAGACTGGAATTCAAGGGTGCAAACTTCGGATTCGCCGTCACGCTCGTATGCGGGTTGACTCCGTCACTACCGAAGCGAATGGTCTGCGCAAGCTTCGTGATGAAGTCGTTAGTCGCAAGATGCGGAATGTTGATCCACATATTCTTGCCCGTCTCGTTGCAGAGACGGACCATGTCTTCGAACGGGGCCCCGGTTTCCCGGTCTCCCTGGGCTTGTGCCGATGGACTGCGCTTATTGAGCACGCCGCTCTTGAACGCATAGCCGGGCCGACGGCGATCGATCCAGTCCTGCTGAGGACTGGCGTTCGTCGCTCCCCAATCCATGAAACGAATGAAGCTCCAATTGCGATCAGCGATGCGCTGGAGGAGAATCGGATGAAAGAATTGACCCTCGAGCGTGCCGCTGGTGCTCTCGTTCACGGATGGAGTCGCTGGATCGTCAGGAGGCGCAAGCCAGGCGTCGATTTCCGTGATCGCAGTCAGCATCGACTGGACTTCGATCGACTGCGCTGCGCCGGTGCAGAGATAGATGCGACGTCCATCGGCGATGTTGCCGGTCTGAGCCCCGTTCGAGCCGCTCGCGGTGAACGCGCAGCCAGCGAGACGAACATCGGCGTTTCCTTTCCAGGTTACGATAAGCCGGCCCTTCGCGAGAGTGTCGCGCGAAGGCCAGCCTGGTGGGCGTACCGGGTTCGTCGGGTCTTCGATGCCGAGCCCGAACACGATTGCGCGGAGTCTCTGCCCGGGATTCAAAAATCTTGGAAAGCCGTTCTGATCGAACTGAGCAAGGCTGGCCGGAGTTGTCATATCGATGGGGTCGCCGAAATCCACCGACTGCACGCCCGGGATGCTCCGCCAGCCTTCGCCCTGCGAAAAACCATCCGCAAAATAGGGAACGTTGAAGTAATTGATGGGGCTGGGGTGGAAACCCACAGGCTTCAAGATGTCAGTGCTGATCTGCGCGTGCGCCAGCGGCGCGGCGAGAAAAGAGAGCAGCACAACGAAGGATGTGGAAAAACGCCGCAGAAGGGTTCTCATGACACGAATTCCTTGGGACAAATTACGGGCAGTTTCCGGAGCTTCGGTAACGGACCAGGCTGCTCGGGTGTGAGAGTGCAGTGAAGGTAATTTTTTAACGGGGAAGTGGTTATTTTACACGATTACTTTCAAGAAATGTTGCCGCCTCGGTGGTATGCCGCCTCGCGTGTAGCGCGAGGCGTCTCGACTGCCCTGGGGTGTGGAAATGTCTGTGGACGTACATGACAAGGCAGTCGAGCATCGCCTGCGCTAGCTCGCTAGACGGGACGAAAGAGATTTTCATCCACCTTGTTTTATCTGTCGCAGCGGGGGCACTCATGATCACGATTCGGAAGTCGAAGGACCGAGGCGTTGGAAGACACGGCTGGCTCACCTCGCATCACAGTTTCTCGTTCGCCAACTACTTCGACCCCGATCAGATGGGCTTCCGCTCTCTGCGCGTCATCAACGAAGATACAGTCGCTCCCGGGCGTGGCTTCGGCGAGCATCGCCATGACAATATGGAGATCATCTCGCTCGTGATGGAGGGAGCGCTCGCACACAGGGACTCGACCGGCAGTGAAGAGGTGCTTCGTCGCGGCGAGGTCCAGAGAATGAGTGCGGGGACCGGAGTAAGTCACAGTGAGTTCAACGCTTCGAAGGATGAGCCGGTGCATTTTTTCCAGGTCTGGATCATCCCGGAGCACCAAGGGATCGCGCCAGGCTACGAGCAGAAACTCTTTGCGGACGGCGAACGACGGGGGCAGCTACGCCTCCTGGCGGCGCCGGAAGGAGACCATGGCGCCGTGACCATTCATCAGGATGCGCGGCTCTACGGCGCGATCCTGGAGGGCTCAAGCGGAGTCGAGCACAAACTTGCGGCGGGACATGGGGCGTGGCTTCAGGTCGCGAGCGGGAGCGTCACTGTCAACGGCACCGTGCTCGAGAAGGGTGACGGCGCAGCGATTGAGAATGAAGCGATGCTCACCATCACCGGCGCCAGCGGCAGTGAGGCCGAGATTTTCCTCTTCGATCTGGCTTGACGGCGCGAGACGCGAGGTTGTGGAATTGATGACATCGATGGGCCGAGCGAAACATCGCGGAGAATTTCTACGGCGCTGGACCCTCATCCGGCGGTCACCCGCCACCTTCTCCCGCCGGGAGAAGAGAGATGCATGGCCTGCGCTCCTGCCAGACTGGGCGGTTTTAGCTCTGCTTGCGCTCATGGTCTTCCCGGCTTGTGAGCGCCGGCCGGCGCTCAGACTCGCTACCACCACAAGTGTCGACAACTCCGGACTTCTCAACACTCTCCTTCCCGCCTTCAAGAAACAAACGGGCATCGATGTCGAGGTGTTGTCTGTCGGCAGCGGAAAGGCGATGCAGCTTGGTCTTCACGGAGACGCGGACCTCCTGGTAACTCACGATCCAGCCGGCGAAACGGCGTTTCTCAAGAGCGGTAAAGCGAGGCTGTATCGAAAAATCATGTACAACGATTTCCTGATTGTCGGCCCCGCCGACGATCGCGCACACGTGGGCGCCGCCACCTCGGCGATTGAGGCCATGAAGCGGATCGCGCAATCGGACGCCCCGTTCGTCTCTCGCGGCGATGCCTCAGGTACGGAGGCCCGCGAAAAACTCTTCTGGAAGAAAGGCGGCGCCACTCCCCCGCCGCCGAGGCTCGTCGAAACCGGTCAGGGCATGGCAGCGACGCTTCGTGTGGCCAGCCAGTTGAAAGCGTACTGCCTTACGGATCGCGCCACGTTTTCTCAACTTGCACACCTCCTTGCTCTGCGGGAGCTGTCGCATGGCGACCCGGAATTTCTGAACACCTACGCCGTCATGGTAATCGGAACGAGTGACAAGTCGCGAGGGTCCGCGGCTGTCACTTTCGCGGAGTGGATCTCAACCGGCGCTGGACGCGAAATGATCAATGATTTCCGAATCCGCGGATCCAGAGTTTTCAACGTCTGGCCTCCGAATCGACCCCACCACAATCCTGACGTACTACCGTTCTGACATGACGCTCGGACGATCGGTATGGGAGGCCCTGCTTCTGATCATCCGCGGCGATGCCGCGGTCTGGCAGATCACGGCCGTTTCACTCCAGGTCTCTGTTACGGCGTTGATCGCGGCAGCGGTCGTAGGCGTCCCTCTCGGTTACGTTCTGGGGAATGGTCGCAACGCAGTAGCGGGCTTTTTCAGCTGGCTTCTATATACGCTCGCGGCGATTCCGACCGTTGCGATCGGCCTTCTTTTCTACTTTGTTTTCTCCGCCTCCGGGCCTCTCGGCTGGACCGAGCTCCTCTACACGCGAGCGGTCATGGCCTTCGCGCAGTTCACGCTGGCGTTGCCAATCCTCACTGCCATCGCGCTCAGCTCCACCCGGCGCCTTCCTAACGAACTCCGTGAGACAGCCATCGTTCTTGGAATGGGACCTCTCCGGAGAATGTGGGTGCTGCTCTGGGAGCTTCGGCTGGCGGTGATTTCGGCACTCCTGATCGCATTCGCGAGAGTCTTCACCGAGCTCGGAGCCGCAATCATCGTCGGAGGGAACATTCGGGGCCGGACGCGAACCCTCACCACGGTCATTGCCCTCGAGCACAGCAAGGGAGACGACGCCCGAGCAATCGCCCTCGGCGTAGTGCTCGTGGTGATTGCGCTTGCGGTCAGCGGCCTCGTTCATGGATTGACGGAACGAGCCCGGAGCTCCCGATGACAGTGACCCTTCAGGCATCTAACCTGACCGTTGGCTATCGCACCATGGCAGTAGCAACGATCGGTTCGTTCGAGCTCGACTGTGAAACGGTCACGCTCTTCACCGGGCCGAACGGCAGCGGGAAAACCACATTGCTCAAGACCCTTGCAGGGATCCTCCCACCGATCATCGGGGTGGTCGCTCCACGACTCCCTTTTGGCCAGGATGGGACGACTTTTGTGCATGCGGCGCCCCTCTTTTTTGCGGGAGACGTGCGAAGGAACATGCTCCTTCCTCGCGGGGCAGTCGAGTCCACGGCAAGGATGGCTCTGGCCAGGCTCGGTGTAGAGGATCTGTGGCTGGCCTCGGCGAGCGAGCTTTCTACGGGTCAGCGACAGCGCATAGCGCTGGCTCGTGCTCTGGCACTTCAACCGCGCGTACTACTGGTTGACGAGCCTGAGGAAAATCTGGACGACACGGCACTGAGCATGTGGCGAGACATTCTGCTCGAGTCGCTCGCGGCGCGGAGACCACTGATCGCCGTGGCCGCGCATCGAGCAGCTGCATTGGAAGATTTGCCGGTGCGCGCGATCGCACTTTCGTAAAGCGAAACCGGGAACGTCGCTTTGACGTTCTACGCGCGGAGACTACAGAGACCCTCATCCGGCGCGCGCGTCTTATCTTGAGGCTAGAGCAGTTTTTCTATGGTGATTGGGAGGTCGCGGACGCGCTTGCCTGTGGCGTGATAGACCGCATTGGCCACGGCTGCGGCCACTCCCACGATGCCGATCTCTCCGATTCCTTTCACGCCGATCGGATTCGCGTGCAGATCGACTTCCTCAACCAGGATCGGCTCGATGCTGAGGATGTCGGCATTCACCGGCACGAGATACTCCGCGAAATTCGCGTTGGTGAATCGGCCGAGGTTCTCGTCGACATGAGTTTCTTCGAACAGCGCCATCCCCAGTCCCTGCACGATCCCGCCGAGGTACTGACTTCGCGCCGTCTTTGCATTGAGGATACGACCGGCAGCGAAGGCGCTGACGACGCGACGAACCTGGACTCGTGGAATGTCGGGATCGACGGCTACTTCGACGAAGTGAGCGCCAAACGCGTGAGCCGAGTACTTTTCGTCTCCCGGTTTGGCATCGAATTGTGCTTCGATCGACGGCAGATAGTGGCGGCCGAGAATGGCTGAGAAAGACTCCCCTCGATTGCGATCGCTTTTCACAAACAGTCGGCCGTCGCCAGAAATCACCTCGGTTGACGCGACGCCTTTGAGTGGCGACGCAGAATCGGCGATCGCCAGATCGGTCAGTTTCTTGAGGAGAGCCAGGGCCGCTCCATGCACCGCGGACCCCACACTCGCTGTCTGCATCGACCCACCCGCTACGGGTGCTTTCGGCAACCTTGTGTCACCCAACCGGAAACGAACACGCTCCAACGGCAATCCAAGCAGCTCGGCGGCCAGTTGCGCCTGAACGGTCGCAGTACCCATTCCCATTTCCTGAGCACCGCTCTGAACCAGCACTCCGCCGTCAGCGAAGAGGGTGACCTTCGCTGACGCTGCCTGCTGATACGTTGGATAGGTAGCGCTCGCCATTCCCCATCCGAGGAGCATCGTCCCGTCGCGCATCGAGCGTGGCTCAGCTTTGCGCTTCGACCACCCGAACCGATCGCCAGCCTGCTGATAGCACTCCTTGAGCGACTTGCTCGACCAGGGCTTATTCTTTCCCGGGTCGCTGTCCGCATGATTGATCAGTCGGAGCTGCACAGGGTCGAGGTTCAGTTTGTAAGCGAGCTCGTCGAGGGCTGACTCGAGCGCGTACATTCCGGGCGTCTCTCCGGGAGCCCTCATGAACGTAGGAGTCCCGAGGTTCACACCGACGACTTTGGTCACGCTATGAAGGTTCGGCGTCGCATACATCATTTGCGTCGCGATCGTGCAAGGCTCCACAAAGGTGTCGAAGGTGGAGGTGTTGGAGATCGATTCATGAATGATCGAAGTGAGTTTCCCGTCACGCCCCGCTCCGAGAGCGACCCGTTGCTCTGTCTCGGGCCTGTGACCGTTCGAGGTGAACAATTGCTTTCGTGTGAGTGAAAGCTTGACCGGTCGCTTCAGCATTTTTGCCGCCGCGGCCGCAAGAAAGACATGTGGCCAGACGTTTCCCTTGCAACCGAAACCGCCGCCCACGTACGGCGAAAGAACCCGTACGTTTTCCAGGGGAATCGAGAAGGCGCCGGCCAGATCCTTCTGCGCGCCAGAGATATATTGCGACGCGTCATGGACCGTCAGCTGGTCGCCGTCCCAACGCGCCACGATGGCGTGAGGCTCGAGCATGTTGTGATGCTCGATGGGAGTGCGATAAATCTCATCGACCTTGACTTCAGAGGCAGCGAATGCGGCGGGTGCGTCGCCTCGCTTTGCTTCCGGTGGGCCAAACATTCCTTTTGGAACCGCGTCACCTCGATGTTTGTCCATCGATGCCCGAGGAGTCCGGGTGACGTACGTGACGCCCAGACGCATCGCCGCGGCGGTGGCCTGCTCGAAAGTCGTCGCTGCCACCAGGGCGATATGCTGGCCGGCGTAGTGGATCTCCGTACCGCTGAGCGGCATCCGATTCTCGCCAGCCGCTCCACCCGTCACGAACGTCCTGGCCTTCTCCATCTTCGGAACGTTGAGGTGGGTCATGACCTCAACGACTCCCGGCATTTTCTTTGCCGTGGCGGTGTCAATCGATTTGATCGTACCCCTGGCGATTGAGCTGGGGACGAGTACCGCATAGAGCATCTCTTTTTCGTTGTTCTCTGCGGCGAAGCGCGCCGTCCCTGTCACCTTGGCTCGCCCGTCGACGCGATCCACTCCCTTCCCCACGTTCGAGATCATGCGACACCTCCGCTGACCATCTGCAAGGCGCGAACGATTGTTCGCTTCGCCAGTTCTACCTTGAATCCATTTTGTCTCTGTGGCCTTGCCGCGCCAAGTGCGGCTTCCGCTGCCTCACGAAACAGCGCCTCGGAGACGTTCCTGCCGGTAAGCACACTCTCCGCTTCGCGGGAGCGCCACGGCTTCGTTCCGACACCGCCAAGTGCCACACGTGCGGAGCGAATCGTGGTTCCGCCGACATCGAGTCCCACCGCCGCGGAGGTTAGAGCGAACTCGTAAGAGGCCCGGTCGCGAACTTTCAAATAGTGCGATCGTTCCGTGTGAGCGGCCGCGGGTACCACAATCGCGGTGATGATCTCATCGGGACCCAGCGCATGTTCTCGATGAGGAGTCGTGCCGGGTAGAAGATGGAAATCCGTTGCTGCTATGTCGCGAGCACCCTTTGGCCCCTGTACCTGAACCACTCCGTCAAACGCAGCAAGCGCCACTGCAAAATCTGACGGATGCGTGGCGATGCAGGAGTCGGATGTCCCCAGGATGGCGTGCATCCTGTTCTCGCCCGGAATCGCGGAGCAGCCGCTGCCAGGCTCACGCTTGTTGCATGCGCTGAAGGTGATGTCGCGGAAGTAGGGGCAGCGAGTCCGCTGCATGAGGTTCCCACCCATGGAGGCCATGTTTCGAAGCTGCGGAGAGGCCGAAAGGAGCAGAGCCTGGGATAACGCCGGATACTTCTTACGGATGAGATCGTTCGCGGCCGTGTCACTCATGCGGGAGAGAGCACCGATACGAACTCCCCCCGCGGTTGCTTCAATGGCAGCCATCGGCACGTCATTGATATCGACCAGGCGTCTGGGCGTCTCGACATGCTCTTTCATGAGATCGAGAAGATTGGTTCCACCGGCAACGAGCTTCGATCCCTTCCCTGCCGACAAAGCCGTGAGCGCGGCATCACGGTCCTGCACTCGTGAATACTCAAAGGGCTGCATTGCTCGCTCCCTTCTTCGCCGCTTCACGCACGGCGGCAACGATGTTCGTGTACGCTCCGCAGCGGCAGATATTTCCACTCATCCATTCGCGAATTTCTTCGTCAGACCTGGTATGTCCCTCCGCGATGCATGCGACCGCCGAACAGATCTGGCCGGGGGTGCAGTAGCCGCACTGAAAACCATCCTGCTGGATGAAGGCGGCTTGAACCGGGTGGAGCGCATCTCCCGTTGCCAGACCCTCGATGGTGGTGATGGAACGGCCTGACTGCATCACCGCCAGCGTCAGGCACGAGTTGATCCTTCGACCATCAACCAGCACCGTGCAGGCTCCGCACGCGCCCTGGTCACAGCCCTTCTTGGTGCCCGTCAGCTCGAGCTCCTCGCGAAGTGCATCGAGGAGTGTCGTACGTAAATCGACAGCGAGCTTGCGCTCGACACCATTGACCTTGAGGGAGAAGGAAACCACTGACGTCTCGGTCGCAGTTTTTCCCGGTCCTGATTTCGTCGCAGCACCCAGCATCGGTCCGACGACGAGCGAAGTCGTGGCCACCGCGGACTGGATCAGGAACCTTCGTCGAGAGGAATCGACCACAGCATCATCCTCGGGTTCATCAGGCATTGAAGCCTCCCTTGAATCATCATAATTCGAAGGCGGGGGATGTCATACGTCTGCTTTATAAACAGCGATCCTTGCATTCGCTGACGCAGACGAAGTGATGGCGAGCGACAATGCGGGCTAACCAATGGACCATGCGAACGTCGAAGATCCAGACGATGCGCTGGCAAGTCCGGTTTTACCGACATGAAACTAACTACGGGAAGCTTCGTACTTCGTTCAGACAAAACGATACTCGGGGGTCTGGTGACGACACAGAAATTCGCAGTTGCCTTAATCGTGCTGGGACTTTCAGTTCCAGCCAGCGCTCAGGAACAACAAAAGGTCCCGATCAAGGCAAAGGACTATCGGATCGAGGCAACGACCGAGCCCGTCAAGATCGACGGAGTGCTCAACGAAGCCGCGTGGACGAGGGCGCAGCCGATGGAGTTCGACGCCGAGACCTTTCCTGGCGACAACGTCGCCCCGCCGGCGCGGACCGTCGGTTTCATGACCTACGACCAGAAGAACCTCTACGTCGCGTTTCGCGCCTATGAACCGAGGCCGAAAGAAATCCGCGCACATCTATCTGATCGAGACACCGCGTTCAATGATGATTTCGTCGGTGTCATCCTCGACACCTTCAACGACGACCGTCGTGCCTTCGAATTCTTAGTAAACCCTCTCGGGGTGCAGATGGATCTGATTCAGGACGACACGAACCGCAACACAGATAACTCCTGGGATGCGATCTGGAGTACGGCAGGACAGATCACCCCTGACGGCTTCATCGTAGAAATGGCAATTCCATTTACTTCGATCCGTTTCCCGAGGAGCGAGAGCGAGCAGACGTGGGGCGTGGACATGGTTCGCAACTATCCTCGGAGCACGCGACACCGCCTCGGGTTGCAGGGTCAGGACCGCAACCGAAACTGCTCTCTGTGCCAGTCATCGCGGGTTACGGGATTCAAAGGCATCGCGCCAGGCCGCGACATCGAGCTCGACCCAACCATCACGGCGCAGCAGACCAGTACGCGCAATCAATTCCCCGGGGGCGATCTAACGTCGGGCGACGCGGACATCAATGCCGGCCTCACTGCACGCTGGGGCATCACTCCTAACCTGACATTGAATGCAGCTCTCAATCCCGACTTCTCGCAGATCGAAGCGGACTCGGTCCAGTTGGATATCAACACGCAGTTCGCGCTCTTCTTTAATGAGAAGCGACCCTTTTTTCTGGAAGGCGCCGACTTTTTCGAAGGTCCGCTCCAGACTGTGTACACGCGCACCGTGGCAGATCCGGGATTCGGCCTCAAGATCACCGGAAGACTGGGCGATTCAACGGTTGGCGCCTATGTCGCCCAGGACGAAGTCACGAATCTCCTGATCCCGGGACCTCAGGGCTCGAGCTTCGCGTCGCTAGACCAGAAGAACATTTCCAGCGCCTTCCGTTATCGCCTCAACGTCGGAGCGACCTCGTCGGTCGGCGCAATGCTGACGACGCGCGATGGCGATGGATACGGAAATCGGGTCTACGGCTTTGACGGAAATTTCCGACTCACGGCGAAAGACACGATCACAGGTCAGATCGTTGGCTCCGATAGCGACTATCCCGAGCTCGTTGTGTCTGAGTACTCGCAAAAGAGCGGCGGCATCAAGGACATTGCTGGACGCATCGAATACCGCCATAACTCCCGCAACTGGAATTGGGGCGGACGATACGAAGATATCGGGACAGATTTCCGCGCCGACTCGGGCTTCATTCCGCAGGTTGGGTATCGATCGGAAACGCAGGAGTCGAGTACACCGGCTGGGGCGAGAAAGGAAAGAACTGGTACACGCGCTGGAACGCGGGCGGCGATGTCGATCGCTCGGAAGAGCAGAACGGAGACCTGCTGGAGCAGGAGGTCGAAGGGTTCGTGGCAGTGGCCGGACCGCTGCAGTCTCAAGTTCAGATTGTCGTCGGAGATCGCGACCGCAGGTACAACGGAGTCACTTTCGATGAGCAGTTTCTTCACTGGAACGGCCAATTCCGGCCCTCGGGTAACTTCTTCATTCGTCTGTTCGGCACCTCTCCGATCAGATCGATTTCGCAAACACCCGGCTCGGACAGCGCTCTCGCATTGGAGGCGGCGTCCGCTGGAACATCGGTGTCCGCACGAGGATCGACGCCGATCACTCCTACGACGATCTCGATGTCGAAGGGGGACGGCTCTTTGCAGCAAAGGTCACCCAACTGAAGGCTGTGTACCAGTTCAACATCCGAACGTTCGCTCGGGCAATCCTGCAGTACACCGACATTTCGCGCGATCCCGGCCTGTACCTCAACCAACGAGTCGATTCACGCGCGAAGCGGCTATTTCCCCAGCTGCTTTTCTCCTACAAGCTGAACCCACAGACCGTGTTCTTCGCCGGCTACTCCGGGACGAGTCGCGGCGGAGATGTGGACGGAGTCGATGTTGAACTGACCGAGGCCGACCGGACGCTGTTCATCAAGCTCGGTTACGCCTGGCTCTTCTAGCCCGCTAGAGTCCCGAGTGGAGAGGGCGGGAGGTGCGAGGGTCCAGGCCCCGCGAAGCGGCCCTTCCCCTCTCCCGAGGGAGAGGGAACTGGCCCTTCGGGCCATATTGTCTCTGCACGGGTGCAGAATCGGCATCACGCTCGTGAAGGAGAGTCCTATGCTCAAAGACGAAGACGCAATTGCGACCGTGGCAGTCACGAATATCGAAGTCGCCAGGAAATTCTACGAAGGCGTTCTCGGGCTCGCACAGCGGCCGACCGGCGAGAAAGGTGTGCTCTCCTTCAGCAGCGGTAAATCCTCGCTGCTCGTGTACGAGTCGCAGTACGCGGGTACCAACGAGGCTACCGCTGTCACGTGGACTGTCGAAGACGTCGACGCTGAAGTGAAGGCGCTCAAGAGTAAAGGAGTGTCGTTCGAGCACTACGACTTTCCAGGCGTCACGCGAAAGGGGGACGTGCACGTAACCGGCAAACTGAAGAACGCCTGGTTCAAAGACCCCGACGGCAACATTCTGTCTGTGGTCGGTCAATAAGAAAGCCGGCCGAACGCTGAGTCTCCGGCGGTGAAGCACAACGCATCAAGTTAGCCACAGAGCTCCAGCGCATTCAGCGCGGCAACACACTCTACGTTCTGGACGAGCCCACCACGGGACTGCATCCGGCCGACGTGGTGAGACTGATGGAGCGGGTGAAGAGGGAGGGCAACTCGTCGTCTGCGGTCCGCCTGCAAAGGTCGCCATGTCGAAGAAGAGTCGCACGGCACCGTACCTGGCGCGATACCTCGGATAGACTGCGGATAGACCGCTAACGGAGCCGCAACGCGGCGTTCCCTCTCCCCGGCGGGGAGAGGGAAGCGAGCGAAGCGAAGCAGGGAGAGGGGCGTGAAAGTCTCGCCATTCCTTAGAAAAAGATCAGTCTCTCCCGGTCGCTGACGCGAACATCCGGGGCCCCCCGCCGGGGAGAGGGACTCGGCCCCTTCGGGACCGTCATGTCCCTTATCATTCACTGTCGCCCCGTTGGTGAGGGTCCTTGGGGCTAGGAGCCTGCGCGGTAGAAAGGACGAATGGCTGGTAAAATCGGGCATGCCGACAAGTTACCGCGAGTACATGCCCGAGCAGTCGTTGCTACTGCCGCCCTCGTTGCGTGATTGGTTGCCCGAAGGGCACTTGGTTC
>DATLXH010000165.1:0-35568 GCA_035576005.1 Thermoanaerobaculia bacterium | reverse complement strand
AGAGTGGCTTGGATGCGAGGCGCACGGCGATTTTGCGACGAAGGCATAGTCGACACTATGTCAAGGAGCGAAATTGGCGTGCAACGAAGCAGACAGGCCGCTATCCGTCGTCTCCCGGCGAAGGTCTGTGAGAAATGCGGGCTAGATTCGATTTCGAGAGAATGCTGAAAAAGTGCCGTCCCGACAAGTCCATCAGCTTCCGTGACTTGTATAATCAGCCCATCTCACTTTAAAAGAAGAATCGATGACTACTTATCCAGGGAACCAGAGCCTTCCTTCTGAAACGAGGGAGCGAGTCCTCGCCACATTCAAGCAGACCGTCGACCTTCACAAGCAGGGACGAAGCGAGGAGGCGCGCACAGGATGCGACTTCGTACTCAAGCTCGACCCCACGTTCGAGCCAGCGCGTCGGCTCCTGCAGAAGATCAGTGACCCCTCCGCCGATATTGATGTCGACTCACTTCTGCAGAGCAGCGAGCCTGGCGACCGTCTTGCGAGAGCGCGCGAAGCTCTCGACGCACGCGACTTCCAGCAGGCAATCAACATTTCGACGGAAGTACTGACGGAAGACTTTTTCAACGAAGAGGCGTCCCGCATCGCCGGCGACGCGCGGGAAAAACTGGAAGCTGCTCCCTTCGTCGACCAGTTCCTGATGAAAGCTACCGGAAAACTCAGCGAGGGAAATCACGAGGCGGCGCGGACCCTGTTAGAGAAGGCGCGCTCTCTCGACGCAGATCATCCGGCCGTCAAACGTTTCGAATCGCAGGTTCCCCGCTCAGCCGCTTCCGCCGCTTCCTCCAGTCCCATTCCCTCTTTCACTCCGGAGGCAAGCTGGGTCTCTGAGGCACCCATAACCCCCATAACCACGTCCAGAGAGCTCGATTTCAACTCGGGACAGTCGTCTTCGTTCGTCGTCGACACCGGCTCCGCCGCCTCCTCTTCGGCCAGTAAACCCAGCGATTTCGAGTTCACGTTCGAAGAGGAAGCTCCCGCTCCTGCAGCCTCATCAGCATTCTCCTTCGATCCCGCACCACCACAGGCCACCGGGAATCCATTCCTCGATGGATTCGGCGCTGCGCAAGCTCCCTCAGGCTTCGACGCCTCGTCCTTCGGCTCGTCGCCGGTCGCGCAGACAACGGAGTCGGGTGCGTTCGACTTCGGCGGGGCTTCGGTCGAAACATCGCCGGAGGATCAAACCAGGATCGCCAGGTACCTCGAAGATGGCGACCGCGCATTCAAGACGGGAGACTTTCAGGAAGCGATCGACATCTGGTCCCGCATCTTTCTGATCGACGTCACGAATGAAACTGCATCGGAACGAATCGAAAATGCGAAGAGGAAGCGCCAGGCCGTCGAGGGTCGAAATGAAGAGTTGATCACAGAAGGCGTCGCGGCCTACATGCGACGCGACCTCGAGGCCGCAAAGCGCCGTTTCGACGAAGTGCTCACCACCGACGCCGGCAATGTAACCGCCAGCGACTACCTGCGAAAAATTGACGTCGCGAGATCGTCGCCGGACCAGTCTTCCGCCAGCTTTCCAGAAACTTCCAGCAGCAGTGATTCCCTCGCCGGCTTCGACGACTTCCCGGCGGAGGATCAGGGAGCGGGCGGAATGCTCATGCCGCCTGATCCGGAGCCAGCCGCGTCGCCGGGGGCCGGAAAGGGCAAGGGAACAACGCCACCCGTTGCCACCTCGACATCACGAAGCAGTTGGAAGACTCCGCTGATGATTGGCGCCCTGGTTCTCTTTCTGGCGGCGGCTTCCTACTTTGCTTACACCAGGTTCTTCTCGGGCGAACAGGCCGAGACTGCGATCGAGTCGCAAACGGCCCTGCGAGAAGCACAGAGTCTGTCCAAGAGGGGTCAATACGACCGCGCCATTGCGCTTCTGCTGACGATTCAACCTGGCGACCAGTACCACGACCAGGCGATCGAAATGCTCGCAGACCTGAAAAAGAAAAAAGGCGAAGCAGCATCGATGATCAACGGCCGGCCGGCCGGAGACGTCTTCGCCGAACTGCTGGTCAGCGCTCGCGCTGCCGTCGACTCGTTCGACTTTGTCGCTGCAAAGAAAATGTACGAGGAAGCGTCCGCCATCCGGCCTCTCCCTCCCGAAGCCAAACCCTTCTACGACAATGCCTCGCAACAGGTCGCGAAACTCGATAACGCCATGGTGCTGTTCAAGGAAGGTAAGTACCGCGACGCACTTTTGGTGCTCGACGGGCTCAGCAAAGAAAATCCACAAAATCAGAACATCCGGCAGCTGCTCGTAAACGCCCACTTCAACATCGGGAAGGGGGCGCTGGAATCCGAAAACATGCAGGAGGCCGCAGCCAGCTTCGACGAGGTCCTGAAGGCGAATCCGCAGGATGAGCTTGCAAGACGCAGCCGCGAGCTCGTGAAGCGCTACGAAAAGGAACCGAAGGATCTGCTCTACCGGATTTACGCGAAGTACTTACCTCTACGCTGACGGGCTGGCCCAAAGCGGATCACGGAGTTTCGCAATATCGGCTGACCGCGACTCCGCCGCGACGTACGACTTTCTTTCCTCCAGGCGGAGCCACGGGCCCGGTTCTAGCCCGCATTTCTCACAGACCTTTGTCGTGAGACGGCGGAGAGTGGCTTGGATGCGAGGCGCATGGCGATTTTGCGACGAAGGCATAGTCGACACTATGTCGAGGAGCGAAATTGGCATGCAACGAAGCAGACAGGCCGCTATCCGTCGTCTCGCGGCGAAGGTCTGTGAGAAATGCGGGCTATCGCGAAGGGAACAGGTGATAGAGAAAGAAGTAGACGATCACTCCGGTCACAGAGACGTACATCCAGAGCGGGAAGGTCCAGCGCGCAATGCGACGATGTTGCGGAAAACGGCCGCGTAATCCCAGAATCACAGTAACGATGGCGAGCGGCACAATGGCTGTCGCCAGAATCGTGTGACTGATGAGGATGGAAAAGTAAACAGGTCGCGCCCATCCCGTTCCCGCGAAGCGCGTTGCGCCAGCGTGATAGTGATAGAAAAGATACGAGCAGAGGAACAGTGCCGATACCGAACAGGCCGCGAGCATGCAGCGACGATGCGCAAGCAGTCTCCCCTGTCGCACGAACACGTAGCCCGTGAACAGGAGCACTCCGCACGCTGCGTTGAGAAGTGCGTTGAACGGTGGGAACAGATGAAGCGGCGGCATGAGCTCAGCCACGTTCCACGGCTAAATCCCTGATGTCATTTCGGAGTTTCTCGACGGCCTGCGGATCGGTCCCGTCGTAATACCCTCTGATCTGTCCACCGCGGTCCGCGAGGACGAGCTTCGAACTGTGAATCAGCACTTCACTCCCCGCCCCGCCACCAGGTCCGGCGGCGAGCTTGAAGCCCTTCACGGAGAGGTCTGTGATCTCGGAAGCGTCACCGGTCAGAAAGATCCATCGTGGATCGTTTCCCTGTCTTCGGGCGAACTGCTGGAGTACCGAAGGCGAATCATGAGTCGGATCGACGGTAATCGTAACGAACCGAACTGGAAGTTTCTGATCGATCCGCTTGACGAGACGATTCATCGAGGTCGTCATGAGCGGACACGTTCCACTGCAGCGAGTGAAGATGAAGTCGTAGACGACGACGTTCTCTCGCAGAGCATCGAGTCTGAACTCACCGCCTGAAGAGGCGACTAGAGTTGCGGATGGTACCGGATAAAGCTTCGGCAACTGGCTTCGCGAAGAGCAGCCTGGGATCAATGCGGCACAGAGCAGGATTGAGCGGAGTAGGAAACGCATGCCGCACAGAATACGACGACGCCGGCCCGGCCGCGAAGCCCTGGGAATCCGGATTCGTCGCCCGTACGTACAATTTCGCAATGACGAAAATCCGATTCTCTTTACTCACCGTCGCTTTCTCACTCGCCTGCTCGGGCTTCACATCGTCTGACGCCAGGTCCGAACCGGCATTCCAGAACCCCGCACGCGACGTGATGCGTTTTGGCGCAACTGGCCCCGTGCTCGTCTATGTCGTTCTCGGTGACAGCACTGCAGCGGGCCAGGGCGCCGAGTACGAGAGCGGAATCGCCGTCGGCACCGCGCGCGAGCTCTCCAGGACTCACCGCGTCGAGATGACCAATCTCGGCGTCTCGGGAGCGAAAATGAGCGAAGTCCTCACGAGTCAGCTGGGTGCGGCCGAACGACTGAGATCGGATCTCGTGCTTGTTTCAGCGGCTGCGAATGACGTTACCCATTTAACGTCCGTTGGTTCCGTTCGCCAGAGTCTCGAGTCCATTATTCGACATCTGAAAGCGGCCAATCCTGCTGTCGCGATCGTGGTGACTGGCTCCCCCGACATGGGCTCAGCCGCGAGAATCCCCGCGCTGCTCCGCCCCCTCGCTGGCAGACGAACCGTGCAGACCAATGAAAAGATTCGCAGCCTGGCAACGGAGACCGGGGTCACATTCGCTCCGATCGCAGAGGAAACAGGACCGCTCTTTCGAAAAGACCGTTCGCTATTCGCCGCGGACCGATTCCATCCGAATGCTCGCGGATATGCGACCTGGATCCCGGTATTGAACCGTGCGATCGCGGAAGCGCTTGCAAACCGATAAGCAGCCCCTTGATCGATGTCCCAAATGTTCCCGAGCCGACAACTGCCGTGAGTATGCGGTGGCCAGCTAGGCCTTCGAACTGACCACGAGCATTACCATCACGGTCACCAGGTAAAGATTCGACGCCATGAAGAGGCGTTTTGCAGTCTGATTCGTGCGGTCGGAGTAGAACGAAAACGCAGCAATCAGAAGCGCAGCCCCTGCGATGACGGAAACGATCAGATAACTCAGGCCTGCAAGTCCCATGAACGTGGGAAGGACGCTGACAGGAAGGAGGAGGAGGCTGTAGAAAACCGCCTCTCTTGCCGTCGCCGTTCCGTCAATGTCGCGGACCGAAAGCATGAGGAAACCCGCACGGCCGTAGTCCTCGCGATAGATCCAGCTGATGGCCATGAAGTGTGGAAGCTGCCACAGGAAGAGAATCGCGAAGATGATCCAACCTCCCGCACCGAGGGAACCGGTTGCGGCAGTCCAGCCCATCAACGGAGGGATCGCTCCAGGCACAGCGCCGACGATCGTGCAAAGGGTCGAGAGCCGTTTGAGCGGGGTGTAAATGAAGATGTAACTCGCGAGGGTGAATGCTCCGAGACCCGCGGTCAGCCAGTTCACGGTCAGGCCGAGGTAGATGGTTCCGACGACTGCAATGGTCGCGGAGAAGATCAGGGCAGATGAAGGGGTGATGCGACCGTCCGGCAGAGGGCGGAGACGCGTGCGGCGCATCTTCCCGTCATGCTCGCGCTCGATGTACTGGTTCAGCGCGTTTGTCCCGGCGGCCACGAGTGCCGTGCCGACGAGAGTATTCAGTAGAAGCATCGGCTCGACGCTGGAGGAGGCGAAGAGGTAGCCCGCACCCGTGGTGATCAACACCATCAGGACGATTCGCGCCTTTGAGAGCTCGAGGTAGTCGCGCGACACCGAGCCCAGCGATGCCGCCGGAGTAAGCGCGAGGCTGTCCCTCAAGCGGTCACCTCTCTGGCGAGAGCGCTCGAAGCACGCGCAGTCTGCTGAGCTCCAACGACTCTACTCGCAAGACAGAGCAGAAAGGACGAGGCGAGAATCAAAGCCCCGGTCATGACGTGCAGGCTGGTGATGACTGGTTGTTTGCCACTCCAGACAGTGTAAGCGCCAAGGGCAATCTGCGACGAAAGAAGAAGCAACAGGAACGACGTAAGACCTCTCAACTTCGCCGCGGCCTTCGTGCGCAGAACCTGGAAAACAACGATCAGGACGAGGACCGAAACCGCCACGGCACCGACGCGATGAATGTAGTTGACCACGATTCCGGTCGAAGCGAAGGTCGGCACGAGCCTGCCGAACGAGAGGGGAAAGTCCGGAATCGCGAGTCCGGCGCCGAGGTGACGCATGACGGCACCGGCCAGCACCTGACAGTAGACGACTGCAGCGAGCAGGGTCGTCGAGCCGACCGGCATGACACCCGCCGCGTTCTGTCGTAGGTCTCTGAACATTCTGGACATGAAGAACGCGATCGCTACATTCATGCAGAGGAACAGTTCCGCAAGGCCCGCGTGTGCGATTGAGATTGCCGGAGGCAGGAAAAACAGCACGGTCAGTCCGCCGAGTAACCCCTGGACAATGACCGCTGCCACCGCGACCCACCCAAGAATCCGCACGTAGCGCCTCGGTTCACTTCGCTGGAGCCAAATTGCCTGGATGACTGTCAACAGGCCGACGAGCGACGCAATTATTCGATGACCGTGCTCGTAGAAGATCCCCCCGACCATCGGCGGCATCAGCATTCCGTACGACAGTGGCCAGTCCGGGACCGCCAGCCCTGAGCCGGTAGACGTGACCATTGCTCCTGCGAAGATGAGAAAAACTGTCGAGGCCACGACGAGCTTCGTGTAAGGACGGAGCCAGGGGGACGTACTCAAGTCATACGAATTGGAGGGCATGGGGAGATAGGGTGAAGCAAATCGGCGGTCAGCATTGTGGCCGGACATTCCAATGTCCGGCGCCGTTCAGCGCAAGCCCAAAACGCCGGACATCGGGATGTCACTCCACAACTCAGCCATCAACGAGCGCCGGCGGAGTCTCTGCCAGCCACTTCTGAAGCTCCTGTTTGGTCTGCACGACGAACTGGCCGCGCATTCTGTAATGCCCGAGGCCACAAAGCTGAGCGCAGGCGATCTCCCACTTGTCTTCTGGTCCGCTCGTTTTGATTGGCGTGAAGTGAATCGGAATCTCCTGTCCCGGATTGACGTCCTGCTTGGCTCGCATGACCGGAAGGGAAAAAGAGTGAATGACATCCTTGGAAGTCAGCCGGAGCACGACCGGGCGATTCAGCTCGAGGTGAAGCTGGTTTATGGTCGTAATGTCGTCCCTCGCCGAAGGGTCGCTGGGATCGAGACCGAGAGGGTTCGACGAGGAGATCAGTTTGATATCGCTCTTTCCGAAACGTCCGTCAGCGCCGGGGTAGTGAATGTTCCAGGCGAACTGCTCGGCCACGACACGGATGATGAGCGGATTCTCGGACGCTGGAACGGGTCGCGTCCATCGATACCAGGCAGGAATTGAGAACACGAGCAGCAGCACGATCTCGATCACGGCGACCCCACCTTCGACGTAGCTCGAGAAGTGTGTACGCGCACCGGTGTAACTGGCTTTAGGGTTTTTCTTCGACCGGAACTTGTACAGCGTGTAAATGAAAAAACTGCCCCATCCGATGAACAGGACGAGCATCAGCCAGTGAACCAGGCCGAGCATCAAGTCGAGGTAGGCACCGTGAGCCGAATAGTTGGGCGGCATCCATTGCGCTAGAAAGTTCTGCATCCGTTCCTCCTATTGGGCCCCGCCACGAATCACGCGCCAGCCTTTGCCGCGCTCACTCACTGCTTTTCCGCGCCGCCAGAAGGTCCAGAACAGGGCGATGAACCCCAGTTGAACAAGTCCGACGACAGCCAGCAGAAACATGATCCCCTTGCTGGCGCCCTGATTCATCGGGTCGTTGGGATCTCCCCCGAAGCAGACCGGACAGGCCTGCACAATCTGCGGGAGCAACAGTACAACGACTGCTATCACTACGATCCGTCCGATGCGAGTCACGGAAGCTCCCTTAACTTGAAATAAGCCCTGCGCCCATATTCAGCCAATCCGATACCACTGATGATGAAGACCAGACCGAGCACGAGATCGCCCGTGCGTCCGACGGCGAGATAGCTTCGCAAGCCCCATACCGCGCAATAGACCGATAGCAGGACGGCCGCGCTGATGAAGATGATGTGAAAGTGTCTGATCGACATTGTGTGAGAGCCCGTATCTCAGTGCGCGGTCGGGAGCGGTGTGTTGTGTGGCGCTGTGGGAGGGGCTTTCGTCTTCTCCTCATGGATGGTCGAGACCCCGAGCGAGTTGTACCAGTGATGCCACGGTCCCCAGAGCAACACTCCAAAGAACAGGACTGTCACAAGCAGGATTGAGTAAAGCAGCTTTCTCTCGGAGAACAGGTGCATGAAAAATCCAGCGACGAGAAATCCCTTCACCGAGGCGATGGCCAACGCAACTGCGATTCCCAATCCTACGCTCAACTTGAGGTAGCTGACCGCGACCGTGACGACGGTCAGAACCGCCAGCGCCGCGAATACGATGAGGTAGGTTCGCGTCTCTTTCCTGATCTCCTCGACAGTATGTCCGCTCATGCGAATCTCCTACAGAAGGTACAGGGTCGGAAAAAGAAAGATCCAGACGAGGTCGACGAAGTGCCAGTAAAGCCCGGCTACCTCGATCCGGTTGGTGTATCGCTCCGGCTCTTTCGTCCACATCTTCGCACCCGGACCGAGTAAATACGCGAACAGAATCATTCCCCCGATGACGTGCAGACCATGCAGACCGGTCATAACGTAATACGTTGCGTAGAAATTGTCGGTGCTGGGGTAATGGTGATGCTGGAATTTGGAGCCGTACTCGATGCTCTTGATGATCAGAAATCCGAAACCACATGCGAGGGTGAGCGCGAGATAGATCCGAGCCTTTTTCAGGTCACCGAGTCTGAGGCTGGCCCATGCGAGGATGACCGTCACGCTCGATGAGATGAGGATGAAGGTGTTGAGCGTTGCGAGAGGAACGTTCAGAAGCTCCCAGCCGTGCGGCCAGGTAGGCGCGCCGGTCCGGAGCAGAATCAGTGACGAGAACAGTGCTCCGAACAGCATCACCTCGGAAGCGAGAAAGAGCCAGACTCCGAGCTTGGCGTTGTAGAGCCCCGTGTCGGGCCGCGGATGGACGTTATAGGGAATCTCGAGTTCCATCTATGGCTCCTGCTTTGCGACCGCGACCTGAGGAAGCACTCCCCCGCCAGGCGTCGCTTCTTCGGGTCCTGCAGCATGCTGCGGCAGATAGTCGACGTCGCTCCCCGGCACGCTGTACTCGTACGGTCCGCGATACACGACTGGTATCTCGTGAAAATTTCCGTGACCGAGGGGTGGCGATGTCGTTGCCGCCCAATCGAGTGTCGTCGCTTCCCAGGGATTCGCGTTGACCTTGCGCCCGGCGAACATGCTGTAGAAGAAGTTGATGATGAAGGGGATCTGGCCCACGAGCAGAAGCCAGGCACAAATCGACATGAACACGTTCGTCTTGAATGCAGGGTTCGCATGAGCGTACTGCGCGCCTCCGTCGTAAAGACGACGGGAGATCCCGGCCAGGCCCTGATAGAACATCGGAGCGAAGACACCGTTGATGAAGATCAGCGAGCTCCAGAAATGGATCCTTCCCAGCTTCTCGTTCATCGCCCTGCCGGTCATCTTCGGGAACCAGTAGTAGATTCCCGCAAACATCGCGAAGATTGTTCCCGGGGCCACGACATAATGAAAGTGACCAATGACGTAGTAGGTATCGTGAAGATGAATATCAGCGGACGCGAGACCGAGTGGCAGGCCTGTGAGGCCGCCAATGCCGAACATCGGGAGGAACGCGAGCGCGAACAGCATCGGCGTGTTGAAGCGGATCGAGCCGCCCCATAACGAGATGAAGAGCGCACTCAGAATGATGACCGACGGAATCGAGATGATCATCGTGGTCGTCTGAAAGAAGGCACTGATGGTCGTCCCCATGCCGGTGAGGAACATGTGGTGCGCCCAGACGATGAATGACATGAAGCCCAGGAACACGACGGCGAGCACCATGGAGCGATAACCCCACAGCGGCTTCCGCGTATTGTTCGCGATCACCTCGGCGACGATTCCCATGGCGGGAAGAATGAGAACGTAGACCTCAGGATGCGCGAGGAACCAGAAGAGGTGCTGCCAGAGAAGAGGATTCCCGCCGCCGGCAACATCCAGAACCTGTCCGCTGATGACCAGACCACTCGGGAGAAAGAAGCTCGTCTGCGCGACCCGGTCCATCAGCTGAAGGATTGCCGCCGCTTCGAGAGGAGGAAAGGCAAGAAGCAGGAGAAACGACGTCACGAACTGCGCCCAGATGAAGAAGGGCATCCTCATGTAAGTCATCCCCTTCGCCCGCAGCTGGACGATGGTGACGATGAAGTTCACGGAACCGAGCAGCGACGAGGTGATGAGAAAGACCATCCCGATCAGCCACCAGGTCTGCCCTCCAGTGCCTACGACGGAGAGAGGTGGATACGAGGTCCAACCATTGTTCGGAGCGCCCCCCGGAGCAAAGAAACTTCCGAGCATGATCATGCCGCCCGGCAGGAAGCACCAGTAGCTCGCCATGTTGAGCTTGGGAAACGCCATATCGGGCGCGCCGATCTGCAGTGGCACGAGGTAGTTTCCAAAGGCGCCCACCGCCAGAGGAACGATTCCCAGGAACACCATGATCGTTCCATGCATGGCGCCGAGCTGGTTGTAAAACTCAGGGAGCATGATGCCGCCCGGAGCGTTCGTCAAACCAAGCAGGTTCCCGATCAGAGGGATTGGCTTTCCAGGGAAAGCCAGCTGCCAGCGCATGAGCAACATGAGACTGAAGCCGAAGAGCATGAACAGCAGTGCGGTAAAGCCGTACTGAATCCCGATCCACTTGTGGTCGGTGGAAAAGATGTACGTACCAATGAAACCGTGAGGATGGTGCTCCTCCTTGTGGAGTCGCTGCTCTTCCTTGTCGACGCGAAGAGCTTCCGCCAGTGCCTTCTCGGCGTCTCGCGGACTCATCCACTGCGTTCCGACCCTGATCTGTCGTTTCTGTCCCATTCGACTCCTCGCGTCAGGCTCTCGCCCGTTAGGAAGCCTTGAAGGTGAAAGTCACAGGCTTTGATTCTTTCGCCCCGACCGTTACCTGCTGCTCCTGCTTGCCGAACTTCTCATGCCACCCGACGAGCGTGTAGGTCCCGGGAGGAAGGTTCCCGATTGTGAACGACCCACCCTGATTCGAGACCCCGTGGAAAGGATGCGGGAGCACAGCCATGTAGGAGTTCATCCAGCCGTGAACATCGCACTTGAACTTGATGATCTCTTCCGGCTTGTCGAATACCTTCTTCGAGACCATCCCCTGCACCGGCTGTCCTTCGTTGAATTCCTTGTTCACCTTCGCGAGCGCATGCACGTTGTGCAGGGTCGGGTCGCTGTTCTTGATCTCGAGAGTCTGGCCGACCTGGATAGCACTCACGTGCGGAGTGTACTGGCACCCTTTCTGGTCGAGCAGTGCGGGAGTTGTGGGCACCGGAAACGATCCGGGCGCGTTCTTCACATACACCAGGACATTCGCGAGCTCGCCCGCTGCACCGGCGACTACGTCCTGAGTCATCGTTGGACTCGAGTGCTGACTCTGACAGGCCGGGTCCGCTCCCATGGAGATCGCACCCATCTTCGATGGTGCGCCCTCGAGTTTGGCAGTACCGACGATCGTTGCCGCGTCCGCAGACACGGCAGCCGGAGCTGCAGCAGCCACAGTCGTCTCGGAGCTTGTACTGGCGGTCGCCACAATCTCTTCGCCGTCGTCCTCGCCCTCGTCTTCCACGTCCGCCGCTTCCTTACCGCCACCACACGCGATGACAAAGACCGTGAGCATCGCAAACATCAAAGACAGAAATTTTTTCATCGCGTTTACTTTCTCCTGGCTGTTTATGAACGAGCCATTCCGCGCCTAGAGCGAGGAATTGCACGTCCTTTATGAATTTACTCTATTTCAAGACTCGAAATCCGGAGTAGGCGCACCTCGATCAGCGGCCTGCTCGTTCAACTTTGACTTCCGGTGTTCCCCGTGCCTTGCCGATCGACGGCGAGCCTCGATCGGTCGGAACGATGGTTTTCAATCCCTCAGGTGCCGGCGACGCGGTGCGCATCTGACTTGGCCCAAGTGTCCATATGTAATCGCGCAGGTAGTTTGTCAGCGCAACGGCGTCGGACATGGTCTTCGTCAGCTCCGCCTCGTCGCGGAAATAAGGCAGGAGTCCTGATTTCTGTGCAGCGAAAGCCGGAGAGTTGATTGCGTCGGCCAGCGGCGAGATGAAGTGACCGTCTTTCGGATCGCGAGGGAAGTTGGTCGGCATTTTCGTTCCCGGGATGATCTCGTTCGGCCGCCTTACCCAATCCGGTATCCAGTCATGTCTGAGCCGCACCCGGGCCAGGTTGAGTGCCGGAGCGAGCGAGGCCGCGTCGGCACTCGCTGTCGCCGCGGCGGGACCGGTGGGGTGACACTGGATGCAGCGAAGCATGTTGAAGATCTGCTGGCCAACAGCGACCGAGCGCGCATCGGGCACGAGGTTGCGCGTGGTGTCAAACTGCGACACATTTCCTGCTGCTGCGAAGTGTGTGACCAATGTGTTCGTTTCCTGATCGCTGAAATGGAACGTCGGCATCCTGACGCTCAGCCACGGCCGCATTGTCATGACGGTGGGATCTTTGAGGAAGTTGAAGAGCCATTCCGACTGCACTCTCTCACCCTGAGGCGTCAGATCGGGAGGAAGCATTCCGGGGTCCGAAATCGTCTGAGCAATGGCACGGCCGTACCCGTCCAACACGTGACAGGCGCGGCAGTTATGCTGCGATATGCTCTTTCTCCCCTCTTCGATGATGCGACTCCGCGAATCACTCCCCGCCAGTTTCGCGGAATCGACCTTCTCTTTGGTCAGGCCGAGCACGACCGAGGTGATGGAGTTCGCCTCGTCGACGGAGAGGTGAAAGTTCGGCATCTTCAACTTGTCGTGATAGTTCTTCTCACGCTTGTCGTCCCAGACACGCGGCGACCGGGTCTTGGTGTAGATCCACGAAGGCACTGTGTGCAGGATGTGCTCTTTCTTGCCGTCGTGAGCCTTGTAATCGTGGGCGAAGCCGAAATCGAAGAGATGCAGATTCTTCGAGCCCTCGATCGTCAGCTCGGTCCCGATCGGTTTGAGTCCGTCAAAGCCTTTAATCGTGTGGCAGGAGTAACAGCCATATTTTTCAATTGTGCGCTGACCCAGATAGACGAGCTGATCGTTATCAGACATCGACTTGAGCCTCGCCTCCGCATCCTTGTCGGTCAGCGTGTTGATCAGATAGCTCTTCGAGAGTTCTCTGAGTGCAGCTCGATCGACATTCCTGACAGGGCGCTGCATAAAGTCGCGCTTCTGGAGCGTCATGAGATACGCGGTGATATCGGCCGCCTCCTGATCGGTGAGACGCAGGTCCGGCATCGGTGCATCGTGGTAGTAGCCTTTCGGATTTTTCAGCCAGTTGAAGAGCCAGTCGGGATTTGACTTGGTCCCGGTTCCGGTGAGGTTGAATCCGTAGTTCCGCTCGAGCGGGAAATCGTCCCGTTTGGCTTTCCTGACCTTGCCACCCTCTTCAGTGAAACTCTCCGTGGTCACGTGACAGCCCAGACAGCCGACACTCTCTACGAGACTGGCTCCACGCTGCGCATCGCCCCCCATCCCACCAATCCACTTTCGCCGAGTCGACTTATCGAAAAGATAACTGGTGATGGCATGGACTTCGGCGTCCTGCTTTTTGATGTTTCCCTCGCGCTCTCGGCGCTCGACCACGTGCGGATCAACCATGTTCCGCTGATAGAAAAAGGAGGGCATTCGCGTAGTCGACCGGAACTCGTGCGGCTCGGCGATCCAGCGAATGGCCCACTGGGGTGTGGTTTTCTCGGCGATGCCTGTCAGATCGGGACCAGGCTTGCGAAGATTCGAAAAGCGCCAGTTGGAAATCTTGTGACAGGCATGGCAACCGTACAGCTCAACCATCCTTGTACCGCGCGTGATCTCTTCGCCCTGGTTGATTGAGACTTGTCCCGCGTGACACTTGACGCATCCGGCCTGCAGGTTCTGACGTGGATACATCGGCGTGTCGAGGAACGGGTTCACCTTGTATCCCCAGTTCCGCTTGTCGTAGTCCCACCCTTTGCTCCAGCGACGTTCCTGCTTGCGACTCATCGGCGTGTGTCCAGCCCGTCCGAACTCGGTCGCACGGTCAGACCCGCGATGGCAGGCTGTGCATCCGTAATCACTCATCGGGTGTGGCGACGCGGAGCCGACGAAGGTGTCGAGCTTGGGATGGGTTCTGTACGGATTGAGAATGTCACGTGGGCCAGCCTGAATCTTCTTCAACTGTTCGATGCGCGCTCGTGTGTCCTCGACCTGCTGAGGCTGAATCTTGAATGCGTCGAGTTTTGACTCGAGCTCTCCCTGCATTCTCGCCGCTTCTTTCTTCGACTCGAACCCCTGCCGGTCGATCGCGCGGTGACACGTCGTACAGCGATCGACTCGCGGAACGCCCATGTAGTTCATGTCGACGAACATGTCCTTGAGCACAACCTGATCAACCTTGAAAGTCGGATTGATGAAGTCGAGCATCGGGGCGTTCAAAATGAAGAAATGAGAGTTGGCCGACACCGTCGTCAGCTGCTTATTCAAGCGGTCGATGGCGGCGGTCGTCTCCGATCGCTGGTCCTCGAGGTCCTTGACCTTCTTGACCCATACGTCTGCCCGGGCACGGGCGGCATCGCGCGAACGCGTGACCTCCTGCAGGCGGATTTGCAACTGGTCGACATGGGCGGAGCGCTCGGCGTAGTCGCGTCGTCGCGCACCGGCGTCGCGAGCTTTCTGGGTGATCGCGAGCTCGGTCTCATAGCGCGCAGCGTCGAGCGTGGCTTTGGCAAAGCGAAAGTCCTGATCGGCGGCGTAATGCTTTCCTTCCCACCGCTCCGCTTCGGCCTGAGACGCGCGGTACTGCTCGCGATTCTTCGCAATCTCGCGCTGACTCACCTTGACCTGCTTGTCGAGCTCCCGCAGCCTGTCAGCGGTCTGCGCATCTGACGCGGTCTTGATCTCCTGCTCGATCCGCTGCCGCTGCATCCGGAGGAACTCGAACTGAAACTTCTTCCATCCGCGGATGTAATCGTAGCCAACCATCGCCCCGGTCACCATGAGCAAAGCGATGCTCGAGATCGCGAAGATCTTGTTGAGCGTCTGCATGCTGTAGTTGTGCGGGATCGGTTCCTGGGGCTTCATATCGGGTTAGCCAATTGTTCATTCAACATTCAATATTCAACATTCGGATGATACGGGATCTCTAAATTCTGAATTTTCGATCGAAAGGGTCTGAGCCTCTTAGATATTGAAGAAGACTTCCTGAACCTGAACGATGTACTTCAGGTTGAACAGCCAGCGTAAGAACATCTTGATCGGCAGCGACATCATCATCAGAAAGAGGAACGTTCCGACGTAGTAGCGCGCCGCTCCCATCTTCAGATAGAAACGCCTGAAACCGACGCGAGCCAGAATCGGCGGTAACGCGAGATAGAGTCCGACGAGCGCCAGTCCGAAGAATTCTCGAATTAGCCAGAGCTTGGGCAACGGCATCCCGAGGGCCTTGACCCAGATCAGCTCGGACAAGTTGATACTGACGAGCGGCACCAGCTTGTTGAGATCCCAGTATTCGTACGGACCGAAAAAGTTCCAGTTCGGTCCTCTGAGGAATGTCCCCGTAATGATCAGGAACGACCAGAGCACTAGAAATCCATAGAGGAAAATCCCCAGTTCCCACTTCCGCTCGCGAAACGAGTAATACCCATTCCCTCTGGGATTGGTATCGATGTACGGAATGGCCATCAGACCAACGACAATCAGCGTTGGCAGCACGACTCCGGCAAGCCAGGGATCGAAGTAGACGAGCATTTCCTGGAGCCCGAGAAAGTACCAGGGAGCTTTTGCAGGGTTGGGTGAGGTCGTGGGGTTCGCAGCTTCCTCGAGAGGCGCGCGGAGAGCCAGCGACCAGACGACCATGACGACGCTCAGAATGATCATGCAGAGCATCTCGGTGTAAACAAGGTCGGGCCAGGTGAAGAGCTTTTCATCCGACTCGGTCTTCTCGAACGGAATTCCTCCCGCCGCCATCGCCCGGTCATTCAAGTAGGCCTTCCGCAGAGCAAGCCACGTGAAGAAGCCGAGAAGAAAAATCATTGCTGCGATGGGAACATTGTCGGGTTTCCCCGCGATGAGAAAGAACTGAGGGTCGAGCATCGAGAGGCCGAACGCGACCGATAAGATTACAAGGATGTAGAGCCCGATCCGTTTCTCCCAGATCCTCGGTCCCAGCCAGGCGAGCAGGAACATGGATGCGAGGTACGTAAGCCCCAGGACAAAAGTCGGAAACGAGAAGATGAGTCCGCCGACGGTGAGCAGGATGCCGAACGCCAGCATCGCCATCCCACCGCGCGAGCGAACGCGGCCATCCAGCAGGCAGAAGTAAACGATGAAGAGAAAGAGTACGGACAGCAGGATGAACGAGCTCGAGGCCCCCGAAAGCATGTTCACGTAGTTCTTGATGAAGGTCATGATCGTCTGTCCGTTCGATGTTTCATCGCATGCCCCCAAGTCATCCTGAAATCCACTGCGCGATCGCTTACCCGTCGCAGAACGGCCTGGGTGACAGGATCACACACGTGACTCACAAAGGTCCGGAGATCCCTCCATCTTTGCGAACACGCCAGAAGTGAATTGCCATTAAAAACGCTGCTGCCAGAGGAATCGCGACGCAGTGAAGAACGTAAAAGCGGAGCAGCGTTGCCTCGCCGATGAAGCGCCCGCCTATGAGTGCGAACCGGGCGTCATCGCCCGCGTGAATCAACGGAACATCGCCGAGCTTTAACAGTCCCGACAGCGGCCCCTCCATTCCCGCGCCCGGTGAGGCGCGCGCCATGTTCGATCCAACCGTGATCGCCCAGATCGCAAGCTGATCCCACGGGAGCAGATATCCCGTGAAGGAAAGAAGTAGCGTGAGTACCAGGAGGATGACGCCGACGTTCCAGTTGAACTCGCGCGGCGGCTTGTAGGAGCCGGTCATGAAAACGCGGAACATGTGAAGCCATACGGCGATGACCATCGCGTGCGCGCCCCAACGATGCATCTCGCGCATGATCCCGAATGGCGCCTGCTCGCGAAGATCCATGATGTCAGTGAAGGCGTACTCGATCGTAGGCCGGTAATAGAACATCAGAAGAAGCCCGGTCACCGTCTCAACCAGGAAAAGAAAGAACGACGTTCCTCCCATGCACCAGGTGTAGCTCATCCTCACTCCGGAGCGACGCACTTTGACGGGATGGAGATGGAGGATGAGCGAGCCGAGAACCGCGAGGACACGCTTGCGATTCGTGTCAGGGATGCCGACTCGGAAAATCGATTTCCAGATCTGCGAGTTGACGATTCCTTCCTGCAGCTGCTTCAACTTGGACATCGCGTTTCCTCGGTGGTCACATTCTCGGACTGACGGAAGCTTCGAGTACTCGTGCGGCCTGGTGTGTCATTCGTCCCGGCCCGCGGACGCGATCCATGCTGCGAACGTTTGCTGTCGAATCAAAGAGCGAGGAACGACTCCGGGTCGGTCCACTCCCCTCTTTCCTGATGGAACACCTTTGCCTTGTCGATCACAACCTGCCCGTCAGCGACGTCAACCGTGATCTTCGCTCGTTCGAGAGGCCGGGGAGCCGGACCTTCGAAATTCACTCCCGACTTGTAGTAACCGCTCCCATGACATGGACACTTGAACTTGTTCTGTGAAGGAAGCCAGTTTGGTGTGCATCCCAGGTGGGTGCATACCGTAATGAGTGCGTACATCTGTTCTTCGTTACGCACGACCCAGACTCCGTACTTGTCCTTCCAGCGTTCATCGACTTCGCCGATCGTGTAATCGGCCGGCAGACCAGCCTTGAACTTCGAAACGGGCTCGAACAGGACGTTCGGGAAAAGAAAGCGGCCGAGGATTGCCCCGAGACCACCGAGGGCAGCTGCCAGGGAGATCCAGGCGAGGGTAAGCCAGCCGAAAAATCCGCGTCGCGAGACTTCGCCCTGGTCGCGAATCTCAGAGGCGGCGCTTCCCGCCAGGGGCATTTTTGGGGGTATTTGGTATGGAGTTGTGTCGTTCGCCATCCAGACCTTGAGAATCAGGAGAAGAGCCGGTGTCGCGGTCAATATCCGACATTCGTAACGAGGTGTCAAGGAATGGGCGAATGCATGCGCAACGATCACGGGACATGGTGACAGTCAAGGAAAAAAAGGAGCGTTCTGGAGGAGTGAAAGTCGGGATGGAATTGACGATTGGAACCGACAAAGGGAGTCAACGTGCCGTGACTGAGAAAAAGACACAAAGTGCCGTTAAAAACCCGCATAAGCCTTGGGAGTCTCCTGGAATCGGGAGAAGAGAGAGGAACGCTGATAAATGTGATGACACTCGGCCCCGAAGGGGGCGAGATCCTTCTCCCCGGCGGGGAGAGGGTGGTCGCGTGAGCGACCGGGAGAGGGGCCGTGAAAGACACGAGAGTGCGCCGGTTCGACAGAATCGCGAGACTCTCACGCCCCTCACCCTGCTTCGCTTCGCTCGCTTCCCTCTCCCCGCCGGGGAGAGGGAACTCCGCTTCGCGGCTCACCCTACGCCGGCTATCTGCCAGCGGCTTCGACTTGCTGGATTGCCGAGGCGGCCGCTGAGCGGACACGCATACTGGGGTCGCTTGCGCCGATCGCTCGCAACTCCGCCAGGCCGTCCTTGCCTGACAGACGAGCCCACGCCGCAATGGCAGCGATCATCGTCTCTTCTGTCTGACGCTCTTTCACATCCGGCGCCGCGGCCACGATCTTCCGATCGAGCATCTGGCGGAGTCCAGGCAGACTGCGACGATCCCCGAATCTCGATAGCGCCAGGGAAGCATTCCATCTCACATCGGCCACGGGATCGTTCATGCTCTCGACCAGAACAGGAATCGCGGCCGCGTCGCCGATGGCGCCCAGCGCATACACAGCGCTCTTCCGAATGTCAGACTCGTCGTCTCTGGTCAACGCCACGATCGCGGGTACGGCCGACGCGTCCTTCAATTCTCCCAGCGCCAGCAACGCGTAGATGCGCGTCTCGGTGTCGCTGTCCTTTAATCCGTCCAGAAGAAGAGGCGTCGACCGCCGGTCCCCCATCCTGCCTAGCACCATGCTGAGATAACGCCGGACCTTGGGGTCATCGTTTTTCGATTTGGAGTACAGATCTGCAACATCGCGCTGCAGATCAGGGTCGCTCAGCGCCTCCCCTCGCTTGAGCGACTTGGAGAGCTGATACGCGGCCTGCCACCGCTGGTGAGAGCTTCCGGATCGAATCTCGTTCACGTAATCCCGGGTCTCGTGTCGTTCGGAAGCCAACATCCCGAACAGCAGAAAGATCCCTACGCCGATCGCGACGACGCCGAGGGGAAAAACTACGAATTGGAAGAGGATCGCACGCGCTGACTCGCGCGGGATCTCACTGCTCGTATCTGGAGGGAGCTCGCCTTTCTCCGACAATCAGCGACCTGTGCCGCTCACGACGAAATCAGGCAGATAACCCTTCAGCTGCGTCGGAGCCTCGGGGACCACGATCGCGTCCTTGTCGCAGACCGACTCGCAGAGACGACACGCCACGCATTTCCTCTGGTCAACCTCGGCGATCTTGTAGTGGTTAGCGATCGTTTCATCGTTCGGCTCCACCATGTGGATGCACTCGAACGGACAGATGTCGACGCAAAACTCACATCCGGTGCAGAGATCACGAATGACCTCCGCCTTCGGAATCTCTTTCGGCTTGACCCTGGGAATCAGGTCGCCGTGCTGGTTCTGGATCGCGTCGACCGGGCAGTAAATCCCGCAGACTGAACAGTCGATGCAGCGGTCGGGATGGATGTAAAACATCCCCTTCTGCGCACCCCAGATGGTATTGGTCGGGCATTTGATCTCGCAAACACCGCAGCCGATACATTTTTCGGTTATGTAATGAGGCATCGATCCATCCTAACGAAAGAGCGTAGCGAACTACTCCAGCAGCGTCAAAAGATTCTTATTCACCGGAGGCGCGTGCCTCGAGCTTCTGGCCTGAAATGCGTGCAGCGCGGGGAGCAGAGAAACCAACCTGACGACCTGACCTGCTAACGGAACCAGCCTACCGTCGCTCCCTGATTCTCGAAAAGAGGTTGGAATCCCAGGCGGCTCCTCAGCATCCGGAACTCGCCACTGCCGCGATGGCCGATCCACAGGAAGCCATCGGGTCGGCGACGTATCAACGAGTCGGCCTCGGAGGAAAGCTGCGACTGCGCAGGATTCACCCACCATCCCGGATGAAGTCCCTGGGACGAGGGAAACGCCTCCAACCGTACCTGCCAGATGGCGTCCTGCTGTGAGTAAACCTCGAGGTACGCGTAACTACTCGCTATGAGCGAAGTATTCGAAGGAACGCTTTGCCGAACGAATCGGGCAGCGGATCGATACGGCTCCTCCGGACGACTCGCATGGCTCGCGATCGCGACCCCCGAGGAAAGAATCCCGAGAGTACAGAGCACGGTGACGATCACGAGGCGAAGCGCCGGCCGCCAGGTGTCGACCGTGGATGCAATCATGAGAGAGAGCGGCACCGCGAGAGTCGACTCGAACCTGGTCGGAAAATAGAAAGTCTTCCCGCCGATCGCAAACATGAGGAGCAGCACGCACGGCGTTAAAAGAATCCATCCGAAGATGCGTGCCCCCCTGCCATTGCGCATCGCGGACGCAACGATCACCGCCATGACCGTAACGGAGAGAAGTTGCAAAGCCAGTGGCGAGGGGGGAAGCAACGCGTATGGGAACTCCGCAGCAAAACCGAGTTGACCCACCGGCCCTTTCAACAACATCAAGGTAGTGAGCGGTTTCGCCTCCTGCATCCATACCAATGCGCCTGGTGGTTGCTGTGCCGCGAGCCAGAAACCGGGAACGAACAGCAGTCCGGCGACCGCCACGGAACAAGCGGCCTCCTTCCACCGACGCGACTCTCGCATCGCGAGGACGAGAACGACAGGCAACGGAAAGAACAGAACCCCATACGCGTGAGCGTATGCTGCCAGCACCATCGAGAGCGTCGCGGCCCCGAGTGCGAACCTGCTCTGGAGAACAATCCAGTCGTGGAGGCACACCGTCGCGATTCCAATGAGAAGTGCAACTAGCGCATACGCTCGAGCCTCCGACGAAAAGAACACGTGGGCCGGGAAGACAGCAAGGAGCAGAAGAGCGATTGCTCGTACTCTTGGCGGCTGCGGGGAACGCAGGACCAACCACGCGGTGAGGCAGGCGCAAAGAAGGGAGAGAAGTCTGACTGCGAGCAGGTCGAGCGGTCGAAACAACGCGAAAAGCCGGACCAGTCCGTAATGAAGTAAGGAACTGGAGTCGTTCTGAAGCGTGGACCATGTCACCGCATAGGGTCTGGCAGCGAACCACAGAGTGAACAGCTCGTCGAAGAAGGGTTCGCGAACGAATACGAACGCCGCCCTCAACCCTGCAAATAGTCCCGCGGTCGCCAGCAGACCAGCGAAGGCTGCAACTCGCGTTTTCCCGGAAGCGCGTGAGACGTCAGTCATCCCTGCGTTCTTTTCACGACTGGAGTGTAAAGCCTTCAGCCGCGGGAGCCGGCCAGGCACCCATGACAAGAAAGGCTGTTGCCCAACTCCACAAAAAAACGTTCGTCATCCTGAGTCGCTGGACTTCGGGGTGACGCGACCTGACTGGTGGAAGAAACGCATTGTCATTCGGAGCGGTAGAAACGGTCTCACGCTGGTGAAGAGGTAATGACACGGATCCATTTTCGAGAGGGGCGCCGCCCTGAAAGGGCGAAAGAGGGTAGCCGGTGGTAAGCGCGAAGCGCGCGACCACCGGAACGGACGTGCTCGATGTGTGTCCGCCCTGGAGGGGCGGCAGAAGCCTACCGCGCGTGGTCCTTCGAGAAGTTTCTGCCGCCCTTTCAGGGCGGACATACGAAAAGCCAGCTGGCCGGTGGCCGCGCGCTTCCGCGCTTACCACCGGCTACCCTCTTGCGCCCCTTCAGGGCGTACCAACAACGGCCGACTCCGCGTTTACCTTCGCCCAGGGTCTCATTACCCGGTGCGCTTCAGATCGGTCCGCGAGGAGCTCTGCGACCGAAGGTCACACCGTGAGCAGTTCGGTGATCGTCTTGATGAGGTGCGACGACTGAATCGGCTTCGAGATGTAAGAATTTGCGCCGAGTGCCATGCCGCGCTCGCGGTCTTCCTCCGCCCCTTCCGTAGTGATGATCACGATCGGAATATCCTTGAGCTGACTATTCTGACGCACCAGCGAGACCAGCTTGAGTCCGTCCATCACCGGCATGTTGATGTCGGTAAGGATCAGGTCGATCTTCTGACCTGAAAGCTTCTTGAGAGCGTCGACACCATCGACTGCTTCAATGATCTTCGCATTTCGAAATCGCCTCAGCGAAAAGGATATGAGCTGACGCATCGTGGGCGAATCCTCCACGACAAGAAACGTTGCGTTCTCCATGATCGTCGGCATGCGTTTTAGGTGGATGTGGTCAGAAGGTCGAGGAAACTCTGGATGGTGTTCAGCTTTCTTTCCGACTGCGAATAGAGCTTGGAAGAAAAGATCGCGGTAGCCGCGTGTGCAGCCAGTAGAGAGAAAAGTTCGTAGTCGACTGCCGAGAAAGAGTCTTTCTGCTCGAGAAGTTTGTAAATGACGATCATACCGATGACATGCTCCTTGATCTTGAGGGGCACAGCAGCCAGCGGCCTGTCGAGTGAGATGGCTCCCCCGTCTTCGTCGTGATTGACGTAATAACTCTGACCGGTCCGCGCGACCTGTCCCAGAGTGCCCTCCCCGACCCGCGCAGTCATCTGTTCGAGTCCGGGCATCAACTCCGAGCCCTCAGAAGCAATGACTTTCAAATCGTTCGTCTTCTCGTCGAGAAGAAGGAGCGAGAACGCTTCAGCTCCCACGAGGTTGATGATGATTTCCTGGACGATCTGGATGACCTCCCGGAAGTCGAGCGTCGAGTGGAGCTGGTAACTCGCTACGTATAGGTTCGCCAGGTTGTTGTTCTGCTCCTCTACCTCGACGTAGCGATTGGCAAAATCTTTGTTTTCTTCTTCGACCAGACGGAACCGCTCGGTCATCTTCCGGTTCTCTTCCGCGAGGAGCTCGATCTGTCCCTTGAGTCCTGAGACTTCATCCTCAGACGCCCCGTGGCCGGGAGCTCCTTCGAGGGAGGCGAGCCGGAAGCGCAGCTTCTGATTTTCTTTCAGAAGTTCTTCCGTGAACTCTTTCCCCTTGTTGAAGAGCTCAATGAACTTCTCCGCCTTATGGGATACGTCGTCGGTCATTTCAAGTCCTGGACAGGCATGTTTGCGATTCCCGGGAATCTAACACACCGCTCGACCCAGTCCCGTCACGCAGTGACGCGATTTGGAGTAGGGCGGTGAAACCGCACTGACGACCAGAGCAACAAACGCGCCGTTACCGCTCCGGGTTTTAAAGCGCGCGGAAGGATCACAAGCTCTGCTCGACGGGTGGGGAGCAGAAACAAAGCCTTTCGATGGCCTCGGCTATGTTCGCGAGCGGAAGCACCTCGTCAACCGAACCTGTTCGGATCGCCTCCGCCGGCATCCCGAAAATCACGGCGCTCTCCTCCGACTCCGCGATCGTTTTGCCACCCTGACTCTTGACGAGGCGAATCCCATCAGCGCCATCGTCTCCCATCCCGGTTAGCAGGATGGCCATGAGACGCGCCCCGCAGCTCTCGCTCGCACTCGAGAAGAGCCGATTGACGGACGGTGCGTAGATGTCGCCGCTACTGCGGGCAGTCACACGCAGCGAGAGCACATCGCCCTCGCAAACAACCTCGGTTTGCATCCCGCCCGGAGCGATGAGCACGTGTCCCGGAACGAGTAGATCGCCATCGGCACCCTCCGTGACTTTGTAGCGGGTGAGCTTGTCGATCCGCTCTGCGAACAGACGTGTGAACGCCGCCGGCATGTGCTGGGCAATGACGAATGGGATCGGGAGGAGATCGACAGATTCGAACAGCAACTGGATGGCAGGAGGACCACCAGTTGATGCGCCGATCACGATCAGGTCGAGCTCGCGGGCGGCGTTTGAGTCCACCGGCGGGCGCTTGGGCGCGAGTGGTGTGACTCGCCCCTTCCCAATCGCTACGTTCCGGAGATGAACCTGGCCGCTCTGCAACGCCTTGGCGATCAGATCCTCGCGGATCGCGTCGAGACGCGCGGAGACCCGCCCGCCAGGCTTCGCGACGAAATCAACGGCGCCAAGCTCGAGTGCCTTGAACACACTGCGATCATTGGCGCGGGACGACACCGCAATGACAGGCGTGGGACGATTCGCCATGAGCCAACGGAGGAATGCAAAGCCATCCATCACAGGCATCTCGAGATCGAGAGTGATGACGTCTGGTTTATGACGAAGGACTTGTTTGATGCCGTCCTCACCATTGACTGCAGTCCCGACAACTTCGATCCCGTCACTCGAAGCGAGCATCCGGGAAAGCGTCACCCGGTTGTAGGCTGAGTCGTCAATAATGAGCGCTTTGATCAAGCTGCGTCTTCCCTCTGGCTGTAGTGGAACTGTTGAATGAGCGAGGTCATCCTCAGTGGCTGTGCATCCATAGCATTCCTACTTCTGATACACCATGTCGTTCTTCAGATGCCGCAACTTGAACTGAGTCGAAAGAGTGATGAGCGATTCGGAATGGCCCAGCAGCAGAAAACCGTCGTTTACGAGCCGCTGATAAAAATTCGAGATCGCAACCCGCTTTGAATGGTCATCAAAATAGATGATCACATTACGGCAGAAGATCACGTCCAGATTGCCGAGAAGCGACACGCGCGGAGGATCGTACAGATTCAGCCGCCCGAACGAGACCCGGTTGCGGATCGAGTCCCGAACCCGCCAGTTTCCATTGTCCTCACTGGTGAAGTATTTAGCCCGAAGGGCCGGCTGCGTTACGCGGAACGCGCTCTCCCGATAGATCCCCTTCCTTGCCTTGGCAAGGACCGCTTGGTTGAGGTCGCTGGCAAAAATCTCGAACGACGCGCGCTCGAACAGTCCACGTTCTTCGAGCAGCATCGCAATCGTGAACGGTTCCTCACCCGAAGAACAGCCAGCGGACCAGATTCGGATCCTGTGATCCGCATTCTTTTCCAGAAGAGCTGGGATGATCTCATCCGCAAATGCGCTGAGCTGAGCCGGCTCACGGAAAAAATACGTCTCGTTTGTTGTGACCAGATCAAAAATCCTGTCGAATTCCCGCTCCGCCTGCGCATCGTACTGAAGAAAATAAAGGTACTTCTGGAACGATTGAAAGTTGAGCTCCCTGGCTCGCGGCGACAACCGTCTCTGAATGAGATATTTCGAGTTGTCAGAAAAGAACATTCCGCTTCTCTGATAGATCGCGTCACGGAGCATCCGGAAGACGTCATCAGGGAGTTCGAGATGGTGATTCATGGAAAAGTCCGAGGATGTCATGCGCGCGCTACCCCGGCTCGGTCGCTTCCTCGGCTGGCAGGGAAGAATCCCGAGCACCGTGCACTGGAGGCTGAGACGCCTGCAGAATGGCCGCAAGCACCATCTCGTCCTGGCGGTCCGCCGTTTTCCATGCCTTTTCCAGCAAATCGCCGTAGAGATCTTTTCTCCTCAGAAGCAGCTCGGTCACCGCGTCCTGAATCTCCCGCTTCCGGAGCGCCTTGACGAGATGCGGAAATGAGGAGCGATCGCCCATCAGCCCGAGCGCCCCCACCACCGTCTTCTGGACATAGACATCTTCGTCGTTCAGGAGGAGTCGATGAAGCTCTGGAAGAGCACGGGAGTCACCACGCCTTCCAAGACTCTCCGCGCCGGTCGCACGCAGGCGCCAGTCCGCGTCCTCAAGAGCCTCGAGGAGATGCCCGAAGACATCCTCCCCTTCGATCGATGACAGGGCCAGGATTGACGCCCTCCTGATCTCAACGTCGTGGTCCGTTAGACCCTCCATGAGATACGGAATGGCGGTTGACGTCCCGCTTCTCCCGAGTGACTCGACGGCCGCGATCCGCACAGGAACCCCGTCGCTCCGAGTGTGGCGGATCAAAGCCTCGAGCGCCTCCGCTTCGGGATAGCTACCGAGTGCCTGCGCCGCGGCAGCACGGATCCAGAGGTCCGAATCCTCGAGTGAGCTCAGAAGCGGCTGAAGGGCCTGTCGCGGCCTCAGAATGATCAGACTCTGGATCGCTGCCAGTCGCACCTGCGCGTCCTCGTCGGCCAGCGCGAGCACGACTTCATTCGCGAAACGTTCCTCCGGGAATCGGCTCATCAACGACACCGCTTTCGCGCGAATCTGAGCGTCCTGGTTTTTCGAGGCCAGCAGCACCTCGTCGGGAAATCCCTCGCCCTCAACGTTGACGAGGATCGAGAGTGAGTTGAGACGAACCGGAATGCTGGTGGACTTCAAAAGCGTGCGGATCTTCCGGATGGTGGCGACTTCGATCTCAGGGAAAGCCTCGATCAACTTGCAGATCGAGTCAACTGCTGCGAGCTGGGTTGCGATGTCGACGTCGTCGAGTTTAGCGAGGAGGTAGTCGATGGTTCGGGGATCGACTGTTTCTCCAAGGATCTCGATTGCAGCTCTGCGGATCGATGGATTCTCGTGATCGATCAGACCGAGCATCGAAGGAACGACTTCCAGGCCGCCCACGATCCCCGCCACGCGCATGAGGACCAGAGTCTGGTCATCATCGTCACTGCGCCTCAGGGTCTCGAGCAACGCCGGGGCTGATTCGGGTCCCAGATCAACCAGCGCCTGGGCCGCCACTTCCGAGCTCTCTGGCTCGTCGAGGTATTCCGCAATTGCGGGAAGGGCGCGAAGATCGCGCGACCACCCGAGGAGCTTTAAAATGAAGTTCTTGACATCGCGCTTGGGGGTCGCCCGCAATTGCTCGATCAGCGACTCGAGCTCCGGGGCCGGAAAGACATCCTGAAATCCCCTCCGTATCGCGTTCTCACAAGAGCTTTGAAGAACCCGCGGACGCTCGACCTCTGAGATTCTCACCAGCGCCCGCAATGCTCCGAGGTTCAGCTTGTTGTCCTCGCTGATTACTTTGAGGAGAAAGCTCACGGTACCGGGGTCGCCAATCTTGCCGATCGCCTCCAGTACAGGCTTCCGAAGGGCTTTGTCGGCGAAAAGGGGGATGAGCGCAGGGAGTGCTGACCGATCGCCGATCTCTCCCAACGCTTCCACCACATGGAAACGAAGCCAGAGATCGCTTGTGGGCACCATGCGCATGAGCGGTTCGACTGCAGCAGGACTGCGGTACTTGCCAATCGCAGAAACGATCGCTGAAACAACGTTCTGATCCCGCTCGCGGGTCATCAGGTCGAGGAGCGTGGCGAATGCATCGTCGTCCCGAAGATCGCCGAGAAGGTTCACCAGCGCTAGACGGACGTCGATGTCCGATTCGCGCCCCAGCTCGAAGATGACGAACGGAATTACGTCTGGCCCGATTCTGATGAGGGCTTCGGTTGCGGAATTCCTCTTGCCCGCGTTTGCTGAGTCGCGGAGCGAGCCGAGCAGCTCACGAACGACCTGCTCGGACCCTCGCTCGACAAGCGTATCCACGACCGTCTTCCTGACCCGCCAGTCGCGATCGCCGAGCATTTCCAGCGCGAAGGAGAGCTCATCGGCGGGGTCAAGCTCCGAGAGCCGGGTGGCCGCCTGTTGCCTCGTGTCGGCATCGGGAGAGCGCGCGAGGAGAACGAAACCTGCGTCGGTCGTCAAGCGCTTCCGGCGCCTCGGTCGCCCCGCGTCAGCTCATCGCGCTTGAGCTCCACGAACTGCTCGAGAGTCTCGTCGAAGAAGTTGGTGACTGACCGCACGGACAGCGGGACGCGGCTTTCATAATAGTCGCGCCCCTCCTTCACGGCCGTCTTGAGGAGCTCGAAGAAAGAACCCTCCCGGATCCCCTTCTCCACATGCTCGAGGTTGTAGATGATGATGTCCGAGAGGATCAGGCGAGAAAGCCGTCTTGCTTCATCGAATTCTTTCGGCTCGGTTCCAGCCGGACTTTTGCCGACGTCAGGAAAGAGCTTCATGACGATCTGGTGCAGTTCCTTAGCCGGAATCTGCTCCTCGATGTACTCGTCGGCTCCATAGAGATTCGTAGGATTCGCACGAAAGCGATTTGCGCGGAAGAGAGCGCCGATAAGAACAACGCGGGTACGCGCCAGGGCGGAGTCGGCTTTGATCTCCTCAGAGATCTCGACTCCGAGCTTGCCCTTCAGGTAGACGTTCAGAATCACAAGCTCCGCTTTTTTCTCGCGGACAAAGTCGAGCGCCTGCGTTCCGGATTCGAACGTCTCAGGCGTAAAGCCGAGACGCACGAGCTCAGCGCAAAGAAAGTCGCGGAAAGGTCGCGGCTCGTCTGCGATTACCGCATGCCTTACCTGGCCTCGACCGCGAGGTACCACCTGCCCGGGATCCCTGGAGTCACTGGCTGGCGCCGCCCCAACAGTCGGTGACGGCTCTGACGGGCGAAGGATCATCTCGGTCCTGCATGAAGGACAGATCACCCGCACCGAGTGCTGGAGCGGAGCGGTGATGGCGGCTCTGAAACGAGCTGGACATTGCTTGCACTGGATTTCCATAGGCGAGAGGCGAAAGTTCTTCTTCAACGGGAAACGATACCCGCATTCAGGGCGAGGCTAGCAGCATTTGACCTTTCGGTAATCAAGAGTTGAAGCAGGGACTGGAAATGCCCTCAAGTCAGAAGCTCGTCGAGAGAGAGAAGAATGGATAAGTGGTCATCATGTTTAAAAACTCCGGCGACCAGCTCGCCGCGCTCCTCCGCTACCAGCTGGGGGGCGGTTTCGATCTCGGATTCCGCGACCGCCACAACCCTGGAAATGCGATCAACCTTGAACCCGATCAGCTCCCCCTCGCGTTGCACAACGATCGTTCGTGCGTCTGGTCCGTTCCCCGCGCCCGCATGCCCGAGTTTCCGGCCTGCATCGACGATCGTGACGATCGTTCCGCGCAGGGAGATGACACCCAGGACCGCCGGGTCCGCATTCGGAACCGGAGTCTCCCGACGTGGTTCGATGATCTCGGCAATCGACTCGATCGGCACCGCATATTGCTCGGCACCGATAGAAAAAATGAGTAGCTCGCGCCCTGACGCCACCGGTTCTTTCCCAGGGCCTGAAGACGCTGAAGCGACCGTACGATTCGCGCTGAGCGAAGCCTTATAACGGTCGAGGCGGAGTTGAGAACTTTCGATGGGAAGAACCACCGGCTCGGTCGAGGCTTTCAATCGAGCCTCCACGAACTCGGGCGAGACCGAGATCTCGATCGCAGAGGACTCGGCAGACCGGGCCGCCTTCGCCAAAGCCTCCTCTTTCTTCTCTTTCGCTTTTCTGCGAACTTTTACGAGATCTACCATCCGGGAAAAATCCCGTTCGAACGTCGAGAGCGCTTCATCGTCATTATCGTAACCGGCTTGGCGTCCATACCATCGTTGCAAAGGAAAGTTTCAGTTTCTCTTTCAGGAAGCTCTGAGTGTTTACGCGGATTTGCGGGGGTGTCCTCCCGGACATCCCGGCAAGCCCGCCTAACTCCTTATAGCAAGGTGCAGAGCACTGACGTTTCGGGACAAGCGCGATGCGTCAGGCAGCTACGCGAGCCGGTGCTCGTCTGCGGCGCGTTCCGCGCGCTCCGCATCGATCGTCTCTGCGTCGTCACCAAAAGCGTCGAGCATCGCCGTATGAGCGATTGCATTGATCAGACGCGGAATCCCTCGGCTTCGCGCATGAATGACTTTCATCGCTTCGGCCGAAAACGGATTCCGGTCCGCTCCCGCGATAGACAGCCGATGCGCAACGTACGCCGCCACCTGATCTTCCGCGAGTGGTGAGAGGGAAAAACGGACCCCAATCCTCTGCGCGAGCGACTCATAACCCGCCTTCGTCAGTTTTCGATCGAGCTCAGGCTGCGCCACCAGGATCACCGACAGCAGGTTCTGGTCATCGAGTTGAAAGTTTGTCAGCAGGCGGATCTCATCGAAAGTGGCTTTGGAAGGAATCAGCTGCGCCTCGTCCAGAATCACGACCGGTTCCCTTCCCTCCTCGTACAGCGTGACAAGCGCGGACTGAATCTGATCGACCAGGGCCGTCCGGAGGCGCGCCGGGCTGAGCCCGAGACCAGTCGCGATCGCTCGCAGCAGCTGGAGCGGCGTCAGTCGCGGATTAATGAGCAGCACGACAGGCCGCGTCTCACCGATTCGATCGATCAGCGCACGCGAGAGTGTGGTTTTTCCAGACCCCACGGCGCCCGTCAGAACTGCAAGCTCTTTTTCCTCCACCGCGTACTCGAGCCTCGCCAATGCTTCCGCATGTTGAGGGCTCTCAAAGAGAAACGCGGGGTTCGGCGTTTTGCCAAATGGTCGATCCCGAAGCCCGAAGAAGTCTCTATACATGGTGTCAGCACTCTACGACTTGAGTCGGGACGTGCTCAAGCCCTGGCACCGGCGAACCAGCCACAATCAAGATCGTTGATCACGCCGAGGCGCTGTGCCTGTGGCGGCGAGCATCTCGTGCCCGGCCGCCGAAATGATCGATCAGCGATGCGACATCGACAACAAGCACGATCTCGCGGTCCCCTGTCTCCGTAGCTCCCGCGATTCCCGCAGTGCTTTTGAGGCGCTGACCAATCGACTTGATCACGATCTCCTGCTGTCTCACCAGCTCGTCGACCAGAATGCCTGCGACTCGGTCTCCGACGCGTGAGACCACTACGTACAGCCGACGATCTTCAGAATCATCGTCATCTGCAAGGTTGAATGCATCAGCAAGTCGCAGCAGCGGAATCGTCTTGTCTCTCAGCAGCAGAACTTCTCGTTGCTCGACTGTCGCGATCTCTCGCCGTTCAATACGTAAAGATTCGGTAACGGTGATCAGAGGAATCGCGAATGTCTCGCCCGCTGACCTAACCAGCAGTGCCTGAATGATCGCGAGAGTGATGGGAAGGGTGATCCGGAACGTCGTTCCCCGGCCGATCGTGGAAAGTACCTCGATTGATCCTTTCAAATCCTCGATGTTCCGCCTTACGACATCGAGACCGACTCCTCTTCCCGAGATCTCGCTCACGGATGTCGCGGTGGAGAAGCCCGGAGTGAAAAGAAGCTCGTGGGCTCGCGCCGAATCGACCGGATCGTTGGCTCCGATCACCCCTCGTCTGATCGCAACCGCGCGGATTCGCTCGGGATCGATACCGCGGCCGTCATCACTTACCTCGATGACGACAGAGCTGCCTTTCTGATACGCATCGAGCGAGACAGTGCCCTTCGAAGCTTTGCCCAGAGCGACGCGCTGCTCCAAAGGCTCAATCCCGTGATCCAGAGCATTCCGCAGCAGGTGCATCAGAGGGTCGGTCAACTCTTCGACCATCATCTTGTCGAGCTCTGTGTCCTCCCCTTTGAGCACGAGATCAATCTCTTTGTCGAGCTCGCGAGCCACCTTCCGCACCGTGCGCGATAGCTTCGAATAAATCTGCTCGACTGGAACCATTCGCGTCTCAATTACCGAGCGTTGCAGCTCGGCAAGCTTCCGATCGAAGTTCCGGATAACTTTATTGAGCTCCTGCAGGAGCGGACGGTTCAGCCTCACCTCGGGCAGCTTTGACAAACTCTCCAGCCGGCTTTTCTCGATGATCAACTCCCCGACAACGTTCATGACGTGATCGAGACGCGCAATGTCGACGCGAACGGTTCTCGACAAAGACCGGAGTGAGACCTCCTCGTCGACTGGTGACTCCGGTACAGGACTTACTTCGAGTGCCTGCGGGGTCTCAGCGCCACGCCGTAGAGAGCGCACCGAGGCCTTGTCTCCGACGAGATCGACCAGCGCTGCGATCCCGAGCGATGTCCCGCAAAGCAACCGGAAGGAAATGCCGGAGCCACCTGAGCTGTCCATCGCCGGCAGCGTAGAGATCACCTCGCCCGCTTCCGCCAGAAGAGCAGTGAGCTCACGAAGCTTTTCGTCAAAGTCGGAAAAATCGAACGTCGCCTCGACTGACGCGATCTGTTTACCGGATCGGATGTTCTCTTCCAGCCGATGCTCTTCGTACTCGGTCAGCGATCGCCGCGTCTGCTCATCGAGCTCGATCTCAGCGATTGGATCGGCTTCCGAGTCTCCTCCAGTAGCGGTGGACAGCTGATGGATTCTGAGCTTCAGGCCTGCAAGGTCGAGTCCGCTCTCCAATGAGGAATCGCGCATCGCGAGAATCAAAAGGTTCAATCCTTCCAGAGACTCGTAGAGGACATCGGTGAGCTGGGAGGTGACCTCGATCTTTCCCATGCGCAGACGATCCAGCATGTCCTCGAGCGCGTGTGAGAGCTCGGATATCTCGTCGAGCTCGAGCATGCCCGCAAGACCTTTGAGCGAATGGACTTCGCGAAAAAGCTTATTGATCAGTTCAGGTCGAACCTCGCGGCCCTCTGCCTCGAGCTTCATCAGGTCGCGAGACAGCGTTTCCAGAATCTCCTCAGCCTCGGAGGTGAATTCATGCCTCGCTGATGAATCCTCGCTCATGCCGAGAGGTCTTTCATGACTCCGCCAGACATCAGCTCACGACCTGCAGGAGCCGTTGCAGGCTCGCTGATAGTTCACCCGCTGTGAACGGCTTCACCAGGTAACCCTCAGCACCCAGTGCCGCGGCGCGCTTACGGTCTTCTTCGCTCCCCTCAGTCGAGATTACGAGGACCGGGATGTTCCTGTAGACAGGATGCGATTTGAGAAAGCTGACGAGCTCCAGCCCATTGATGTCCGGCATATTGATGTCGGTCAGAATGGCGGCGAAGTTATGGTGAGGAAGGGTCTTGAGCGCCTCAAATCCACTTGCCGCCTCAACAATTTCGATGCTTGTGACCACTGAATCCTCTTCGATCAGCGAAGTGAGGAACGATCGCATCGAGGGAGAATCCTCCACCAGAAGGATCTTCACGACCGCTCCCGGCTGTCGCGTCGCAGAGACGCCTCAGCGGTCATCGCGTGACGGCTTTCTCGAGGCTTCGGAGACGAAAAGGGCATTGTCAAAAGCAAAGCCCGCCTGGGAGAGGAAAATTTCTAAACCCGAGGTGTCACCTACATCCTGATGCGCCCCGCCGTTGTCCCCGTAAAGTACTGCCAGGCACCGATCCTGATGAATCACCGGGAAGACTGCGACCTCAGTTGGGGCCTGATCACCAAGCATCGCCAGGAGCTCGACATTCTGTGGATCGCGGCGAAGTTTCCCGCGATGGACCGTCCGCGATCCTTCGACGTCGCGAAGGATTGAAGGCTCGTCCCGGGCAACTCTCGCTCCCCGGATTCGAAGATCGAGACCTTCGTCACCAATGCTGCTGAATCCTCCCGCGCCAAGGAAGTGCGTCGTCGACACGTTAAAAAGAGCAACCCTGCTCAGGTACTCTCCGGCGACCCTGAGCATCGTGAGCGACAACTGAGAGACATCCTCAGGCGAGCTGATTTCCTGGATGAACCGTTCGAGAAGAGATGACTTCCGCTCTCTGGTTGGTGAGGAACCTGGGGGACGTTTTACCCCTCCCTCAGGCCGCGACATTCGGCCGAACGCTCTCTGGGAAAAGCTCACGAGCTCATCTGCGAAAAAGGTCAACTGCTGTTGAGCCACTTCCGGACGCAGGTGGGCGGGTGAAGGCTTTGTGAGGTAAAGATCGACACCTTCCCTGAGAAGCTCATGTCGTCTGACGAGGTCTGCTTCGCTATCGATCACCATAACCGGCATCGTCCTGCCCGAGCCCTTGAGCAACCGGATCAGCGCGACGCAGCTCTCGAGCGCGTCAGGGTCTTCGGGATCGAGACCGAGGTAGGTGATGAACAAATCTTTCCCCTCGAGCAGCAGCTCGATCTCCTTCCTGGCGTCGCCGATCGCGCCGAACTGCATCGTCTGCATCTCGCGTTTCGAGAATGCGCGCCTGGCCGCAACCCGCAAAAGAGGATCCCGTTCGAACAGAACTACGACGCGTCCATCAAAGCTGTCGGCGTCCGGCGACGGTTGGTCCTCCTCCCTGGAAAAGAGGTCATCGCGATCCGCGACCTCGAACGGTTCCCCCAGCGGTGAGTCATCTTCAAGGCTGTCGAATGGCGTGCTGCTACTGTCGGGATCCTCGGCGAATGGAGATTCCTCCGGCCGGTAGGCCTTCGGTTCGGGGTCAGCGATCAGCTCGAGACCCGATAGCGAGGCGTCGTAATCCATCTCTGCAGCCGACGGAAACGGAAGCAGCGTTCCTTCCTCTTCAGGATCAGGAAAGGGAGCCTGGCTTGGAATGAAACCCGGAATTGGTTGGCCTGGCTCCGCTGGTCGCGTCGGCTCAGAAGCTGCGGTCGGCCGTAGCAGCGACCGCCCTACCTTGAGACTGTCCTCGAGGCCTCGCAGCGGCTTGAGCTTTTCACCGTCTCCGAAGATTTTCTGGGGGGCGATCCCCCCCTCGCGGAAGATCGCATCAACGTCGTACTCCATGTCCCGGATACCGATCGACTCGCTGAGGATGAAGTTGAACTCACCCTCCTTGCTCTCCAGAAGAGGGGTGACTACATCGACCACCCTCTTGCGAATGATGTCCGCCATCGCTTCGACGGAAACGACATTCATGTCAATGAGTGCCGACCCCGGGGGCAGACCGGAGCTTTCCACCTGACGGAGAACGTTCGCGGTCCGATCATCCACGGTTCCTATCCTCAGGAGGTGGGCGACCAGATCGGGACTCTCAGGCGAGGACGCGTTGACGATCAAGCCGTGACGGAAGAGAACTGTGAACCTGCCGGAGGAGTCGAGGATCTCGAGGATTCCAGTCCGGCGGCTCAGAAATACAATCTGAACGATGTCGGCCAGCGAGAGATCTTCGAGGCGTCCGAGCAGACTCATAGATAGATCTCTGTCAAGCAGCCGCCCCTGGGAGGGACCCGACGCGTAGCGCGCATGAGGTTGATGCACGAGCCGACGTGAGGAGCGATGCGCTCACGGACCTCAGTCACACGAGTCCTCTCTCCTCACGGCGCATCCTCGAGATTGTATCGCTTGAGTATGCCGTCGAGTATCCCGTTGATGAACTGCGACGACTTCTGCGTTCCGAACTTCTTCGCAATCTCCACCGCCTCGTCAATGATGACGAGTTTCGGAGTCTCCGACTCGTGGAGAAATTCGTAGACCGACATCCGTATGATGTTGCGGTCGACAACAGGCATCCGTTCCAGCCGCCAGTTCTGCGCCTGCTGAACGATCATCGAATCGAGCTCGGCGAGGTTGTTCACCGTTCCTTCGAACACTCTGACGGCAAAATCCCGGATGTTCGGACGCGCCTTCTGAAGATCCTCGAACGTCGTCACGACCGCCTCGGTGCTGTTGCCCGATACGTCAAACTGAAACAGCATCTGGAGAGCAAGCTCTCGTGCTTTGCGTCGGGCACCCATGAAGGTTCTTCCTTTTGATCAATGAGCCGGATGTTGCGGACGGGAGTCGCAGCGAAACGTAGAGAAAAAGCAAAGTCTCGTAGCGTGCGGAACCTTACATCACTTCACTCTGCAAACCGAGTTCCGCATCCAGCCCGCCTTTAACCCGCATTTCTCACGGACCTTCGCCGTGAGACGACGGATAGCGGCCTGTCTGCTTCGTTGCACGGCAACTTCGCTCCTTGACATAGTGTCGACTATGCCTTCGTCGCAAAATCGCCGTGCGCCTCGCATCCAAGCCACTCT
>DATLXH010000164.1:0-31627 GCA_035576005.1 Thermoanaerobaculia bacterium | reverse complement strand
CGCATTTCTCACAGACCTTCGCCGGGAGACGACGGATAGCGGCCTGTCTGCTTCGTTGCACGCCAATTTCGCTCCTTGACATAGTGTCGACTATGCCTTCGTCGCAAAATCGCCGTGCGCCTCGCATCCAAGCCACTCTCCACCGTCTCACGACAAAGGTCTGTGAGAAATGCGGGCTAGCTTCGCACGACTACACACCGGCAGGTTTCGGGCTCGGAGCTTACACTTCAGGCCTGCACAGGACTCTCAAAGGGAGGCAATTCATGGACGTTTTGAAAACGGATCACGCGCCGACCGCCATCGGTCCGTACTCACAGGCGGTGAGACAGGGAAACTTCATCTTCGCGTCTGGGCAGATCCCACTCGACCCCGCTACTGGCAAATTGATCGAGGGCGACTTCGATGCAATGGTCAGGCGGGTGTTCGACAACCTCAAGGCGGTCCTTGCCAGCGGAGGTGCGACCTTCGATCACGTCGTAAAGGCAACCGTTTATCTCAAGGACATAAAGGATTTCGCGAAGCTCAACGCGATCTACGCCGAATACATGGGGAGTCACAAGCCGGCCCGAAGCACCGTGGGCGTGGCACAACTCCCTCTGGATGCTCCTGTTGAGATCGATCTCATCGCTATGATCTGAGCCAAACCATGCCAACCAGCGCCTTTCGGCTCTCGTTCGTCCAGGTTATTGACTGGCGGCTTGTATATCAAATAAGTGGCATTTTCCTTGAATAGGTTCTGTTGCGAACTCTGAATGAAGACCTCGATCAAAGCAGCCATCGCAGCGACTGGGATTCTCATCTCGGCAGGGCAGGCGTTTTCTGCAGCCCGCCTGACCTATCTCCTCAAGCAGCGTCCTCAACCGCTGACCTGGTCGAGTGAGTCGTTCCCTGTCCACTACGTACTGGATCGCGACGCGGCCGCGAGGTTCGAAGGCGGGGCCGCGACCGTTCAGAAAGCAATGGAATCGTGGGGTGGTGTTACCGGAAGCGCGGCGAAATTCGAGGCGGATCAGATTGCCTCGATCAGCGCCGGAAAAGATGGAAAGAACAGCATTTCCCTCAAAGACAAGCTCTATGAAGGGAGTGGCTTTCTGGCATTCACGACGACATTTTACGATGACAACGCCCGAATTTTCGAGTCGGACATTCAAGTCGATCCTTCGGTCGCCGCAGGCGGCAATGTGAATCTGCAGAAGCTGATTGCCCACGAGGCCGGTCACATGCTCGGTCTGGATCACTCTGCTGTCGTCGCCTCAATCATGTACCCGTTTGTAGGGAACGACTCTTACGCGGGTCTCGACAGCGATGATCGGATCGCGACGGCGGCCATCTATCCGAAGAGTGGCCGCGGCGGGGCAACGTTGCGTGGAGCGGTCCGCGGACCTACAGGGGCAATCTTCGCGGCGCAGGTCGTTGCCCTCAACGAATCTGGTGCCGCGATCGCGAGCGCGCTTACCGATGCGACGGGATCTTTCGAGCTCAACCAGGTACCGGCAGGGCGCTATCGTCTTTACGCTGAACCGCTTGATGGTCCCGTGGATCCGCAGAACTTTTCCGGAGTCTGGCGTGATGCGAGAAAAGCCGAATTCAGGACTGAATTCCTCAGAAATGGAGAAGTGATTGAGGTCAGGGACGGGAGTGTCACCGAACGTCTGGAACTGACCAACGACGGGCTCCCGGCGACGCTGAACCCACGCTGGGTAGGGGCGTTTCCGGCCTTCAGCACTCAGGTGAAACTTGGCTCGAGCGCGGCCGTGGTTCGTGCAGGAGAAAGTGTTTCAATCGCGCTAGGTGGCGACGGGGTGGTTGGTGGACTTACTGAATTCGAGATCCCCAACCCCGGATTCAAGCGAGTTTCCGAGTTTAAGTACGGGAGCAATTATCTCTGGGCGACGTTCCAGGTGTCGGCCACGGTTGCGCCCGGATCATTCGTTCTCGTCGCAAAGAACGGAAACGAGACTGCCGCGCTCACCGGCGCTATCAGGATCGAGGGCTCGAGTGAGCCCGGGTCGTCAGGTCGTCGCCGAGCGGCACGATAAGCGCGGATAGCCGGTCGAAATCCTCGAGACTCATCCTCTCTGCTCTTATATCTGCAGGGAGTCCGATGCTCGTCAGTGCGGTGTCGAGAAAGCGCTTTTCCAGATTGAAGGCGGCCGCGAGGTTGTTACGAAGCTGCTTTCTCCGCATCGCGAATGCTGCTGAGATGACTCTGAGCAGGATTTCCTTCTCTACAGAGGTCACGCGCACTACGCGATCGAGGATAACAACCGAGCTCCACACCTTTGGAGACGGACGAAACGACCCTGGTGCCAGCGTCATCAGGATGGTTGCATCCGCGTACAGCTGCGCGTAGAGCGTCAGGTATCCGTAAGCCTCGTCGCCGGCCCGTGCCACGAGCCTGTCCGCCACTTCTTTCTGTAGCATGAAAACCGAGCGGCGGCAGCCTGCGGCGGCGATCACCCGGCGCAGAATTGGAGTTCCCGCATTGTAGGGAAGGTTCCCCACGGCACAGAACGGGGTTTGCGGCAGCGGGACCTGCAGCGCGTCTCCATCTACGACGGTAATCCGCTCGCCGAATTGCTCACGAAGCCTGGCTGCAAGACCGGGATCGATCTCGATGACCTGAAGAGGGCCGAGCGTCGCGAGGCGTCTGGTGAGCGCGCCGTCACCCGGACCGATCTCAACGATGAGCTCTCCGGGGAGAGGTTCGAGGGACGCGGCGATCTTCTGCGCTGCAGAGTCGTTTCGCAAAAAGTTCTGTCCCCATTTCCGTTGAGGGCGACGTGCATCGGGGTCGCGGTCCATCAGTACGTGAGAGTATGGCAGAGCGACGGATGTGGGCAACGCGTTCTGATTCTCGAAGATGTTTTTACCACCGACACGGCGCCGGCGCGGCGCCTTCCATTACTCCCTTAACTTTCCAGCGTTTTGAGTGGTTTGGCCGGAATGTCGGGACGACAAATGGTTCGTTTCCCTCAGTCGCGCGGAACTTTTCCGCACACCGCTTCTTCATCACCTTTCAGTAGCGCTCCACCCTGTTAACCCGCCTGGGATGACAGTCTCGCGATTTCGCGTTACAGCGAATCGTCGGGCTCCCACAAGGTGATCCGACGCCCTTGGGGTCGCAACGGATGCGGGTAAACTCACTCGTGAGAAAAGGAAATAGACCATGAAAGAAATCGGTGCGGATGAATTTCAGAAGATCACTTCCGGGTCCACGGTGTTAGTCGACTTTGGTGCAGAGTGGTGCGGGCCATGTAAAGCGATGCTTCCTGTGCTCGATCGCTTTTCAAAAGAGTTCACCGGGAGAGTGGAAGTGCGTTCGGTTGACATCGATAAGTCGCCTGAACTTGCGGCTCAGCATGGGGTCATGAGCGTGCCGACCTTGATGCTCTTCAAAGGTGGCCGGATCGTGGAACGAATCGTCGGAGCGCTTTCGGAGCGCGACCTCCGGAAAAAGCTGGAACCTCATCTTGGAGTTGCCTGATGGAATCGTTGGCTGAGCCTCGAAGCGAGGGGCTTGAAGCTGCCCAGGATGCGGTCGTTCGTCTTCGTCGCGAAGTTGCCCGTGCTGTAGTCGGACAGGACCACCTGATCGACAGGCTGATCGTCGCTCTGATGGTCCGAGGGCACGTGATCGTGGAGGGTGTTCCAGGTCTCGCGAAGACGCTTGCAGTCAAAACGCTCGCTTCGGCCATGGCGGGGTCGTTCAAGAGGATTCAGTTCACCCCCGATCTTCTACCAGCAGACGTGACGGGGACGTTGATCTTTGATCCTGCCGGAAGAGTTTTCACGGCCCGCTTCGGACCGGTTTTCGCAAACCTGGTGCTTGCCGACGAGATCAATCGCGCTCCAGCAAAGGTTCAGAGCGCTCTTCTCGAAGCAATGCAGGAGCGACAGGTGACGATCGGTGACAGGACTCATCCGTTGCCTGATCCCTTCGTGGTCATCGCGACGCAGAATCCGATCGATCACGAAGGCACATACTCACTCCCTGAAGCGCAGGTGGACCGTTTCCTCATGAAGGTCGTGGTGCGGTATCCGAGCAAGGAAGAAGAGGGACGCATTCTTGCCATGTATCTGAACCCGGCACCCGAGGTGGCCCCTGTTACCGCGGCAATCACTCTGGAGGACGCAAGGGAGCTGACGCGAGCCGTCGCTTCGGTGCATCTCGACGAGCGCATTTCTCGCTACATTGTCGAGCTGGTCACAGCGACGCGGAGTCCTGGCGAATACAAGCTGGCAGTTCACACGCCCCATCTGGCGTACGGAGCATCACCAAGAGCGACACTGGCATTCGCGCACGTCGCCAGAGGTCACGCGTTTCTCGAGGGTCGCAATTACGTCGTTCCCGAGGATATCAAGGATGTTGCGCACGATGTGCTCCGCCACCGACTGCTCCTCACGTACGAAGCTGCTGCCGAGGCGGTCACCTCGGATCAGATCATCGACGGCATTCTGTCTTCCGTCTCCGTTCCGTGAGCCTGAACGCCCATGCCAGTCGTTCAACTCGTCCTGAGCCACGACGCAAGACTCGTAAAGCGCATCGTTACGCGACCGTAGATCTTGTTACTTGAAGTCACACGAACACCGCGACAACATTCAAGCTGGTTATGCTCCGATTCTTCCGTAGACCACCGAAACCTGCCGAGCCATCACTCCCGCGCCGAGTGAGAGAGCTCGAGCTCGTGACCGCACGATTGGTGCGCGCCGGATTCGCTGGGGATTATCACGCGGCGTTTCATGGACAGGGAATTGAGTTCTCGCAGGTTCGCGAATATCAGCCGGGTGATGACGTGCGAACCATTGACTGGAACGTTACGGCGCGAAGTGGTTCACCCCATGTCAAAGAGTTTGTCGAAGAACGCGATTTATCGATCATGATCGCTGCCGATCTCTCGGGCTCGATGGCATTCGGCTCGCTTGACCGTCGAAAGATTGACCTCGCTCGGGAAATCATTGCTGTACTCGCCTTCGCTGCCGAGCAGAATCGCGATCGCGTGGGGCTGCTGATGTTCAACTCCGAGGTCCGGCGGTTCATCCCTGCTCGCCGGGGCCGTTCCCATGTCCAGCTCCTCGTGCGAAGCGCGCTGGCGGACGACGCCAGGCGTGGGACCGTCGCGCGTTTTGATCTCCTCGGATCATTCCTGAATCGCGTGACTCCACGACGATCGATCGTGATCGTTCTGTCCGACTTCCTCGACCCGGGCTTCGAAGCGAGCATACGCAGGATGCGTATGCGTCATGACTTGATCGCGATCTCGATTGTCGACCCACGCGAGCGTTACCTGCCGCCTAGCGGACTGGTGAAACTTAGTGACGCTGAGAGCGGCCGCAGGGTGACGGTCGATCTCGCAGCGACGCCGAACCTGCTGCGTTTGCCCGAGCCGGGTCGCCTACTCAAACAAGCTGGGATCGATTTTCTCGAGCTATCTACAGCAATCCCTTATGAGCCAGCCCTTCTGAAGTTCTTTCATCAACGAACGATGAGAAGACGATGATCGCGCTCCTTCTCTTCCTGACACTCGGCGACGCGCCGGTGGTGTCAATCAGTCCCGACAGGCCAACTGTAGGCGATCGCATCACATTGCGGTTCCCGTCGGATCCTTCCGATCGCCTCCGGCTCGAGCCGTCGCCTGGCTATGAGATTGTCTCCGTAAGCGGGAACACTGCAGTCGTGCGCTCGTTCCAGCCGGGCGAAATTGTGGTACGTGGTGATATCCGCAATGCAGCGGGAGCGCGGACGTTTGATGGAGTGAGAATCACGATCGCCTCGGTTCTGGCGGCCGATGACAAGCTCGAGCCGGCGCCTTTGGCTTCCCCGATCAGCCCGGAAGAGTCGCGAACGGCGGTGGTTGCCGTCGGAGTCGCAGCGATCGCTGCAGCGATCGCGTGGACAGCGCTTGTGATCCTGCTCCGCAGGCAACAAGTCACTGGCACTGTCCCAATCACGCAAAGCCCGGCGGAGGAGTATCGGGCCGTACTCGAGCGATTGAGCGGGGCTGGCGGCGCGGCACTGAGCATCGAGCTCGCGGACGCCACCCGGCGTTACCTCGCCCGCCTCAATGATCGTTTCTCGTTAGACCTCACCTCCCGGCAGCTCGTGACGAAACTCAAGACCGGGCAGATCATGAAGGCTGCGTCGCCTAATGTCAGCCAGCTTCTTCATGCTGGCGACCTTGCCAAGTTCGCTCCCCTCGGAATCGGGCTCAAGGAGCCGATGACGACGTCTGAGCTGCTGGCCGAAGCACGTTCACTGATAGAGCTGTCGGAACCGAGAGAGGACGTAGCTTGATCACGTTCGCCTCACCGCTGTTCTTTCTCCTGCTGCTTGCGATCCCACTGAGGGTAGTGTTGCTGAAGCAGGATCGCCTCGAGGGTCTCGGAGGATTCGAGTTTTCGTCCTTGACGATTCTGCGTAACAAGACAAGTCTAAGAGTGCTCACGTCTTCGATCCCACTGATACTCGAGACAATTGGATGGGTTCTCCTGGTTATCGCACTGGCCCGGCCGCAGCGCCTCACGTCCGTGTCGAGCGACGACAGGCTCGGGCTCGACATCGTGATCGCGATCGATTCCTCCGGCAGCATGGCCGCGGAGGATTTCCGACCGCGCAATCGCTTCGCAGTCGCGATCGAGCTGATCTCCGAATTTGTGGATGGTCGCGTGAATGACCGGATCGGAATCGTAACCTTCGGTGCGAGGGCTGCCACGAGGGTCCCGATCACGTTCGACCGCGATGTCATCAGAGAGCGGCTCGAGAGCTTTCGAATCGGCGAAAACGGTGACGGCACGGCGATTGGACATGCGATCGCCACGTCGGTAAACCGCCTAAAAAATTCGAAGTCGCGAAGCAAGGTGATCATCCTCGTGACGGACGGCGTGAACAACGCGGGCTCGATCGAGCCAGCAACTGCGGCGGTGCTCGCTGCACGCCATGGAATCCGTATCCATACGATCGGAGTCGGCAGCCGTGACCGTGAGGTCCCGATCCCCGTGAAGGTCCAGAACCGCTTCACGGGAGAGATCGAGACCATGATCCAGTACGTGAGGGGAGAGCTCGACGAGGAGATGATGACTGCGATTTCGCGGGAGACCGGAGGCTCGTACTCTCGCGCGACTGACGCAGCTACCCTCGAGAAAGTGTTTGAACGAATCGACTCGCTCGAAAGAGTGAAGCTCGACGCACCGAAGATCACACGAGTCGACGAGTTGTTTCGGTTTCCGTTGGGATGGTCTTTAGCGTTTCTGGCACTCTCTTTCCTGGTTGGCGAAACGATCTGGATGAGGCTCCCTGCTTGAGCTTCGGGGAGAGCAGGCTGCTCCTGCTTCTCGGGGTCATTCCCTTTCTGGCCTGGTTCCTGGTCCATCGCGAGAGAGTCCGGCGTGCCAACGCAGCGCGGTTCGTATCCGAACGTCTCCGCGGAGTTTCCAATACAGCCCGGATCTCTCGTCCCTGGTTCGTCTGCGTCGCGTTCGCAGTTGCCATCCTTGCAGTCGCCGGTCCACGAGCCGGCACAAGGACCATTGAAGTCCCGCGTAATGAAAGAGATCGGGTAGTCGTCGTCGATGTCTCGAAAAGTATGTCCGCCGAAGATGTGGGAACGTCCCGGCTCGACGCCGCGAAAGCGGTCGCGAGGAAGGTGATGTCGAATCACTCCGGGCGCGTGGCGCTGATCATCTTCGAGCGGAGTGCGGAAGTGATCTCGCCGTTGACTACTGACGCGGAAGCGGTCTCGACATTGCTCGACACGATCGAGGCGGGCGAGCTCTCGCAGCCAGGCTCTGACCTGGGTGGTGCCATCGATGCCGCCATCGATCTTGCGGGCAGTTCAGCGCAACAGAAGCTCGACGTCGTGCTGATCAGCGACGGCGAAGATCAAGGGAAATCACTGAGGGCCGCGATCAGCAGAGCAACAAAGATGTTGATTCCGGTTCATACGGTGACGATCGGGACAGCGGATGGAGCGCCGATCAGAAGCGAGGGCGAGACTCTCAAGGACGATAGCGGCAAGGTCGTTACAACGGTGGCTAGATCGGATGTCATGAAGGAGATCGCTCGTGGGACGAGCGGCCGTGCGCTCGTGAATCCGTTCGGAGAAAGCTCGACCGACGTCTTGACAGAGGGTAGCGTCTCGGCCGGCGGCAGGATGACCGTCGAGCAGCCTGTCGAGCGCTTTCAATGGCCGCTCGCAATTTCGCTGCTGCTCTTTTTCTGCGGGTCGCTGACCAATCGAGGGGCCGAGTGAGAACAGTCGCGATTGTGGTTGCGCTCTCGTTCGCCGCGCTCGACGGTGCACCGGGATGGATCCAACGGATGCTGCGTGAGACCAACTCCTCAGCCGCGACCGCCCGCGGTATGCGGGAGTTTCAGCGAAGCAAATTCGTTGATGCGGCACGGAGCTTCCGACGCTCAGGTGAGCTCTTCAATCGACCGAGCGCGGCATTCAACCTCGGCACCGCGGAGATCGCTGCCGGCAGTTTCGCGGAGGGTGCGGCCTCGATCGCGCCTGCGATGAAAAATCTCAAGCTTCGACCCGACGCCCTTTACAACCGAGGGACAGGCGCGCTTCGCGCGAACGCGAACGATAACGCGATTCGCGATCTGACTGACGCGCTTCGCCTCCGTCCAGGCGACCTGAGGGCCAAGCGCAACCTGGAAATCGCGTTGAAGAAAAAGGCCGAAAGCGAGAAAGAGCCTAACCAGAAGCAGCAGACTCAGGGTGATCAGGACGAGAAGCCTGAAGGGAAAGACGGTCAGGAACAGGAGGGGGAGAGCTCGGCTGACGCCCTGCTGCGAGCGGTCCAGCAACAGGAGCGCGAAGAGTTGAGCAGAATGCGTCGAAGCCGCCCATCACCGGAGCGCATAGGCTGGTGAGCTGCGCCGGGTCAGCAAGTCCTGCAACCAGATTACTGATTTGCCTCGCTGCTCTTCTGATTCCGGTCGCTGCGATCGCAGGTTCGGGCGCAGAATGGAGCGCAGAGCCGCGACGCCTCCACCTGGAAGATCTCGTGACGATCACGCTCACTCTTGATGGAGGCCTTGCGTCACTTCCGACTCCGACCCTTCCACTGACCGGGCTGGAGATCGTCGGCGAACCCTCAGTGTCGAGCGAGTTCAGCTGGGTCAATGGCGTTGTATCGCGCCGCAAGGTAATCAGGTACGAGGCGATGGCCAGAGAAAGTGGGGACGCAATCATCGGGCCGCTGCAGCTCAGTAGCGAAGCGCACCCAGCAGTGTTGCTCAGTCCCATCGCGATCGAGGTGCTGAAACCGCTGCTCTCGGGCACCGACGACCCGGCGACAATTCTCGAGCGCCTCGAGGGCGCCTCGCAGGAACGCGTGTTCATCGTGGCGGAGAGCGACCGGAAGTCGGTCGTGGTTGGAGAACAACTGCTCGTCACGTGGTTTCTCTACACGGCTGAGCCAGTGCGAGATGTCCACATGGGTGGAAATCCACCGATGCGTGACTTCTGGACCGAGTCGGTTCCTCTCACCGGTGACGTCCTGAGTCAGCTTCGCCTCGGCGGCACAGCCGTCCAGAAACTTGCAATCAGACGAGTGGCGATCTTTCCCACTCGGGCAGGTCGCCTGGAGGTGCCTCCCGCTCAGGCAGCGGTGGAGCTTGTTCGCCCGATTGACGATCCGTTTCGTGGTCTCGGAGGGGGGATGTTTCGTCGCTTCGAGGGATCCGTCGTAACTGTCAGGCGCCGTTCGGCACCGCTCTCAATTGACGTCTTGGAAACTCCAGGCAACGCGAATGTGGTCGGCAGCTACCAGCTGCTCTGCGGTCAGCCGAAGGTTGCGGCGGTAGGTCCTGTGTCGTTCGATGTGATGCTTTCCGGCCCAGGGAATCTTCGCTCGTCGAAGGCTCCGCGGTTCGTTACCGCTCCACGCGGCTCTGTCGAGATTCAGGAAGGTGGGGTCACCGTCGATCGGAAATCGGCGACGGTGGCGATGTCACGACGGTGGCGATTTCTGCTGTTCCCGCGCGAGAGTGGGACTTTCCTGATTCCCGAGATCGCCGTAACGACATACGACCCGGCCCTGGCTTCGGTCCGCATATTGACGTGCAGCGAGCAGACGTTGCAGGTGAGCCGGCCCACCTCGACTGCGGCCGCCGAGCCGGAGGGATGGCGTGACAGAGGTGGGGCTGGCGCATCGTTGTGGTTTCTCGCTCCTGTTGCGCTTCTGCTTACCCTTGCTGGAGTCTATACAGCTCGCAGGAAGAGGAGGCTCGGGATTACGGCGCACGATCTTGCTGAACTGTTGAGCTCCAGAGAAAGTCCGTCGACGCTTCGCCGTATGTTGACGGAACAGGTCTCGCGGCGCGGGCTGGACAGTCAGGAACTGTTCCGCAGTCACGGTTCGGCCGGCGAGAGTTTCCGCGCCCTGCACTCGCTGATCGATCGCATGGAAAAAGAGCCCTCTTCCGATGCCGGCACAGAGCTGGAGCAACGCGCTCGCGCGTGGTTGCGTGCTTCGCTTTCTGTACAAGAGGGAGGAGCTCGCGCGTCGGCACGTGAGAAGGAAAGAAATCACCCGTTCTGAGATACTGAATCATGACCGCGCGCCGGCATTTGCGAAACGCGACCGCTCAGTTGCTCCAGTTCGAGGCGACCGATGGAGTCTCGCTTCCCGGACTCCTCTACGAGCCGGATGCCGGGACGAAGAGTGTTGCGATCTTCCTCCACGGAAATGGCGACTCATCGATCTTTTACTCCGATCGCGTAAACGTAATGGCTGCCGAGATGAATCGGCGCGGCCTTGCCTTCTTTCCCTTCAATAATCGTGGCGCGCATCTGATCCGACAATTGAATCGCCGTGAAGGCAGGCAGCGCGACACAGTTGAGCTCGGAATGACCTACGAGTTGATCCGTGACTGCAGGCAGGACATCAACGGTGCGATTCGTTTTCTGCGGAAACGCGGTTTCGAGCAGTTTCATCTCATCGGCCACTCGACCGGGGCGAACAAAATCGTCGTGTACAACTACCTGAGCAAGCGCTCAGCCGTTTCGAGCTACGTGCTTCTGGCCGGGGGAGACGATACGGGTCTCTACTACGAATCGCTCGGCGCGCGGCGCTTTCGCGAGGCCCTCCGTAAGTGTCGTGAGCGGATAGGGAAAGGGGAGGGGACCTCACTCGTCACGACGGGAAACTATTCGCCCTTCCTGATCTCGTGGCAATCTCTGTTTGACACGATCAATCCGGATGGCGACTACAACATTTTCCCATTTTACGAGGCTATTAACGGACTGCAGCTCTCTCGAAAGAAGCACTTCAGGGAGCTTCGCGTGATCACGAGGCCGACCCTTCTCTTCTATGGATCCGAAGACGAGTACTGCTTCGGCGATGTATCGCGCTGTGTCGCGATACTCGAGGAGGCATTGTCAGGAAAGCCCAACTTCGAATTCGTCACGTTGCGCGGGGCGGACCACAGCTTTCACGGCAAGGTGCGGCAGATGGCAGCCATGATTGCGTCGTGGATCGCGGCGCAGTGACAGCCGGGACGCAGCTTCGGTGTTGAGGTCCCCGTGCTGCGCCGTTACTGAGAGAGGAACGAATTGTCGTCCCGAGCGGATGTACGGCAAACTGCCGTGCCTGAGATATAGAAACGAGGTGTCATCCCGAGCGTCGAGCGAGGGATCTGGGCGGGGGCCTGATGCACGAACAACGATTCCGAATCTGAAGTCACAGCGTAGGGCCCCCACCCAGATCCCTCGCTCGACGCTCGGGATGACACTCCCGCAAACCCGCATAAACACTGGGAGTTTCTTGGAAGCTTGTTTCGTCCTACTTTGTCACTATCCTCAATGCATCTCTCGTCGCGCGAAGCAGCGCTTCTGGCCCTACTGGCGCGCCTGTCGCTCGCTTCATCCAGACATCGGGTGCAAGGTTTCCCTGCCTCGCCATGCGCTCGAACTCGGCGCCGATGCTTCCACTCTTTTCCATCTTCTCCTCTATCTGGAAGGCGATCATGCGGCCCACCGGATAATCGGGTAGGTAGAGCGGGTAATTGATCATGTGTGAGTAGACACCGAGAATCGCGACATCCCGTTGTCTGAAGATCGTCGCGTAGTACTTGTTCCAGGTCGATTTCGCGATTCGGCCCACAGCCTCACGCAACTGCGCAGGCGTGGCCTCGGGATGGCCGTACATCCAGTGCCATACGTCCATATCGACCAGCGCCACTCCAGCGATCTCGAACGTTCCCCAGAAATCACTGAGCGTGTTCGTCGCCTTCGAAGCGGCGTCGGGTTTCGACAGCCCGAGCAGCTCGAGATCGTGACCCTGGAAGACGAAAGCGAGGGCTTCAGTGAATGCGGTATTGGGTACTCCCTGAAGAAATCCGTAGTCGATGTCGTTGAGCGAGATCGTCTGCTCGACGTTGTGACCCATCTCGTGGATCGCGATGTTGTAGCCTTTGTAGTTCATCCCCCCGGCCTCGAAACGGGTACGCAGATGCGCTTTCTCCGAGCGCATTTCGGCTCCCATCGCATGCCCTGATCCGCGAGCGGGATCGACGACGATGTTGCGCGCGAGCACTCCCGCCCGTTCTGCAGAAAAACCGAGCTGCGTCAGAAGGCGAGGGATGTCTTTCTTGAAGGCTTCCGCGTCACCATACTTTCTGGCAACGAGCTCGTCGAGTTGCGCTTCCGTGTAGGCCCCACGAGCACGAAAACCGTTGTACCAGATATCGAACGGTTCCAGCGGACGGCCAACTCGTTGCTTAATGAGTGACGCCACCTCGGGCACCAGCGGCGAGGAGAGAACGGCCTCGAGCATGGCCCGAACCCGCTGTTCCGGAAGCTCGCGATCCTCAGCAAAGCGCCGGTCTATCACTGTTGGCGCGGTCGGGGAGTAGGGATCGACTCTTCGATACGCATGGAAGCTTTTGAGCAGAGTCGCGTAACGCGTATCCGGCTCGGGAGCGTTGGATGGGTCCAGGGACCTGGCGCTCGCAGGCTCGTAATCTTTCACGGGGGAGCGCCGAACCTCATTGGTCTCGGGGTTCCAGTCCACTGCAGGGTTGTCGATGACCGACTGCGGAATCGACTGAGTAACGATGCGATCCATGACCTTCTGGATCATTCGCTGTCTGGCAAGTCCCGCAGCGCCCTCACTGTAATCTGCCTTGATCTGGTCGCGAAGATTCCAGTGCGAGAGCAGCCTGAGTTTTTCCGGAAACAGACGATTGCCGTTTGCACCGAGAAGGTGATGCATCCAGATGTTGTACTCCGAGATGTAACGCTCGGCCTGCGATCCGGCCGCGCTGATCGCGAGGTTCACTTCAGCCGGGACTCTGCGATTGAATCGCGAGCCGAGACGCGCCTCCGCCCACTGCCGCCGCGACCACGTTTCCCCCTGCGCGAGTCGCTCGTCGAGTGTGGTGAGCGGGAAATTCAGGAGGACGATGAAGGCAAGCTTGTTCTCGAAAAAGTCGTCGGTGGTGTGTGCCGACGGGTCGTATCCGGCAAGGATGTCATCCACGGGAAGGATCGGCCCTCGATCTAGATCGGACTGGTTGCGGAACTCGCGATTGATCTCATGCATGTGGCCGTCAAGCTGCTCGAAGGACGAATCGAGACGCTTGAAGACCGTATCGAGAGTCGCCTGATCGCTAATGAACTGCGTTCGCACAAACGCTTCGAAGGCGACTGCATCGCCATCCTCGGGTCGCCAGAAGCGTGCTACCTGACTCAGTCCGCGCTGAAGGCGTCGCAGGGCGGCCGCGTCAGACTTGAGGGCGAGCTCAGCTTCCAGGCGTTTGACGGACTGTTCCATCCGTGGGCTCGCTATCTTGTCGGGCATTGAAGGTGGGGAGACTTGAGCGTTTAGTGTGAGTGCGCCGGCCAGTACGACGACGGTGTGTAGAAGAATTCTCATGGCGAATGATCTCCGGATCCCGGCCACGACGATTCTCTCCGACCGGGTCGTCTTCATTCTAGCCCGCGGGGGCTGGTGCACGGCAGTTGCAATGACCTCATTCCATGGATTCAATCAAGAGCATTCATGCCCTTCCTGCCCTCCTTCTGCTTCTTCTTCTCACGGCGTGTGGCAAAGAGTCGGTCCCCGAGCGGGCGTCGGATGCGAATGCCGCGCTGCCGCCTGCCGAAGAGGCCCAGGCACTGATCACGCGAATCATTCCGCCCGATCTTCTCGCGAACGGAAGCATGAAGGTCACGCAGATCTATTCAGCGCATGGCAAAGCGTGGATCAAAGCCTACAGAGTCGAGCGCAACGGCGTTGCGCGCGAGAACGAGATATACGACGTGGCCGTGAAGAAAGAGGGAAACGAATGGAAAGTTCGAGACCCTTTTGACGCCAATCAGGCGTACCGGTAGCGAGAGCGGACGGCGAAACGTTTCTCATCGTTCCTCGGGGCGTTGAATGGTCTGATGTCCTTGTCGCTTCTCAACAGTGTCCCGCCTTGTCGGCGTACGGCCTCCCGGGATACCGCCGCGTGACAGACAGGAGTGTCTGTTCCACACAGGGCGCGTTCACCAACCTCTCAGGGTTCCGCTCGATAAGGTCACCATTCGTTCACAACTCAGACCTTGACGTCCGGACAGCCAGGTGCTAAATTTCCAGCACTGCTAATTTTCCAGCATCTGGAGGGCCAGCCCGTGCGCAAAGTTCGAGACCATTTCACCAGGCGAGAGCGAGAGATGATGGACATCATCTACCGCGACGGCCGGGCAACGGCGATTGAGGTGCTCGACAGGATGGTCAAGCCGCCGAGCTACTCAGCGGTGCGTGCCACGCTCCGGATCCTCGAGGAGAAGGGCCACCTGAGGCACGAGACTGACGGCACCCGTTATGTCTACCTCCCGATTGTGACACGCGAGAGAGCCCAACGCTCGGCACTCGATCACCTTCTGACTACGTTCTTCAACAATTCGGCATCGGGCGTCGTCGCCGCGCTGCTCGATTCGCCATCGTCGGTGAGTGCGCAGGAGCTCGAAGAACTGAAACAAATGATCGACCAGGCGCGTAAGGAGGGTCGTTGACCATGATCTCTGGAATCGACTGGATCATCCTTCAACTCCGGGACCTCTGGATGTTGGGCATCGCGGTGCCCCTGATCGCCAAGGCCACTCTCATTCTGGTAATCACTCAGCTGATCATCGTGGCCTCGCCCACAATGGCAGCTGCCAGGAAGCATCTTCTCTACACGGCTGCGCTGACTTCGCTGCTGCTGCTTCCGTTGCTGTCACTTTCTCTTCCGCAATGGGAGATTCAGGCGTTCCCGCAGCGCGCCGCGGACGAATCGCAAGCAATTGGAATCGCGAGTGGCGGCGGCCTGTCGCTGGCGCCTGAGCCTCTGCGAAATCTCGCGCAGGCCAGACGGGAGGGACGTTCGCTGACGGACGCCGCAATCTCAATGCTGGTCACGGAGCTGGCGGGCGTGGAGTTGATCGCGCCGGCCCTGAGAACGTCTGTCCCTTCGGCCCGCCAGCCGGACGGAGTGAAGCCAGTCGATACGCAAAAAGGTTCGCCCCTCCTGACCGGGCCCGGACTCGGAACTCTCCTTCTGATCGGATGGCTCACGGGCTCTCTTATTCTGCTGCTCCAACTGTTGATCGGAACCGTCAAGCTCGTCCTCGTCGTGGCAAAGAGCCGGCCTCTGCAGGATGATGATTCGCGACTGGTGCTCAGTCAGGCGGCGCAGCGCGCAGGAGTCGAGAACCTCCCTGAGATGCTCGTCAGTTCCGCGGTCAGCGTTCCGATCGTCTGGGGGATTTTCCGCCCGGTAATCCTGTTGCCTCGGGAAGCGGCGTGGTGGCCGGCCGAACGGTTGCGAGTCGTCTTGATCCACGAGCTTGCACACGTCAGAAGAATGGACGGCATCTGGCTTCTGGCCAGTCGTTTCGCGGCTGCCACTTACTGGTTCCATCCGCTGGTCTGGTTTGTCGAGAAGGCTAGTCGGAGGGAGTGCGAGCGCGCGAGTGACGATCTTGTAATCAATCGAGGTACCCGTCCTTCCGACTACGCTGGTCACCTCCTTTCAATCGCGCACTCACTCCCTTCGACGGAAAGCTTCGAATCAGTCACTCTGGGGATGTCGAGACCTTCGCAACTTCAGGGACGGCTGCGTTCGATCCTCAGAGATGGGACGGAGCGTGCCGAGCTGACTCCGCGATCCGTGGCGGTCGCGTTGACTGCAGCGATTCTTCTGGTGATTCCTCTCGCGGCGCTTCAGCTGTCTGCAGCGTCGCCCACGGCAGAATCGAAGAAGGGTGAGATCATCACCGAGCCGAGGACGGGGGACGAGATTACGGTCACGTCTGAAGCCACGGAGGTCATTGATGAGACGTCAGGCGAGCTCGAAGAAGTGGTCGCTGAGGTCGCGGAGGTTGCGGCCGATTTCCGATTCGATTTCGAAGGTCTCGCGAACTTCTTTTCCGGCGATCATGATGGCGACCAGAATGGCCAGCGCGAGGGAGGAATTCACGACCGGGAGCACGCTGGACGTGAGGCGTACTCCAGGGGCTCAAAGCTTCACGGGGACGAGCACTACCGGGAAGCGATCGCGGCATTCCGGCAGGCATACGAGTTCGGGTACCGTCCGGCGTACAGTGCCTACAACGCCGCATGCGGGTATGCGCGTTCAGGAGAAACGGAACAGGCGTTGGCCTGGCTCACGACCGCGATTGACAAGGGATTTTACGGAGCGGATCACATCGCAGAAGACTCCGATCTCAAATCGATCCGTTCTGACCGTAGATTTCAGGCTCTCGTCGCGAAGGCCGGAGACGTGAAAAAGCAGCGGTCGGTCGCTCGTAGAGTGGCTGGTCGCGACGAGCTTGCTGCGCTGGAAAAGAGTGGGTCCACTGACGGGAAGCGGTGGTACCGAGTCGGATCGAGACTCCTTTCCCTCCGTGACATGAATCTCGCGATTGGCGCGCTCAAGCGGGCCGAAACTCTTCTCGGATCCCGCAACGAGAACGCTCTCTACAACCTGGCGTGTGCCTACGCGATCGCGAACGACAGGCAGAACGGATTGGATTACCTCGAGCGGGCGATTGATGCGGGCTTCGACTCACCGGACAAGCTTGATGAAGATTCCGACCTCGACAACCTTCGGATGAACCCGCGGTTCGCCGCTATCAAGGGAAAGGCGCGAGCGCTTTCGATGACGGACTCCGGTTATCGCGAAGCCATGGCCAGCACTGTCTGGACCTCTCGCGCTGAGCACTACGAATCGTTCCTTCGAGCGAATCCTTCGAACGGAAGAGCGTGGTTCAATCACGGCTTCGCTCTCCACGCCGCAGGCTCTCACAGCAAGGCAATCGAGAGCTTCAAGCAGGCGATCCGAAACGGGTATCGGGAGCCCGTTGCGACATACAACATCGCCTGCGCCTACGCCAGATCGGGCCAGAAGGACCTGGCAGTCGATTGGCTCGAGCGTTCCGAGAAGGCTGGATTCGAACTCAGCCATCACATTCGCAGGGATGATGATCTCGATGGACTTCGCTCGGAGCCGCGCTTTCGGAAGATGCTCGAGAGAGTTGTCAGCGAGAAGAATAGGAGTCTGTTGAAACGAAAGATCCGCTTGTTGGTTCCGAGCGGTGGCGGCACGACTGAAGTCGAGATCTCGAAGCTGTTCTGAGCGTGGAGCCGAGTTAGTGGCCGCGATTTTTGTTCGCGGTCGTCTTGATTGGAAGCGACGTCCGAAACGTCAATGATTCCTGGACGGCATCCGGTTCGCTCATCCGGCAGCTGCACAGAACGCAACGCTGTCCGTCGAGGTGAGCGACGCTTGAATGACCGCAGAAGGCGCAGCTGTTTGTTTTCGCTTTTTTCATCGGATCTCTCTCCTGTCCAATACTCAAGATCGATGCCGATTTTAGCTGGAGAGCACGTGCGTTCTACGGACTGAAGATTTGCTCCACAAATGACGAAAAATCCCACCCTCCGAGTCCCCCGTTTGAGTGCGCTCGAGGATCTTTCCGTGCTCGAACCCGGCTCGCTTCCTAACGAGGGTTGGTTTACTCGCGGCCCTCGGGGGAGGGCATGACCGCAGCGGCTTGTCGCCGACGTGTAAGTTCGTCACGCGTGCGAAGGCCGAGCTTGCAGAGGATGTGAGACACGTGAGTTTTCACCGTCTCCCGACTGATTCCGAGAGTGGAGGCGATCTGTGGGTTGGTTCGACCTCGGAACAATTCGCTCAGAATGGCCGCTTCGCGACTTGTGAGACGTGACAGGTTCGCTTCCGGGATTGGTGCGGACACCGCATGCTTCAGTGTGCTGACGGACGACGCAGTTCGATCATCTTTCATGGTCGCTCCCTCTCAATTGAGCCTTCTCATCTGAGGAGTGACGCTCGAGGTTGTTTTCCTACCCCCTGTGTCGGACGAGGCTTGGAAAATCGTGATGATGGAGCCGGTAGGTCGTAGGCGAGCGGGAGCCTGCGATGGACCGCTGCTGCGGGAGCTCGAAGGTATCAATCTTGAAGTGAAGAACTCTATGAAAAGCGCCAGGACGATAAAGAAGGCGGTCGAAGGGGAAGACTTCGAGCTTCACTATCAACCGATCGTTGATCGAAGGACGGGCCGCGCCGTGGCCGCAGAGGCCCTGCTCCGATGGCGCAAGCCAGGCAAGCATTCCGGCAAGGCTGGAGAAGTTGCGGCCGCAGCCGAAGAGGGGAGCGCAATCTTCCAGCTTGACGACTGGTCGATGAGTCGCGCCTGCTCAGACGCAAACTCATGGAGCACGTCGGGTGTGACCGATTTGAGGCTCAATCTCAACCTCTCCGCGAAGGAGTTCTTCGAGTCGGGGATCATCAAACGTCTTCGAGCATCGATGGATGCGTCCGGGTTCGACCCTTCCATGCTCAACCTCGAGCTGACCGAGACGAGTGCGATCGAAGATCCCGAGACCGCGATGAAGCTTTTCAAGAGACTCAAGAAACTCGGTGTACAGATCTGGCTCGATGATTTCGGTACCGGGCACTCTTCACTTGCCTGGCTCCGGCATTTTCCTGTTGATGGTCTCAAGATTCCCGGTACGTTCGTGGAGAACCTCGCCACCGATCACAAAGATCAGACGATCGTCACCGCGATCTCAACCATGGCGCGCTCTCTTGGACTCAAGGTTATCGCTGAAGGTGTCGAGAATCAGGATCAGTTAGCCTTCCTCGATCAGCTTGAATGCGACATGATTCAGGGATACCTCTTCTACGAGGCCCTTCCCATTGACACGCTGTGCCAGCAGCTCTCGGCAAGTGGCGACGTCAAGAAGAAGCGTGTGAGGAGGTCTCGTTGAAAATTACGTTGACGAGCGAGGAGTCGATCCGGTTGGAAGCCTCAGACGGCGTTCTGACAATCGAGGCAGAGTCCTATGATCAATCCTTCTCTCCGTATCACATGATCGCCAGTGGTCTGGCGTCCTGTACTCACAGTGTCCTGGCGTCGTGGGCTACGCACGCGAACCTGAAGGCCGCCAGCCTGTCAATCGAAGTGACGTGGAAGTTCGTGGAGAATCCTCACAGGCTTGGTCAGATCGCGTTGACGATCGTTTGGCCGGATCTACCGAAGGAGCGATGGGCGGCAGCCGAACGGGCCGCTGCGCTATGTCCCGTTCATCACACCTTCAAACAGGGACCTGCGATGATGATCGAGGCACGATCGTGACCGTCGAAGTTGTGAGATTCACCGTGCAGGGTGCCGATCGCGACCTGCGTGTAACCGAGCAGGGCCGGCCGTACACAGTGGTCTTCGATGGCGTCTGCAAGATGTGTAAGCGTCTCGTCGGGGTACTTCGGAGGTGGGATTCCAACGGACACCTGGAGCTCGTGCCGTTTCAGGCGCCGGGAGTTCAGGCACGCTTCCCGTGGATCCCTCCGGGCTCCTTTTCGGAAGCGGTACAGATGGTAGGTCCCGGCGGCGAGACATGGCAGGGGCGAGCGGCGATCGAGCAGCTGCTCAACGTGCTTCCCAAGGGGCGACTGATCTCATGGATCTTTCGTCTTCCCTACGCTCGAACCATCGGAGACAAGCTCTACCGTTGGGTAGCGAAGAATCGATATCGCCTCGGATGCGGCGAGCACTGTCAGTACAGACCGTCTTCCGTCTCCTTCGGAGAGTAAGTCAATCGTCACAGCCCCATGGCTACGCGCTGATCGCGGCAATATTCACGTCGCGCTGGCGATCGATGATCATGGTCTCGATCCACGACTCGACCCGCTCCGCTTCGTCACCTCGCAGGCTCGCTGAATGCTGCTGAACTCCACTGCCGGCCTGGCCTCCTGACAGCTCGACTACACGCGTGACCACGGCCTTCCAGTTCCGATCCTGAAGTACCCCGCCAACCGTTTTCATGGCGATGGCGTCAAACAAGTCTGCCGATCGACTGTAGGTCTCGACAGCGAATCGAAGGCCGGTGCTCATCTGCTCGACCGCGAATCGGACGATTCCAGCCAACGGATGTCCCTGCAACGTAGAGAATGTCAGCGTGAGCTCGTCGACTTCGACAACCCGCATTTGAATGTTTCCTCTGAAAGGCAGCTCCGCGGTAAGCGTGTCGCCTTCACAGAGAAGTCCCGGCTGAAGACGGTTCTCAGCATTGAACTCGAGCGGCATGATGTCGTTACAGCGCGAGCGAAAGAGATTGAAAATCTGCGCTGCGCTCATCTCACTGCCTGCGATATCGGCCCAGAATCGTTTGACTTTCAGCCCGTCGATCCCCTCAGCTGGCAGTTGTTCGGGTGCGGCATCAGCAAGTCGCGCGAGACCTTCGGCCAGGGGAGTGGGGGTAATTGCCAGCCTCGTTACCAATGAATTCTCCGAAGAGCCTCGGATGTAGTTCTCTTCCCGCAGCATCGTAAGTTGCGAGTCGTCGATCGGCATCGTGACACCGGTCGCCGACGCGAATCTGGTCGCAATCGACGCGACTGCAGTGGGGAGTGACAGCGTGAAAGGACTTCTCTCGGTGATCCTCGAGAAGTGCTCGAGCAGGTCGTTCATGCTCGTCAGGTCGTCACCTGCAAGCTCGAGTGTCTCGTGCGAAAGATCGCTCCTCTCTGCAACGACCGCAAGTCCTTCTCCCAGATCCTCGCACCAGATCGGCTGAAACTTCTGATTCCCGTCGTCGATGACAGGAATGATCGGGAGCGTTCTAACCATCTTCAGCAGCGCAGAGATCACGGCGTCGCCCGGACCGTAAACGTTGCCCGGACGAACCACCGTCCAGTCCAGCCCGGAAGCGCGAACGAGATCCTCAGCCTTCATTTTGGATTGATGGTAAGGCGACCGGCCTCGGTCGGCTCCCAGCGATGAAATGAAAATGAGTCTTACCGCTCCCGAACGCTGACACTCCTCGATCACATGTTGCGTGCCCTCCACGTTCACCTTCTCGAAGGTGACCTCCGGAGGACGTTCCGCAACGATCCCGGCCACATGAATTACGGCGTCGCAGCCGAGGGCCGCGCCGCTCAGGGTTCGCGGATCGCTTACGTCGCCCTTGTGAGCCTCTACGCCCTGGGGCCATTTCCTTATGTCGTTGTCAGCGTGACGGGACACGAGTCGTACCGTGTGTCCGCGGCGAAGGAGAGAGACGACAGTTGCGTCTCCTATCAGCCCGGTTCCTCCGATGATCAATACCTTCATAATCTGTCCTCGCTGTGAACGTCTCCGTCCGGCGTATGCTCGTGTGACTGCGGCACCAAATGGGTGTCGACTTCAAGTTGTATGCCTAAAAACGTCCAAAACGTTCACAATTCCAACCAGCGATACGAGAGGCAGCATGGCTGCTGGAAAGCGGCCTGGTCGTGCCGCGATCCGGGCGGGCGTAGGGCCGCACGGCGTGCGGCCGGTACCCTGTCCCTGACCGCGAAGATTCTGGTCGGCCATCGATTTGGACGAGGGTCCATGCCGGGATGCAGATTCCTGATGAGAATGGCTGGGTGCCGGACGCAGGCCCTGCGTCCCTACACCCGCCCCGGTTGCTCTCGACATTGTGTCGACCATGCCTTCGTCGCAAAATCGCCGTGCGCCTCGCATCCAGGCCACTCTCCGCCGTCGCACGACAAAGGTCTGTGAGAAATGCGGGCTAGAATCCAGCCATGGAAAAGGCAAAACAGAAACTCTCGGTCATGTTCCTCTGCACCGGTAACGCCGCGCGGAGCCAGATGGCTGAAGCGCTGACGAGGCTCGATCATGGCGAGATCATCGAGCCATTCTCGGCAGGCTCGAAACCTACGGGATGGGTGCACCCCCTTGCGGTTAAGGCGATGGAAGCCCTGGGCGCCGACATGAGCTCCGCGCGCTCGAAACACGCGTCGGAGTTGATGGATCGACCGCTTGATCTCGTCGTGACGGTCTGTGACTCGGCAGCAGCGGATTGCCCCGTCTGGCCGAAGGCGGTGCGGATGGAGCACTGGCCTATCGTCGATCCGTCGTGGGGCGAGGATGATCCCCTGACACGCTACGATCGCTTTCTCGCTACCCGCGACGAGTTGCGAAGTCGGATCAATGGGCTGGTCGCATCGCTTGTCCCGCGGTAAGGACGCTCCTTCACGGGTCGGTTGGAGCCCGTTTTCTGCTACGTTGCGCTGGTTTGGCGCAGGGGAATCAGGTGAGACGGAAAACCTCCCGTTCGAGCCCCGGCGCTGTATAATTCTCGATTCCGAAACCTGCCAATTCCAACAAAAAAGGTTCCCTGATGACGACTGTCCCTCCTCAGCTGTCCGACGAGGCGAAGCGAATTTCCGCCCTGAATGGTTTTCTGATCCTCGACACGCCTCCCGAAGAGTTGTTCGACGATATGGCGCAGATCGCGGCGCAACTTTGCGGCACTCCGGTGGCGATGATCGGGTTCGTTGACGCGGGTCGGCAGTGGTACAAGGCGAAGGTGGGCTGGGATATCACGAGCCTTCCACGGAAGCTCTGCCTCGCAAACGGTGCCATCGAGACATCGGACATGGTGGTGATACACTCTGGCCGACCCACGACTAGCGACGCACCCTCTGGTGAGCTCGCCACCGTTCGTTCGCTTCTATGCCGGTGTTCCCTTGATGGCGGATGGGCTGGCTGTTGGAGCTCTGGAAGTCATGGACCGCACTCCCCATCGTTTCACCGACGTGCAGTCCCGAGGACTGCGCTCACTCGGAGTGCAGGTGATGACGCAGCTCAACGTGCGCCGCCAGCTCTCCTCCATCGAGCGCAACATGCGCGACGCGGAACATCTGAAGGAAGCACTCAAGGAAAGCGACGAGCGGTTCCGCGATCTTTTTGACAGCGCACATGATCTGATCCTCACGATCCGCAATGATGGCCGGTTGATGCACGCAAACCTCGGCTGGCGTCAGACTCTCGATTATTTCGACGAGGACATCACCCCTCTTTACGTCACCGACACCCTGCATAAGGAGGCGCGCGACACGTTCAGTGAAGTCTTTGCGCGCGTGGTGCAGTCCGGGGAGCCGGAACCGATCGAAACGGTCTTTGTGTCGCAGAACGGCAGACGGGTGACGGCTGAGGGAACGCTGAATCCGAAAGTGATCATGGACAAGACGGTCCTCGTCCGCGTCATCTTCCGCGACATCAGCGATCGCAAGCAGATGGAAGTCGAGCTCGGGAAGGCGCGAGATGGCGCCCTCGAGTCCGCTCGCCTGAAATCGCAGTTCCTCACGAATGTGACGCACGAAGTGCGGACTCCGATGCACGGAATCGTCGGGATGCTTGGACTTTTACTCGATTCGCCTCTCAACGAGCAGCAGCGGGAGTTCGCGCAGGCAGCGTCATCCAGTGCCGACTCTCTGCTCGGGATCATCAACAACATCCTGCATGTATCGAAGCTCGAGGCAGGAACGCTCTCGATCACCACGAGCGACTTCGATCTGAATCGGACTGTCAGCCGCGTTGTCGACGTCATGAAAATCCTCGCCATGGAGAAGTCGATCGAGGTGAGGACCGAAATCGATCCCTCTCTTCCGCTCGTCCTGCGCGGGGACGCAGCGCGATTCCGTCAGGTGCTCACCAACGTCGTCACGAATGCCGTGCAGTTCACGGAAAGCGGGACGGTCATTGTTTCGGTCCAGGCCGATCGTGAGACGGCGACGCACCTGCTGGTCAAGGTGACTGTCAAAGACACAGGCATCGGAATCGCTCCTGCCGATCAGCCGCTCATCTTCCAATCATTCTCTCAGGCCGACGGAACCACAACCCGCAAGCACGGCGGCATTGGACTCGGCCTGTCAACGTCCAGGCAACTGGTAGAGCTCATGGGTGGGATGATCGGAGTGGAGAGTCAGCCGGAAAAAGGCTCCACCTTCTGGTTCACCATTCCCTTCGAGAAACGAACCAGCGCCAAGCTTCCGATTGCCGCCTCGAAGCTTTCCTTCCCCGGCTCTCGCGCTCTGATTGTTGATGACAACGAAACAAGCCGCAAAGTCATCGATGCCCATCTCTCGTCGTGGGGTCTACGCAGCAGGTCGGCCACGTCGGTCGATCAGGCGATCGAGCGCGTGAGAAGTGAGGTCGCTCTGGGCGACCCTTACAAACTGGTGATCTTTGATTCCAAGCTGGGAAGCTTTGATGGTCTGGATCTGGCGCGCCGGCTCAAGAGTGATCCGCAGATTTCGGACACCGCTCTGGTCATGATGATCCCGCTCGGCGAGCAGGTCGACGACGAAGAAATGCGGGAGATCGGGCTTTCTTCCTATCTATCAAAGCCGGTCGAGCCTTCGGAGCTCTTCGACTGCCTCACGGTGGCTCTCGCTCGCGAATACCGGCGAGGGAGCACGAACGAGACGGAAAACGATTCCACCATACCGCTGGTCGCAACGACTTCGATCTCACCCTCGGAGGTAAACATCCTGCTGGCTGAGGACAAGCCGCTCAATCGGAAGCTGACGCTGAGCCAGCTGCAAAGCCTGGGCTACAACGCAGACGCGGTCACGAACGGGAACGAAGCGATCGAGGCGGTTAAGCGGAAGAGTTACCACGTCATCCTCATGGACTGTCAGATGCCGGTAGTCGACGGCTATCAGGCAACGATTGAAATCAGGAAGCATGAAGGGGCGTCGAGGAAGACCCGAATCATTGCGATGACTGCGCATGCGATGGAAGGCGACCGCGAAAAATGCCTCGCTGCCGGTATGGATGATTATCTGTCCAAGCCGACCAAGCAGCAGGAACTGGGAGCCGCCCTCGCCAGATGGAGCGGAGCCTCGCGCTCGTAGGGTCCGCCCCGATCAGCTGGTAGGAGCGTTGTCGCGTGACAGACAGGAGTGTCTGTCCTGCACGCGCATGTACGACAGACACTCTTGTCTGTCCCTCACGCGCCCGCATTTCTCACAAAAGACGAGTTCAGGGACGCACGGCGTGCGTCCGGTACCCTGTCCCTGACCGAGAAGATTGCCGGCGGCCATCGCTTTGGACGAGGGTTCATGCCGGGATGCAGAATTCCTGATGCGAATGTCTGGGTACCGGACGCAGGCCCTGCGTCCCTACACCCGCCCCGGTTGCTCTCAACATAGTGTCGACTATGCCTTCGTCGCAAAATCGCCGTGCCCCTCGCATCCAAGCCACTCTCCGCCGTCTCACGGCAAAGGTCTGTGAGAAATGCGGGCCTGACGGCTGAGCCTCACGGACGAAACCCCGCTATTCGTTCCGCCATTTGAGCCAGATCCTCTACCGCTCGATCTCCAGGGAAGCTGCGTCTCAGTGCATCGATCTGCAAAGCCAGTTCGCTGGTCGGGAGGAGACGTTGCGATCCTGATCTCTTCACGGCTTCGCCGAGTTGAGCGATGAGCCATGCCAGTCTGAGCGCGGGGGAGGAGTCACGCCAGGCAGGAGCAACCGATGAAAGCTCGATCGATCGTGCGACCAGCTTTTCCCCGAGCCCATCAGCGTCGCGGTAGCGCAACAGGATCTTTCCTACCGACGCGTTCGGATTCATTGATTGAGGCGCTCTTTTCAATCGGAGCTCATAAAGAGCAGAGACCGCGTGACCTGAATAGATTGTGACTCCGGCTTGCTGTATCTCCCGGCCTTCATAGCCCACCAGCCTGTACTGAGCGACCACATCAGGGTTGAAAGTCACCTGACCCCTCGCATCCTTGGCCACTACCCGGCCGTCACGCGAGAGATTGTTCCCGGGCGACTTCGACTCGCGGGCTCTGACTCCGATACGAACAAGATGGATCGCGTTCCGAGTGAGGTTCGGTGCCGTGCCACCATCGATCGCAATGGCAAAGTCGCTCCCGGACTGGGGGGCCGCATCGCCGAAGTCGAAGTGATTGATCAACTCTTCGACGCGGATCGAGTCGCGGTCGGGCAGATGGCCGGAACGAAGCGCTTCCTCGAGGATGCGAAAGGATCCTGCATTGCTCGAGAGTCCGAAGCGCGATGTGGGAAATCGCGAGGCATCGACGAACCCGCGCGCCGGTACCGCGAACCCGCTTCTCTGCGGTCTAACAATTGGCGACGCTTCTTCATCTGGAGGCGGAAGGCCGGGTGCAACTGGAGGCGATGGCACGGCCGGCGCGCTTGCCGTGATCGTGATGGCCTCCGCGCGCGCGTCGCCAGCAGAGGGTCGGGTAGCGGCTTGAGCGGTGGACAGGCGTGGCCGGACTTCGGCAGTCGGCCCGGCGCTTTTTGCCGACGCCTCCTGAGCTCGCACGTTTGGATCGGCAGCGCTCCCGAGGTCGAAGGATGGCGCTTCGTCGCCAATCGTCAGAGCAGCATCGCTTTCGGTCGTGGCAATCTGTTGTTCCTCTGCTGCGGCATCTGACAAGTTGGAAGCAGTCGAGCCCGCGTCGTCTGAGCGTGACGGATTGGTGTTCTTCACCGCAATCGAGGGCGGTGGCGGGGGCGGAGCCATTGCCGGCGGAAAAGGAGGCGCTGAATGCGGAGGGTCAGCCGGGAACGAGGTGCGGCTCCCTCCGAAACCGTCGGGAAAGGAAGCGGGTTCGACTGCCGGTTGCGCGGACTCTGCTTCGCTCGCGGTCGAGAAGCGATAATCTCTCATGAGAAATCTGGGGCCGAAGTAGGCAAGGTTCACCAGGAGGATCAGCGAGGCTGCGATTGCCCAGAGCGACTGACGCGATGGTCCCGGCTCCACGGCGGCGACGGGCGCGGCGGCCAGGTGGGACGGTATGTCCCTCTTGAGCCGGGCAAGCAGATCGGCAGGGGGTGGCGGCGTCGGACCAGGGGCAAGTCGCCGCCGAAGGTCTGAGTGAGTCTCGTCGTTCATGATGGGTCCCTTTTGCCAATCGATTCGAGCAGGAGATACGCCTTCCTCAACCGCTTTCGAATCGCTACTGACGTTACGTTTTCAATCTCAGCGATCTCGTTGATTGAGAGCTCCGCCCAGAAATGCGCAGTGATCGTGAAGCGGAGATCCTCAGGCAGTCGTAGAACAGCGACGCGCAATTCGTCGCCCCCCTGGCGCGCCGCGAGAGTCTCTTCCACGGCAGGGCGCGGATCGCGGGCCCCGTTCATCTGTTCGTCCCACTCGACTGTTCGCGGAGGAGTTCGGACGTGATTCAGAAATGTGGTGTACGCGATGCGGTAGAGCCACGTTGAGAACTTTGACCGGCCGTCGAATCGGTGAATCGATTGCCATGCCTTCTGGAATGAATCCTGTGTGAGATCGCCGGCTAGATCTGCATTCCCTCCACAAAGTCGGAACAGTGCGGCATAAACGCCTCGGTAACTCTCTTCAAGCAGCTGTTCAGCTGCCTCGCGGTCACCCAGCCGGGCAGCATCCAGGAGCGCGCGCTCGTTGTCGAACGAGCGTGCCGTCATCGGATTGAATCCGTCCGTGGCGAGAGCAGGCGAACCATGCGTCACGATCATTGGACACGCAACCATGAGAAAAAGAAACCGTTCAGCCGTAGACAGGAGCAAAACAATGAATTTCTTCCTCGCGCGCGTATGCGTGCTCACTCTGGGGATGGCGCTGCTGACCTCCGCTTGTGGGAAAGGTCCAACCGGTTCGTCTGAGAGAGCGGCTCCGGGAGTTCAGACTCCTTCCCTCGCAGACGACGTCGAGACCTGGCGCGCGAAGAGGCTGAGTCGCCTCGCGGCGGACGATGGATGGCTCACGCTTGCCGGTCTCTACTGGCTCGAGGAAGGAGCCAACCGGGTCGGTAGCGCGCCGGGAAGCGAAGTGCTGCTTCCCAGGGGAGCGTCAACGGCCGGAGTGATGCGGAGGCGCGGTGACGAGGTGCGCTTCGAGCCTGCGGGCGATTCCGGGATCAGCGTAAAAGACAAGCCCGTTCAGTCGATGGTTCTGGTATCGGACAAGAAGGACGAACCGACGATTCTTCGATCAGGTCCCGTTAGTTTTTACCTGATCGAGCGAGGCGATCGGATCGGGGTGCGCGTAAAGGACACGGAAAGTAACGCGCGCAAGAGCTTCAAAGGCATCGAGATGTTTCCAGTCGATCCCCGATGGAATGTCGAGGCGACATTCGAGCCCTACAATCCGCCCAAAGAGATTCCGATTCTCAACATCATTGGAATCGTTGAGACCATGCGTTCTCCCGGTCAGCTGAAGTTTGCGATCAACGGCCGGCAACTCACCCTCGATCCCGTCACCGAGGAGGGCTCGGACGAATTGTTCATCATCTTCAAAGATGCGACGAGTGGCCGCTCCACCTACGGCGCGGGACGCTATCTCTATGCGTCAATGCCCGACAAGGGCGGCAAGGTGCAGATGAACTTCAACAAGTCCTACAACCCTCCCTGCGCTTTCACACCGTTCGCCACCTGTCCGCTTCCACCCCTCCAGAACCGATTACCGATCGAGATCCCGGCAGGGGAGAAGCTGTTTCAGGGAGGTCCGCACTGACGTTAGGGACGATGGCGAACCTGCAGGGAGTGTCATGTTTGGCGGGAGAACAGCGTAAGGCTTTCTGGTGAGGCGATGACGACTGTCTGTGAATGTCAGGGGCGCGAACGAGGTCTCGCCCCTTGCGGGCTAACGCGTGGCCCTACTCTCCGATGATCCACTTTTCATACAGATCACCATCGAGCTCGCGGAGGAATCGCGAGGGCTCCATGAGGACATCCATCTGATTGCGGTCACGCGCCATGACAGGAAACACGAGATAAAGCTCCTGCTGGGCTCGTGTCACGCCGACGTAAAAGAGCCGGCGCTCTTCCTCTTCACCTGGAATCACGATCTCGCGTGGAACCTCGGGATCGCTTCCGCCCTCGATCCCTTCTTCGATCAATCCCGGCAATGCCAGTGAGGCCGGGACCGTGCTCGGTGTGAACCGGATGATTCCGCCCGGGACTCTCATCGCCCGCGCCGAGGGGAACCTCCCCTCGGATAACCAGATGATGAAAACGATTCGCCACTCGAGACCTTTCGACTGATGGATCGAGGAGAGCACGACTTTCTCATCTTCTGGTCCAACGGCTGCCACATCCTCTCCAGAAATCGGATTGGCGAGCGCAACCTCCTCGAGGAACGTCACGACATCGTCGTAACGGAGCGCGTACTGGGAGAGTTGCTCGAGGTCATCGAGACGGGCCGACGCATTGGGGAACTTGCTCCGGACGTAGTCGGCGTAACCGTTGTCCATGATGATCCGGATCGACTCGGCAGGATTTCGTTTGATCGCTTCGCTCGCCAGGAGTCTCAGCGTCGAGCGGAGGGAATCGATGCTCCCTGACGCAGCGCGACCCTTGACCTCGAGGCCTCCGGCGAGGAAACGCTCGAGCGGATCCACGGATTTGCCGATCGCCGCCCAGACTTCCGCTGCGATTTTCTCTCCGATCTTGGGGTAGAGCTTCATCGCACGCTTCCACGAGAGCTCATCGCGACTGTTCGTTACGATTTTCAGATAGGCGATTACGTCCTTGATGTGTGCCTGTTCGAAAAAGCGCACGCCGGAGCGGATCTCGTACGGGATCAGCCGCTTTGTCAGCTCGATCTGCAGCTCCAGCGACTGATAGTGCGAGCGGTACAGCACAGCCATGTCACCGAGCTTTTCGCCTTCGTCGCGCAGTTCGAGAATTCGTTGCGCCACGAAGCTGGCCTGCTCGTAGACGTCGTCAACGCCGACGAGGGCGGGATCGGGACCATCCCCGCGGGACGATTGCAGTTCTTTACGGAACTGAAACCGGTTGTTCGCGATCGCCGCGTTCGCGAGAGAAAGGATCTGCGGCGTCGATCGGTAATTGAGCTCGAGTTTATGGATCACGGCATCGGGGAAGCGGAGCGGAAAGGTGATGATGTTCTCGAATGACGCTCCTCGAAACGAATAAATCGATTGAGCGTCGTCGCCAACGACCATCACGTTGCGCCGCACTGATGCCATCGAGTCGACAATGTCGGCCTGAAGCTTGTTCGTGTCCTGATACTCATCGACCAGGATGTGACGAAAGCGCATTCGGAGCGGATCGCCGACTTCGGGATGTTCATCGAGGATCTTCTTCCAGTTGAGAAGAAGATCGTCGAAGTCCATCACGTTCGCGTCCCGTTTTCTTTGGCCATAGTGACGAAATACATCCCTGATCTCCTCAGCGTAGATTGCGAAGTGGGGATAGTTCTCTTCGAGTTGAAGCTCGAGCGGGGTATTCGTGTTTGACAAAAACGAGTGGATGTCGAGCAGGACGTCGCCCTTCGGGAACCGTTTGACGAGCGTTTCCGCGATGCTTGCGGAAATTGCAGACTCCATCATCTCCTTCGCGTCTTCCTGATCGAGAATCGAGAAGTTGGATCGGTACCCGAGGACTTCTGTGTAGCGTCGCAGCAAGCGGTTCCCGACTGAGTGGAAGGTGCCTCCCCAGATCTGGCGCGTATCAACCGTCACGAGCTCTTCCACGCGACTGAGCATTTCCCGCGAAGCCTTGTTGGTGAAGGTAAGAAGGAGGATGTCGGAGGGATTGACGCCGTCCTCGATCAGCCGGGAGACGCGATAGGTGAGTGCGCGAGTCTTGCCGCTACCGGCGCCAGCGATGACCAGCATCGGGCCACCAGCGGCCTCGACCACTTCGAGCTGCTGCTCGTTGAGCTCGCTGGCGTAGTTGACGCTGTAGGCTCGCGAGCGGGCCGGTTTCTTGAGGTGATACTTGCGGATCTTCGCCACGAGCTAAGTGTGCATGGAACGTGAGGGAATTGTCGATTCATGAAGTCACCGATCCCTTTTCGTGTAGCGCAGGCGTCCGGCCTGCCTTTGGGCAGTGATTGGAACTCTCGCTGGTAGGAAGGAGAGACGAAAGGCAGGCGGGACGCCTTCGCTACACGGAGAAATGGATCTTCGTCATTCGCAAAATTCCGACGGCGGCGAGCGCACACAGAAAGCAGAAGAGAGCGGCGCGCCAGTCCGGCTCGTTCCAGCCCGCGAAGTCCAGTGCGGTAGCCAGCAGCCCTGCCATAGTTGCAACGACGCAGGCGACGACGAATTCGCCGAGTCGTCTCAATGGCCGTCCCGCTGGGACCAGGCGGCAGAGGAGAGCGGCCAGTAGTGCACTAACGACCCAGGTAAGCACGCCCATGTTCAGCGATTCGTTTCCTGAATCATGTTAACCCGCATTTCTCACAGACCTTCGCCGCGAGACGACGGATAGCGGCCTGTCTCGTTCGTTACACGGCAATTTCGCTCCTTGACATAGTGTCGACTATGCCTTTCTCGCAAAATCGTCGTGCGCCTCGCATCCAGGCC
>DATLXH010000163.1:0-3315 GCA_035576005.1 Thermoanaerobaculia bacterium | reverse complement strand
CAAGGTCATCAAGACTCCTGGGAGCGCGCACGGAGTCGACCTTGCCGGAACGGTCGTGGCAGTGGCCGATGGCGGGTCGGGCGTGAGCTTCGTGGATGCAGCGAGCGGAGCAGGAGCGCAGCTGACGGGCAGCGAGGCCGTGGGCGGAACATCGTGGGATGTGCGGTTCGACCGCGGCATGCTGTACGTGGCCAACGAGCAGGGAGTGGCGGTCATCGAGAACGTTGGAACGCCGCCGACGATCAATGAAGCACTGGTGAAAGTGACGACCGACGGAGCGAGCCTGGCAACGGTGCGCGGAAGTGCACAGTCGGTTAGTGGTCACGGACCGCTCAGTGTGGAAGTAAAGAACGTGGCGAGCGGAGCGAGTGTCTCCGGAGTTGCGGTGGCGTCGGACGGAAGCTTCACGGCGAGTGTCGTGGCGAGGTCTGGAGAGAAGATCGATCTGAAGGTCACCGATCGCGCGACGAGAGTCAGCGGCAGAGCGATCGGCCCGGTCGCGTTCGCGAACATGGTTCAATCCAGGATCACGGGCCCGGCCGAGGCCGCTGGCGACCAGGGGTTCAACTCGCGCAGAATCGCGAGCGATGGGACCTACCTCGCCGTGTCCGGAGGCTCCTCTTCCCTGGGTGTACGCGGGTCCGACAAGCTGCTCTTCCTGCAGCCAAACGCGTCCGCGCCGGCGCAGATCGTGATGGCAGGATCAGGGGCGATTCAGGACATCGAGATCGAGAATGGCTGGGCATACGTAGGCTCGAACAGCTTCTCCACTGTCAACCTCGCCACCGTGCCTCCCACCATTCACTTTGCCTCCGACCAGTCCGGGTCCGATGTGGCGGTAGCAGTGGCGGGACGATATGCGTTTACCGCGGTCGACTGGTATCAGGAAGGACGCGTTCGGATCTACGACAATGCGAACCCGTCAGCTCCTCTCTTCGTTCGCGAGCAGGTCATCGTTGCAGGCGTAACCTTTCGCGAGCTCGTAGCGTACGGAACCAACTACCTTATCGGCATCACTCCCGACACCCCAGGCGGTACTGGTCATGATGTTGTGGTGCTCGATCGTCGGAACGTGAATGCTCTGGTCAAGGTGGCTGACCTCGATATTCCTGCGTTCGGAGCGATCGACGGCGTCGTCGACGGGGACATTCTCTATCTCGCGGGCGCTGACGCTGGGGTCGCCATCGTCGATCTCGCAAATCCTGCACTGCCGCGACACATTGGAACCGTCGATACCCCTGGCATTGCCCGTGGCATCGCTCTGTCAGGACCGAACGAGATTGTCGTTGCCGACGCTGGAGGACCGGGGGTGACGTTCATCGATACGAGTGACAAGAGCCGGCCCTTCATTCTGGGAAGTCAGGCACTTGCCGGCAACACCGCGGACGTAACCACGGTGGGACGGACTGTCTACACAGCCAGCGATCAGTACCTGCACACCCTTCTTAGACAATGAGACGCTCGGGAATGAACTACAGACAAGTACTATCGGAACCTTGCAGCTTCGCACGTCGTGCGGTGCGTTTCCCTCTCCCCGGCGGGGAGAGGGAAGTGAGCGAAGCGAGCAGGGTGAGGGGCGGAACAGTCTCGCGAGACCTGAGGTGTTCACGCGGAACGCGCTCTCATGACCGCGGGCACGCGGCCCATCAAAGGGGTGAATACGCCCGAGTTTTGTTGTACTCCCGTGGCGGAGCCGCGGTCTCCCTCTCCCCGGCGGGGAGAGGGAAGCAAGCGAAGCGCAGCAGGGTGAGGGGCGTAACAGTCTCGCGATGGACTTGCGGACGTCAGCCCGTTTCGGAAAGGCTCACGGGGAAACGCCGCCTTAGGCCAGCATGGAGCCGCAGAGCGGCGAAAGAAGGGGCTGCCAAGTGATTCTTTCCCGTGAATTCTTACGCCGCTCCGCGGCTGTCTCCGTCGCTCTCATTATTTCAGTGGTCCTCTATGGCCAATCCGGCTCGCTCTCGTTTTCCGAGAATTTCGAGTCACGCTTGCGCTCGCAGCTTCCCCCAGGCTGGCTCGCGAGTGGTCGCGTTGTCACGCCCGGTTTCATGGTTCTGCCAGATCCCAATCCCGCTGTCGCGAATGTCGCTCTCGGTATCCGGCTAGGGGAAGGCCAGGCGAGCGGCGAGACGCCGGCCGCTGGAGTTTTCGCCACTCTCGACTCCCCGAAGTTCCCGAGCCGCGGCGGCTTCCAGTTGCGCGGCCGCCTCTTCCGCTCTTCCGAATCCGCGAAAGTGGGCATCACGTTTCTTTCTTCGTTCCCGGAGAAATCTGAAGGGTATGTTCTGACCCTCGCTCGAGACGGATCGGGATCGTCGGCCGCGCGCATCCACCGGCTCGATGCTCCCGCCGGCCGGGCCCGCGCGGTTCGTCGCGACTCGCCTCGACCCTCTGCCTCGACATCCACGGTTTCGATCCCAGCCGGGGGATGGCATCGCTTCCTTCTCGATGTCGAAGAAATCGGCGGTGCCGTATCCGTCCGAGCGCGTTTCTGGCCGGCAGGCGATAGCGAGCCCGCAGGCTTCGACTTCAACGCCTTCGACGCGACGGCCGGGCGGCTGACGCTCGGTCGCATCGGCGTCTGGGCGGCGGGGAGCGGAGAGGTCTACTTCGATGACATCACCGCCGTCTCGCCGCGGCAGTCTCTTCAGACGCCGGAGCTCACCAGCCTTCAACTGTTCGAGAGCGGTCAGCCGCTCGTCGACGCATCGAAATTCAATCGCGATGTGAGACCCGAGGTGAGAGCCACGGGGGAGGGACAGTTCCTCGCTCTCCTCGACGGAAGTCCATTCACCAGCTCGACATTGGTCACCGCCGAGGGATGGCACATTCTGACAGCACGGCCTCGGAACGCATCGAACCTCGGCGAGATCAGCGCGCGCTTTCTCATAGACAAGACTCCTCCGCGGCTCACGCTGCTCGAGTCCGGGCTGCCGCTCGTTGCGAACCCGCGATTCACGCGCAGCGTGATTCCCGGAGTCAGGATTGACGACATCTCAGATGTTGTCGTCACCGCGCGACTCGATGGCGCGCAGTTTCAGTTGGGAGACTCGGTCACCGCCGTCGGAGAGCATTCCTTCGTAGTGGAAGCGACGGATCTCCTCGGTTGGAAATCGACGTCTGCGACGGCAACATTCTTTATTGATACTCCGCCCGTTACTCCACCGGTCACGCCGCCTGTGACGCCGCCCGTGACGCCGCCCGTGACGCCGCCCGTGACGCCGCCCGTGACGCCGCCCGTGACGCCGCCCGTGACGCCGCCCGTGACGCCGCCCGTGACGCCGCCCGTGACGCCGCCCGTGACGCCGCCCGTGA
>DATLXH010000162.1:0-41845 GCA_035576005.1 Thermoanaerobaculia bacterium | reverse complement strand
CCGCATTTCTCACAGACCTTCGCCGCGAGACGACGGATAGCGGCCTGTCTGCTTCGTTGCACGGCAATTTCGCTCCTTTACATAGTGTCGACTATGCCTTCGTCGCAAAATCGCCGTACGCCTCGCAGCCAAGCCACTCTCCGCCGTCTCACGGCAAAGGTCTGTGAGAAATGCGGGCTAGTGAGGTGCAGCGGTGTGACCCGCGCTACTTCAGTTCCACGATCCCGTCCTTGACCAGCCTGTGGAAGATCAGCATCGCGTCGGTTTCGCGCATGGGGCTGATCTTGAGGATCGACCCGATGTCCCAGGTCCCGTTGATCCGCGAGATGACAAATCCTTCGTTAGGAGTGAAGTTGAGTGAGCTGATCTCCTCGAGCGTTTTCTTGAGCTCCGGAATCTTCGAGTCACTCATCCCCTGACGTCGCAGATCCGCAACAATTACGGTCTCAGCACCCTTGATTGCACTTTTAACCTTCGTGTGCTGCGGATCGAGATTCTGCGCAGCCTTCAAGATGCGGAGGGCCTTCTCGTAGTCACCCCCCTTCATCAATGTCTGAGCGCGAGCGAGGAGGAGATTAATCTCATCTTCCTCGGAGTCCTCTTCGAACGGCTCAATGAGAGGGGTCTCAGGCTCTGGCGGCTCGAGCAACTGAACATTCCCCGCCTTAACCAGCCGGTAGAGCGTGTCGGCTACATTGAAGTAAGACGAGCGGCTCTCCAGAATAATCTGCCCGATCGGCCTCTTGCCGTCAATTGCAAGAACAATGGTCTTCTGCACTTCGGTCAGCGCCGGGAGATCGAGAGGCTTTTCGATGATCGGAATCATCGCCTGACTCGAAACAACCTCACCGATCCGCTTCCACTCATCGATCCTTCGGGTCCCCTCCATGAGGATGCCCGTCACCTCTACCTGCAACGGCACCATCTCCATATTGGGAAGCTCGTCGTCGATAAAGCGGAAATCGCCCTCTGGCCACATGAAGACGTCGTAGATTTCCTCTTCGGCCTTGAGCCGCATCAGCCGCAGAAGGTCAGGCTCCGTGATCACACCGATGGTGACGAGAATCTTTCCAAGCAGGATCCGCGACTGCGCCTGCACCTCCATGGCTTTTTTCAACTCATCCTCGGAGATAAAGCCGTGGCTCATGAGGAACTGGCCCAGGTACTCGCGCGGATCGTTGGACGCCGATGAGATGATTCGACCGCCTCTGAAGAAAATCTTCTTCATGACGCTGTCGGAATTGACGACGAGAGTCCCGGTCTTCTGACTCAGGCTCAGCCACTGGAGAAGATCTCCAGGCGTCATAGTTTTGAGGTTGCCGGTCAGACCCATCGAATTGAGGAACGCGAAATTATAACAGCCGAGGTTACAGCCAATTTTGTGATGAAGAAATGGATCGCGATGGTTTGCGATGCTTGCACCGATGCGGAGAGCCATCCGCGAACCCTCTGAATCGTTTGATCTTAGTTTCACGCTCTGGCCTGCTATGGCGTTCTGTGGTGTCTGGTCGGTTTGACCACCCCCCTCTCACGGCGGTAACACGGGTTCAAATCCCGTATGCGCTACCAACTACCTCTTGCCGCTCCAGTAACTTAGCCTGTGTCACAACTCCACACTTGTAAATTTCATTCTTAAGCTCTTCGGCAGCCGATTCCCCTACACGAACGAGAGTGTCAACCAATGTCAGAGCTTGGATAGATAAGGTGTACGGAGACGTCTCTCGGCGTCTCCGCACACGTCTCCCGCCTATTTGCGCCGGTTGTACGGCGATTGATTCGTCGGCTTGAGCGAGATGTTCTCCTCGCTCGCCTTGGTTAGGACCGCGCCTGGGGTCCGCTCCAGTTTCAGCCCGATCACACGTGTTGGGGTGTTCTCACGCGCCAGCTCACGGAGCTGCTTCACCTCCGTAGGCTTCCACGCTTTACCACTGTTGCCCGGTACTTTGGCCATCGTACTCACCTCCTTTCGCGTTATGGTTTACTCCAGCCTATGGCAATATCTTAATGGGTCAAAGTGTTATTGCCAATGCCTGTTGACTCTATAACCCAAAGGGTGAATACTTTAATCCAGAGTGGTACTATCTTTCAAAAGTTCGGGCCTCCGAGCGCTCTGCACGGACGACAAACTCCTCCAGAGAAAATTCGGAGAGAAGGGCAGGAGGAAGATCCGGCAACGGCTCGACGAGTTCAACGCAGCCGAGAACCTCTCGGTCATCAGACAACTGCCCGGGCCTCACTGCGAAGAGCTGGGGGGTGGCAGGGCAGGAGAGCTATCAGTGCGGGCGCATGACGGGATGCGGATCATTTTTCGCCCGGCGCAGCATCCGCCCCTGCTGAAGCCTGACGGGGGACTAGATTGGACCGCGATAACCGCACTCCACATACTTTCTATCGAGGACTACCATGACTGAATCAACAAAGACTGAGTACAACCCCTTGCTTGTCTCGCCTCCGGGCGAGACGCTGGCAGAAACCCTCGAGGAACTCGGCATGTCGCAAACCGAGTTGGCGCGCCGGATGGGTCGCCCCACGAAGACCATCAATGAGATCGTCCAGGGCAAGACCGCGATCCTCCCGGAAACCGCCTTCCAGTTAGAGAACGTGCTGGGCATTCCCGCGTCCTTCTGGCTCGCGCGGGAGACCGCCTACCGTACGTCGCTGGCACGCTCGGTACGCCAAAACACGGTCGTCGCCCCGGAGACCATCGAGTGGGCGAAGCAGTTCCCCTGCAAGGAGATGGCGCAGCTTGGGTGGATCGAATCCTGCGCGAAGAAAGCGGAGTACGTGCAGGGGCTCTTCGAGTTCTTTCGGGTGGCGTCGGTGCAGGCGTGGGAGGCAACATGGAACCGACCGGAGGTCGCGTTCCGCCGCTCGCTGACGAAAGACGGGAACCGACATGCCGTATCTGCGTGGCTGCGTCGCGGCGAAATTGAAGCTGCCAGCAAGAAGGCTGCGCCGTACGATGCGGACAGGTTTCGTGCTGCCCTCGAACACTGCCGCTCGCTGACCGCCGAGGCTCCGGAGGTGTTTGACCCCGCGATTCAGAAAGCCTGTGCGGCAGCGGGTGTGATCGTCCTCTTCGTCCGGGAACTCCCCAGTGCGTCTGTGTCGGGAGCGGCGCGGTGGCTCACAACCCAACGAGCTCTTATCCAACTTACGCTTCGCTTCAAGACCGACGACCAGCTTTGGTTCTCCTTTTTCCATGAAGCGGGACACGTGCTCTTGCATCCCAAGAAAGGAATTTTCGTCGACGACGGCCATGGATCGTCCACCCAGGAAAAGGAAGCCGACGCGTTCGCAAGCAATATGCTGATTCCCGACGAGGTGTTCGACACCTTTTCACGCGTGCGTCCCTTCTCCGCGCAGCGCGTGCAAGCTTTCGCGGCGCAGGAGAAGATCGCACCGGGGATCGTTGTCGGACGCCTCCAACACGAACACCTCCTGCCGTTCAACCAGCTTAACGGGCTAAAGCGGGGCCTAACGTGGGCCGATTCCAAGTGACGTTCGCGCGGCCGTACCTTCCTCCTACGAAGTACGAAGGAGCCATCGCCTACCGCCAGAGTTGGGGCGACTGGTAGCCAGACACACAGGACGAAGGGCAATTTGAACTTCAGAATCTTTCTGTTGCGACTGGTTTGGACATAGCCTTCGCCCATTGCTTCATCAAGTGCGGCGGAACGCTTCCCGACGGAAAGGCGTTTGAGCACTTGGTTCGCGCAACATTCTGTCTGCAAAAGTTGTCAGGGACTTGGAAGGTCGCGCACCAGCAAGGCCTGGAGATTTCACGCTCCTCTTGGCGTTCATGCGGTAAGCGGCCAATTGCCAATCACGTGCCTCCACTGTTCTTCGCCTTCACTAGCTTCGCGGCGCTGGAATCGTAGGTGTACCCGGTGATGCTGCCATCCTTGATGCGCGCTACGGCCTCGTCGATGACGAAGAGCGGAACGAGGAACCACTCCTCGGGCTGCACGGGGTGACCGAAGCGGTCATTGATTGTGATGTTCAACCGTGCGGATGCGAACAGCCGGTGGAACAGGTTCTCCATCCGGGTGCGATTGATCCCCGCGAGTTTGTAGGTCGCAACCACATCGACCTTTGCCAGCAGGTAGGTCGCATCGTGCTCGGCGTTGGCGATTCGCGTCTCCACCCTGCCGCCGGTCACGCCGATTTTGTGGATGAGCTCACGGTGCTGCAAAACGTAGGGATGATCAGATTGAGAGCGGAGGACGTAGATCGTGCCGCTCTCGACATCATCAGCCTCCAGCTGGCCCCCGAAGGAAAGTTGTCCGCTCTCGGGCGAGACCAGTCTGCGGGCGGCGGGATCGTTGTAGAACGCACGTTGCAGAGAACGCAGGAGAAGGTTGCTCTCGGTGCCGTTTGCGAAGATCAGGCGCAGACGGCGATCCACTTCCCTGGCGGTCGTTTTCAGCGGTTCGCCGACCTCTGCAACGTACAACGTGATTCCGTCGAGAACGAAAAAGTCCCCAGCCTCAATCGCTCGATTCCCCGCCACGATCGGCTGCGACTGACGCAAGCCGGTCTTGATTTCCGTCGCCACGCTGTCGAATAGTGGTTTGAACGCGTTAAAGTCCTCGCACGGCTTCCGGTCGGCGATTTCCTCAGCCGCGCGCTTGTCGGCGCTGGTGCGCACATGGCGCAGCACGGTGATGTCGTCCGGCGCGGTTTCACCGCCAAGCTCGGCGGCCAGCGCGTCAAGGTCAACGTCTTCATCGTGGGCGGCGCCGGCAGTTGGCGTGCCGGAAAGCAAACCTTGATGGTCCAGCGGCTCAAGCAGGACGCGGTAATCCGGGAGCGCGCGCAAGCGGTCGAGCCGCACTGCGTAGAGGCGCTCGAATATGTCGCGGGCTTCACCGTGCTGCGGTGCACGTCCGTGCTTCTCGGTGAAGCGTTGGATTTCCTCGAAGCCGGCGATGACGCGTTCCTCGCTGGCCGGGCGTCCGCCCTTCTTGTCGGGCGGTGCGAACTCGGCAAGCTCCGCAGCGAGTTCGTCAAGATCGGACTCACTCATAGCGCCGCTCCGCCTTGAAACGCATGAAGGCAGCAGCGCCTTCGGCCATCCGTCGCTCCCACGCATCCTGGGAGTCGAGGGACGGAATTCGCCCGCGCTCCTTCTTGAATTGGACCGCACGCACGGCCAGCTCCTTTGCTTCGTCCGGAGTCAAACTCGTGCGTTTGGCCGAGATGGCCGCGGCGACCTGCTTAAGGCTGTCCTCACTCATAGCCTTGGCGAGAATGGCATAGGCTTCCCCGAAGGGGTTGATGCGGTCGATGAGGTCGATGTCCAGCTCGCGCACGTCCATCGCAAATCGACGCACGCCGTCGACCAGCGCGGTGTTAGGCGATGCGTCGTCATCCCTTCCGCTTTCGGCAACAAGCTGCTTCCCCTGTTGTGTGAGGTTCAGGGCGGCGATGGCATGCTGGCGCACCGCCTCCTGATCCTCGGCGTCAAGCTCAGGATACTTTTCCTTGATGATCTTGCCCATGCGAACCTGGGTTAGTTCTTCAGGCACCAAATCCTCGTCGAAGAGGCCGCGCTCGATAGCGGTCTTGTCCTGAATGAAGCTTGCGATCACCTCGTTCAAGTCCTGCTGGCAGATGCGTGCAGCTTCCTCGCTCCGGGGTTCGACAAGGCCCCTGATCTCAATTTCGTATGAACCTTTCTCCTCATTGATTCCAAAATTGCACCGACTGGGGTCGTAGCCATTCTCGCCGTAATGGAAGCCTGGCGTCGGGACGCTGTCGTGGTTCTTGGGTCTGAACTCGAAGCGTGGCGCTAGCACCTGCTCCATCAGCAGACTCGCCGCGATGGCCTTCAAGGTATCGTTGACTGCTTCACTGACGGCTTGCTCACTTGCATCAGGCTCGGCGATCAAGTTGGTGAAGCGTGCGCGAGTCTTGCCCGGCGCGTCGCGGGTGGCACGGCCGATGATCTGCACGATCTCGGTCAGGCTCGCGCGGTAGCCGACGGTCAGGGCGTGCTCACACCAAATCCAGTCGAAGCCTTCCTTCGCCATGCCCAGCGCGATGATGATGTCCATATGGTCCCTGTTGTTCTTCTGCGCCGGGTCCTTGAGCGCGGCGGACACACGGTCGCGCTTGGTGGCATCGTCATCGACGAGATCAGCGATGCGCAGCACACGGCCATCGGCGCGCTTGACGAGCTGAAAGCCGGAGGCGGCGTCGATGCCCTGCCACTCCCCCAGCGCCTCGATGATGTGCTCCACCTCGCGCATCTTGTCCTTCGTGCTTTCACGCGAATTGACGTTAGGGATGTGGATGATCGTCTTCTCGCCGGGCTCGAGAACGTTCAGGATGTCATCGACATACGAGCCACTGTAGAAGAAATAGCCGATGTCGAGCTGCTTGAGGTGTTCATAGCCGTTGAGCTGTTCGTAGTACGTGTAGGTGACGGTGTCGAACTTCGCTTCGTCGGACGGGGCCAGCACCGCCTCGGCGTCCCCTCGGAAGTAGGAGCCGGTCATGGCAACGATGTGCGTCTTGCCCCGCGCGAAGAACTGCCCCAGGTGCAAGCCGAGCTTGTTGTCCGGGTTCGCTGAAACGTGGTGGAACTCATCGACCGCGATCAGTCGATCGTCGAACGCCTCCACTCCGTAGGCATCAACCGCGAAGCGGAAGGTCGCGTGGGTGCAGACCAGCACCTCGTCGTCGCTCGCGAGGAACGCGCCCAGAGACTTGACCTTGCCGCCATTGTCGTTACCCGGCGCGTTGCACAGGTTCCAGCGGGGCTCCACGTGCCAGTCGGCGCAGAAGCCGTATTGCGATAGCGGTTCGTCGTTGAAGCTCGCGCCGATGGACTTCTCCGGCACGACGATGATGGCCTGCTTCAAGCCCTGGTTCAGCAACTTGTCGAGCGCGATGAACATGAGGGCGCGGCTCTTTCCCGACGCGGGTGGCGACTTGATTAGGAGGTACTGCTCGCCGCGCTTTTCGTAGGCACGCTCCTGCATTGGCCGCATCCCGAGGACGTTGGCTCTGGTCGACGAGCCATTCCGGGCGTAGGTGACGGAAACAGAAGGCACGGACTTCACGTTGCTACTCATGATCTGGCTCCCGCTTTGCGCTCGCTGCCCTTGGCCGATACGGGCGAAGCGGTCATCTTGGTATAGAGGTCAAACAGCTTTTCCAATCGCTCCGTGTCGTTCTTGAATCGGCGGCCGATGTAGATGCGCTCCAGCACTTCGTCATTGCGCTCATGAGCCGCTCGAAGGTCTGCGGGCATGCGGTCGGGATCGTAGAGGTCGGCGATGGTGGCGGGGAAGTGATGCTCCCGCGCTACGAGGATGTCCTGTGCGCAGCGTGTGAGGTCTGCTCTGTTCTTGTCCGTGAGGGTTGCAACAGGGAACGTGTTCCAACCGAGGGTGTTGGAGTAGCGGAAATCCGTTTTCAGCTTGCCGCAAACAGCGGCGATCCAGACAAGATGCAGACGGCTGGCGATCAGGGCGAGGCTCCAGAGGGGAGCGTCATAAAGCGCGTAAGCGAGGTTGCTGAGCACCGTACTGCTATCAAAAAGGGCGACGGGGAGGTACTCCCGACTTTCAGATGAAGCGCCTCCGACGCCTATTGTGTGCGACCGCGAATGCCCTGCCAGATAGACGAATCGGTGCGGCCTGTCGGCGAACTCCTGCGTTGACTCCAGAGGGCTTTCCATGCGCATTTGGCGGACACGCTCAAGCCTCCTAGCGACTTCGGGGATGGCTGCGGCGACTTCCAGCGCGCCATCCTCTATCCAAAGGCATCGGCGCTGCTTGCCGTTAACGAGTTCATCGGTTCCGACATACGGGCGAATGAATCCCTCCGTGAGCGGATCGGAATGGACGAGTGACGTCGCCTCGTCGAAAGTCAGAATTAGGTTTCCCCCGTCTCGCGGCATGCTGCCCGTAATCATTGGAGGCAACTGCCAGAGTGGCTTAGGCGACGTGTATACAAAGACGTCGGCAGTGGCAAGGAGGTAGGGACTAATATTTGAGACAGCGCGAACTTGGTCGCCGTCGAAGAGCCTTCGGTCAGCTCGTCCGAGATTAGAGACGCCGACAATATTTACCGTCACACCAGCATTGTGGGTGGCAAGATTCGCCCACTTAAACGGGCGATATGCGAAATCAATGTGAACACCGTCTCGGAGTATCTCTTTCCAAAGGACTGGCACCTGAAGACCTTCGCAATTTGAACTCGTACAGACGAACGCAAAGGTTGCAGGCTGCCCTGCAATGTAGTCCTTGCCTTTAAGAAACCATCCCGCGACATAATCTAACGACTTCCATCTCGGAATCCGCTTTCCGCTCACTTGCGAGAGGTCATCCTTTTGATACTTCGTTTGTTTGCGGCTCCCGGAGTACGGCGGATTTCCACAGATGTAGGTTTCACTACCCTCGTTTTCGAAGTCGATCTCCGCTTGGTCCCGCGGCGTGCCAAACAGGTCAGCGGCCTGCACTTTCACGCGGGTGCCGGTCGGCGGGCAGATGCTCAACCAGTCGAGCCGCAGCGCGTTTCCGCAGGTGATCCAGTTCTCGCTCCGCAGGGGTAGGAACTCGGCAAGAGCCAACTTCTGTCCCCGGTACATCACGTCACCCTGGTACTCGGCAATGATGAGCGCGAGACGCGCGATCTCGGCGGGGAAGTCGCGTAGCTCAATCCCGCGAAAGTTGGTGAGCGGAATCTCGGATGCACGGTCGGGCTCGCGTCGCCGTTTGTTTATTTCGGCCTCGATGTGGCGCATCTCCTTGTAAGCGATGACAAGGAAGTTACCGGAGCCGCATGCGGGGTCGAAGACCCGGATTCTGGCGATGCGCTTTCGCAGGTTGAGCAAAGTGCGCGGATTGTCGCCGGCCTCTTCCAGCGCGAGCCGAAGTTCGTCGAGGAACAGAGGATTCAGCACCTTGAGAATGTTGGGGACGCTCGTGTAGTGCATCCCCAGCTCGCCACGTTCCTCATCGTCCGCGACGGCTTGGATCATCGAGCCGAAGATGTCAGGATTGATTTTGGTCCAGTCCAACCCGCCGACATGCAGCAGGTAGGACCGCGCTATCCTGCTGAATCACGGCACCTCGTCGCCGCCGGAGAACAGCTGCCCGTTGACGTAGGGAAAGGCATCGGCCCATCGAGGAATGCTGGTAGCCGCTCGGACCTCTCGCTGAGTGTTCATGGCGCGAAACAGCGTGCCGATGACGTCGTGCGTGTTCGACGAATCGTTGGCGCTCATCTGCGCCACCGTTTCGGTGAACCGTCCCTTGCCGAGAAAGATGTCGGTGTCCTCCGCGAAGAAACAGAAAATGAGCCGCGCCATGAACTTGTTCATGTCATGGCGGCGGTCCGCCTTCGCCCACTCGGGGTTGTCCTTCAGCAGTTCGACGTAGAGCCGGTTGAGGCGGCTGGTCGCGCGGATGTCAAAGGCGTTTTCGCTGATCTGCCGGACAGTGCTGATTCCGGCCAGCGGCAGGAAGAAGCCGAAGTGGTCGGGGAAGTTCTTGAAGGCGCAGGCAATGGTCTCGCCGCCGGTCAGGTCTTCGGCCTCGAACTGGGTGCCGTCGGTAGCGAGAATGAACCTGGCTTTGGCCCTGGCGGTGGCCGGGCTGTCCCTCAGCGCTTTGAGTGCCGTCGTGACCTGGCCTGCATCGCAAGTCAGGATGTGGATGTTGTTGGTTTGGAGAACGCCACCGAGGTCGGACTTGTTTGACGCCCCGGCGCGAAGGCGCTTGATGGTCGTCTCCTTATTGCCGAAGGCCTCGAGAAAGGAATAGGCGAAGTTCGCGGCGTAAAAGGGTTCCGCCGCAACGTCTGTGATGGCCTGTTCTATTTCTACGGCGTTCATAGGCGTGCCGAGACCGCTCGGGGCGACATCGCCATGTCGCTATCGTGTAGAGAGGAAGTGGCCACGCTTCGCCCGAACGCGCGTCAACTCATACGAATTGCTAGGGAAAGTTTCGACGAGGGTCTTGCATGAGTTTCTACATTTCCACCGTTGGTATCTCGCGGGATCACGAAACCGTCAATATCGTGTCCACCTATCGCAGTGCGGCGAAGCCCGCCTTTCAGGACATCAAATACGCCGCTCTCTATAAAGCTGCTGTGGACGATCGGGCCAGAGCTGCCCTCAACCTCGAGGCAAATGGGGTAATCTGGATTCGATTCGAAGTTCACAACCGCACTGTTATGGAAGTTCACCTGTTCGCGGCCGGCACAGAGGTGAAGTGACGAAGGAGGGATCTCCGGTGATTCAGTTTCCTGACATCTCTGCAGCGACGTTCGAGTTCCAAGATCTGAGCCGCGGGAGTCCTGTCGTCGTCTGGAAGGGAACTCTCGACAAGTTCCGCCAAGACTATCCGCAACATCCGCTCTCCAAAGGGCAGATTGAGAAGCTGCGTGGCGATCCAGGTTTTATATATCTAGGGAATCGACCTGGTGATGTTCCCAAATTCAGACTGGCCATTGTTCTCCCTCACTACAAGATGCAGAGCGAATGAGCCACGCGCGCCCGGCCGCAGGGACGCCCTCCCGTGCATTGGCAGCTGCTCGGAAGCACTGATTGGGCGAGTTCACTGCTCATGGTAAGGGATACGTCGCCGGATGAATCAACTCCAAACCTATCTTGAGTTGGCGTTGGTTGTGATCACCGCGGTCTACGTTGCGTTGACGTGGCGAATCATGAACCAGTCCGTCAAGCAGGCGAAAGCCGCCAACGAACAGGCGGCTGTCGCGAACAAGACATTTCAAATTCTCTCGCTCCAATTCCAGAGGCAACAGGTTCAGCAATTTCTCCCCATCCGACTGGCAATCGATTCCACGGTGAAGAGAATCAGCGAGCGCGAAGCCACCAGGTCCACAAATGATCCACACTACCTGCGGGTTGTCATCGTCAACCAAGAGTTGGAAATGGCCGTGGCAGACGCGCGCAGGCTGAATTCTGCCGTCGCAGTGAACTTAGACGAGGCAATTAAGGCACTTCGCGTGTCGGACGAAGTAGCGCGCGTGATCATGATTGCGACCGGCTGGGAGGGCCGACATTCAGCCGAGATTACGAGAGCCAACGACGCCATTTCTTCAGCCAAGAATCGTCTCAGTACCGCCAGATCCTACGTCGAGCCTCTTTTGAAACCTTTCGAGGCCAGCGTCTTCCCGACAGATACGGCGGTCGATGCGCTCATGAAGAAGTTGCTCTGAGGGACAGCCCGTCCTCGCCGCCTTCCATCACAAAGGCCCGCGCAGGATCGAAGGTGATTAACACGATCAGCGCCGTCGGCAGAGGAGAATCACCCTCTGTTCGTGATGTCCCCTTCGCGAGTCGTTTCGTCAGGAGGGTCCGATTGGCGCCCGCTCGGTGAACGGCAGTGGACCTGAGAATAGCCTTCGTAATGAAGCTCGAGTCCATTCACGCGCCCTCCGGACCAATATGCACGGCAAAGTGCCGCGACTGAGACAAAGAAACGAGGGTGTCGTCCCGAGCCTGGGCGGATGGTTTGCGAGGGGCAAGGGACCTCGCCCCTCCCAACCCCTCCGCCCGAGCTCGGGACGACATACCGTGAAAGCGACGCACACCGTGTCGTGCGAAGTCCGGGACGCGCCACGCTTACAATGTCGGCTCGCTACACGTAAACATGACGAAAACTTCCGACAAACCCTCCGACGCCCGAATCACGAGCTCGGGCCTCGAGCTCGAAAATCACTACGACCAGGCGTCAGTCGAATCGCGAAACTTTGATCCAACGACGGACCTTGGAGCGCCAGGAGAGTTTCCCTTTACTCGTGGCGTGCAGCGGACGATGTACAGAGGAAAGCTCTGGACGATGCGCCAGTACGCTGGGTTCTCGACTGCTGCTGAATCGAATCAGCGTTACCGCTACCTGCTCGAGCGTGGCACGACGGGTCTGTCTGTTGCGTTCGACCTGCCCACTCAGATCGGAATGGATTCCGACGATCGCCAGGCCGGCGGCGAAGTGGGAAAAGTCGGTGTGGCGATCGACTCGATCGACGACATGCAGACGCTGTTCGACGAGCTTCCCCTCGATCAGATCTCGATCTCGATGACGATCAACGCGCCCGCGTCCATCCTCCTCGCAATGCTGCTAGTAGTTGCCGAGCGTCGAGGGATTGCCTGGAGCACAATGACGGGGACGATTCAGAACGACATCCTCAAAGAGTACGCAGCCCGCGGAACGTACATCTTCCCTCCCGCTCCCTCGCTCCGCATCGTCACCGACATCTTCGAGTTCTGTGCGAACGAAGTACCGAAGTGGAACACCATCTCGATCTCCGGATACCACATTCGCGAGGCCGGCTCGACAGCCGTCGAGGAAGTGGCATTCACGCTGGCCAACGGACTCGAGTACCTTCGCGGAGCAGTAGCCCGCGGGCTGGATATCGACAGCTTCGCTCCTCGGGTCTCATTCTTCTTCAACGCGCACAACAACCTGCTGGAGGAAGTTGCCAAGTTCCGCGCAGCGCGGCGCCTCTGGTCGACGCTGGTGAAGAATGAATTCCATCCGAAGGACCCCCGTTCGCTGGCGTTGCGTTTTCACGCGCAGACCGCGGGATCGACCCTCACGGCCCAGCAGCCGGAGAACAATGTAGTGCGCGTGGCGTATCAGGCACTCGCTGCAGTTCTCGGCGGATGTCAGTCCCTTCACACCAACGGACGCGATGAGGCGCTGGCGCTGCCGACGGAAGAGGCGGCGAGGATCGCGCTTCGAACCCAGCAGATTCTGGCGAGCGAGACCCGGGTGGCCGACATCGCCGATCCGCTGGGAGGATCGTACGCCGTCGAATCGATGACCATCGATATCGAGCAGCGAGCAAAAACGCTGATCGACAAGATCGATGCGATGGGAGGGGCGCTCGCCTGCATCGAATCGGGCTTCATCCAGAATCAGATTGCGGAATCGTCTTACCTGGCCCAGAAGGCACTCGAGCAGAAAAAAGACATCGTCGTGGGCGTCAATGATTTCGTCGAAGACGAGTCGCTGCGGCTCCCCATCCTGCGAATCGACGAGCGGGTCGAGATCGAGCAGTTACAAAGGCTTCGCGAATTCCGCAGCTGCCGCGAGGCCGATCACGAGAGCTCGGAGCGATGGCGAGCCTCACTCGAGCGGCTCGATGAGGCGGCCCGATCGGACAGTAACCTCATGCCATGGATCATCGAAGCCGTCCGCAGTCTGGCCACAGTCGGCGAGATTGTCTCCACCCTGAAAATGTCATTCGGAGAGCATCATGATCAAGGGTACTGAGCGTGGATCGGATATCGTTGGAGACGCAGGACGTCAAACCCCGCCCCCTGCAACAGCAACAATTCCATGGACGTGCACCATGAGCCGACCGACATGACCAGAGGCAGACTCGTCCTGGAAGATGGAACCGTGTACGAAGGTGAAGCCTTCGGAACGACTGACGATGCGATCGGCGAGGTCGTCTTCAACACATCCATTGGCGGCTATCAGGAGATCATGACGGATCCGTCGTACCGGTTCCAGATCATCGTCATGACGAGTCCGCACATCGGAAACTACGGGATCGAGGCTTCAGTAGCTCAGAGCGGACAGCCGCAGATTGCAGGACTGATCGTCCGCGAGATCTCCGAGTATCCTTCGAATCACCTTTCCGAGATCTCGCTGCCAGCCTGGCTCACGGAGAACGGTGTCGCGGCGCTCAGCGGAATCGATACACGGTCGCTGACCCGCAGGATCCGCGCTCAGGGAGCGATGCGGGGCATGATTACGACCCGCAACGAGCGGACGATCGAGGAGCTGGTTGCCGAGCTGAAACTTGCCCCGTCAATGTCCGGGCTCGACCTCGTGAAGGAAGTCACGTCGGTCAGTTCATTCACGGTACCTGCCGACGTGGCGGGACCTGACAGGAGGCGGATCGCACTTTACGATTTCGGAGCCAAGCGCGACATCGTCCGCCACCTAACAAGGAATGGATGTGACGTAACAGTGTTTCCAGCGACAACTCCTGCTGACGATCTGCTCGCTCTTGCTTTCGATGGCGTCGTCTTGTCGAATGGCCCGGGCGACCCTGAGCCCGTCACATACGCACGAGACAACATTCGTCGTCTAATCGGACGTCTCCCGATTCTGGGGATCTGCCTCGGTCACCAACTGCTGGGGCTTGCGCTGGGGGGGAGAACCTACAAGCTGAAGTTCGGCCACCGCGGCGGGAACCATCCGGTGAAAGACCTGCGAACCGGCAGCGTGGAGATCACTGCGCAGAATCACGGTTTTTCCGTCGACGCCGACTCACTCCCTGAATCGGAAATCGAGTTGACTCATGTGAATCTCAACGATGGAACGCTGGAAGGTTTCCGCCACCGAACCCATCCTATCCTTGCGGTTCAGTACCACCCCGAGGCTGCTCCGGGACCGCACGATTCCTTTCACCTCTTCGACGACTTCGTCGACATGATGAAGCCTCACTAGCGCGCTTCTTCAAGAGCACCTCGGTGACACGTACATGGTTCCGAGCAGATGACGGCAACTCGCCGCGAATGAGAAGAGAAACGCTATGTCGTCCCGACACCCTGGACATCAGCATAAGCTTCGGGACGCCAGCAAGGTCACATGAGCACCACGATTTTGTTGGGACCCAGTGCCCAAGACTGCGTATGACACCCAACATCTGATTCGGAACAGCTTCTGCATTCAATGGATGCGATGGACGACACCGCCTACGAGGCCGGCTTTCGAAAGATTGCGGAGATCAGTGAGCTGGTCGTCGGCGAACCGAAGATTTTCAGGACAGGCGGTGCAGTCATTCTTTTAATGCTTAAGGGAACCGAAGTTCTCGCGACAGACGCCACCCGTTGCGTCCCCGATACCGTCACCAGCCCGCGTGAGCGGCTCCTCGCGATCGCGGAGTGCTTCACACCGGGCCAGGTCACAATTGACTGGAACGAGGTAATCAAAAAGCAGCCACTCCCCGTCCAGGTCAACGGCAACGAAATCTGGATCTGCATCGACCTCTGCACTTCAACTTAATCAAGCCCGTTATAACCGCGCCGATCCAACGCCATCACCGGGCACCGCCATAACCCACCACGTTCTCGCGGCAAGGTTGTACCTTTTCCCACCTGCCCTCATTCACCGACGACCGGCGTGCCGCGTCAAGCACGAGTTGCTGGGCGAGTCCGTCGTCGAAAGTCGCAGCGGGCATGAGTCATCCCCCCACGTCAGCGAGCATGTGGACGTTGACGTCATCACTGCGCCTGAGCGGTTATGTCAGGACTGCCCGGTGCGTGAACACCGGGTCCATCATTATGAGATCACAAGCCAACTGAGATCGTGAAGCTCTCTCACCGTTAGCGATCTCCTGAAAGGGAGGGCTCAAACTCACGCGCCCTGTCGTTTTGTTACCTCGCGCATCTGGCCGCAACGTGTAAGGTATGACCCGCCGCTGAAACATAATCGCCGCCTTCACCTCATGAATCTTCCCCGCACAATCGCCTGGCGTTATCTTCGCCGCCCAAGTGACCGACTCGTCTCGGCTGTCGGAGTCGTGTCGGTGCTGGGACTCATCATCGGAGTCATGGCGCTCGTCATCTCCATGGCGCTCATGACCGGCTACCGCGACGATCTGCAGAAGAAACTGCTGGGCGGAAATGCCGAGGTGTTCGTCTACTCACGTGAAGGGAACATCGATGATCTCGAGCGAGTTCTTGCGCAAGTCCGCGCTACACCCGGAGTCCAGAGCGCGAGTCCGGTCCTGTTCCAGCACGCTCTCATCTCACCCCCCGCGGGAGCGTCGGGCGAGCAGGTGATGCTCAAGGGTGTCGAGCCGCGCCGGGCTGGCAGCTCTCCGATGCTCGCAAAAATCGTCGGCCCTTCAGGACGATTTGATTCTGTCGACTCCGTTTCAGGAATCTCCGTTGGCAGATATCTCGCGCGAAGACTGAAAGTTGTGCGAGGCGATGCGGTCACGCTCAACGTGCCGACGAGCAGTTCCGGCAGCTTCCTTCCGCGCACGGGCACGTTCATCGTCAATCACATCTACGAGACAGGCTTTTTCGAGTTCGACGCACGCTGGGCGTTCATCGATCTCGTCGATGCACGAAGCCTCATTGACGCGGAAGAGGGAGCGAACCTCATTGAAGTCAAGGTCACTCCGCGCGCAAAGCTCGCGGATGTCGTTGCCGCAATCGACAAACGAACTGAGCGAAGGTTCGCCGTCAGCGACTGGAGGGCGGCCAATCAGCAACTCTTCGCGCTACTCACGATCCAGCAGACAGTCCTCTTCGTTGTCATCGGCCTGATCGTTTTTGTGTCGACGTTCAACATCGTCTCGACGCTCATCATGACCGTGCACGAGAAGCGTCGCGAGATTGGAATCCTCATGTCGATGGGGGCCAGCAAAGGGGTCATTCGAACGATCTTTCTCTGGTACGGAACGATGGTGGGTCTTGCGGGAACCGTGAGCGGGCTCTTTGCGGGTGTGATGGTCTGTTACCTCATCACAAAGTTCGAGCTCGTAACGTTCGGTCCGGAAATCGCCGAGGTTTACTTCATCTCGTCCATTCCGTTCATTGCGCGGTGGAAGGATCTGTCGGTCATTGCCCTCTTCACAATGACCGTCTCGTTTGCCGCAACCGTGCTGCCGGCGCTTCGAGCCGCCCGCATTGCCCCAGTCGATGCGCTACGGCACGAGTGACATTACGCCTGCCTGGATCGGCGCTCCGAAGGAGCCATCCCTCTCCCGGCGGGGAGAGGGTGGTCGCGTAAGCGACCGGGAGAGGGGCCGCGAGAGATACGAAGACTTCGCCTTCTACGACGGGCGCCCGAGACTTTCACGCCCCTCTCCCTGCATCGCTCCGCTCGCTTCCCTCTCCCCGCCGGGGAGAGGGACACGCCGCTTCGCGGCTTACGCGTCAATTGGACGAAGCCCGTGAGCGGAGGTGCGAGGGTTGAACCTCAGAAAATCGGCGTTACAGTGTGTGTTCCAGGAAGCGGCTGAGCTCACGGGCTCGCGACTTAGCCGAGTTGAACGAGCTCGAGATGATCCACGGAGCTCTCGAGAAATTCGCCAGCGATCTTCCTGAACCGCTCCTCCGCATCCGTTACGAGAAAGCGATACTGCGCTCCGTCCCCGCGAACGTCCACGCCGAGGTTTCGAATCGACAACTCTTGCGCCACTCGCAGAGCGGTGGTCTCCGCGGAATCGACTACCGATATGGCGGCGCCCGTGATCTGTTCGATGGTTTGCCGCAAGAGTGGGTAATGTGTGCAGCCAAGCACGAGGGTGTCGATGCCATCATCGAGTAACGGCCGGAGATAAATCTCCGCGACCTCCCGGGCAACATGCGTATCAGCCCAACCTTCTTCGGCAAGCGGAACGAAGAGAGGGCACGCCGACTGGAACACCGTCAAACCGGGATCAACCGCCAGGATTGCGTCGCGATAAGCGTTGGACTTTACCGTCCCCTCGGTTGCGATGATGCCCACCTTGCCACGCGTGATCGCCGCCGCTGCACGGGCACCGGGCTCAATCACACCGAGTACCGGGATCTGGAGCCTGGTCATCAGCTCCGGCAATGCGGCGGCTGTTGCCGTGTTGCACGCAATCACCAGCATCTTCACACCGCGCTCGACCAGATGCTCTGCTGCCTCGAGCGTGTAGCGCAGAACGTTCTGGGGCGACTTGTTCCCGTACGGAACGCGTGCGGAGTCGCCGAGGTAAACGATCGGCTCTGCGGGAAGGATCCGGGCGATCTCCCGAAAGACAGTGAGACCGCCTACCCCGCTGTCGAAAACTCCTATGGGACTGTTACGACTCGCGGCGGAATTCATTCGAAATCGGAACGGTCATCTCTTGAATCGTGACTCACTCGGCTGGAGTCTCCGGTGCTTTCTCATCCTGCCCCTCGGGTCCCGCTGCGCCACCCTCACGGCGGATGCCGTACTGATCAATCTTCTTATAGAGGTTCGAGCGTGGCGTATCGATCGCTTCGGCCGTCTTTGAAACGTTCCAACCGAACTCGCGGAGCTTGGCGAGGATGAACGACTTCTCCGCTTGATCTTTGAAGGTCTGGAGTGTGGAGAGCTTCATCGATGAGCTGATGATGTCAGCAGGGGTGCGGAAGAATTCGGGTGGCAGATCTCCGATGTCGATCGTTTCCGCAGCACTCATGATGACGAGACGCTCGACCAGATTACGAAGCTCGCGCACGTTGCCGCGCCACTGTGCCTCCTGCAAGGCTTTCCGAGCCGCCGGCGAGAACTTTTTCAGCTTGTGATTATGCTCCTGCGAGAACATCGTCGCGAAGTGATCACCAAGGATCGGGATATCGTCCTGTCGCTCCCTCAACGGCGGTGTGCGCATAGGGATCACGCTCAATCGATAGAAGAGATCTTCCCGAAAACGGTTGTTCCGGATCTCTTCGGTCAGATCCTTGTTCGTCGCTGCGATCACTCGAACATCGACGTTGACGACAGCAGCTGAGCCAACCGGTTCAACCTCTCCTTCCTGCAGGACTCGGAGAACTTTCGCCTGAGTCCGCAGAGACATGTCTCCGATCTCATCCAGAAATATGGTCCCGCCGTCAGCCGCGACGAACTTCCCGGTCTGTTTGCGGATCGCACCCGTGAAAGAACCCTTCTCGTGACCGAAGAGCTCCGACTCGATCAATTCTTCCGGGATCGCTGCGCAGTTGACCTGGATGAAAGGCATCGACACTCGTGACGACCGCCGATGAATCTCTCGTGCCACCAGCTCTTTGCCTGTGCCCGACTCGCCCTGAATGAGCACAGTCGCTTTTGTCGGAGCCGCTCGTTCGATCTGGACCATCAGCTCTTTGATGACTGACGACTGACCTACGATCTCAAATTGCCTGGCGGCCCTGTCCCGATAATCCTTGTTTTCTTCCTCGAGACTTCGCTGCCGGATCGCATTCCTCACCGCCAGCAGCAGCCGGTCGCGATTCAACGGCTTTTCGAGAAAATCGAACGCGCCTCGCTTGGTGGACTCCACGGCGGTCTGGATGTCGCCGTGACCTGAGACCATGATCACCGGAGTGGCGATCTTCATGGCCTTGAGGTTATCGAGAACCTCGAGACCATCGAGGACCGGCATCTTGATGTCGAGAAGGATGACGTCGTAAGGAACTTTCGTTGCCTTGTCGAGACCATCCTGCCCGGAGCGAGCCTCGTCAACTCGGTGACCTTCGTACTCGAGCGTCATCCGGATGGCTTCACGGATCGCCGTCTCGTCATCGACTACTAGCACACGGTGCGGCATTCATCCGCCATGTTGCACAGAGTTGGCCAAGCTGAGCACGATCCGCTCAAGGTCTCGATGACGTTGATTCTGACCGTCAAAGCGAGATCCCCCAGTCACGTTAAACGCTACAATCCGCCTCCGGCCTGACCTGTGGTCCGGCTCCGTGGGGGATTCTTGGACGTCAACGTCAGTGCAACTCCAGAGGTCGCGCGCCTCGATCATGTCTTCTTTTTCGTTGCGGAAGATGACAACGACTACAACCGGCGGCTGCCCTCAGAGCTGGCCCGCAACTTTGTTCTGTTGCGGGAGCAGGCGGCCTTTACCGGAAAGTCAGACGAGTCGGTCACATCCTTCGTCGACAAGGCGAGGAAGGTAACGCTCTCAGGTCTCGGCAAACGAAAGGATATCTCCGCCCGTTCGCTCAAGGTTGCGCTCTACGCCATGGCCAAGAGCGCCCGCAAGTCGCGCGATCGCTCGATTGCCCTGGTCTTCCCCTACGAGCTTCCACACCTGAGCCAGCAGCAGACTCTCCGCCTTCTCATCGACCTTACGAGCCATTCCGACTATCGCTATGACAGCTACAAGACTGGAAGCGATCCGAAGGACAAACCACACCAGATCTCGTGCACGATCCTCGAATCCGAGCTCGGCAAGCGTGAGGCCTCTGAGCTGCGAGCCGAGGCGTCGATTCTCTCAAAGAGCGTCAGGAACGTGCGGGATCTCGGGAACGGGCCCGCGAACGTCGTGACGCCCTCGCACCTCGCCGAAAGAGCGGCCGAGGTGGCGGAAAGCAGCGGCGTCTCGTGCACCGTGCTCGACAGAAAACAGATCGAGAAGCTTCAAATGGGTGGACTGCTCGCGGTGAGCCGCGGGTCTGACGAAGAGCCGCGGCTGATCGTTCTCGATTACAAGCCGAAACGAGCCAGGAAAACGATATGTCTGGTCGGTAAGGGGATCACGTTTGACTCCGGCGGCATCTCGATCAAGCCTTCGGAAAAGATGGAAGAGATGAAGTTTGATATGTGCGGCGCTGCCGCGGTGATCGGGATCATCGAGGCGGCCGCGCGACTGGGAATCAGGCATCGCCTGATCGGGATCATCCCATCCACGGAAAATCTTTCTGGCGGGAGTGCCTACAAACCGGGAGACATCATCCGGATGATGTCGGGCAAGAGTGTGGAGGTCGTCAATACCGATGCCGAGGGTCGCATGATTCTGGCCGATGCACTTCACTATGCGGAGTCGTTCAAGCCCGATCACATGATCGATTTTGCAACTCTTACAGGCGGCTGCGTCGTGGCCCTGGGCAGTGAGGCGACGGGCCTCTTTTCCAACGATGACGAGCTGGCTCAGAAGTTGATTGATGCGGGAGAGAAGGTCGGCGAGCGTCTCTGGAGACTTCCGGAGTGGGATGCCTACAAAGACCTGATTCGCAGCGAGTGGGCCGACATCAAAAACTCGGGCGGCCGCTGGGGCGCTGCGAGTAGTGCAGCCGTATTTCTGAAGGAGTTCGTCAATTGTCCATCATGGGCGCATCTCGATATTGCGGGGACAGCAGCAATGGAGAGCGAGACATCTCGCGAGCCGCGCGGAGCGACGGGAGTCGGCGTACGAATGGCGGTCGCCTTCCTGGAAGCATTGTGATGAGGAGCGTGATGGCGCTGTTTGTGTTCCTGTCGACCACTGTCGCATGCAGCAATCAGCCTCAGACCGCACCGACCGTCACGCAACCGACATCGTTCAAAGGGGAACAGTTCCCGACGATCGACTCCCCCAGCCTGCAATTCCTTCCTCGCCAGGAGGAAGTCGCTGGATGGCGGCTCGAAACCGATCCGCTCGTGCTTCCCGGTGAGCAGCTACCGAGATATCTTGAACAGGACGCCAGGCATTTTCAACGATACGGAGTGGTGGACCTCACGGCGGGCACATACCAGCGCACTGGTGCTCCAGGCTTCGCCACGGTTCAGATTTTCCGGTTTCCGGACTTCATCAAGGCTTTCGGTGCTTACTCCACCCGCCGGATGGGAGTGACCTCGTTTCTGCCAATCGCGAACGAGGCATTTGCCGGAAAACACTCAATTCACATCTGGCGCGGCCCCTTTTACGTCCGTGTAATGGGCGGCGGATCTGAGCAGGCAGTCAACTCGCTCAAGGATCTCGCGGTCGTCGTGGCGGACCGGATGCCTCAGGCCACTTCCAAGCCCGCTATTCTCAACTTCTTTCCCGAGAAAGACCGAGTTCCGAACAGCGAAACTTTTACAGCCACCGGCGCACTTGGTCAGTCGTATTTCGCAAACTCCTTTACGGCTTCGTTCAATGTGGAAGGGGAAGCGGTGGAAGGCCTGATTCGTCCCGTCGCGAACAAAGAAGCTGCCGATGCGCTGCTGCAGCAGTACAAAAAGTTTTACACCGCCAACGGGAAACAGCTTGACCCCGTGGATAACCTCGGCGAAGACAATTTCACCGGAGAAGATGCGTACGCAGGACGCGCCGTGGCCTTCCGCCTCGATCGCTTCGTCATCGTTTTCAATGGATTCAATCAGCGGCAGAAGATTCTGGATCTCGCAATCGCCACCGATCAGAAGATTCTCGGTGGAATCCGCAAGCAACTCGTTGCTGCAGACAAGCGCGAGGAAGCGGCGGCAAAGCCAAAGCCAGCGACCTCGACCGCCCCGCCCTGGATCGTAACGACGCCTCAGTAAAGCGGATCGTCAACTCAATGTGGCCAGACATTCCAATGTCCGGCCACATACTCACGGCGGCTCGGACGACCTTCGGGACATTCCCCACAACAGTCCCGGAATCACTCCCCGGCGACCCAGTCTCCCGTCTTTCCGCCAGACTTACTCACCAGGCGCAGCCCGTCGATGACGATGCCACGTTCGACACTCTTACACATGTCGTAGATGGTCAGGCAGGCAATCGAGCAAGCGGTCATCGCCTCGATCTCGACTCCCGTCTTACCCTCACATCGGACGGTGGCAGTCACTGCGATTGAGCTGGTCGGAGCGTCGACTTCAAATCGTATGTCGACAAAGGAGATTGCCAGAGGATGCGTCAACGGAATCAGTGATGAGGTCTGTTTCGCCGCGAGGATCCCGGCGACTCTCGCTGTTGTGAGAACGTCTCCCTTGGGAAGAGCCATCGCCACTAGCAGATCGATTGTAGCCGCGGTCATCCGCACCGTCGCACGCGCCGAGGCCTCGCGCCGGGTGACATCCTTGGTGCCTACGTCGACCATCGAGAGATTCCCCTTCCCATCGAGATGGGAAAAATTCACATCACTCTGGTCCGGTTTGTCCGACGGCATCGATCCTCCCCTGGCGGGTCAGCTCCTCATAGTCATCCCGCGTGTTGACATTCAGAAGGGGCTCGCCGGAAAAGCGCCGACGAAGATCCTTCTCACCCATGACGACCGTCGTAGCGGGATCGATCAGATTCCGCAACCGGTAGTGTCCGTCGGCTATCCGCTTCTCGAGGTCAGGCAGAAGTTCGCGTGAGTAGCCGGCGCAAAGCATTTGCATCTTACCGCTCCATTCGGGCACGAGCAGTCGACATCCGCTACGAGCGAAAGTTCCGCCGAGGTACGAGAGAAGGTCGAACGTGATCGCAGGATAGTCGACCGCGAGGATCCATATCTTGTCGCTTCGGCTATTCCTGAGCGCCGCCGCGATTCCAAAGATGGGACCGTCCCCTTCGTGAGGTTGCTCGAGCAGGACATCGTCAGCGCCGGAACCAGCTGTCTTCTCGTAACGGTCGACCATCGTCACGCTTGTAAAAACATCCCTCGCGATTCGCGCAGCGCGAGATTGGAACGTTTCTCCCTGAATCATCATTGAGGGCTTCGGCTCTCCCATGCGCCGCGACCGCCCGCCTACGAGGATGAAGCAGGGTAGCGGCACTCGCACGAGATCCATCGTACGAAGTGTAGCCCGCATTTCTCACAAGGCTTCGCCGCGAGCGAGGTAGACAGTATCGTTTTACGGCAAAGGACCGCGTCCGTCGAACCTGCGTTACCATCCGCATCGAATGAATCGACGCGTCGCCGTCATCATCCCGACGCTCAACGAAGAGACACGGATCGCCGCGGCGGTCTCGTCGGCTCTCATTGTGGGCGCGAGTGAAGTGATCGTCAGCGATGGCGGCAGCGCAGACCGCACCGCCGAGGTAGCCTCAGCTGCGGGCGCGAGTGTGATGACGGCGGGACCGATGCGCTCGAGGCAACTGAATGCCGCAGCTTCCCGGTCCTCGAGCGAGATCCTCATTTTTCTCCACGGTGATTCGAAGCTGCCGCCCGGCGCCGCGAGACTCGCCGCAGACAGCCTCGCGGACGGCCACGTTTTCGGGGGATTTCAGATCTCATTTGAGGAAACGAGTGCGCGCCTCCGCCTGGCAGAAACCATGATCAATCTGCGCACCCGGCTGACCCGCTGTCCCTGGGGCGACCAGGCACAATTCATCGAGCGGGAAACTTTTCTTTCGTCAGGTGGCTTTCGCGAGATCGCCATGATGGAGGACTACGATCTGGCGATCAGGATGAAGCGCGCCGGCCGGACTGCCGTGCTGCCCCAGAAGGTTGTGACGTCGGGACGTCGTTTCCTCGACAAGGGGGTTCTGGCGACGGCAGCCACCAACTGGAGGATCATTCTCGCCTACCGCCTCGGCGCCGACCCCGCGGAGCTCGAGCGGATGTATCGCCGATAGCCCGCATTTCTCACGGACCCCCATTCGCGAGGCGGCGGATTGCTGCCTGATTCGAGCGTTCGGTCCTTTTGTCGTAAGCAGGAGCGTCGCGTGACAGACAAGAGTGTCTGTCCTACATGCGCGTGTAGGACAGACACTCCTGTCTCTCACGCGACACTGTCGTTTCGACGTTTCCTTGGACGACCACTCTCCCTCCTGGAAACCATCGTGCGACCCCAGAAACGCCGCAACGGCGAAATTCTGCGAGCAACCGCGGGCAAACTACTTCTGCGGTTTCTTCGCGTGCCGGGCTCGGCCCAGAGCGCGGTTAATCGGGTTGGTGCGAGAGAGGAACGGGACCGCCGGTCTGGAACGCTTCCCGAGTTGATTCCGTCTTTCGATCAGCATCGCTTCATCAGGAAGAACCTTCAGTCCCTCCAGCACCACGTCGAGCGACTTTTTTCGATTCCCTGCGATCTCGTAAACGCGGGAGAGATTCACATAGTGATCGGGATGGTAAAACTGAGAGTCGAGCGACATCTTGCACAGCTCGATCGCAGGCTTGAATTTTCGCTGAACGAGCGCAACACAAAGCCCGTAATACGAAAGCCCGACGGCCGACTTACCTTCGACCACGAGCTGTCCGCTCCCGTCGGAGTAGGCTTCGGTGAGCAGAGTGAGCCCGAGGAGATACTCCTCCTCCTGCACTGCGGAGATTCCTGCTTCGATCGCCTTTCCCGGCTTGTCTCGCTTCTGGCTCAGAGGAGCTCCCTGGAACGAACTCGTTTGACGAAAAACTCGATCCGTTCCCGATCCCTGTCGGTGACTTGCTGAAACTGAAGACCGTATCGATGCGAGCCGGAGAATTCAGCCCGGACAATCTGCGCATCGAATGCGAGAGGCGATGGATCGCCCGGAATGTAGAAGTGTACCCGGATCAATGATTCGGCGGAGATCACATGGTCCGCCTCGAGCAGCATCCCGGTTGCACAAAGGTTGAGGCTGTGGCCCAGAAGGAAGAAGCCTTTCTTTTCGAGTGAGACCTCGATGCGGGTCAAGGTCCTGAGCTGGCGGCGAACGGGAATCTCCGTCAGCCGCGCGATTTTCTGCTCGAGCTCTCGCTTGGTGAAGGGGCGGAGAATCACATCGTTGCAACCTGCCGCCATGCAGAGATCGATCTCCGCTTCTTTGTCGGCCGATGAAATCAGCAGCATCGAGGTGGACGCGATCGCTTCGTCATTTCGCACGGTGCGGCAGAGGTCGGGGGCGGTCATATCGAAAAGATCGAACGAGAACATCACCAGCGTGGGCCGTTCCTCTCTGATTCGCGTCAGCGCTTCCTCACCTGACGACACGAGTGTGAGGATTCCCTGCCGTCGTCGCAGAAGCGTTTCCTGGTACGTGAGCGAGTTGCCCGAATGATCGACCAGAAGAATTCTGGAGCTGGGCAGGGTCATCTCATGCCGCCGAGATCTCGCGAAGTTTCGACACCGACTGTTCGATGTCTCGAAACAGGAGGTCGAGTTCCTGCTCACTGTTGCTCTTTCCCAGACCGAACCTGATGGAGCCGAATGCCGCCGCATCGCTGGCTCCGATGGCCTTCAGAACCGGCGACGGCTCCCGATCACCGGAGCTGCACGCAGAGCCGGACGAGAGCGAAAACCTCCGCAGCGCGATCATGAGCGCTTCCGACTCAGTCCTCATGAAGCTGACATTGAGGTTCCCGGGCAAACGGTTCTGGCGCGGGCCATGAACCACAACCTCGTCGATCCCGCTCGTGAGCCGATCCCATAAACGATTTCGCATCTCTGTGAGCCGGATGCCTTCCGCCTCCATTTCCCCAACGCGTATTCTGAGCGCCTCGGCAAGGCCGACAGCACCAGGTACGTTGACGGTACCGGACCTCATTCCCCGCTCCTGGCCCCCTCCGAGAATACCCGGTCGTAAACGGCTGCCACGTCGCGCGTAAAGGACTCCCGAGCCCTTGGGGCCGTAGAACTTGTGCGAGGAAAAGGACGCAAACGCACAGCCGATCTCCTCCACGTTGAACTTCATTTTCCCGACGGCCTGCGTGGCGTCGGTATGAAAGGGCACGCCGCGCTCGCGGCAGACGGCTCCGATCTCACGCAACGGTTGAATCGTTCCGATCTCTCCGTTCGCTGCCATCACGGAAACCAACCTTGTTTCAGGCCGAATCGCATCGCGGAGCTCGTCGGGCGAAACGAAGCCTTCATGATCCGTCCCGAGCCAGGTCACCGCGACCCCTTTGGTCGTCATCGCTTCAATCGGCATCGCCACAGATTTGTGCTCAATCTTCGAAACGACAATGTGGTCGCCGGAACCAAAACCGAGACCATGCACGACGAGGTTATTCGCCTCGGTGGCTCCGGCAAGAAAGTAGATTTCATCTGAGCGAGCACCAACGGACTCGGCTACGATCGATCTCGCTTCATCGAGCAAAACCGCGGCGCGGCGCCCGTGAAGATGCGTCAGAGACGCTGGGTTGCCGAAATGCTCGCTGAAGAGCGGAAGCATCTTGTTCACGACCCGGGGGTCACAAGGAGTCGTGGCGTGATGGTCGAGGTAGATTGGCGACTCGGGCATTTATCATCCAGCGCGTGATGAAGCGGGCGCCCTCAGTGTGACGGTCACGAGGGCCGCTGTCTACTTCTCGATCGTCTCCGGCGAGGGAAGGGCGCGGCGGCGCCCTCAGGCGCGTCGGCCCGCTTCATCCGCCCGGCTAGTGCGTGCCACTGACGGAACGTTTCGATATGTGCACCAGAAGAGTGGGCGTACAGCTCGAACAACGCGAGAGCCTCGCTGAAGTTCTCGCGAAGCACGACGCGCCAGACGTTCTTCCGGTCGACGGGAAGGTCGAGCAGTCGCCAGAACGTCTCGAGAATCTGCTCCACCTGATGTCTCATACCGGCAGACAGCGCCATTCGCTGTGAGATCGGCGTGAGCAGATCCCGAACGAAGAGGACGACCTCGGCGTTCCTGAGCTTTGTGTCGCGTCCAGCTTCCTCACGCTCGATCGCCTGCAGTACGAAGGGGAGAAAAAGCACTGAAAGAAGGACTGCATCTGACACCGCGCGCTTCGCCCTGACCGTCCGATCCATGACCTCGAGCATCTTCCAGAACCATGGAACGCCTGATCCCCTGAGCGATCGATAAATCTCCGTGAGAATAGGCTCGAGGAGTCGAGTCTCCATGAGAAGTTTCCACGCGTCGGCGGCGGCCCCACGCCGCAGCAATTCGAGAATCTCTTCTGAGACTCGCGGTGCCGAGGCTTTGACGATCCCGCTGCGATGCCGGAGGATCGCGTCGTAGGTGAGTTGCTCGATCTTGAAGTCGAGACGGGACGCGAATTCGATCGCACGCATCATGCGAACCGGATCTTCGCGGAACCGCAGATCGGGATCGCCAATGACACGAATGAGCTTCTGATCGAGATCTTCGAGCCCGCCAACGTAATCGATCACAGAAAAGTCTGCGATGTTGTAGAACATGCCGTTGATCGTGAAGTCGCGTCGCCGGGCGTCCTGAAGAGGAGAGCCGAAGGTGTTGTCGTCCGTTACGAGAAGCTCGCTCTCAGGCCTTGCGTCAGGCTCGCGGCGGAATGTAGCGGCCTCCACGACCAGATCCTGAAACAACACGTGGACAAGCCGGAAACGTCGCCCCACGATGCGACTGTTCCGAAACAGACGTCTGATCTCCAGGGGCGAAGCGTCGGTGGCTACGTCGTAATCCTTGGGCGCGCGATCGAGCAGAAGGTCTCGAACACTGCCTCCGCAGAGATACCCCTGGTAGCCACTTCGATGAAGTCTGTAGAGGACCTTCAGGACATCTTCGGGAATCGTGCGTCTCGAGATCCGGTGCTCGGCGCGATCTACGATCCGGGTCGATAGACTGCGCACAGTTTCTACCTCCGTCGTCGAATCCATAAACGCGGCTTCGTCCTGAGGCTGGACGAGAATCTCAAAATCGGGACTGTCAGGGTGGCGCGGCAACGGAATCTGGATCTTCCTCATGGTAGTGGTACTGGCTGTCGACGACGAAAAACGTTCGATCCCACCTGGTTCTCGTCAGAAACTTGAAAAACACGGTTAGAAGTTCCTTCACCCGCTCAATTACCGGACTGTCAGGAGGAGGAGGGGTTCCTCTGAAAGACCAGTAGACAAGAAAGGCCCTTCCCTTGATGAGCTCTCTGGGGACCGTACCCCAGAATCGCGAATCATTGGAGCGATCGCGATTGTCACCCATCGCGAAATAGTGCCCCTCGGGGATCACGAACGGACCAAACTGATCGCGAGCCCGGTACTGCTCCGGCAGCGCGGACTGGAGAGGAAAGACGGTCTGATCCACAAAAACCGTATAGGGCTCGGATAGTGGCTTGCCATCGATATGAACCTGCTTGTCCCGGATCATCACCGTCTCGCCCGGCAGGCCTACGACCCGTTTGACGAAATCGGTATTCGGGTCGATTGGATATCGAAAGACGATGATGTCACCACGTCTGACCTCCCGAAGAGGAAAGAGCCCCCTGAGGGGGCTGTCTTTCGCGGGACCATAGATGAATTTGTTGACGATGATGTGATCACCGATCAACAGATTGTCGATCATCGAGCCGGTCGGGATCTTGAAAGCTTGAAACACAAAGATCCGGGCGAAATTTACGAAGATGATGGCGATCAGAAGTGCTTCGTAATACTCGCGTCCTGTTGATTTCCTCTGCGCGTCAGCGATCCCCATTCCGTTTTAAAAGCCCCTTACGCTTCTGTCTCAGCTGGCGTGCCGCCTCGAATTCTACGACATCCTTCCCGTGCGTTCGAAAAACGATGAGCTCTCCTCTTCCACGCAGGCCCGTCACGGAAGCCTTCGAGCCTGGAGCTGCCGGGGCGACGATCCTCACACCGGGAAGTCTGGCCGCATACCCATCCGCGACCTTTTTCGTCACCGGTTCGGTTGAAACGATCGTGATTGCTCGGGGGTCGGCCCATGGTATGCCAGCAATCGCTTCCCAGAAGCGTGCAGTGAGGTTTGATCTCCGCGTCACGATCATTCCATTCATGCTTTCACGAAAGCCCTCGGTGCGCGCGGCGCTCCATCGACTCGGGTCGGATGACAACCAGACAGTGAGTGGGTATCGTCTGTGGTAGAGAAGGGATGCGGGCCGAATGAGAACACCCTCTCCGCCTCCCGAGGGGAGGCGTTCCGGCTCCCCGGTGACGGTCGCGTCTGGGGGCCGAGCGACCACACGTTCTTCGCCGTTGTATTTCATGACGTCGATCCGATCTGATGCAGAAGGCGAGGACGAAACCACGGCGAAGCGCTCGGCTTTGGGATCCCATGCGAGTTTCGTCACGTGTCGCATGAGCAACTCGACAGGAAGCTGGAAGCCGGTGGGAACGTGGACAGTCCTGATCACAGGACCACTGAAGGTCTGCATCAGGTAGCTCACTTTGTTGCCCCGAGGTGCCCATGTTACGCCGACCTCGTCAGCGGGGTCGGGTTGAATCCAGTCGACCTTTCCTGTTGCCAGCGCCACAAGAGCTACGTCATGACCGCTCGCCCGTCTCGAAGACAGGACCAGGTCCTTCTCGTCTGGCGACACCGCAAAGCTTTCAAGCTCCTTGAGATCTCCGACAACCTTCCGCACTGCTCCCGAGCCATTCACTGTCACGATGGCGTCACCCAGGAGGCCGATCACCACAGAGCTCCCGGAAAGGATCCTTGCATGCTCGAGTTTCGCGGGAAGCGCAGTGACACCCGATGGACTCACCCACTCCAGTATGGACCGCGCTTTCCTGATGTAGCTGGAGCGGCTGACGGCATTGACGATTGCGTCCCGATCCTGAATCCACTCTCCGTCCGCTGTCAGCCAGGAAGCGGAAGCGTGCGGAACAGTACGACTGCTGGTCAACAGCAGTGTGCCGTCTTTCATCATAAGAAAGCCGGCGGGACAATTTTTGAGGGGAGCAACCTCTGGCCTCGTTGCGGGCATTCGCCAGGTCTCGAGCGCGCAGGCGTCCTTATCCTTAACCAGCACGAAGATCCGCTCGCCCGACGCATCGAACGTAACATCGCGTACCACCGCTGTATCCGGGTACGCCTCGCGTAACGTCGTTGCCGGCGCTGGGGGACCCGCGGCCAACAACAGGGCTGCGGTCATCATCCAGATTTCAGCAAGCTGCACCAGGTGATCTTAACCCGCATTTCTCACAGACGTTCGCCGCCAGTCACAGGAACAAGACGTTGGTAGGACGATTGCTACTGCACCCGCTCGACGGGCGTGCAACAATGCGCTGCGAGGAGAAGACGATGGACCTCAACGAAAGTCTGATGTCGTCCAAAAAGAAGAAAGGGACCTGGAAGGGGATCGTGACTTCCGTCATCATTCACCTTGCCCTCGTGGGTCTCGTCATCGTCCTCGGAATGAACGCGACCGAAAAGGTCGTGGCGAAAGACGATCAGATTCCGGTGTATTTGTCGTCGAGCCCAGCTCCGCCCCCACCCCCTCCGCCACCGCCTCCACCTCCTGCTGCGAGCCAGCAGGCCTCTTCAACTCCCAAGGTTCAGCCGGTGCAGGTGAAGCCTGTGGAAGTCACGCCCGATACCTTCATTCCGCCGAGGGTCATTCCGAAGATCGTTCCGAGAGTCACTCAGGTCGCGCAGGTTGCGACGCCGGTGACCAATGCGCCTGACACCGATGCCGGTTCGCAGGTCGGAGGAGTCACGGGAGGCGTCGAGGGAGGCGTTACCGGCGGGGTTGTCGGAGGCGTGCAGGGTGGAACGCTCGGTGGAGAAATCGGCGGAGTCATTGGCGGTGTGGTTGGCGGAGTAAAAGGCGGAGTCATTGGCGGTACGGTTGGCGGAACTCCTGGCGGAACAGGTACGGGAACCGGGACCGGAACCGGACCAGCTCCCCCACCCCCACCACCGCCGACCGGGCCGCTACGCGTAGGCGGTGACGTCAAGGCACCGAAAACACGGGAACGCGTAGACCCCGTCTATACGGAGGTCGCCAGAAAAGCGCGTATTGCAGGAGTCGTCGTGGTCGAGGCGATCATCGACAAGCAGGGCAATGTCGACAAGGTAACGGTTCTCAAAGGGCTCCCGCTTGGACTCACTGAGGCTGCAGTGAATGCAGTCAGACGCTGGAAGTTCCAACCCGCCACCATGAACGGCAGACCGGTTGACGTCATCTTCAATTTGACGGTCATGTTCCAACTGGGCGCAGAAGGCTCACGAATCACCGGCGTAAAAGCAAAGCCGCGGCAGGAAGATCGCCCCTCCGCTCCCGCGCCGACGCCTGAGCCCGAACGGGCACCGGAGCCGGCACCGCAGCCAGCACCCGAACCGCCGCCTGCCGAAGCCCCTCCACCACCAGCGCCAGAGCCCCTACCGACTCCTCCCGGTCGCTGATCCCATCCCACTCTCGCCCCTTCCTCAAAAGGGGAGCGGCGAGAGTGTGAGCAGGTGCACTCGGTTGTTAGTCGTAACCAGTCGCCGACAGTGGCCTCGATGGGAGCTAACCCCGAGCTAACCCGCCTTTCTCACAGAATGCGGGCGCAGGGACGCACGGCGTGCGTCCGGTACCCTGTCCCTGACCGGGAAGATTGTCCTCGGTCATCGCTTTGGACGAGGGTTCATGCCGGGATGCTTGAATTCCTGATGCGAATGTCTGGGTGCCGGACGCAGGCCCTGCGTCCCTACACCCGCCCCGGTTGCTCTCGACACAGTGTCAACTATGCTCTCGTCGCGAAACCGTCGTGTGCCTCGCATCCAGGCCGCTCTCGGCGATCTCGCGACAAAGGCCTGTGAGAAAAGCGGGCAAACAGGCCTCTGCCGCGATTTGGAGAGAAAGGCCAGTAGGCGCCGTCAGATGCTTCCGGCCTGCTTGGCCTGACTCGATGGGACGAGACGATGCGAAACGAGTTTGGCCTGGAGGAACAAGAGCAGGTAATCCCTGCCGCCTGCCTTCGAGTCGGTTCCTGACATGTTGAAGCCGCCGAAAGGGTGGACGCCCACGAGCGCGCCCGTGCATTTCCGATTGAAGTAGAGATTTCCCACGAAAAAATCTTCTTCCGCCATGCGGATCTTTTCCGCATCGTTGCTGAACACGGCGCCGGTCAGACCGTATGGTGTGTCGTTGGCGATCTCGAGTGCATCGTCGAAATTCTCGGCCTTGATGATCGCTAGAACCGGCCCGAAAATCTCTTCCTGAGCAATCGTGGCGTCGCGATGAACATCGGCTATCACCGTGGGCGAAATGAAGTAACCATCCTTATCGGTGAATGTGCCTCCTGCGATGAGGCGTCCCTCTTTCATCCCCTTCTCGATATAGCTCGAGATCTTTTTGAATGCGGATTTGTTCACCACCGGGCCGAACTGGGTCGACGAGTCGGCTGGGTCGCCAACTTTCAGCTGCTGCGTCTTCTCGGCAACGAGACCGACAAATTCGTCGTAGACAGTCTTGTCGACGATCGCTCGTGAGCAGGCCGAGCATTTCTGTCCCTGGAACCCGAAGGCCGAAGCAACGACAGCTGCCGCGGCCTCTTCGATGTTGCAGTCGCTGTCGACGATGATCGCGTCCTTGCCGCCCATCTCCGCCACCACACGCTTGATCCAAAGCTGCCCCCTGGGCGTTTTGGCCGCCTGCTCATTGATGTGAAGTCCGACTTCTTTCGAGCCTGTAAAGGCAACGAACCTTACTTTTGGGTGTCGGACGAGCGTATCTCCAACTTCTTCGCCTCCCCCGGAAACAAAGTTGACCACTCCGGCGGGAATGCCTGCTTCTTCCAGAAGTTGAAAGAATCTGTACGCAATCCACGGCGCGTCCGATGACGGTTTGAGGACCACGCTGTTCCCGGTGACGATTGCCGCCACGGTCATTCCCGCCATGATGGCGAGAGGAAAGTTCCACGGCGGGATCACAGCTCCCACACCGAGCGGGATGTATGTCAGTGCATTCTTCTCGTTGGGAATCTCCACGAGCGGTTGAGGCCCCGCATAGCGCTGCGCCTCGCGCGCATAGAACTCAAGGAAATCGATTGCCTCAGCCGTGTCCCCGTCAGCCTCGGCCCAACTCTTGCCAACCTCGACAACCATGGCCGCAGAGAATTCGTGCTTCCGCTTCCGCAGGAGCTCCGCGGCTTTGACAAGCAGCTCGACGCGTGTTTCGACTGTCTCTCGCTTCCATGTCTCGAAAGCCTTAGCGGCGACCTCTACCGCCTCGTTCGCATGCTTCCGGGTGCCGCTTTGAAACGTGGCGATGACCTGCTTCGTCGAAGGATTGAAGGACTCGAAGGTGTCGAGCCCATCGATTCTCTTTCCGTCAATCACGATCGGATACGTCTTGCCGAGCTGGCTTCGAACCTTTGCGAGTGCCTGTTCCATGGCGGTACGATCGGGTTCCCTCGCGAAATCGGTGAACGGCTCATTCTTGAACTCAGGAAGCATTCAGGCTCTCTCCTCGGAAATTGCGTCAGGCGGATTCAGGTGAAAAACTTCGTATGGTAACCAGAAGCGTGGCCCGGGCAATTCTCGCATTCGCAATCCTGTCGACCAGCGCGGGTTGCGGTTCGCTCATTCCATGGAAGGGAAAGCTTCCGGACGAGTTGAATCTGGCCTTACTGGTGCGGAAGAATCAGCTGTTCATCGAATCCGCGACGATCGCCTCGAAAAAAGGCAGGTTCCTTCTCGGAACTGCTGCACCCACCACTATCCTGTCGAGCGACTTCATCAAACGGGAAGCTCTGACACCCGAGGAGCAGACCAGCGTTCGCCTGGGAGGACGCAGGGCGGTTTCGATCACCCCTGTCACCTCGGACCTTCAAGGCATGGGCGATGCGATCCTGGGAATCGATGTCTGGAAATCGGGGTCCCTGTCCATCGACTACAACAGCGGCCTCGCGACGTTTTCGCAGAAGACAGACTTCGTGACGGACGACATGATGGTGTCGGACTTCGTTGAGGCGCCCGCGGTTGACATCGTCATCGACGGGAAGAGTTCTCGCGCTCTGATCGACACCACGGTGCCTGACGCTCTGATTGTGCCTCCCTCAGTCGCAACCGGCACCGGAGCAAATTCCAGGGCGAACGTCGACGTGGTACTGGCCGGATACCTGTTTCGTAACGTCGGCGTCCGGGTTGCCGCAGTCCCACAAGTACGGATCGGCAACAGGCTGCTCTCCAAATTCCTCGTTGCCGTCGATTACAAACGCAAACGCGTCGGCCTCTGGCGAGACCCCAGGACCGATTCAAAGATTGAATGATGAGTCGCACGATAGCGGAACGAGGCGAGGGTCGTCCGAAGCTGGTCATTCATGGCGGCGCCGGGACCATCTCCAGGGAAGGGCTGACGGGAGAGCTGGAAACCCAGTACCTGGAGACGTTGCGCTCAACCCTTCTCCACGCCTTTGAGATCCTCGAAAAAGGGGGGAGCAGTCTCGACGCTGTCGAAGGCGCTGTTCGTGAGATGGAAGACTCACCGCTCTTCAATGCTGGCCGGGGATCGGTGTTCACTCACGACGGTAAGGTGGAGATGGACGCCTCGATCATGGAGGGCCGGACTCTGAAGGCCGGCGCAGTGGCGGGCATTACCATCGCACGAAATCCAGTTTCCGCTGCTCGGGCCGTGATGGAGAAGTCCCCTCACGTCATGTTGTGCGGAGTGGGCGCTGACGATTTCGCCAGGCATATGAAGCTTGAAACCGCCGAGCTGAATTACTTCTCGAGCGACAGGCGGTGGTCTGAGTTGCAGGAAGAGATCGCCCGGGAAAGCGATGACGAAAGCACATGGTCTACGTCGCTATCTGAGGGCTCCCGCGGAAAATTCGGAACCGTCGGAGCCGTAGCGGTTGATCGCGCAGGCAACGTCGCGGCCGCTACGTCAACAGGTGGCATGACGAATAAGCGCTACGGCCGAGTCGGCGACTCACCCATCATCGGTGCCGGAACCTATGCCGATAACAGCTCCTGCGCGGTTTCAGCAACCGGGCATGGCGAATACTTTCTTCGGTACGCCGTGGCTCATGATGTGTGCGCGCTTGTTTCATACAAAGGTCTGACAGTCGAGCAAGCCGCGCAACTCGTAATTGAGAAACTTCGAAACGTTGGCGGTGAAGGTGGGGTCATAGCAATCGACGCCGCAGGTCATCATTCCATGGCGTTCAATTCTGAAGGAATGTATCGAGGCTGGATCGTGGCAGAGAGGAAGCCGTATGTGATGATCTTCGATGCTGTCAAGAAAGAATGAAGGCGTCGCTCAAGGGTCTCCGCGGATTCGTACCCCTCTGCTCGGCGATTTTGCCCGATGCGCAATGCGCGGGATTGACCTTCGCGACCGCCTAAATCGTGCGACCTGGCGTTCACAATCGCGGGCGTGCATCAACCACTTCCGCTAGAATCCGACGCCATGCCGCTGGAAAGCACTGCGAAGCCGGACGAGCTACGCCCGGCACTTGCTGGTGCCTCCGCGGAGTTTGGTGATGAGCCCCCAACCTCGCGCGAGCTGGCATTCGATTTCGCGCTGGCATTCGCGGTCGTAGCCATCGTCGTCATCGCCGCCGGAGCGACTGCGCCCGAAGGCGAGAGCCGCGACTGGCGCGCCTACCTCGCCGCCGGCACGCTCTCCCCTCTGCTCATCGTTGCCGTAAACGCCATGCAGCTCGCTCCACGAACACGTTACCTGCTGCGGTATGGCGGCGCGTTCGTGGCAGGACTTGTCGCGGTGCGACTCCTTCTGACGCAGATGGGGCTCGTCTCCATCGTCGGGGCAGCCGTGACGATCGCCGTAGCTGGAGAACTGCGAGGAGTCTCGCTCCGACGTGCTCCGCCCCACTGGTTCGCAATCGCGGCGGCGTGGCTCGCAGCATCGACGCTGCTCTGGTGGTGGCAACCGCTGCCACAATCCCTCCTTTCATATGGACTTGGCGCCACACTCGCAGCATCGCTCGCCGCGCTACTTTTCTGCCGGCAACGTGAGGCGCACATCTCGTTGGCCGCACGCATGGTGGCATTCGCGGCGCCGCTGATGTTCTTCATCGCCGCAACACGCGCTGACCGTCTCGACAACTTCGGAGCGTTCCACCACTGGAGCTTTCTGGTCGGGCCCGCTGAGCTCCTGCGGGCACATGGGTGGCTGCTGTGGGACCTGCCGTCGCAGTACGGGTTTCTCAGTATGCTCACGCTTGCCGTAGCGCCGGGGGCAAACAGATTCCAAGCGCTCTACCTCCTCAACGTCGCGCTGCTCACGGCATGTGCAACCTTCGCCTGGTACGCACTGCAGCGAAGCCGTCCCGACTGGCTCGGTCGCATCATCAGTCTCCTCGCCACCACGGCCGCATTTTTTCTAGTCAGCGGCTCGGCTCAGCATCTCAGCGGTCCAATGGAGTACCCGAGCACCGGGCCGTTCCGCTTCCTGTGGGTCTACGCCATTCTCGCGATTCTCCTCTGGAACTTCGTGACCGAGGGGCGACACCGCGCCGCGGTGCAACTCGCCGGCGCGGTGGTTTGGGCGGTCGGAAGCCTCTGGTCGTTTGAGAGTTGGGCCTATGTAACAGCGACATGGATTCCCGCTTCGATTCTGCTCGCCATGGCCGTGAAGCGCGAGCGGTCGGCCGCGCGCGCGCTGAAGATAGTCCTGGCCGGTCCGCTCGTGCTGGCATTCGCCATCATCATCATCAATTTGTTCTATGGCTCGCGGTTAGGTCAGAGCCACGATCTTCGCGGCTTCTGGGAGTTCTCCCTTGCCTACTCCGGTCAGTACGGCACGCTACCGGCCGCGCTGGTGCGGCCGTGGATCGCGCTCGCCCTGGTGCTGGCAATCGGCGCGACGGTAGCGGCGCCACTGATCAGAGCACGTGACTATCTCGCCCTTTCACTCGTCGCGGCGAGCTGGGGTGCCACCTGGTCGACCGCGAGTTACTACGTCGCGCGGAGCCATCCAAACAACGTCACCAACCTTACGCCGATCGGGCTCACGGCCACGGCCTGCATCGTCTACGTCGCTCGTGAGCGTCTGGGCGGAGCGTCACGTCTCATCGGCGCGATGGCGGCAGCGATCCCGGCGTTCCTCATCATGATTCCGCTCATGAATCCCGGTCAGGCGTCGAACGCGATTCATGCCTCGCTCGTCGGATACGACACCAACGTGGCTCGGCAGTTCCCGCCAGAGGACCCTGCGCTCACCCATCTCATGCGTCTCGCGAAAGTCCCTCCGGACGAGCCCATGGCGTTCCTTGGTGCCGCGGCGGCGCCGCTCCTGAAGCGAACGGAGAGAGGGCGAACGTTGTATCGTACGCGTCCGTCACTCATTCCCGCGATCCCTTCGATTCTCCTCGACGCGATTCCGCAAGCCAGGCGGCTCGAGTACCTTGACCGATACATGACCTCCGACACCACTCAGCGCGGCTGGCTCGTGCGCGGCCGCGGAAAGGCTGACATGCGGCTCCGTTTCGACGGGCGTACGGCCGCGCAGATCGAGCGGGACGACCACCTCGTGATAGGCAAAATCCTGCAATTCTACGAGATCACCGCCGCGTCAGAGAACGAGCAGTGGCAGCTCATACGGCTCCAGCGCCGCCAAACTCCACGGGCGGCGAAATGATGGGGAGGCCTGCATGAGCGACACTACCTCGCCGGCTGTGCCGCACGGCACCGCCCTCATCATCGGGGCCGGGCCGGCCGGCCTCACCGCCGCCTATGAGCTCATGACGCGCACCGGCGTCCGCCCCATCATCCTCGAGACGACCTCCGCCATGGGGGGCATCTCGCGCACAGTCAACTACAAAGGCAACCGGATCGACATCGGTGGACACCGATTCTTTTCGAAATCCGACCGGGTGATGGATTGGTGGCTATCCATCCTGCCTCTGCAGAAAATCGATGATCCCTCGCAAATGGTAACGTACCGCGGCCGCAGTCGCACTGTCGATGGCCTCGAGAGCGCAGATCCTGATCGCGAAGATCGAGTGATGCTCGTCCGCTCGAGGCGCTCGCGCATTTACTTCAATCGGAAGTTCTTCGAGTATCCGATCAAGCTCTCACCTGCGACGCTCCGCAAGCTCGGCCTCGTCCGCTCGACCCGCATCGGCCTCTCGTACATCCGAAGCGCGCTCTTCCCCATCCGTCCGGAGCGCAACCTCGAGGAGTTCTTCATCAACCGTTTCGGCCGCGAGCTTTACCGCACATTCTTCAAGTCATACACAGAGAAGGTGTGGGGAGTGCCGTGCAACGAGATCAGCGCGGAGTGGGGCGCGCAGCGAATCAAAGGCCTGTCGATCTTCGCCGCAATCGCCCACAATCTGCGGCGACTGATCGGGGGCGGGAGCGATCTTGCGCAGAAGAATACTCAGACGTCGCTCATCGAGCGTTTCCTCTATCCGAAGTTCGGCCCGGGGCAGATGTGGGAAGAGGTAGAGCGCCTCTTGCGCGAGCGCGGCGCCGAGTTCCTCATGAACCATCGGTTGGTGCGGCTGCTGACCAGCGAGGACGGCCGCCGTATCCGCGGCATCATCGCGCGCCGCGAGTCGGACGGCGCGGAAGTTGAGCTTGCGGCCGACTATGTCTTCTCGACGATGCCAGTCCGGCACCTGGTTCGCGCGCTCGACTGCCCGGTGCCGGATGACGTGCTCCGCGTATCCGAGGGGCTCATGTATCGCGACTTCATCACCGTAGGGCTTCTGCTGAAGAAAATGCTGGTCACAGAGGAAGACGGCTCCCGCATCCGCGACAACTGGATCTACATCCAGGAGCCGGACGTGCTCGTCGGAAGGATGCAGGTCTTCAACAACTGGAGTCCATACATGGTGGCCGACCCCTCGACGACATGGATCGGTCTCGAGTTCTTCTGCACGACCGGGGACGAGATCTGGAACTGGCCCGACGAGCGGATCGTGAGCGTAGCGAAAGAGGAGTTGGCGAGGATGAAGCTCGCGGACCCGGCCGATGTCCTCGACGCGGTGGTGATCCGCATCCCCAAGACCTACCCGGCATACTTCGGCACGTATAGCGAGTTCGAGGTCGTGCGCCGCTTCACCGATACGTTCGACAACCTCTTCCTCGTCGGCCGCAACGGCATGCACAAATACAACAACCAGGACCACTCGATGCTCACGGCGATGGTGGCGGTGGACAACATCCTTGAAGGTCGGCTCGACAAAGCGAACCTTTGGGAGATCAATACCGAGGAAGAGTTTCACGAAGAGAAGTGAGAAATGCGGGCGAGAAGCGAGCAGCCCAGGAGCCCGAAAAGCGCGATGGTCGCTCCTGAAGCGATCGCGACGAGCCACGGTGGCGAGTAGGCGACCCGCAGCCGCGAGGCGCTCGGCGGCACAGGCACGACCACTCGACCGAATTCGTCCCCTGTGAGCTCGACCGGCCGGCCGTCGACAAAGGCTTCCATGCCCCGGCGAAGCAGGATGTTCACCACCACCGCCCCGCCAACCGGGAGCGCGCTGACATCGACTGTGGCGCCCGCCTGATCGAGCAAAATCTGCAGTGGGCGACCGGGCACACCGGCCAGAAAGGCCAGCGGATCGACGTCCACGATCTCGCCGATCTCGACATGCGGCAGACGGAGGCGAAGCTCGGCGTTCGACAGGAGCCGAATCAGCACGGTCTGACGAAACGGATCGAGCATCTCCATCGGATTGATCGTCTGGTCCAACCGGGGTGCTGGCGGCGCGAACGCCGTCTCATGCACGATGATCCACCGGACCCCGTACGCTCGGAACGCGGCGACTGGATCGCGATTAGCGAACGTGAAGGTGCCTCGGTTTTGGAAAGTCATTCCGGTAAACGGGTCGTAGCCGTCGAACGCGGCAATGCCGTAGTAGCTTGGCAGGTTGTGCATCAGCGACACGATGTAACCCGGCGCGCCGTTCCTCTGCGGCGCTATGGCAAAGATACGGCCTCGCGTTGTTTCCGGCCCTGACATCAGCAGCGCTTTCATCGCGGGGGGAAGCTGTTCGTACGGCCGGTCCGCAAAGTTGTAGAAGGCACCGCGTGCGTGCCACGCGTTGTACGCGAGGAGCACCATCACAGTGGCGGCAACGCCGGTCGCCAGACGCCGTCCGGAAAGCCGTTGGAGCACAAGCGCGGCGCTCAGGGCGGCGAAAAGGTGAAAGAACAGGAGGAGCTTCCACGGCCCGGTGAACTTGTTCAGGATCGGAAGCAGACTCATCGCAGACCAGAACGGACCGTGCGGACCAAGGGCGATCAGGATCGAGATCGCTGCGGCTAAAAGCCATACGTTTCGTCCGACCAGTGCACGCAGGTCGTCGAGGCTGAGACGCGCGGCAAGGGCAAGCGAGATGAGTACCAGTCCACCGAGGATCGCGACGACGGTTAATAGGGTGCCGCCGTAATAGAACGTCGCCATGCCGGGCGAGTTCCCCCATTGCTGCGGGTGCGTCGCTTGCGCGAACGGAACCGGCAGCAGCAGGGCGTGCAGGTACGGCGCGATGCCATTGCCGCTTCCACCGGCACGCGCCACGTCCTGCATGAACCACAACTGCGGGATGGCGAGCGGGAGGGAAAACCCCAGGCCAATCACCCCCGCCGCCAACGCCCAAAGCACGCCCCCCGGCGCAAGCTGACGGGCCGCCGCGAGCAACGCGATGGCGAGGTAGATGAAGAGGACAGCGTACAGCCACATCTGCGCGTTGCCGCAATGGCAGAAAAGGCCGATGACCACACCCGTCGTAACGGCCCAGCGCGTGCTGCCGCCGTTGCGCCGCAGACGCTCCACCATGACGATCATTAGTGGCATCCAGACGAGTACCGGCGTCATCTGCGCATACGAGCGGCCAATCATCAGAGCCGTCCCCGACAGGACCGTAGCGACTCCCACGAGCATCGCCCAGGCTGGACCTAGTCGTGCCGCCCGCGCGGCGGCGTAGCACGCGAAGTAGCCGGCAATGAAGTGCAGCAGCGAGAAGACTTCGACGAAGTAGCGGTCGCTGCCGAAGGCGCGGGCGATGAAAAACGAAACGTAGGTAAACGGATAGGTCAGCGCGAAGATCGACTGCACACTCGTCGGCTGTCCGAGAAACTGGAACGGGTTCCATTGCGGAAAAACGCCGGCTAACACGCTACGGCAGCCGGCAATCGTGACCGGGAGAGCAGTCAGATTATCGTCCTGCGTGAAATAGAGCGGCCAGCGCCACTCGAGTATCGCCAGCACTCCGACAACGAACAGGGCGCCGGCGGCGCATGCGAGGGCGGAACCTGCTGGCTCGGGCTTGTCGTCCGGGCCGAACGCGCGCCGCAAAGCGTCCGATCCGCGCGCCGATCGCAGCAGTACGACAACCGCGGCGACCGCTCCGAGTGTCAGCCATGCCGCAACGGCTGGTAGCGGTGCGAAGAGTAGTTGCGCGAGGGTGAGCGAGGTCACTACCGCCCCCACCACCCACAAGTTACGAGACTCCAGATGCACGATCCTCATCGTAAACGGCTTTCGCAGTTTTGGGTGCAGGCGCGTTGCCTAACGCCACCGTCACCAGCGATTCGTCATCCTGAGTGGCTGTACTTCGCGGTGGCCGCGAAGTGATCGCTGGAGAAACGCAATGTGTCATCCCGAGCGTCGAGCGAGGGATCTGGGCGGGGGCCTTACGCTGTGAATCATGATTCGGAATCGTTGTTCGTGCATGAATTCCCCGCCCAGATCCCTCGCTCGACGCTCGGGTGACACCTCGTTTCTCTTTCTCAGTCGCGGCACTCTGCCGTACATCCGCTCGGGATGACACAGCCGCAAACCCGCATAAATGCTGGCGGTTTCTTAGAAGCATGCGAAATGGCACGTGTGCCATGGGAGCGGGATGAACTGTATTCTGCGCGAGTGGTCCGCAGGCGAGGCCGTCGAAGCTTTGGTGCGCAGCATTGAGCCCGATTAGAAGCATGGTCCCGGAAGACCGAAGTC
>DATLXH010000161.1:0-5851 GCA_035576005.1 Thermoanaerobaculia bacterium | reverse complement strand
ACGAAAGACGGACATGCTGGATTGCCAGTGGATCCAGCTTCTTCACAGTTTCGGTCTGCTGCGAGGCTCATATCGCCCTGAGCAGCAGATCGCAACATACCGGACCTACAACCGGCATCGTCAGAATCTGATCGAGCAGGCGTCCACGGCCATCGAGCACATCAAGAAGGCGCTCACACAAATGAACATCCGGGTAGATCAGGCCGTGAGTGACATCACCGGCCAGACAGGGATGCAGATCATTCGCGCGATCCTGGATGGAGAACGGGATCCTTCAGTGTTGGCCAGTAAGCGAGACAAGCGATGCGCAAAGAGTGAGGAGGCGATTGCCGAGGATCTCACGGGCAAGTACGTCGACCATCATTTGTTCACCCTCAGGCATGCAGTACGGACTTGGGATCATCTGAAAGAACTCATTGCAGAATGCAATGTCGCAATCGAGGAGCAAGCCAAGACGTTCCAGAAAAAATGTGCGCGTGAGTCGATCCCCAAGCCACGTCGGATCGAGCATGTTCGAAAGAACGTGCTGAGCTTCGATGCTCGTGAGCTCTTCTACGAAGTGCTCGGGCAGGACCTAACGCAAATCGATGCGATTGCCACTGGTACCGTGAGTGCTTTCATCGCGGAAGTTGGAACCAACGTGGATGCGTTCAAAACAGTCAAGAACTTCTGTTCCTGGCTGCGGGCATGTCCCGGATCCAACAGCAGCGGCGGAAAGAATCGATCAGGCCGAAACCGGACAACCACCAATCGACTTTGGACAGCATTGAGAATCGCAGCTCAGACCTTATCGAGCTCAAAGTCGGCGCTCGGCGCCTTTTACCGACGGAAGCGCGCCCAGCTCGGCCCGGAAAAAGCCATCAATGCTGCAGCTCATAAACTAGCCCGCATGATCTACCTCACCCTCAAATACCAGCGTCCATACGTCGATCCAGGTCCTGATCAGTACCTATACCGGCATGAGCAACGGATACTCAAAACGATGGAAAAGAGGGCACAACAACTCGGCTATACCCTCGTCAAAGCCGCATAAAACCTAGGTGTTTCTTAGAAGCGTCGAGCGGAGGGATCCGGGCGGGGCTTCTTGCACGAACAGCGATTCCGAATCATGACTTACAGCGTGAGGCCCCCTCCCAGATCCCTCGCTCGACGCTTGGATGACACCCTCGTTTCTTTTTCTCAGTCGCGGCATTTGCCGTACATCCGATGAGGGCTGCGTGGGCGCGAGGCAAGGCAAGCGATACCTGATCATCCCAGCCGTATAGCGCCGTCACGTTCATTTTTCGAGCGACTCGGTCCAGTTCTGCACGAGCGTGACCGGTGCAACCACCCGCTGTTCGATGGCGCGGTTGACCAGGATGCGATTGCCGTCCGGAGAGATCGCGTACTGCATCCCAAACACTTGCCGGATCCTCGGATCCATAAGCAGCCGCGGGACCGACGCGACGAGCTCCGGAGTCCGCTCGATGTCGACTACCATCAGCTTGTCGTCCGGAGACAGGAAGAGGATCTCGCGATCACCGCGACTCCACCTCGGCCGACCACCGCCGTCCGTCGAAATCTGCCACTTCCCGCCATCGTCCTGGAGTGATTGCGCGTAGATCTCATTCCGGCCGGACTCGTTCGATTGGTAGACGAGCAAGCTTCCGTCGTCAGAGAGCGCAGGGGAATGTTCATTGAACGGGGTCTGTATGAACACGCGCATCTTCCCGTCTGCGAGGTTGAGAATCGAGATGTCCCAGCCCGTCTTCTTTGCGATGTTGTTCGTTATGAGAGCGCCGGTGCTGCCATCGGCTGACAAGCTCCAGAGCAAGGTCATCTCCGCGTCGGCGATGAGAACATGGTCCGCTCCGGTCCCAGAGCTCGCCTTCCAATAGACGTCTCCCCGTCCCTGCCGGTAGGATGAGAAGTAGACCCGTTTGTCATCCGCCGACCAGATCGGGACGATGTCGTTCTCGGGATCGAATGTCAGGCGTGTCGTCGTGCCGCGCTCGAGGTCAAGCGCCCAAATGTCTGACTTCTGGTTTTTCGGGTCGAGAATTGCCGCGGCGACGCGCTTGCCGTCATGCGACAACGCGATCTGCCGGTAGTCGGCCGGCTTGCCGGCCGTCTCGAGGTCCCGTCCGTCCCGGTCCATCCAGACGAGACTCGAGAGCTCCGAGGCCGATCCGGATTGAAACGCCAGCAGGCCGTTGTCGGAAACGCTGAACATGGTCTCGAATCTTCCGGTGCGCGTCATGTTCTCGGCGACTGGAACGGCCTCGCCGGCTAACTGGAGCGTCTTCGCATCGAATCGCTGCGCGAGGAGCGTCCGGTCGCGGAGAAAGAGGATATGTCCCGACTGTGCATAACGCGCCGACGAGCTCGTCGCAAGCAGCCGCTTCTGACTCTTCGACTCAGTGGAGCCAGTGAAGAGCGTGAAGCCTCCGTCGGAGCCGTGGGTTTCCAGACGCGCTTCGACGAGATAGAGAAAGTGGACCCCGTCAGGTAGGAAAGCCGGAAAGCGATGGGACATTTCTCCGCTTTTCGCATCAATGCTGGTCACGGCCACCGGAACACCGCCCGACGAAGAGACCTTGTAGATCACGTCGGTCGGCGAGGGAGCGAAAAGAATCGTTCCCCCTTTGCTCCAGCTGCCACCCCGCCCGGCCGCCGCGTCACACAAGGCCTGCGGGGGCCCGCCGTTCGCGTCGATCTTGCGCAGCTTCCCGGCGGAAAAGAAGCCGATGAACCGGCTGTCAGGCGACCAGAACGGATGTGTCGCATCGTCCGTGCCGGCGAGAGGTTGCGCGGTCAGCGCATCGAGCGCCCGCACCCACAGCAGGAACTTCCCGTCTTCACCGCGCGCGACGAACGCGATGCGCAGGCCGTCGGGCGAAAGAACCATCGCGCCCGAGTTCGGCTCGAACTTCGTCTTGTCGGGCGGAAGTAGTGAGGATCGCATGATGCGCTGAGGGACTGCACGCAACTGGAAGAACACGACGGTCGCAAGAATCGCCAGCAGAGCGGTGGCGGCGTGAAGTGCCCACGCAACCCGTAACCGCGCCTTCCGCTTCGCCAGCACGGGCGCCGCTTCGCCGGCGCGCGATCCGGCGTCGGCAATCCACCGCAGCTGATCGGCGATGTCGTGCGCGCTCTGCCAGCGATCGTCGGCATCTTTGGCGAGGCATTTCCTGATCACATGGTCGAGCGCGGGAGGCGTGAGCGGCGCGAGCTCGCTGACGGGGGTCGGCGTGCCAGACACGATCGACGCGATCAGGGACGTCTTGTTCTTTCCCTGGAAGGCCCGCCTCCCGGTCACCATCTCGTACAGCAGAGCGCCAAACGCGAAGATGTCGGTGCGCGCGTCGGCATCGATCCCTTCGAGTTGCTCGGGCGACATGTACTGGAATGTCCCGAGGATCGTTCCCTGCTCGGTAAGCGGCTTGTGTTCGGTGGGACTGGCGGCGAGCTGGCTCATGCTCGAGGTCGATGTCAAAAGAGGGCCGGATTTCGCCAGGCCAAAATCGAGCAGTTTGGCCCCTGACTTCGTGAGCATCACGTTGCCCGGCTTGAGATCACGATGAACGATGCCACGGCGGTGCGCGGCGTCGAGCGCGCTCGCGATCTCGATGCCATGCTTGAGCACGAGCGCAATCGGGAGGCTCCCCTTCTGGAGACGATCAGCGAGCGATTCGCCTTCGATGAGCTCCATGACCAGAAAGTCGAGTCCCTCCTGGCGGCCGACGTCGTAAAGGGAGCAGACGTTCGGATGATTGAGCTGGGAGATCGTCTTTGCCTCGCGCTCGAAGCGGGCCTTGAACTGGGGGTTCGAGGCGAAGTCGGCGGGCAGGATCTTGATGGCGACGTCGCGCTCGAGCCGTGTGTCCTTGGCGCGCCAGACCTCTCCCATCCCGCCAGCGCCGAGAGGCGCGACAAGCTCGTATGGACCGAGGCGGAGGCCGGAAGCGGCAGTCATCGAGTTTCGAGGAGCGATTGTCGCACGGTGCAGGCGCCGACTTCGTCGGAGATCGCGATTCGTGAAAAGATCGTTCTGAAGCTCCGACCACGGGGGTGGGTCCCACCTTCCAATGAGGACTTGATCACCTCGTCACCAGCGTTCCACGCTGTTAACCCGCTACAGGGATGACACTGCCTGCAAGCAGTGAATCGTGGGAAGGCTGTGAGAAATGCGGGCTAACCACCGACAACAGCAGGAAGAGTGAAAAAGAACGTCGTCCCTTCACCCGGCTCGCTCTCTACCCAGATCTTTCCACCGTGCGATTCCACGATGCCCCTTGCGATCGGAAGTCCAAGGCCGGCACCCATCCGGTCAGCTCGCTTAGCCTGCCAGTAAGCGTCGAAGATCTTGTCCTGATGCTCTTTCGGTATCCCCGGACCGGAGTCGCGAACTCCGAACCGGACCATGCCATTCGATGTGTCTGCCGCCATGATGATCGTCCCGCCCGCCGGCGTGAACTTGATGGCGTTACCGACGAGGTTGGAAAGGACCTGAAGAATCCGGTGGCGGTCGGCGATGACCTTCTTCACGTCGGGAGTCATTTCGGTTTTGAGCGCCAGCTGTTGTGCGTTCGTCTGAGTTTTGAAAAGCTCGATTGCTTCCGACAGGATCGATTCCACTTCGACATCAGAAGGGTCGATTGGAAGGGGTTTGCCACCTTCCATTCGCGCTGCATCGAGGAGATCTTCGATCAGCCGATTCATCCTTCCGGCAGACAGGCGAATGACTTCCAGCTGCTCATTCAGGTCCTCATCCGTGCTGCCTCCCTCGGCGAGCATGGATGAACTGAGGGTGATTGCGTTGAGGGGATTGCGCAGGTCATGCGAGACGATTGCAAGGACGCGGTCCCGCGCCTGAACCGCTTGTCGTGCTTCGCGTGCCTCGCGCTCTGCCTCCGCTCTGCGTGTCGTCGCGTCGATCGCAAGGAGTCGCATTTGCCGACCCAGTCGTATGACCAGGATCGCGGAGGTCAAGGCAAGCAGGCTGAGAAATGTCGTTAGATTCCGGTTGAACCGTTCGGTCCGCAGGATCTCCTCCCTGCGATCATGGATTGCGGCATCGATCGAGCCTGCCAGTTTCGAGGCTGCAGTCAGCGCTCTCTCGTAATCAGGGTGATGCTGGAAGAGCAATGTCGTAAAGACGCCAGCCGGCAGATGCGCCGCAAGGAGACGTTCCTGGACGAGATCGTTGTGCCAGTTTCTCGAGGACTGTTCCACTAGTGAGAGACTCGATTTAACCTCGCCGCCCAACTCCCCGGACAGTGCCCTCAGGCGGGTGATTGCGGCCGTCTGCCGAACGACATTCGCCTGAAACGCCCTCCGGTACTGATCCTGCTCGGTCACCTGGAATCCGATGATGTTGTCGAGCTCAATTGCCAGTGCCAGCTCAATGCGATTGGCGTTCTCGCGTGCAGGCTCGGAGATCCGGTCCAGCTCTCGCCTCATCGCGTTCGCTTTACGCAATCCGACAAGGGGAAGAGCGACGATGGCAAGGAGCGACAGAATGATGAAGGTGACTGGAAGGATCGTTTTCCAGGTCCTGCTGGCGACCGGAGGAGAGTCGATTGGTCGTTCTTCCGAAGGCATCACGGTTCACTGTCGCTGCAGCTCATGTGCCCTGAGGTTGCGTCGAGACTCTGAGAAGCCCGCCACACCGCGTAGTCAGGCTGTAGTTACCCGCATTTCTCACAGACCTTCGCCGCGAGACGACGGATAGCGGCCTGTCTGCTTCGTTGCACGGCAATTTCGCTCCTTGACATAGTGTCGACTATGCCTTCGTCGCAAAATCGCCGTGCGCCTCGCATCCAAGCCCCTCTCCGCCGTCTCACGACAAAGGTCTGTGAGAAATGCG
>DATLXH010000160.1:0-7076 GCA_035576005.1 Thermoanaerobaculia bacterium | reverse complement strand
CTGTCATCGTGGACCACTTCAACTGCGGCGCAGTTGGTTCAAACACTCGAGACTCGAGGGTCTGAGCGGCCTTCCCCATGGAAACTTCGGACAAATCCTATGAGGTTCCTTCTTCCCAACTGAGGATTTACCGTTGGAATGTCCGGCCACATCGATCTGTCCAGTGTTGCAACCCTCACCCGTATAATGCCGCGCGAAATCTCCGGAGGTGTTCCCTTGGCAGAAACCAACCAATACGACGTCATCGTGATCGGCAGCGGGCCTGGCGGCTACGTAGCAGGAATCCGGGCCGGTCAGCTCGGACTCAGAGTCGCGGTCATCGAAAAAGATCCTTTCCTCGGTGGGACGTGCCTTCACCGCGGCTGCATTCCTACAAAGTCCCTTTTAGAGAACGCTGACGTCTATCAGAAGGTTCAGAAAGCGAAAGAGTTCGGGATCACTGTCGGGGACGTCACGCTCGACTTCAACGTCGTGCAGCAGCGCAAGCAGTCCGTTGTGGATAAGAACGCCAAAGGGATCGAGTTCCTCTTCAAGAAGAACAAAGTCGAACGGATCAACGGATTCGGCCGGCTGGGTGAAAAAGGAATCGTCGAAGTCCTCGGCGCAGGCGGAGAGGTCACGAAGCTGCAGGCGAAGAACATCGTTCTCGCAACCGGCTCGACCCCGCGCGATCTGCCGCACATCAAGAGCGACGGGAAACAGATCATCAACTCCGATCACATTCTCATGCTCACTCAGGCACCGAAGTCGATGCTCGTCATCGGGGCCGGCGCCGTCGGATGCGAGTTCGCCTCGATCTTTTCGCGTTTCGGGACGAAAGCGACGATCGTCGAAGTGATGCCGCTCCTTCTTCCGATCGAGGACGAAGAAATCTCGAAAGAATTCACCCGGATGTTCAAGAAAAACGGAATCGAAGTGTTCACTGACGCGAAGATTGAAAGCTGTACGCCGGGCCCTACGGGCGTCAAGTCGGTGCTCTCGATGAAAGGTGGAAAGCAGCAGACCATCGAGACCGAAGTCGTCCTCTCTGCTGTCGGACGGCGCCCCGTGCTCGAGGGCCTGAACCTCGAGAAGACCAAAGTCCAGCTCGATTCCCGTGGTTACGTGCAGGTCGATCCCTACATGAAGACTCACGAACCGAATGTGTGGGCGATCGGCGACATCGTCCCGACCCCATGGCTCGCACACTGTGCGTCTGCGGAAGGCATTCTGGTCATGGAACAGATCGCGGGGATGAAGGTGCGTCCGCTGAATTACGATCGAATTCCGAATGCAACCTACACCGATCCGGAAGTCGCATCGGTTGGACTCACCGAGAAGAAGGCGAAGGAACGAGGGTACGAAGTGAAAATCGGGAAGTTCTCCTTCGCGGCGAATTCGAAAGCAAAGATCCTGGGCGAGAGCGGCGGGATGGTGAAGTTCGTTTCCGATGCCAAATACGACGAGCTCCTCGGCGTACACATCGTCGGGCCGAAAGCAACCGAGCTCATTGCCGAGGCATGCACCGCACTGGAGCTGGAGGCTACGAGTGAGTCGATCGCGAAGACCGTTCACGCCCATCCGACGCTCTCAGAAGCAATGATGGAAGCAGCCGAGGCCGTGGGCGGACACGCGATTCACCAGTAAGACGCACGGCGACGCGTGTAGGACAGACACTCTTGTCTGTCAGGCTCCACCAGCAACTGACATTCTGAACACGCCGACAGACAAGAGTGTCTGTCCTACACGCTCGGGATGGCACCTTCTTCGAATCTGGTTAAACAGGATCCATGACAGAACAACTGACATCCTCCGCTCCACCAACCACGCTGACTCATGATCAGCTCCGACAGATCGCGTACTTTCTGCGACTCACTCGATCGCTCGAAGAGCGGATCGTCTCCCTCTTCCGGCAAAGTAAGGTCATCGGTGGCATCTACCGCTCCCTCGGCCAGGAAGGCGAGTCGATCGCGTCAGCGTTCGCGCTCGACTTCTCGCAGGGAGATGTCGTCGCCCCGCTGATCCGCAACATGGGATCGATGATCGTGGCAGGCGCCACGCCAGTCGAGATTCTTCGCCAGTACATGGCGAAAGGCGACGGCCCGTCACGCGGTCGTGACCTGAACATTCATTTCACCGATCTCGAAAAGGGCTACATCGGTCCGATCTCGATGCTGGGGGACATGGTTCCAGTCATGGCCGGGATTGTCCTTGCCGGTCGCATGAAGAAAAAAAGTCTCGTCGGGATGGTCTACATCGGCGACGGCGCTTCGTCGACCGGAGCATTCGCCGAAGGGATCAACTTCGCGACGATCCAGCGTCTGCCACTCGTGATCGTCATCGAGGACAATGGCTATGCTTACTCGACTCCAACCTATCGTCAGACGGCAGCTCGCACCCTCGCGGACAAGGCGGTGGGATATGGATGCGCCGGCGAGACCGTGGACGGGAACGACGTTCTCGCGACTCATGAGGCCGCAAGGCGCGCGGTCGATCGCGCGAGACGTGGAGGAGGAGTGACGCTCCTCGAGGTCAAGACGTTTCGAATGAAAGGACATGCAGAGCATGACAACCAGAGCTACGTGCCGAAGGAAGTCATTGACGAATGGGGCCAGCGAGACCCGATCGAGAAGTTCGAGCGCCAGCTGATTGAGTGGAACGTCGCAACCACAGACGATCTTGCTGCCATTCAGACGCGTGTGAAGCAGGAGCTCGACGCAGCGGTAACAGAAGCGGAAAGCTCTCCGATGCCAAAACCAGAAGACGCGTTACTCGGCGTCTACCACGGCGATGGATTCTGGGAGCGACGGTAGGGAATGCAGAATGCAAAATCGAAGATGACGCACGGCGTGGACGAGGGCCCCGAAGGGGCGAACGGGAGAGGGGCCGTGAGAGATACGAAAAACGCGTCGCTGTTACGGAATCGCGAGACTTTGACGCCCCTCTCCCTGCTTCGCTTCGCTCGCTTCCCTCTCCCCGCCGGGGAGAGGGAACGCCGCTGCGCGGCTCAGCCACATCAGCCAATTGAACCAGCGTCGTTGGAGCGTCGGGAAACTCACGAAGCGTGAACAGCAGTCAAAGGACGATCATGGCAGCGAGTGACACGCAGGTTCCCGTAGCAGGTGGCGAGACCACCTACCTCGAGGCGATCCGGCAGGCGATGTTTGAAGAGATGGAGCGCGACCCGAGCGTCTTTTTGATCGGAGAGGACGTCGGCGTTTACGGCGGAGCATTTAAAACGAGCGCGGGACTGATCGAGCGTTTCGGCGCGGAACGTGTGATCGACACTCCCATCTCGGAGGCAGCAATCGTAGGGGCCGCGTCAGGGGCCGCTCTCATGGGGATGCGTCCGATCGCGGAGATGCAGTTCATCGACTTTATCGGCTGCGCGTTCAATCAGCTGACGAACTTCGCGGCGACCGCGCGATATCGCAATGGCAACGGCTGCCCCATCGTTGTGCGCGGTCCCGCTGGCGGCGGTGTTCACGGCGGCCCCTTTCACTCCCTCAATCCCGAGTCGTTCTTTCTCAATACGCCCGGACTCAAGATCGTGGCACCCGGCACCGCGTACGACGCCAAGGGGCTCCTCAAGGCCGCGATTCGCGATAAAGACCCGGTGATCTACATCGAGCACAAGTTTCTCTACCGTCGCATCAAAGAGAATCTCCCTGCCGAGGACTACATCGTTCCGATCGGGAAAGCGGCAATCCGTCGCGAAGGAAAAGATCTGACGATCATCACCTTCGGCGCCATGATCTACGTCGCGGAAGACGCGGCGAAAGAACTGGAGGCAGACGGAGTGAGCGTAGAGATTCTCGACATGCGCTCGCTGCTGCCGTTCGACGAGGAGGCGATGCTCAACTCCGTCGCGAAGACGAGCCGCGTCATCATCCTTCATGAAGCCACGCTCACCGGCGGGATCGGCGGGGAGTTCGCGGCCAGGATCGCCGACAAAGCTTTCGAGTACCTCGACGCACCGATCAAACGCGTGGCGTCCATCGATACACCAGTACCCTATTCACCTCCGCTGGAGGCATTTTTTCTCCCGAACAAGGACAAAGTCGTGGCGGCGGCAAGAGAGTTGCTCGACTACTAGCGGAATCTGGTAGATACACTCCCACTGGCCAAGTCTGTCCAGAGCGCCACCGCAAATCAAAAAGAAGGAACAAGAATGCCAACAGATGTCGTGATGCCACAGATGGGAGAGTCGATCGCCGAAGGGACCGTCATCCGCTGGATGAAAAAGGTCGGCGACAAGGTCGAGCGTGACGAACCGATGTTCGAGATTTCCACGGACAAAGTCGACGCAGAGATCCCGGCTCCAGCCTCCGGAATCCTCACTGAGATTCTCGCAGCCGAGGGTGCGACCGTAGCGGTCAACTCAGTCGTGGCGCGTCTTAGCGGGGAAGGCGAGGCGTCAGCGCCTGCTGCTGGCCCTCCAGCGGCGGCCACATCGGCAGCCTCCTCCCCTGCAGCGAAACCGGCCGAACCTGGGCCGGTCCCAACCGCCGACGAGTCCGGGGCGGAGTCGCCTCAAGCCGGTGCAAACGCCGCCATGGCCAGTGACGTGGCCCAGGAAGCCTCTGGAGTCTCGCCGTCTGACAGCACGCCGGTTGCGAAAACACCCGCGCCTGCGCCGAAGACGGCAGCGCCGGTACCCGCAGCAGCCGCGGAGAAGCCTCAACCAGACACGGCTGCCACGAGCGGGGGCGCGAAGGCTTCTGCGGACGTTACGTCACTCGACGAGCGGCGTCGCACGAAGTCTTCTCCCCTGGTGCGGAAGATCGCAAACGAAAATGACATCGACATCACGAACATCAGCGGCTCCGGCATATCAGGCCGCGTCACCAAGAAAGACATTCTCGACTACATGGAGGCGCCGAGAGCGGCCGAGCAGGAGCATGCTCAGCAACCTTCGATCGCTCCCGGGTCAAGCCCAGCGGTCTCTCCCGTAAGCTTCAAGGCAGGCGAAAACGTGCGGATCGAGCCTATGTCGGTGATGCGCAAGCGGATCGCGCATCACATGATCGTGTCGAAACAAACCTCGGCTCACGTAACGACGCTGTTCGAGGTCGATTTCACGAAAATCGACAAGCTGCGCAAACGCTACAAAGAGCATTACGCCGAGCGCGGTGCGAAACTCACCTACCTCCCCTTCATCGTTCAGGCACTGGTCACCGGCCTGCGGGAGTATCCGATCCTCAACTCCTCCATCGATGGCGAGAGCATCGTCTATCGTAAAGATCTCAATATCGGAATCGCGGTCGCACTCGACTGGGGTCTTATCGTTCCGGTCGTTAAAAACGCGGACGAGAAGAACATCCTGGGACTTGCCAGGACGATCAACGACCTGGGAGAGCGCGCCCGAACAAAGAAACTCTCGCCCGATGAGGTCCAGGGCGGCACATTCACAATCACGAATCCGGGGATCTACGGCGGCCTTTTCGGCACGCCCATCATCAACCAGCCTCAGGTCGCGATCCTCGGCGTCGGCGGGGTCAAGAAGAGGGCTGTGGTCATTGAGACGGACGAGGGCGATGCGATCGTCGTTCGCTCCATGTGCTACCTGGCCCTCACGTTCGATCACCGCATCATCGATGGTGCTTTGGCCGATCAATTCATGGCAAAGGTGAAGGCAACGATCGAGAAGGGGCAGTTCACATTGTAGGGTCAGGCAAACCGAACGTAGAACGCAGAACGCAGAATGAAGAACGAAGAAAACAAGGCAGACATCCGGTCTTTCCTTTCTAACTTCTTCATTCTGCGTTTTGCGTTCTACGTTCGGTTTTTTCGGTGCCTTCAGCACGAGCAGTGAGCGAGCAACCGAAAAGACCCTGCCAGGTTCGCTCCCTTCACCGGGTGACCTACGAGAATGGCCTCGCGCTCCAGGAGGCGCTGGTCTCCATGCGCCAGCGGGATGCGGTCCCTGATCAGCTCCTTCTTCTCGAGCATCCGCCGGTCATCACGATCGGGCGAGGCGGCGATGTCCGCAACCTCCTCGCGTCGCCGGAAGAGTTGCGAGAGCGAGGCATACGATTCTTCGAGACAGGTCGCGGAGGCGACATCACGTGGCATGGACCGGGGCAACTCGTTGGCTACCCGATCATGCATCTCGGCGAGGGCAAGCGCGACGTCCGCAAGTACGTGACGCGTCTCGAGGAGATGTTGATCCGGACCGTGGCCGAGCTTGGAATCGACGCCGTACGCATCGAAGGGAAACATGGAATCTGGGTTGGCAATGACAAGCTCGCCGCGATCGGAGTGCGGATTGCGCGATGGGTCACCTCGCATGGATTCGCGCTCAATGTCGATCCCGATCTCGAAGGCTTCCGCCTCATCACGCCTTGCGGCCTGAACGACTCGGGCGTCACCTCCATCGCGCGATTGACGGGGGCGTCGCCTTCCTCAGCGGAAATGCGAACGCTGCTGACCAGGCATTTCGCCGAGCTCTTCGAAAGAGAGCTCGAGATGAAGATGGAGAGCTTCCGTCTCGTCAAGGGCATCGTGCACGACATAGACAGGGTGCTGCTCCTCCACAGGAAGCCGCATCGCGGAGATTTCTGGCAACCCGTGACCGGCACCGTCGAAACGGGGGAAAGTGACGATGCTGCGGCAAAGCGCGAGCTCCTCGAGGAGACTGGCTGCGCTCTCGAAGCCTGCCCCGCAGGGCTGACGCAATCGTTCATGATCGAATCGAGTTTTCTTGCCGATCACTACGAAGCTCCTATCATCGCGAGCGAGGTTCTCTACTCTGCCCGCCTCGATAGGAACGCTCCCCTTTCGATCGACCCGGAAGAGCATGACGCCTTCGGGTGGTTTACCTTCCCGGAAGCCTATGAAAAGATCAAATGGAGCGACGACCGCGACGCACTCGAGCTCATCGAGCGAAGTGTGTGAGGGACTGCGGCTGAGTAGTGTGTCATCCCGAGCGGAGAATAGCGGGGAACGCTGGTGAGGATGTGATGACACCCGGCGTGGACTCGCGCCCCGAAAGGGGCGAATCCCTCTCCCCGGCGGGGAGAGGGTGGTCGCGTAAGCGACCGGGAGAGGGGCCGCGAGAGATACGAAGACCTCGCCCTTTTCGACGGACTGGCGAG
>DATLXH010000159.1:0-5737 GCA_035576005.1 Thermoanaerobaculia bacterium | reverse complement strand
CTCTCGCGGCCCCTCTCCCGGTCGCTTACGCGACCACCCTCTCCCCGCCGGGGAGAGGGATTCGCCCCTTCGGGCGCGAGTCCCGCCGCGTGTCATCACTTCTTCATCAGCGTCCCCGCTGTTAACCCGCTTCTGATGAAGTCACTGACATTGGCGGTGCTACTTGTGGCCGGACATTCCAATGTCCGGCGCGCCGAGACGCGAGCGAAACCGCCGGACATTGGAATGTCCGGCCACAAGCGGAGCCTCCTGCGGTACTAAGGAGGGGCGCTTCATCACCTCTTCAACAGCGGCCGCACGCTGTTCTCTCGCTTCTGATGAACCGATGCGGCGGCGAATGCAGTCAGAAAGTCCTACGGGATCTGCGGAGCAACGCCGCTGGATTCTTTCGGGTACCGAAGGAATGTTCCCTGCTGAAAGACGATGTCGTCCGCAGACCGTTCGGATGTCCGAGGAGTCAACGCTTCGTCCAATTGTCTACTCTCCTGTTCGAATAGGCGATCCGACCCTGCGCTGACAATTCTGTAGAGTGGCCGGCCGGCCATGGTCATGAGGTACAAGAAGTCGGTGCCCCATGCATCCTTGCCATGGAACGTCTTCAAATAGGCCGGCACTAAGGAAGTCGCCAGATCCGCCGGCGCCGGGTAACGATTGTAATCCGTGGCGTAGCGTTCAATCCCCACTGCCAGCGACTGCATGTCGAACATCGTGAGCTGCCATCTCGGAGTCCTGGCTACCTGCTCTCGTCTGCGTGCTGCATTCAGCTCTTCCGTTGCGAGTTTTTCCTCGCGCTCCAGAACCAGGTCTCCCTCAACGAGAGCCTGGCGGGTCACTTGCGGCAGGAGTGCCGCGGTTTTACGCCCCGCTGGAGTCTGCAGGAATGCTAATAGCTGCTCGAGCTCGGAGACGCTGTATGAACGGTCGAAAAGTGGGTAGTACACCGCACGCGCGAAGGCATTCAGGTCGACTCGACGCGTCATCCGCTCGCCCAGGAGAATCTGTTGTTTTCGCCAATCCTGATTCTGCGCCTCCCACTTCCTGCGCCCCTCTTCCGAGAGATCCGCCTTCGCAGCGATCGACCTGGCATCCTCCAGAAAATACGTCTCCATGACTGTTCTGGTGAGTCCATCGATATTCAGGGCCTTCATTACGTCCTCAATGAGCTGCCGTCTCTTCACGCCTGCGTCTTCGGCGAGCAAGGGCTCATTCAGAGTCAAGGCGATTGCCAGCATCACGAACAACGTTGACGGTTTCATGCGACTCCTGAACGGATCGAAATGCGGCCTCGAGGTGCGAATGCCATGACCTCGTTCGCCCGAAATGAACCAGCTAAAGCTCCGACCCCGAAGCCCCTGGTCATCGACCGACTCCGATGACTGTAAAGCCAAAGGCTGCAGCCGCGCGTCCAAGATCGCCGTCATGCGTGGCCATCACCAGAGCCTGTTCGGTCTGCTCCCGCCATAACAGAGCCGTCACGATGTGAATGGCATCGAGCGTCCCGAGCGACACTGGCATCGGCTGGGAGGCACGGGCGAGCACGCTCGGCGTGATGGCAACCAGGTCGAGCTCGTCGAGAACGCGATAGATGGCCGAGCGTCGCGTCGCCACCTCGCGGTCCGACATGCCATGGGCAACCCGAAAGCGGTCGAGCGTTCGAAGAGATTCGACTTCGATCAGAACACTCGAGATCCCATGTTCGATCCTCCTCCATTCCGTCAGTTTCCGTGCTTGGCCGAGCACCATGCGAAGAAGAACCGAAGAATCAACGTAGGCGATCATCGAGCCCTGCGATCTTCGAAAAGGAAGTCGAGAATGTCCTCCCTGGCACTCGAGGCGCGAGGCAACGGGATCTTCCCCAACGCTGTTTTGCGCGCCGCCAACCTTATCTGTAAGGGCGCCCCTGTCGCTCGATAGGGAGCGATCGTAGCGACAGGAGTCTTCCGATCGAGAACGGTAATGGTCTCGCCCCGCCGCACCTCAGCAATCCTTTCGCTCAGCGTGGCTTTGAGCTCGGCGATACCGACAGTCTTCATGACCATACGATAGTCACAAGTAGTCACAAGATCAAACTCTCCGATCAAGTCGGCAGGAAGTTTCTCGGCGACGGCGCCTGCGAATGAATTTGCGCATTGATCTATCAATCAGCTGGTGGAGCCCACGGTCTTCCCCTCCACCCAGGATGGCTTTGGGCTCTGACCCTGGTTCGTGTTGATTGAAGAGATTTGGGGCAGACTTTGATTCTTGCTTCAGTTATTCGCAGCACCAAGTAAACAAGTCAAGAATCAAGGTCGGACCCAAAACCCTCAAAGCGACGTCAGACTCCCTGAACCGTTACAATTCTTGTTTGGCAGCGAAACGCTCTTGACTATTGTCACCGGCACAAAAATCGGCCGTTACGAAATCCGCTCGAAGATTGGCGAGGGCGGTATGGGAGAAGTTTATCTTGCTCAGGATACCGAACTGGAACGCACCGTAGCGCTCAAAGTTCTGCCCGCCGGTGTAGCTGCGGATCAGCAACGCATGAACCGCTTCGTGCGAGAGGCCAAAGCAGTCTCAGCGCTAAATCACCCGAACATCCTTACTATTCATGAGACCGGGCAGGCAGATGACACACGCTTTATTGCCACGGAGTTCATTGATGGCGAAACGCTGCGCCAGCACATGGGCGGCGCGCAGTTAGACCTGAATGAGACGCTGGATATTGCCATTCAGATCGCATCTGCCCTGACGGCAGCACACCAAGGGGGCATCACTCACCGCGACATCAAGCCTGAGAACATCATGCTTCGCCGACGCGACTCGATAGTCAAAGTCCTGGACTTTGGTCTTGCAACACTCGCCGCGTCCGAATCATCAGGCATTGATACCGAAGCAGCGACGAAAGTTTTATTTAAGACAGACCCGGGCACAGTGATGGGGACGGCCCGTTACATGTCACCCGAACAGGCGCGTGGGATTCCAGTCGATGGGCGAACCGATCTCTTCAGTCTTGGGGTCGTGCTGTATGAAATGGTGTCGAGCCACCTGCCGTTTGCAGGCAACAATACAAATGAAGTCATCTCCGCGATTCTCTCGAGAGAGCAGCCGGCGCCGCTGGCGCGCTTCGCGCACGACGTACCGGCGGAGTTGGATCGGATTGTCAGCAAAGCGCTCACGAAAGATCGAGAGGAGCGCTACCAGTCGGCCAAAGACTTGTCGATTGATTTGAAGCGGCTCAAGCAGCGGCTGGCATTTGAGGCTGAACAAGCACGCTCACAGCCACCAGATGCAACCCGTGCGATGCCGGCAGCGACAAGCTACGAACATGTCGCAATTGATGGTACGAGCGGATCAGCAGCAAGCGCCGCCGATCTCGCGGCCGCGGCTACCCCGTCAAGGGCGGCGTATCCGAGCTCAGGGATAAAACGCCACCAGCCCGGCGTGATTGCCGCTCTGGCGGCAGTCGTCCTGGTCTCAGTTGCCGTCGTCGCCTACTATCTCTACTCGGCGCGCGCCGGCGAAGCGATAGATTCGGTAGCCGTCTTGCCATTTGTGAATGCCGGCGGCGACTCGAACACGGAATATCTGTCGGATGGCATCTCGGAGACTCTGATTAACAGTCTGACGCAGTTACAAAAATTGCGCGTCGTGGCTCGCCACACCGCCTTTCGCTACAAGGGCAAGGAGATTGACCCGCAAACCGTGGGGCGAGAGTTGAACGTGCGCGCGGTGCTGATGGGGCGAGTGCGCCAGTTGGGAGACACCCTGAACATTCAAGTGGACCTGGTAGATGTGACGACCGGCGCGCAACTTTGGGGTAACGACTACGAACGAAAGATTTCTGATGTTCTTGCCGTAAAACAGGAAATCGCGCGGGAGGTTACGGAGAAGCTCAGACTGAGATTATCGGGCGAAGAACAGCAGCAGCTTATCAAACGCGATACAACGAATGCTGAGGCTTATCGGCTGTATCTGCATGGCCGGGTCCACTGGAGTAAGTACACCGAAGACGGGTTTCGCAAGAGCATCGAGTATTTCAAGCAAGCGATCGAGAAAGATCCGGCCTACGCCCTTGCCTATTCCGGTTTGGCTGACTCTTATAGTCTGCTGGGCGAGCTTTCCGTGGTCCCGCCGACCGAGTCCTTTCCGCAAGCGCGCGCTTACGCAGAGAAAGCACTGCTGCTTGATGAGACGCTCGCCGAAGCTCACCTGTCGCTGGGCATGGTGGGGCTGTTGTACGAGTGGGATTGGCCGAGGGCAGAGAAAGAATTACGACGCGCCAAAGAACTCGATCCGAATAATCCGCAGACCTATCACTTCTACGGCCACTATTTGCAGGTCGTGGGGCGCGTGGAAGAAGCCATCAACGAGACGAAACGAGGTGTGGAACTGGATCCGACCTCTCTCGTTATCAATGCTGAACTGGGATGGGCCTACTATTGTGCGCGCCAATACGAGCAGGCCATCGCGCAAGACCGCAAAACGTTGGAGTTGGATCCGACCTTCGTCTACGCGTCCTGGGTCATCGCCCAGTCGTATGAACAAACAGGAAGGTATCAGGAATCCGTCGCAGAGTTGAAGAGAGCGAGAACCATCGACGCCAACTGGCCATACGTAATTGCGGAACTGGGATACGCATATGCGGCGTCGGGCGAGCGATCCGAGGCGGAGAAACTTCTCGAGCAGTTGAAAGAGCGAGCGGCGCGCGAGTACATCGATGCAACGCTCATCGCCTATATCTATGTTGGTCTGGGCCAAAGGGATCAGGCGTTCGCCTGGCTCGAAAAAGGATATCAGGAGCGATCCGGCCTGGTGCCCTGGCTGAAATCCGAGCCGAAGTGGGATCCCCTACGCGGGGATGCGCGCTTCGCCGACCTGCTGCGGCGCATCGGCCTGCCGTCGTAAGGGATTCACCACGAGAGTGTCGGACGCGTAGCCACGCGTCCCTACGCGCCCGCGACGAATTGTTGAAGCTCTCGAGAACGTGCCTGTGGCCATCCCACACTGCCGGTCTTTTGGAGTCCGCCATGGGTAACGCCGAGGCGACGCTTGACCGGCGGTTCGTTCATGAGACGGTTACCGAAACCGCTGCCGCATATCTGTATGGGATCTGCCGTAATCATCCGTTCGTCGGTGGAAACAAGAGGACCGCGGTTGCTGCGTCGCTGGTCTTTCTCGCAATCAACGACGTGGAGATCGACGCTGGTGAGGATGAGTTCTATGACCTCGTGATCCGCGTCGCAGAGAGGCGTGTGACTAAGGCCGAGGTTGCGGTGTTCCTGCAGAAGAGCATCCGAGAAACGTGAGCGCATCAGGAGATCGCGGCGGGACATGACCTGTCGGTGTGCTCTCAGAATCACGAACCACCTCGCGTGCGCGCTGCAGTTCCGCGACTAGCGATTCAATGGGCCGTAGTTCCCGTTCCTCCTCCTTTCGCGAAGGCGTCAATCCGAGCTGGCCGGGTCCCGGGACTTCTTTCCTCTCCGGGACCTTACCCGCATCTCTCACAGACCCTCGTCGCGAGACAAACGGATAGCGACCTGTCTGCTTCGTAACTCACCAATTTCGCTCGTTGACGCAGGTCGACTAGCCCGCATTTCTCACAGACCTTTGTCGCGAGACGGCGGAGAGTGGCTTGGATGCGAGGCGCACGGCGATTTTGCGACGAAGGCATAGTCGACACTATGTCGAGGAGCGAAATTGCTGTGCAACGAAGCAGACAGGCCGCTATCCGTCGTCTCGCGACAAAGGTCTGTGA
>DATLXH010000158.1:0-38530 GCA_035576005.1 Thermoanaerobaculia bacterium | reverse complement strand
TTCTCACAGACCTTTGTCGTGAGACGGCGGAGAGTGGCTTGGATGCGAGGCGCACGGCGATTTTGCGACGAAGGCATAGTCGACACTATGTCAAGGAGCGAAATTGCCGTGCAACGAAGCAGACAGGCCGCTATCCGTCGTCTCCCGGCGAAGGTCTGTGAGAAATGCGGGCTAGCAGATCATCGTTTTCTGTGGGGAATCCGAACCGGCCGCGTATCTGGCCGGGCCGGAGAGCAGACGACCCGCTCATCAACCCGCGAGCTTGAAGTTCACGGTGATGGTCCAGTAGACCTCGATCACCTGCCCATTGAGTGAGGCAGGTCGAAATTGCCACCTTCTTACGGCCCGTCTCGCGGACTCGCCGAGTCCGTAGGGCTGATCTTTGATGATCTCGACGTCGTCGATCCGACCGTCCTTCCTGACAATTCCACGAATCACTACCGCGCCGTCCGCTCCCATCGCCCGGGCGGAACGGGGGAAATCCGGAACGACACGGTTGATTACCTGAGGACTCACGCCGCCCGGCGGCACAGCCGCATACACGCCGCCACGGGCTGATTCCGCACGATCACTCGGACGCGGCGGCTCCGGCTCATCAGTTCCAGGAAAGGGCAGTTCAGGTTCCCGCTCCGGTCCCGTAACGGACGGCCTCTCGAGTGGTTCCGGCTCATCGTCGGCCCTGGTTGCCTGCGCAGGATCGCGATCAGCCGCTGCCACTTCAAATCTGGGGGAGCCTTCCGATGCCGTGACATTCACGGCGTCGACATCAACGTAGGCAATCTCTCCGTTGGCCTCCACCGCAAAGAAATCATGATCGCGTGTGTAGACCTTGACCCGCGATCCTTGCACCAGTTCCCCGCTCACCGGGTAGAACATGCCGGGTCCTGAATAAATCGGAGTCTTCTTGTCGACGATTCCGTTCAGTGGAGGAAGCCGGCGGATCGAAGCTGTCCTCGACGTTCTGCGCTCATGCTCGGCCGCTGCTTCGAGCAGGCTTCTCTCGGTCCATCCTGAGAGTCCTCCCCGCGACTCGACGCGGACCCAGGCGCCCTGGTCCTCGAGCAGAATCAGCCGCTCTTCCCGTTTCACCGATCCCAGAACCGCCGCTTTTCCGCTGGGAGCCGTCCTCAGTCTCAATTGCGCTGGAATGACGAAAAGCTCAGTCTCAGCGGCCCGCGGTTCCCGATCCCGGGACGGAAGAAAAAGCAGCGCTCCGATCAACGCAAAGAAGATGAGGGCAAGCAGGATGACCACGAAGAGCCCGCGACTCTGGCGGGCGCGCGGTCTCGTCGGCGGAAGTTCAGTCATCGGCTCGCGTGTTTCTGCGATCCTTCATCAGAAGAAACATCACAGCCTTCTGTACATGGAGGCGATTCTCCGCCTCGTCGTAAATCACAGACTGCGGCGAATCCACGACCTGCGACGACACCTCTTCGCCCCGGTGAGTAGGAAGGCAATGCATGAAGATCGCCTCCTTGCGAGCCATATCCATCACCTCGCGACTGACCTGCCAACCCTGGAAGTCACGCTCGCGTTTCTTCACTTCTTCTTCCTGACCCATCGAAGTCCAGACATCTGTCTCGACGATGTCCGCGTCACGAACTGCTTCCTCGATCGAGTTGGTAACGATCACTGAGGTTCCGGCCATGTCGCCATCGGCCTTCGCTTTCGCTGTGACCTCGATGTCCGGCGCATAGCCCGGAGGCGTCGCGACAACGATATTCATCCCGACCTTCGGGGCCCCGTACATGAGCGAGTGCGCCATGTTGTTGCCGTCGCCTACGTACGCGATCTTCTTACCCCTCAGATCACCGAGCTTCTCGGTGGCCGTGAAGTAGTCGGTCAGTCCCTGACATGGGTGGAGGAGATCGGTCAGCCCGTTAATGACCGGGATCGATGCGTACTCCGCGAGCTCCGTCACAGTCTTGTGGGCGAACGTCCGAGCCATGATTGCGTCGAGATATCGCGACAGTACCTTCGCCGTATCGTAGATCGTCTCCCCGCGCCCGAGCTGGATGTCGCGGCTCGACAGGAAGAGCGCGTGACCACCGAGTTGATACATCCCGACCTCGAACGAAACACGCGTTCGGGTCGACGACTTCTCGAAAATCATTCCAAGCGTTTGTCCCGCAAGTGAGGTTGCGAACTTCGCGGGATCACGCTTCATCTCCGCGGCGACCGCGAAGATCTCAGCGACTTCTTCTTTCTTGTAGTCATGAATGGAGATCAGGTCTTTGTGATTCACGGGGTTCCTTTAACTGGCTGGATTTCCGGGTAGTCTATCGCGCACGGAAGATGGGATGTGCCGCCATTCATGGTAGCCGGGACGTTGCGGGCGGGTACATGAACGCCGGCCGGCCTGACCTCCCTGGTGAAGGCTCCCTGACAAATTACCATCGCTACTGATTGAACTTTCCTTTCGACAGATACGTCGTGGCGAGCGAGGTAACGTAGACGGTCAGCTCCAACATGTGAGTCCGCTGCTTTTCCCGCTCCGCGACGAGGCCAAGCTCCTCGACTCGCGTCACGATCGCGTCGACCAGACTTTTCACCAGCGTCCTCCGAACTCCGGTCCAGTAGGCAACCTTATCCACGAGCTGCTTTCGGTGCTCGTTGATCAGCTGCTCGGCAGGACGGATCTGCTCGTCGGTCTGGTCTTCACGCGGATGAAAGATGTCGACAAGGTCGGTATCGAGCGCCAGCTGCGCGATCTCCTCCGACTCGTCGGTGACGTTCTGACGGTAGAACTCTTCGATCGTCTCTTCCATCTGCTCGACTGTGAAGTCGATCTCACCCAGAGCCCTCACCGGAGGGAGATCTGCAACGTCGTGCGCCAGACGATCGAGGTAACGAAGTTTCTTTAACGCTCCCCACCCCTTGTACTTTTCCCGCCAGTTCGAACGGGGTGTGAGCCAGACGGCGAAAGTCTCGGCGAAATCCTCGTCAGGATGTTTCTGCGCATACCACCCCGCAATGTGACGAACGAATGCGCGGGAAAATGGTACAAACTGGTACTCGTCGAGATAGGCGCGACGGAACGGTCCGAACATGTCCCGCCAGTCGTCCGTCTTGTAAAACTCGTAAGCGTAGTTGAACGCGTGACCTGCCTCATGGCGCAGGTACATCATGATCTCGCGATCATCTTCGACGTCGTTCATTGCGCTCTCGATCGCCCGCAGACGCCTGTCGGCGAGATAGAAAGGGATCCCGATTACAGGTTCTTCCGAGGGACATCCCCATTCGTCGGTCAGATAGCAGGCGGGCCTGAAATGATTGAGGCCCTTGGCCTCCAGCTCCTTGTAGAGCTGGAGAACGTACGCTTCTACCGGTGAGCCCTCGAGCTTGAGGCCGAGCTCCTTGATCTGCCGGGGCAGCAGCTCATCGTGTCCGTGCTTCTCAAATGTCGGCATTCTCTCCATCGGGAGCAACTTTCGTGCGTACAGAATCCCCGTCTACGGTCCTGACCAGGACAGGCCGGCGTGGGCGAAACAAAGCACGGCAATTGCCTTACGATACGCAACCACGAAGGAGTCCCCATTGAAAACCACAATCTCACTGTTAATCCTGACCATCACCGCCGCCGTCGCAGAAGGACAACCGATGAAAGATCTCGACCAGCGCGCCGCCCTGATTGATAAAAAAGTTCTCGAGTGGAGGAGAGATATTCATGAGCATCCGGAGCTCGGGAACCGCGAGTTCAGGACCGCGAAAATCGTCGCCGAACATCTGACACGCCTTGGCATCGAGGTCCGCACGGGCGTGGCTCACACCGGCGTTGTCGGAGTCCTGAAGGGCGGAAAGCCCGGTCGTGTCGTCGCCCTGCGCGCCGACATGGACGCTCTTCCCGTCACGGAGTCGGTCGATGTCCCTTTCGCGTCAAAGGTCCGGTCCACCTACAACAATCAGGATGTCGGCGTGATGCACGCCTGTGGGCACGACACGCACGTCGCGATTCTCATGGGCGTCGCCGAAGTGCTTGCGGGAATGAAGGCAAACCTCCCCGGCACCGTCAAGTTCCTGTTTCAACCCGCAGAAGAGGGCGCACCCGCGGGCGAAGAAGGGGGAGCGGAGCTCATGATCAAAGAGGGAGCGCTCGACAAACCCCGGCCGGACGTTGTCTTCGGATTGCACGTCACGTCTCGTCACGAAGTGGGGCAGATCGGATACAAAAGTGGAAGCCTTCTTGCCGCTGTTGACCGGCTCGAGATCAAGGTGAACGGACGCCAGACTCACGGCGCAGCACCGTGGCTCGGCGTCGACCCGATCGTGGTCGCCTCGCAGATCGTCCTCGGCCTGCAGACGGTAGCAAGCCGGCAGCTGGATGTTTCGCTTGCCCCCTCGATCGTAACGATCGGGATGATTCGTGGAGGAGTGCGCAACAACATCATCCCGGACGACGTGGAGATGATCGGGACGCTCCGCTCGCTCGACAAGGAAATGCGGGAGCAGCTTCACTTGCGAGTGCGTCGAACGGTCGAGAAGATTGCTGAGAGCGCTGGCGCCACTGCCGACGTCAAAATCGTTCCCGGCTACCCGATCACCTACAACGACCCCGCGTTGACCGAGAGGATGACGCCAACCCTCGAGCGCGTTGCCGGAGCAGACCGCCTGGTAACGATCCATCCCCATCTCGGCGCCGAAGACTTCTCCTTTTTCGCGGAGAAGGTGCCCGGATTCTTCTACTTCCTCGGGACGCGGCCGAAGGGAGTCTCCGCGGCGGCGGCTCCTGCGAACCATTCGCCGCGGTTCTTTGTCGATGAGAGCGGGCTGGGGCTCGGAGTCAGATCGCTCCTTCACCTGACGCTCGACTACATGAACAGTGCAAAGTGAAGTACCGCTCACAGACATACGCTTAGCCCGCATTTCTCACAGACCTTTGTCGTGAGACGGCGGAGAGTGGCTTGGATGCGAGTCGCATGGCCATTTTGCGACGAAGGCATAGTCGACACTATGTCTAGGAGCGAAATTGCCGAGCAACGAACGAGACAGGCCGCTATCCGTCGTCTCGCGGCGAAGGTCTGTGAGAAATGCGGGTTAAATCGATGTCCTCTGGTATCCCCTCTGCAGAGTGACTTCCACACAAGGAGACTTCAATGAACGCAAACTCATTACTCGACATGATCGGCGGTCAACTTCAGGGCGGTACCATCGACGACATCAGCAGCCAGCTTGGAACCGACGCAAACACCACATCCAACGCAATCTCGATGGCGCTGCCGATCCTGCTCGGAGGACTCGCCAGTAACGCAGCGCAGCCGGCCGGGGCCCAGGCTCTGGATCAGGCTCTGGGCGAAGACCATGACGGCGCCCTTCTTGACAATGTCTCGAGCCTGTTCGGCATGGGCGGAGCCGGCTCTGGTGCCGGAGGCGCCGGCGCGAAGATTCTCGGCCACATTCTTGGCGGACGGCAGGCGCCCATTGAACAGGGTGTCGGTCGCGCTACGGGCATGTCGACACAGCAGGTCAGTCAGCTTCTCATGATGCTGGCCCCCCTGGTCATGGCGGGGCTGGGACGCATGAAACGGCAACAGGGAATGGGTGCGCAACAACTTCCTGGCGTCCTTCAGAACGAGCGTGCCGAGATCGAGCGTCGCGCTCCAGAGGCCGCTGGACTCGGTGGCCTCTTCGACATGAACAAAGATGGGCAGATCATGGACGACATCGCACGAATCGGGACCGGAGTTCTCGGCGGAATCCTCGGCGGCGGCGGCCGCAGAGCGTAGTCGATTCGGGCACACGGGTTGTGACGACAACAACCGCCTGAGCGAGCGCGACCGCCCCTCCCGCAGCGGGTGGTCGCGTATCGCGACCGGCGGGCACGACTTCGTAGATTGAACAGCTCACACGGGCTAACACTCGACTGCGTCCGATGGCGCTTCGTTAGAACTGGTCACGTCAAGTTGCCGGGGTCAGGAAAAAGATTCGAGGATGTCGTCCAGAGCCTGGGCGGAGGGACGGGAGGCGAGGGACCTCTCTCGCCGCTTCCAGCCGCCGAAGGCGGCGCAAGATCCATAGCACCCGGCTTCAGCCGGGTGTTGGGGGCGCCCGGACTCCCCCAGCCCGCATAGGCGGGCGGCAGAATCGGTTGTAGGAGGAGATTGTTTTCGCGGCATCTCTGTCGCTCGCGACCCGGGCTGGTGACGGCTGAGGATGCCGACGTTGCTACGAATCTTGCGCCGTCTTCGACGGCAGACATCCGGCGGCCCAGGTCGAGACCTTCTCCGCCGAGTCCCATCCCTTCTGAGGACTGTCCCCTAGCGTCGCTCGATGGAGGCGCGCTGCAGAACGCTCGCGATGGTTCGCAGCTCGCTGGCGCGGTCGAGATACTCCCAGACCGCCAGCACCAGCATGAGATCGCCCGGACCAGTGGGGCTCGCCGATGCCAGACCACCACTCAGATGCGCCTGACCGACGGCGCTCCATCGTGCAATTTCATCAGGAGTGCTCAAGAGCCGCCGGGCCGCTTCCTGAATTCTCTCCACTTCCTCATTCGAGGCATTCGGGGTCGCGGGACGGACGAACATCTGTCCAGCGACCTGGGTGGATTTCTTCTGGATGGCAAGCTTCTTTCGCTCGAGAGAGTCCGTGTCGGGCCTCGCAAGCCCCGCGTCGAGGAGATTCTCGAGCGCCGGTCGCAACGCCGTACCGGCCGAGCTGTCGATTCGGAGACCCGACCGATAAAGGTACTTGCCATCCCGCCGGAACATCTCACTCCACATGACAACTCCCGTTACATGGATGACCTCTCTGCTCTGCGGCAGAATGAAGGCCAGCGTGCATTCATGGTTGGGAGCAAGGGGGTCGGCGTGCTCGATCTGAATGCCCTGAACGCCGACGTTGCAGATCGACACATCAACTCTTCCGACCACCGCGTGGAGGGGAGGCTCGGTCAGAAAGCGCTGGCTGGAACGGTAGTCCTGAATGGCCATGAAGAACCTCGGAAGGGGGCCGATTCTACACCTGATACGTCTATAAATAAATATTCAATCAATCCTGCCAGCTCTTCAACGCGGGATTGCACAGCTTCACCTCATCGACGGGGCGAATCCGATGCCGGGACATGGAGAGCGACATGGAGAGCAACTGGAGACTCCATGTCCCGGAGCAAACGCTTTCTAGCGTCCCTGACCGCGGCTTCTGCCACCCGGATTCGTGCCTGCCGGAGCGCTCGTCGACGAGCGGAACGCGGGACGGAATTCGCGGGCAGGAGCCGCCGGGCTGGTAGAGCTGCGGGTCGGATGAGGTCTGGCGCTACCCGAAGCAGCCGCCCTCGGCTGCTCGTACTCCCACTGCGTTCGCGGCGACGGCTGCCCCGCTCCCCCTCGATACTGGCGGCCTGACGGAGGCCGGGCCGCCTCGCTTCGCGGCTGTGCATTCCTGCGTGGGCCGGATGCTCCGCGCGGCGCTCTTGGACGGTCCGACAGATCGTCCCCAGCCTTGCTGTTGTAATCAAATCCTTCGGCCTGTTTCCTCGGAATGCCCCGTCCAATGAATCGCTCGAGCGCACGAAGCGTCGAGTGATCCTCGGAGGTTATGAAGCTGATCGCATCGCCGATTGCATGAGCACGCCCTGTGCGCCCGATGCGATGCACGTAGTCCTCGGGCTGCGGCGGGAAGTCGAAGTTCACAACATGAGAGATGCCGTCGACGTCGATGCCACGAGCCGCGATGTCCGTAGCGACGAGTACGCGGAAAGTCCCTGCCTTAAAGCCTTTCAAGGCCAGCAATCGCTGATTCTGACTTCTGTTCGAGTGCAGCGTTGCGGTCGTGACGTTGGCGGCGATGAGCTTGCGCGCGATCTTGTCGGCACCATGCTTGGTCCGTGAGAACACGAGCACGGAATCGAGGGACTTGTCCTCGAGCAGATGAAGAAGCAGTGAGATCTTGAGGTGTTTCGGTACCTCGTAAACCAGCTGCGTGACCGACTCCGCCGGATTTGCCCGTTTGCCGATCTGCACGAGGCTCGCGTTCGAGAGAAATTCAGCAGAGATTTTTTCGATCTCCGGAGAAAAGGAAGCGGAGAAGAGCAGCGTCTGCCGCTTCTTCGGCACCGCCTGGAGAACGCGCCGGATCTGTGGGAGGAACCCCATGTCCAGCATGCGATCTGCCTCATCGAGAACGAGAATCTCGAGGTCGTTGAAATTCACATGACCCTGCCCCATGAGGTCAATGAGACGACCCGGGGTGGCAACAACGATCTCCACGCCCGAGCGTAGGGCCTGAATCTGTGGGTTCTCCCCGACTCCGCCGTAGATCGTCGCGAAACGAAGATGGAGATGGCTGGCGTACTGACGGATGTTCTCGTCGATCTGCGCGGCAAGCTCACGTGTCGGCGTGAGGATGAGACCGCGAATTGAGCGGCGGCCTGATGCCGACCCTTTCTGCGACATCAGCTCGAGCATCGGAAGAACGAACGCGGCCGTCTTTCCAGTGCCTGTCTGAGCGATTCCAATGACATCGCGCCCTGTTAGGACGAGGGGAACGGCCTTGGATTGAATGGGAGTCGGCTCGGTGTAGCCCGCCTCCTGAATGGATTTGAGAAGCTTGGGCCCTAGGCCCAGTGCACGAAATGGCATGGTGATTCCTTATGTCTGATCGTTAAAGCGATATCGGCAATCGCGTACAGGAGCCGCTCGCTTGACACGCGGGACTCCGGGAGCAACCGCTCTCACAACTGAGAGCCGGCACGATTAACGACATCGAACCTGCGCTACCGATAAACAGAATGCCCATGGGCAGAACTGCAAGCGCGTCGATGTCGATCCGATCGAGAGACTAAGGCTGAAGGCGGGGAAACTGCAGCAGAAGCAAAAGCGCGGATCGGATGGAGGAACCTCACATCAGTGAGTTTTATTCTCCGCGGAGCATTCAACGCCGAGCGAATCAATATCCCTCTCCCCGGCGGGGAGAGGGAAGAGAGCGAAGCGATCAGGGAGCGGGGCGTCAAAGTCTCGCGACGCATACGCTGCTAACCAATGGTGCCGAAACTACGACCGAGCAGAACGTAAGAGCGAGTCAAATCGAGAAACTCTATGAACCTGTACAACTCCGCACGCACTCCAGCGATCATCTGTACTTTCGTGTTTCTCTTCACGGCAATCCCAACCCGAACTGCCACAGCCCAAACCAATCAACCCCCAGTCGTCGATCTCCCTGTCGTCGACAGTGACAACTTCGCGGACGGCTTCCGTCCTCCCTCCATGTCGCAGTCGGTCGCGCTGAGCGCCGGCTTCTACGAAGTCGCCCATGACATCCTCGGCGACTCGCTGAAGAAACGTCCACGCCTCTCGAAGTGGCTGGTGGGCCTGTTCGATATCGGCGTGACTCTTGTCGCGCCAATGCCGCTGAGCGACGTCTGGCTTCACGAGGAGTTCCACCGGGCCGTGATGAGCAACCGCGGGATCGGCAGCTTCAACGACGTCTACAAATTTGCGATAGGCGAAGACGCGATCTACGTCAGTCGCGTGAAGGATGACGACCTCGTCCGCCTCAAGCGTGATCATCCGGCCGATCTCGCGCGCCTTCACGTCGCGGGCATTGAAGGGGAGTACGCGCTCGTGCAGCGACTCCAGCGCAATACGTTCTTCCGTCCGACAGGTGGATTTCATCGACCTCTTTACTGGCTCGTGAAAGTCTCTTCGGCCGGCTACGTCGGTTCCGCGACCTCCTCCGACGTCATCACCGACACTCGCGAGTCTGAGCGCGACGAGGGCACGGACATCCCGAGGCGCGACTTCGCGGGCCATGACTTCACCGCCTGGATCTACGACATGTCTCGGCGCGAAGAGCCGTATACCGCCCGAGGAATTCACCCCTCGGGCGTCGGCATCCGCCGCTACATCACGCCCGACATGCTGACAGAGGAAGAGCGAAGCTTTCTCGATCGCCAGGGAAAGCTTCAGTACGTCAACCTCGCTGACCCGCATCTTTTCGGGATCGACGCCTGGAAAACCGGCTCGACACGCTGGAACGCGACGGCGGGACATTTATTAACGCCGTTCGGATACACCCTGGATCTGAACGTGTTGATGAGCCGCGGAGGAAGGAACGTGGCAGTGACATTTCACAGCTACTCGAACAACGAGCAGTCCTTTCCCGGCGTAGACATCGAGTTGGTGAAGGTTCCACTCGAGATTGCCGGCAGGGAGTTGTCCGCTTCGCCGCGACTCTCAGTCTGGAGCCAGCCCGACGAGCTTCGTTTCAGGACCGACCAGGGACGACCGGGCGGCCTCATTGGTCTGCGTCTCGACTCGCCCCTCTCTCAGCGGGTGAGCACGTTCGTCGAGACGTCCATCAAGACCGAGGGATGGGTCATGGGCAATGTGCACCTCGACTCCGACTTTGAGCTGCAGTTCGGCGTGTCGATCATCCCGCGGATGTAATTCTTCGAAAGGAGTAATGAACCATCGGCACTACACAATAGAGCGCGGCGTGCTTGACAATCAGTTCGCGGAACTACCTCCGCACCGCGCGCCGGCGAGGCCCTCTGACAGGTGTGGCGGCCTCGGCCGCTGCCGCAACATCGATCCGAGGGAACGCCACACCAGTCCTTTGATCTACCACGCTCCTGCCCGAAGTTTTCAGCAGTGCCTCGATCTGATCGGGGTTGAGGCCGGGGTTGATTTCCAGCATCAACGCGGCCGCTCCGGCAGCGTGAGGAGATGCCTGTGATGTACCGGAGTAGGTGGAAGTCGCAACCCCGCGGCCTGCGGATACGATCCGTGAGCCGGGAGCGAGCAGATCGAGAGTTGTGCTCGAATCGCTGAAACAGGTCACCTTGTCCGTAATCGCAGTATCCGTGCAGAACCCGCTATAGCTGCCGAAGCTGCTGTCGTAAACCGCTCCGACCGAGATGCTGTTTTGAATGCACGCGGGCACACCGATGGAGCTTAACGACCCTGTGTTGCCGCTGCAGGCGAACACCGATGCGCCACGCTGCCGCAACACATTGATCGCCAAGGCGAAGGTCCGAGTGTAGGCCGCGACGTTGTCACAATGACCTGGAAAGTGTGCTTCGGTGAGGAGGCTCATGTTCACGACACGGACCTCGGGATGATTTTCGATGAGCCAGTCGAGGCCGGAAAGAATCTGCGACGTCGCCACAAAGCGGTTGTTCCGATCGAGGACTTTCACCGCGATGATGTCGACTCCGGGCGCCATTCCCACCGGCGCTCCTGCCCCGCTCGAAGCGATCACCCCGGTTACATTGGTCCCGTGGCCATGATCGTCGGCTGCGGCACCTGATCCACTCTGCGTCGTCTGGCCGTTCGGACAGCAACCACTCCCGTCGCTGTTCCGGCAGAAACACTGCTCATCAGCAACTCGTCCCTGAAGGGCCGGGTGATTCCGATTGACGCCGGTGTCCAGAACGGCGACCGTCACCCCCCTACCCGAGATCCCTTTGAGCTGCACGATGTTCCCTCCGACAAGGGGAAGGCTTTCAACCATCCCTCCTCCACCACCTACGTCGAGATCAATGCGTTCAACCCGATCATCACGCAGCAGCTTCTCGAGGCCTGCGCCGTCGACCAGGCCGGCGATGGCAGAGAGATGTCTGAACCTGGCAACGACCTCAAAGCCATCCGACGACTGGATGTCCGCCGACCGAGAAAGTGGGGACAGACTCTGGGATGGACGCAGAGTCACGACAACATGTGCTTTGCCGTCTCTGCGAATCCGCTCGACCAGCTCGTCATTGGTGACACCAGTGACGGTGGCCGGCAAAGTAACCAGCAGGCACGCAAGAGCCAGTAGTTTTCCTGGAATCAGATTCTCCCCCTTCCCTATGACCGCGCCCGAACGAGTAACACCGCGGTAGTCTAAACGAGTCGTCTCGAAGCGCAGCTCGTAGGCCTTGGAGCGCCGCCTTCCAGGCGGCCGTATCGCTGGCTTCCAGCCGGCCGCGATCACCCCAACAACAGCCGGCAAGATGCCGGCGGTACGGCCGGCTGGAAGCCGGCGCTCCACGCCGAACCTTGAGAATCTTGCTTGTCGGTAGGGATGAGCTGTGAGGATGGCGAGTTAGAACCGCGCTCCCACCGTCACTCCCGCGTCCTTTCGCTCAATCGCCAGCAGAGTGAATGCGAACCGGTTCCACGCGTAGGTCGTTGAGAGATGTGAGTGAACACCATCGTTGATAAGGAGAGCAGACCAGTGGTTCCCCAACGCCACATTGAGTCCGAAGGGAACCAGTATGCGGTCCTCGTAGCCGCTGTAGCTGGCACCAACATACGGTGCGATTGGCAGTCCGGTCTCGTGATGCAGGCTCTTGCTCATCGTCACAAAGTACGATTGTCCCTCGGGCGTTCCAATACGATCCGAGCTCGTTCCGAAAACGATCGCCGGGCGTCGCCCTGACTCCGATAGAGCTCGCCAGTTTGCGACGAAGCCAACTTCGTTCACCCGTTGATTCCATTCCACGCCGACCTTCAGATTGCGAGAAAGTTGATGCGTGACCACGGTTCGATGGGTTGCCCGATCAATCTGTCCCGTCACATAGCGGTGCGACACTTCCCACCTCGCATTGTCGAAGGCAGTCCCACGGACCGCCATGCCCTCGCCGGGTCAGCCAGGTCAGCTGGGGACAAGGGACGCTTTCGATGGTGCGACTACCGGCTTCCCATCTTTCTCCAGCTCCAGTAGCGCGTCGTAGAGCTGCGCAAACCGTTCGGGGTCGGATAGGAATTGCACCCTGCAAGCATCGGACGCCAGACGATAGCTCTTGCCTGCGTGAATCACCGCGACAGAGGCGTCACTTTGCTTGATGCAATCTTCCGGCTGCGGGGACTCCTGCGCAAACAACCTGCCGGTCAGAGTGGCGGCCAGCAGCAAGCCCCAAATGCGAGATCTCATCTCGAAACCGCAGGAACCTGGAGTGCCTGCTCGATTGCGGCGAGCATCGCCTTCTTGTCCGCCTCTGCGCCGAATCGCTTGATGATACGACCGTCCCGTCCCACCAGGATCAGGCTGGGCAACGCATTGACTTTGTAAGCGTTCCAGACTTCCGGAGTGGCCTGAAGGATGGGATAGGTCACCTTCGCTTTTGACGTTGCTTTCTTCACTAACGCAGCACGATCATCCACCGTGACGCCAATGACTGAAAACCCGCGTGAAGCATTTTTGGAGTGCAGGGCCTGAAGCTCAGGCAGCGCCTTCATGCACGGCGGGCAGAAGGTCGCCCAGAAATCCAGCAGCAGGACCTCGCTCTTAAAGTCGGAAGATTGAACGCGTTTGCCGTCGAACGTCTCGAGCTGAAACTCAGGAGCGACGCTACCTGTGTCAGTGACGAGGAACGACTCAGGGTTCTTCAGAAAATCGATTTTGCATTTCGTGCTGCAGAAAAAGTATTGCTTCCCACGATACGTGGCCGTTGCCTTCACGGGCTCGAACCCGGCCCCTTCCCTGGGACCGCAAACCGCGCAGACTGCGCGATCCTCTGCAGAAACTGGAAGGGTGATGAACAGCAGCGCCAGCACAACGAGGCAGGCAGTGATTCGCATTCGTGAAGATTCTCCTCGAAATCGCGGTGAACGAGCTGACTCCGAATGCGAGGAGCGGGAGGCGCTCAGAGATTGGTGGAGCGGCGTCCATCGAATGGCGGCGATTTCATGAGCCTTTACAGAAGGTTACAGATAAGAAGCAGCGTCCGTACCCCCACAAATACCCTTGGACACGACCCGCTCGATTCCTAAGCCGCGACCCCGACTGTATCCTAACTTGCGACTGTCGGCCAACTCGTCCCAGCACCCCGGATTGGCGAGGCAGCGGAGAGCTGGACCCCATCTTGAGATCACCTGACACCTATGATTCCCCGCTGATGAGGACGGCGGCCCTGGGCCCCGCTGCGGCCCCTGACTTACTTCATAGAGACAGGGTCGATGCGCTGAGACGTGGAAGCGGACTATGGCCTGCGACGGCTGTTCGCGCGCTCACGGAGCGTCGTAGCCTTTCGGGAGTTCCCGGAAGAGGTTCCGACATGCTCTTGGCTCCAAGTCTGCCGATAACGAAGGCCGCCATCGTGCACGTTTGCGAGCTGGGATGTTCCGCGGGTAGGCGGGCATCGAGTCCTGACGTCCTGGCGGCAGCGGCCGGCAACTGACGGAGGCACCCGCGGTGGCCTCTCGTTACCCACGGCGGTGTATTATGTTTCGTATTTGAGTCTTCCTCCTGAAACTCGCCTCGGGCCGTATGTGATTGGACAGCCGCTGGGCGCTGGCGGCATGGGGGAAGTGTATCGAGCGAGAGACGGGCGCCTCGACCGCAGCGTGGCAATCAAGATTCTGCGCGCGGAGCTGTCGCAGAATACGGACGCGATCGCGAGGTTCGAACAGGAAGCGCGGGCAGCCTCCTCGCTCAATCACCCGCATATCCTCCACATCTATGACGTTGGCCAGGCACAACTCGATCCTGCTTCGGCCCCGTTTCACTACATGGCAATGGAGCTCGTGGATGGTGAGACTCTTCGGGAAAAGATCGATCAGAACACCCCATTGAAAAGGCTGCTCGATCCGCTGATTCAAGTTGCCGATGCCCTTTCGAAGGCTCACGATGCGGGAATCGTTCATCGCGACCTGAAACCGGAGAACATCATCATCAGTCGCGACGGCTATGCGAAGGTTCTGGATTTCGGATTGGCGAAGCTGGTCGGCAACCGGGCGATCGCGGGCGGACTGCAGGAATCCGACGCAACCGCGCGACACGCCTACACCGCATCTGGCGTCATCCTCGGCACCGTTGGCTACATGTCGCCCGAGCAGGTCGAGGGGAAACCGGTCGACCAGCGCTCGGACACGTTCTCATTCGGCTGCATCCTCTATGAGGTCGTGACTGGAGCGCGGGCATTCCGAGGCCGATCAGCAATCGAAACCTTGAACAGGATCGTGAGTGAGGAGCCGGCATCGATCGGCAGCCTGAGGCCCGGCGCTCCGCTCGCGATCCAGAGGATCGTCAGGCGGTGCCTGTCGAAAGAGCGCGAAGAGCGTTATCAGTCGATCCAAGATGTGGCCATCGAGCTACGGGAGCTGAAGGGCGAGCTCGTGCCGGCATCCGACGGCCGACTCGGTGACGTGATGGTCGAGAAGAAGGCATGGACTCGAAGCGGTATCGCTGGAGGAGTGTTCGCATCTCTCCTGATCATCGGCCTCGTCTCCTGGCTCATCGCCAAAAGACCTGGGCAGAGCATGCCCACTCCGAAACCGGCGACCAGCTCAGCGGCAGGCGCGAAGGCGACGAAGTACACGGGGAAACGGATCGATCTCGACTTGAAGAATGTGGAGATCAAAGACGCACTCCGCCCCTTCGCCGAGCTGACCGGTTTGAATATTGCCATGGACCCCGGCGTCAAAGGCACAGTGACGTTTCAGATGAAACAGGTTCCATGGGATCAGGCGCTCGAAACCCTTCTCCGAACCTACGGCCTGACATATGTCCTCGAGGGTAACGTCATGCGAATCACCCAGGTCGACACAATGATCCACGAGCAGGAGCAAGCGCGCAAACTGCGCGAGCTCGAAAGGGCAGCGCAAGCCAGATAAAAAGTTCATTGGGGCTTCGGATTTCGGTTGAAGCGGTGGCGTATGTGTCCGATGGGCTCTCATCAGTGAAGGCATCTCGGGACAAATGGTCCGTTGTCGAATGTCGCGACGTGTTTTCTGGAGTCAGACTATTCAGCATGCACGTTCCTAGAATTGACATGGCTTCGCCACTCCGCTGCGGCCGAAGTGCCAGAGATTCGAGTTTGTCTGGCGAGCCGTTACGCCAGCGCCGCGTAAACGAGAGCGAGCTGGCGCCGGAGTTCGAGGTCCGGTCCGATCTTGTAGTAGTCAATAGGGGACGGAGCTTCCGATCTCGGTCAAGGCGATCGCGCGGAGCTCTTGATTGCCCTTCCAGCAAAGTGCTCGCGAGAGATTCGGTCGAGCCAATGCTCCGTTGTTGCCCGTCGCCAGACGATTCTCGTGGCATCTCAAGGGTGCGACCCGAATCGCGGGAAAGAAGGCGGAGGACACGATGACGCTTCTGGGTCGCGTTACAAGGTGCGTTCTCGCTTTCCTGCAAATCAGCCTAATCAGCGCTTCTACGCGCGCAGAGCCGTCGGATCGTGCTTCCGAAATGTTTCGCATCGACGGCCTCATGAAGCTGTGTGATGTCTGGTCGACCGTGCGATTCCTCGATCCCCGTCTCATGGTCCGCAAGATCGACTGGGACGGGGCACTCGTGCGTGCAATTCCCAAGGTGCGCGAGGCACGGACGAGTGCTGAACGGGCCCGCGCGATTGATTCGATGCTCGCCGAACTCTCCGACCCCGTAACGCGTGTCGTTATGGAAAATATGCATCAACTCGGCGAGTCAATGCCACCGATGTTTCGCTGGGACGGCGATGTGCTGGTGATCAACATCGGACCTTATGCAGACGCCGTTTCGGAGGAGTCGGAGCTTTTCATCGTCGAATCCAAGATCGCTCCGGAGCTCGCAAAGGCGAGGAGCGTCGTGTTCGATCTTCGAACCCGAAATGCTGAAACGCCGGGTTGGATTCTCGAGAATGTCGCGCTGGTGCGTGAACGTGTCGAGGTGGCGGCTCGGCGCTGCGCATTCCATTCCGGTTATGCGCCGCAGTCTGGTTCAATGTCCGGCCGCTACTACTCCGGGCTTCAGGTCATCGCGTCGCCCTCAATCGAACCCGCACCCTCCTCGACCAGTGTTCCAGCTCGTATCGTCTTCATCGTGGGCAGCGACGTTCCGGAACGAGTGGCTGCGTTGTGGCGGGCCGGCTCGGCGGCGATCGTTTCCGAGCGCCCCATCTCCGGCGACAACATCGCCCGCACGCGCCAGATCGACCTCGGCGGCGGCTGGACCGCAGCCGTGCGAGTCACCGAGACGACCGTCACCGGCCTCGCGGCTGATGCCGTCGTCGCGCCGGTGGCCGGCGATGACAGGGCAATGAAAAGCGCACTCGCGCTGGCACGCGAGCCCGCTCCCCTTCCCGCACGGCCCGCGCGGCATGAAACAGCAGCGGCTCCGATCGCGCAGAACGACGCCGCCTATGCGGACATGAGCAGCCCGGAACTGCCGTACCGTCTCCTCGCTCTGTTTCGCCTCTGGAGCGTGATCGACCGCTTCTATCCATACAAGGATCTGATTGGTGACTGGGACGCCGTGCTGCGCGAATTCATCCCGCGATTCGAACAGGCGAGGGACGGCAAGGAATACGCGCTGGCCGTCATGGAGGTCGTCGCACGCGTCGAGGATGGGCATTCCTCCGCATGGGGTTCCACGGCCATCTGGGACCTGATCGGAGTGGCGAGCGTGCCCATCGAGGTTCGTCGCATCGAAGGGCGGTTTATCGTGACGGGCAAGAGGGAGTTGCTCCCGAAGGACTCCTCGATGGCCATCGGCGACGAAATCGTGAGCATCGACGGCGAGGCGATGGCGGACCGCATCAGCAAACTCAGGAAGTACCTGACCGCGTCGACCGAAGCAGCGCGCACCGCCAACGTGCTCGCTCACTCGATACGCGGGCCGAGGGACTCGGTCGCGGCGATCGGGGTGCGAGGAGCCGACGGGAAGACGCGGACCATCAAGATTGCGCGCACGCGATTTTCGCCCATCGCAAAACAGGGAGAGGTCTGGCGTGTGCTCGAGGGGAGCATCGGCTACGTCGACCTGACGCGCCTCACCATCCCACAGATCGACGAGATGTTCGTCGCACTGAACGGAACGAAGGCCATCATCTTCGACATGCGCGGCTATCCGAAAGGCACCGGCTGGAGCATTGCCTCGCGCATCAACACAAAGAACGCACCATTCGGTGCCATCTTCCGCCGCAGAGAACTCTCCGTGCTCTCGCCGGAAGAGGCATATCGCAGTGGCTTTTACTTCGAGCAGTCGCTGGCCAAAACGGAAAAGCCGAAGTACGCGGGCAGGACCGTGATGCTCATCGACGACCGGGCAATGAGTCAGGCCGAACAGACCGGACTCTGGTTCGAAGCGGCGAACGGCACGAAGTTCATCGGATCGAACAGCGCCGGAGCGAATGGAGACATGACCAATCTCGTGCTTCCGGGCGGAATCAACGTCAGTTTCACGGGCCAGGAAGTTCGTCATGCGGACGGCCGCCAGTTACAGCGGATCGGCCTCGTTCCCCACATTGAAGTCAAGCCTACGGTTGGTGGGATCCGTAACGGCAGGGATGAAGTTCTCGAGGACGCCATTGCATACCTCGCGCACTAAAGCGTGCGGTCCATCCGCCTGTTCGAAACCTTCGCACAATACGGCGCCGCTGCACGGCAGGTATCGTTAAAGAGGCGAGTACTCGGCTCTGGTGCGCGCCTTTGTTGGGCGCTTCTCTCGAACCTGGCTGGAAACATGCCGCCCTGGAGTTCAACTTTGAACTGCAACACTGACGTGAGTTGATGATACATCGTGCGGAAAGGTTGTTCTACGCTGCAGTCGGTAGTGAGGCGGAACAGTGGGCCTTTTGCTTTTTCCCAGCTGCAGCCTTGCGTCCGGCGTCAGGAAGCCGTGACGCTTTCGCGAGCGACGGTTCAGTTTGCCAGCGATGGCGTTGCATTGCGGCTGCGTGAGGCCTTTCATCGAGCGTCGTTTTGTCAGGTACTGGCGGATCAGACCGTTGGTGTTCTCGTTCGTGCCGCGCTCCCACGAGTGGTACGGCGTGGCGCCGATCATTCTCAACCCCAGCTTGACTGGTTTAGGGAAGAGCCCGTCCGCGATGCGAAGGTAAATGCTGGAGCGACCTAAGCCTGTGAGCTTCCTGACTTCGGCGAATCTCAGAATTGCGTGTGTCATACGTTAGCCTCGAAATCGTTCGACCCGCTTGTCACCATCGAAGGACCCACGTAGTAGGCTAACAGCTACGCAGGTGGCGAATCTCTTTAGCATCTCGGGTGAACCTAGTTGCCTCGGGCTCTAGTGTGTGGTGGTACGTAGGTTCCATCTTTTCTCGTGTAGCCGCGAATCTGAATCCGTCCCCCGGTACTGGCAGGTTGATTGGAAGTGGGAATATATGATCGGTCCGCGGGCCGGGCCGCATCGGCTGTTGGTATTGCTAGAACCGGCTCTGGCTCAATAATCACTCGGCGTGTCGTCGTGACCAGGTTGAACTCTCGGCTCACACAGTCTGGTGCTCTTCGGTAGCGGATAAATTTGGCGCCCGGTTCACGCATGCCAGAGGCTTTGTAATTCGGACAGCCGCTAAGGTGGTATGTCATCGACGCGCCGTCCAGCGATACAGTGTCACCGGTTATGTCTGTTACCGTCCGATACCGAGGTTCTGGAACCAAGATCGGTGCGGGTGGGAGTTCCTCTGTGTGCGCTGGCGCAGAGATGAATCGCTGTCGTTCACTCTCGGGGACGAGAACCAAAGGTGGCTGCCGACCCCTCGATCCCAAGTGAACCATGAGGCCGAGGCCGAACACGAACAGACAAGCGACCACGATCGCCTGCTTCCCATAACTGATTTCCGGTTCGTGGGTCGCTTTGTAGGCGGATAGGCGTTCGCGATTTGAGAGCCCCATTCCAGGAAGGCTCGTTGTCACATGCTCACCGCCGGGACCGGAGCTGACGCGAAGGCCTTTCATCCCTACGGACGTCGTGATGCCCTTCTTCCCGAGCGTGAGACGGAAGGGACCACGACCGAATGACTTCCTAAATCGCCAGACCATTACGTTCCTTAGGGGTAACTGTTTCCCTGGTTACTTTAGTTGCCCCCAAAGTTACCCCCAGTTACCCCCGGACGTCAAAGAATCATACTGCTCCGTGCTGAACGCAAAAATGCCGGAAAGCATTGATTTCTCAATGACTTCCGGCCTTTATTGGACCGCGTTGAACTAGTGATTGGTGGAGGCGGCGGGAATTGAACCCGCGTCCGAGAGCAGTGGTAACCGGGTTACTACATGCTTAGTTTTCCTTTTTGTCTCGTCTCACCACGATCCGGAAAACAGGGCTGCGGCGAGACCAGCCTCTAAGTTTGTCGGGACCCACGCCGAGACGTTCGCGGGTCCGTATCTCACATCATGACGCTCTTCTCTACGGCGTGAGAAACCGAAAAGAGAGCGTGACAGTCAATTAAGCTGCCAGTGCGTAGTCGCTGTTCGCGATTACAAGTTTTGATCTGTTTAACGAGTGAATCGCCTCGGCATGCAACCACAGCCCCGACATGTCCCCGTCGAAGCCGGTGCGCCCCCAATCATCTCAATGAACTGTCGACCGAAACATGGAGCGAGGTGGAGGCATTCCGGGGAAGTGAACGCAGAATGCAGAATGCAGAATGCAGAAGTGAACTATGACCAATTCATCTGACTCATCTCTCTCGCCTACGCAGCAACTCGAGGATCTGGTCGAGCGGGCACTCGCCGAAGACCTGCCTGACATCACGAGCGAAGCCATATTCGCCGTCGATGAGCGCGGAACGGCACGATTCGTCGCGAAGGAGTCGGGCGTTGTTGCGGGCCTTCGGTTCCCTCCGGCTGTGTTCGCGGTTCTCGATCCGGAGTCGCGGTGGCTTGCACGCAAACGCGATGGCGATTCGGTCGTACCCGGCGATGTGATCGCCGAGGTATCTGCGACGGTTCGCGCGCTGCTGTCGGGGGAGAGGAGTGCGCTGAACTTTCTTCAACGAGCTTCGGGAATCGCGACGGCCACGCGTCGCTATGTCGATGCTGTCGCAGGGACTCGTGCCGAGATCTTCGACACCCGCAAGACGGCGCCAGGCCTGCGGCTACTCGACAAGGCTGCAGTCGCAGCGGGCGGCGGACGAAACCATCGATACGCGCTCCACGATATGTTTCTCGTCAAGAACAATCACATCGATCGAGCGGGGTCGATCACCGCGGCCCTCGAACGGATCCGCGCTACCGGCGCTGCGCAGCGTGTAATGATCGAAGTTCGCGATCTCGACGAGCTCAGCGAGGCAATTGCGACCCGGCCCGACTTCATCCTCCTGGACAACATGACACCGGCAATGATGCAGAGCGCGGTCGAGCGGGTGGCGGGAGCGATTCCGCTCGAAGCGTCCGGCGGCATCACGCTCGACAACATACGGATCATCGCGGAAACAGGCGTCGACAGGATCTCAATCGGAGCACTGACGCACTCCGTTCGGGGACTCGACATCTCGATGAGAGTCGACTCGGCACCCCACGCGGACGTAACGTAGGACACCGGCATCGTGCCATTCGCTGGTCGCGAGCGATCTGGTGGCCGTCAGCAAGGGAAACCGCTACTGCCCGGCCTAACCGACGAGCCCAGGGGCGCTTGGCAAGGACTTTGCCGCTCACTCCGCTAAATGTCCGATCCCAAGCCATTCACCGTGGCGATCGTCGATGACGACGACGCTATTCGCAAACTCGTGGGACTTTTCCTCAGACGAAGTGGCTACGATCTCGTTGAAGCCACTACGGCTGCTGAAGCGCGCGAAAATTTCGCGGCTCACGACTGGGACCTGGCGGTCCTTGATCGCCGGCTCCCCGACGCAGACGGCGCAGTGCTCTGTCAGGAGCTCAAGTCCGCTCCTGCGACGCGCAACCGTTACATCATCATGCTCACGGGCGAGGATGAGCAGAGCGACAAAATCGAAGGACTCGACTTGGGTGCCGACGACTACATGACCAAGCCGTTCCAATATCAGGAGCTGCTCGCACGCGTTCGCGCAGGCAAGCGAATCGTCGATCTGCAGTACGAGCTGCTGGAATCAAACCGCAGGCTGGAGCTCCTTTCCATCACCGACGGGCTGACGAGGCTTTACAACCACAGGCACTTCCAGGAAGAGCTCGCCCGTGCTTTCGAAGAATCCGAACGCTACCAGCGCCCCCTTTCCATCGCGATCATCGACATCGATTTCTTCAAAAAGGTGAACGACACCTACGGTCACGGGGCTGGCGACGAGGTTCTCAAGTCCGTTGCGGCGATCTTCAAGGATTCGATCCGTTCGTCAGATCTCGCGGCGCGTTACGGCGGCGAAGAGTTCACCGTGATGATGCCCGAAACAGATCTGGATGATGCCATCACGTTTGCGGAAAAAATTCGAACTCTGGTCGAACAAAGCACAATCGAAACGACTGCCGGGATCGTTCCCGTCACCGTGAGTATCGGCATCTCGTCGTATCCCCGTTACAAAGCCCGCTCCCCTCGCGGTCTGGTCGAGGCAGCCGACAAGGCCTTGTACCGGGCGAAGCGGCGAGGCCGGAATCAGGTGCAGGCGGAAAAGCGCTCAGATCCTGATCGGAAGGAACGCGAGAAGACGGCCTGAAAACGGGCGGGCGAAAAAAGTCGGCGTGTGAGCTCTTAACGCGCATTTCTCACACTCCTTCTGCTGCGGCAGCGGATAGCGGCCTGTCTGCTTCGTTGCGCGAAGGTTTCGCTCCTCGACATAGTGTCAACTATGCCCTCGTCGCGAAACCGTCGCGCGCCTCGCATCTAGGCCACTCTCCGCTGCCTCGCGACGAAGGAGTGTGAGAAATGCGGGTTAACGCGTGAGCGTCTTCAGGAGACGGGGCTGATGGAGAGCTCTTTGATTCTGAGAGCGACTTCACCCGAGAGATTGTCGACGCACGACTTGAGCGCAGTCCGGACTGGTTCCAGACCTTCAGCGGGTATCCGTTCAAGGGCTTTCTCGAACGAGGCCGCTTCCGTAGAGATCTTCTGGAAGCCGTAACTTCCGCCGGCTCCCTTGAGCTGGTGTGCCAGATAAGCAGCCCGATCGACCGACTCGGTCAGGTTCGCCTCTGAGATCTTCTCCGTCACCTGTCCGATTTCCTGAATCTTCGTTTCGGCTTCGGCGAGGAACTCGCGCTTCAGTTCATCAAATTCGTGATCCATACTGTTTTTTCCCGCTTCGCCCTGTTGCACGCCATGTGCCGAGTGCGGTTGTCGGCTGAGGCTGGCAAGTGACGTCGCCGGGTGGCCGAGACTCCCTCCCGGTCCGTGACGGCAGATCGCCGTAGAATGACTGGAATGCCCCCGTGCTCCCTCGAAGTCGCAAGCGGTTCCTTCTCAATCGAAGATCCCTGGCGAGACCCTCATGCCGCAATGCGATTCCATCTCAGTGACGCGACGAACGGATCGCAACCGCGGCTTCACAGTGACGGGTTTATTTATTACGACGAGTCGAATCTGTACGTGGTGTTTCACGGAATTGACGACGCCAGGAGCGTCGCGACGTACACACGTCATGACGATCCGATCTACGAAGAAGACGTTTTCGAAGTCTTTCTGGCACCCGTCGCAGTCACAGACTACTTTGAGCTCGAAGTGAATCCCCTCGGGACGACATTCGACGCCAGGATTCATTCTCCAGACGGGGTCCGCGCCACCATGACCGCTGATATCTCATGGGAATGCGCTGGCTTCTGGACTGCCACAAGAAAAGGAGATGGCACGCACGGAACCTGGGTGGATGTCGTGATGGTGATTCCTTTTTCATCTCTGGACCGCCCGACTCCCCGGCCAGGCGAAACATGGCGTGGCAATCTTTTCCGGATTGATCGGAGCCCTGAGCATGGCGACACGTACTCAGCCTGGTGCCCGACCCTGAAAATACCGGCCGATTTCCACGTGCCTTCCGTGTTCGGCGAGCTGAACTTTCGATAGTACGGAACGTTCGCTCGCGCGCCTCCTTGCGAGGCAACATCAGAGAGTAAAGCCTGGCTCACCAAGCCGCTGCATCGGCCCTGACACAGTCAGGTTTTCCCCCTCCCCATCCCCTCCCCTCCCGCTCCCGTTCCCCCTCTGGCGTCAGGAGAAATACGGCAATCCGTCAACGAATGAGAAGCTCGAATGCATCCCGCAGCATAAGAGCAGCGAGAATCGGGTTAGCACATCCGTTGCAATCCTTAGATCTCGCGCCAGGGAGCCCCATGTCAATCAAGTCTCGCTTCGTGCTCATCGCCGCTTTTCTAATTGCAGTCAACGCCAGGGCGCAAATTCCCGTCGACTGCGCGATGGCAGGCAGCTGGGGCGAGCGGGGAATCACCCGCGACCTTGCGGTCCGGGATGGACGTGCCTATGTAGCCGACGGTAAAGGCCTAACCGTCTACGACATCAGCGATCCTCGGAACATCAGGAAACTTGCTTCCAGCCTGACGAGCAGTGCGACCAGAAAAGTTGTGGCCACCGCGACCACCGTCTACGCTCTCACCGGCGCCGCCCTGGAGGTTTACGCCGTAGGGACTTCCGGTGAAATCGAACGCCGGGAAAGCCGGACCGACACAGGAGCCGATCACATCGACGCCAGCGGCACATCGCTGGTGACTGCGGGCGCGGAGCTTCAACTCTACAGATCGACAGCGGCTGGCCTGGAGCTCGTCTCGCGCTTGACGCTTCCCGAGCGCGCGACCGCGGTCAAGCTGGCCGGCAACCTCGTCGTCGTTGCGACCTCACGCGAGATTCTCATCTTCAACGCCAGCGCAAACGAACTGCGTGAGCTCGCTCGTCTGGTTGGCTCGGCTGTCGACCTCGATTTTGCCGACAACCTTCTTTACCTGGTTGACGGGACGAATGGTCTTGCGATCTACGACCTGCACGATCCAGCGAATCCCCGCTTTCTCGGAACGGTCGGCCGGACAATCCGCGACCTCAGGTCCCTCACGGTGATCGGTAAGACTGTGTATGCGAGCAGCGCCGCGAGTGAGCTCGACGTCTACGACGTCTCCAACCCACTCTCTCCAACCCTGCGCTCATCGTTCATTGAGCCTTCGGCTGTGGTGGCTTCCGATGGGGAGCTTCTGTACGTGGCAGGCAGCTTCATCGACAAATACCGTCTGACGACTCCATCGGGCAAACCGCTCAGAATCTTCTCTCCTCGTGAGAGCAGCGCGCCCACGCTTGTCGGGGAATTACAGATCGTCGACTCACCGATCACCGGAGTTGCCTCAGATGGCAACTACGCTTATGTCAGCGATCCTCCGTACTTCCGGGTCATTGACGTCCGGACCCCGTCGAATCCCGTCGAAGTTGCGTCTTTCACGATTGCGGATGCGGCAGACAAGGTCGGCCTGCACGGAAAGTTCGCCTACCTCTTCGGCCGGGGAAACGTCCATCTCATCGACGTTTCTGATCCAAAGGCGCCGCGAGAGACGGGAGTCTTCCTCGCGCAGGGAGTACCTCCCAGTGGAGCAGGCTTCGCAGGCGATTATCTGATCGAGGCAAACAATGGAAGCGGGCTGCACGTGGTCGATATCTCCGATCCCTCACGGCCGACACAGATCGCCGGTCTGAAGTACGATTCGCTCGGGCAGTTCTCCAGTGCGTTTGGCCGCCCGGGAGTCGCCTATGGCGTACTTCCAAGCGGCATTCGGGTTGCGGATATCTCGAATCCTCACTTTGCCCGTCACGTCAGGGTGCTCGACATCCCCTTCGTGCGCGCTGCACTGATTGCCCCCGAGCTCAACGGTCGAGCTGAGACGCTCATCATTCAGCGCGGGGACCTCCTGAGCTTTTACGAAATGTCCGACCCATTGCTCCCAACGGAAATTGCGACGCTCCCCCTCGCGGGAGGCTCGGATATCTCGTTCGAAGGAAACACCGCACACGTCGTCACCAAAGGGGGGGAGCTGTTTCGCGTCGACTTCAGTCAGCCACGACGCCCGGTGATCACCCATGAACTGCGCGGTCTGATCGACCCTCAGCAGATCTGGAGCGCGAGCGGACTCGTCTTCGTAGCCGACACGTACTCTCTGCGGATCCTGCGCGATCTCGCGAACGTTACGGTCCCTGGTCCGTGCGAGTTCAAGCCTCCTGTGGTATCCATCCCGCCCATCCCGCCCATCCCGCCACCGTTGAGATCGAGACCGCGGACCACTCGACGCGCGTAGACGAGCCAGCAACATGGCGGCACATCACGAGCCCGGTGGACTCCGGCCCGTTGATGTTCTGTAACGTCACAATGGAATTCGATTCCGGTCACGATGGCTTTTGACGTTCATCGGCGTCAGACGGTCGCCGATGCCTCGAGAGTTACGACCGTCCTACGACACACCGCAAGGAAAGACGACCCCGGATGATCAGAACCACGCGATTGACCGCTCTGCTGATGGCTCTGATGATCAACGGAGCCGCGGTCAGTGCCGGCGAGCCCAAGAGATGCTCTGCGGATGCGAAAGCATGCGAACGGGCAATCCGAGAGATGCTGGTCGGGCAAAAGTACCTCGGTGTCGAGCTCATCAATTCTCCCCAGGGCGTCACCGTGAAATCCGTGATGCCGGACAGTCCCGCTCAGAGTGCGCGGCTTCGCGCCGGCGATATCGTTCTCGTGCTCGAAGGCCACGACCTTTCTTCATTGCAGGTACGCGAGATCAAGAAGTACATTGAAGAAGCCAAAAAGCGAGGGAAGGTGATGATGATCACTCGCCGCAATGGAACGCTCACGCGCACAGACATCCGCTTCGCCGTCATGCAGAAAAAACACATCGACAAGATCGTCGCTGCACACATGAAGGAGTCGCATCCGACAGAGTCAGATTACGGGCGGCTCTAGCCCGAATTTCTCACAGACCTTTGTCGTGAGACGGCGGAGAGTGGCTTGGATGCGAGACGCACGGCGATTTTGCGACGAAGGCATAGTCGACACTATGTCAAGGAGCGAAATTGCCGTGCAACGAAGCAGACAGGCTGCTATCCGTCGTCTCACGGCGAAGGTCTGTGAGAACTGCGGGCTAACAACACATGACACAGGCCATCAGCGCGGCGAAGGTCCCGTGAGACATGCAGGATAGAAGGGAGCTGCTCCGACGCGTCCGTCCCTTCTTTTCAGCTTCCGCACTGTTCCCTGTACTGGTCATTGCGGTAGCCTTTGGGGTTCTCGCGTATCGTTCGTACCAGCTGTCCGAAAGGATGGAGCAGGGTGCGAATACTCTGGCAATTCAGTACGTCAGCTACTCGGCCGACATCAGCGCGCGAAGAGTCGACGCCGCAATCCGCGAAGAGATCGGCATGGCAACCGAGTCGTGGCAGAAGCTCGAGCGAAAGGTCGCGCATCCCACATCCAGAGAGCTCCAGGAGTGGGTCAATGAGAAGCCGTGGATCACCTCGGCGATCTACGTCCCGGACGCCGATCCGACCGACTCTCTCTACGTGACGGAACTCTCGAGTCGCGCCAATTCTCGAGGCGATCGCCTCACCCGCGAGTTCTACACGGCGAGCGGAAACATTCGCTTCACATTCGACTCACAGCGACTGCTCGCCAGCGTGCTTCCGGGCGTTCTGGGCCGAAGGCCGGGCGAGGTCGCGCTCGGGAAGGGTGTGAACTTCCGCCAGCAGAGCCAGACAACGCTGACCCCCACGCCGTCGAGGCCGGGTCTCGAGCGCACCAGCGGCGGCTTCGCGTTCACCTCTCCACTGGCGCAACCGCTTCAATCGCACTCGCTGCGCTCGGCGGTCCAGACCGGTTACCTGGGCTCAGGCTGGGAGAGCCAGAGAATCATCAGTGCCTTATTCACGATCGCGGCCCTTGTGCTCGCCGTGATTGGTCTGTACCTGGCAATCCGCGGCATTCGTCGCGAGTCCGAGACCACACAGCTCAGAGCGGCGCTTATCGCGAACGTCTCTCACGAGCTCCGAACACCGCTCTCGATGATCCGACTCGGCGCGGAGACTCTGAGTCACGGCGACAAGCTGAGTGAGAAAGAGAGAAGTGACATCCTCAACTCGATTCTGCGAGAGGCGATGCATCTGAGCCATCTCGTGGAGAACGTGCTCGACATCGCGAGGCTGAGAAAAAGCAGCAAGCCTCTCATCTTCGCACCCGTATACCCTGACGAGATCGTCATGTCCGTAATCGACAACTACGAATCGTGGCTCCACAGCAAGGGCTTCTCGATCGATCTCGACCTCGACGACCTCATCGAGGAGCAGCTGTGGGACAGGGAGGCAGTCTCAAGAGCTCTTCTCAACCTCATCGACAACGCTGTCAAGTACTCGATCGAACAGAAAACGATCCGGATCGCGCTCAGCCAGCGTGACGACCTGATCACTCTGGCTGTCGAAGATCACGGAGCGGGAATCCCCGCAAGGGAGGTAGAGCACATTTTCCAGCCGTACTACCGGGCCCAATTCTCCGATACAGAGACGCGGCGCGGCGCAGGGCTGGGGCTGACACTCGTCAAGCAGATCGTCGAATCCCACGGAGGAAGGGTGGAAGTCACATCAGCTCAGGGGCGAGGATCGACATTCAGGATGCTCTTCCCGAAAACGACAGTCCCGGAGGGGCAATCGGGCGACCTTTCAACAACGACCTCGTAGCGGTTCCGAGAAATTTTCAGTGAACATCGTTCCCTCTCACGTGCACTGACGTAACGTTCGCTTAAGCTCACCGTACAACAGGCAGGGCGCGCCCATCGCGTCGATAACCCAGGAGAGATGAATGACAAAAATTCTGATCGTGGAAGACGACGCAGGACTCAGGCAGGGACTCGAGATCAATCTGCGACTGGAAAACTACGAGACCGTCCCGGCTGCTGACGGGGACGAAGCGATCCGGCTGTTTCATGACGAGAAGCCCGATCTCGTCCTTCTCGATCTCATGCTCCCCAGGAAAAGCGGATTCGAGGTCCTCGAGCACATCCGCAAGTTCTCCAAAATCCCGGTGATCCTCCTCACGGCCCGAGGACAGGAGACCGACAAGGTTCGCGGCCTGCGGGGCGGCGCGGATGACTACGTGACCAAGCCGTTCGGGCTTCAGGAGCTCTTCGCGAGGATCGACGCGATCATGCGGCGAAGCGAACAGTCACGAAATGAGAAGGGCGTGTGGGAAGACCAGCTGATCAAGCTCGATCCAAACACAAGAGACGCCGAGGCGAACAATCAGAAGCTCAAGCTCTCGCCCAAGGAGTTCGACCTTCTGATGTATCTGTTCAAGAACAAGGAGCGGGTGGTTCCGCGCGACGAGCTCCTGTCGCGAGTGTGGAATTACCGCGTCGATTTGAATCTGACCAGCCGCACGGTTGACACGCACGTCACTCGCCTACGCCGGAAATTGCAGAAGGCCCTCGGCAGCGATGCGGCAGTGATTGTTGCGGTCGCGAAGATCGGCTACCGATACCTTGGTCACGGCACGATCGCTGCGGCGGCGGAATCGTAGCCTTCCCCGATTGTTGCTCGTGTTACCACACCATACAACGCACGATCCGCGTGGCGTCAGCATCGCCCGAAAGGACCTGAGAAATGCACGGCCGAATTTACAATGACATCACGGAAACGATTGGCAACACACCCCTGGTCCGGCTCAATCGACTGGTAGAGAAGGGAATGGCCGAAGTCGTCGTGAAGATGGAGACCTTCAATCCCCTTTCTTCAGTCAAGGATCGCATCGCCAATGCGATGGTGCGCGATGCGGAAGCGCGCGGCGAGCTCAAGCCGGGCGACACGATCGTGGAGGCCACCAGCGGAAACACCGGCATCGGTCTCGCGATGGTCGCCGCAGCACGCGGCTACCGCTGCGTACTGGTCATGCCTGACACGATGTCGATTGAGCGACGGAAGCTTCTTCAGGCTCTCGGCGCGGAGCTGATGCTCACACCGGGGCCGATGGGAATCCCCGAGTCGCAGCGCGTGGCCGGTGAGTACGCGGCTTCGAACAAGCGCGCATGGCTGTCGAGGCAGTTCGACAATCCGGCCAACACGCAGGTTCATCGCGATACGACCGCAGTCGAGATCCTCCGTGACACAGGCGGCAACCTTGATGCCTTTGTGGCCGGCGTTGGAACAGGAGGTACGGTGAGCGGAGCTGGTGCAGCGCTCAAGGAAAGCAACCCGAAGATCATCGTGATCGCTGTCGAGCCCATCGAGTCGCAAGTCCTCAGAGGCGGCACCGTCAACCCTCACAAGCTTCAGGGAATCGGTCCGAGCTTCATTCCAGCCATCTATGATGCCAGCGTGGTGGATCGCATCTTCGACGCGACCTATGAGCAATCCGTGTCGACCTCGCGCCGGCTTGCGAAAGAGGAAGGGATCTTCGTCGGCATCTCATCCGGCGCAATCACTTTCGCAGCACTCGAACTGGCAAGAGAGCTCGGGACCGGGAAGCGTGTCGTGGCTATGCTGCCCAGCACAGGAGAGCGCTATCTCTCCACGCCGCTGTTCGAGTACACAGATCTGGTCAATCAACCAGCGACAGCTCCGGCGCCGAAAGTTTGAGGGGAGACCAGCCGGCCCGCATTTCCTGGAAGGTCCGCCGACCTCGAACGGGAATACGTTCGCTGCTCGTTTCGTACTGAAACATAAGGCTTTACGTGTCATCGGAGCTTCTACCGAATCACCGTCCACCCCTGGTCGGATCAGATGCGGGAGAATGCTCGGTGCCACTGGTGAAACCCACGATCATCGGTCTCACAGAGAACAGCCTGCGCGACCTTTTTCTGATAGCGGCTGCAGAGTAGACTCGAAGCCTTCCCGAGCGGGTTGGCAACGCGCGGATGGAAGAGACTCCAGACAGACAACCAGGTGAGGGCGATCCCCTACTGCCGACTCCACGGAAACGAAGTAGCCGGGAGCGACAGCGGGAAGGGGCAATGTGGGGCTGCGTCCAGACGATCGCCATCCTCGGGGTCGTTACGATCGTGCTGCTCTTCATTCTCGGCGGGGGCGGCTACCGTTACATCGGCTCGGCCCGCTTTGCAGAGCTCGTGAGGCTTCGAATCGAGAAGAACCTCGAGTCGCGCCTCGGCCGCGATGTTTCAATCAGGAAAGTCACAGTGGTTCGCCGCAGCCCTCAGCGTGTGCTGCTCGAGGACGTCCGCATCGCGAATGCTCCCGGCGCTACACAACCGTATTTCGCAGTCGTCCGTCAGGTGGAAATCACCGGAGGAAACAATCTTCTCCAGAACCTTCTTTCGCGAAATGTCGACCTGGGACGGATTGACATTCGAGATCCAAAAGTCTTCTTCGAGGTGTTCCGGCAGGGCGCGCCGCTCGCGCACAACTTCCCTTCGTGGAAGCGCTCGCCGCCGCGCGGCTACGAGATCGTGAAACTCGACATTCGCAAGATGTTCATCAGTGGAGCGGCCCTCGAGTTCCTCGACCGGCGACACGACATCCGGGCTGACGTCAGCGGGATCTTCTCCGAAGTCACTCCCACCTTCAGTAAGCAGATCTACGATGGCTATGCGCGGGGAGGCAAGGTCAAACTCAAGCTCCAGCAGTATGAGCCGCTGGATCTCGACCTCCGAGCGAAGTTCCGGTACATCCCCGGGATCCTCGAGCTGAGCTCCGTTGCACTCAATGGCGCGGGAGCAGAATTTTTCCTCGCAGGGAAAGTCGATCCCCTAACAGCCGGTGCCTACGACATCGGGGTAACCTCGCGCCTCGAGCTGGCAAGACTGCGCCAGATTTTTCGGGTCGACAAGACGCTGGACGGACCGATCTCGATCACGGGACGGCTGAAGGGGCGGCAGGGAGACTTTCAACTCTCCGGAAACTTCGCATCGCCTGCAATCACGGCCGACGCTTATGACATCTCGAAGTTGAAAGGGACACTCGATCTCACGGGTCAGCGGGCGACGCTCGACATCGAGTCAGGACGTTATGCAGGCGGAGAGATCTCGGGACAATACCGTCTGTCGAAGTACGGCGCTCCTTACCCGATGTCGATCGACTTGAACTACGACGGGATATCGCTCGAGAAACTTTTCAGCGACTGGAAAGTCGAGAACACCGGGCTCCGCGGTGCGGCAGTAGGAACGTTGAAGTACGAATGGAACAAGGATCGGATCCTGGCCGGGGCCGGGTCAGGCAGGGCGAAACTGCGCAGAGGAGCCGAAGCGTTCGGCGATGCGCCGTATCCCGTTCCTCTGTCGGGCTTCGCCGATTTCCTGCTCAATCAGGGAGTCATCACGTTCCGACCATCCGAGCTGGTGACGGATTCTTCGCAGATCGGGTTCAAGGGCACGTTGAAGATCGAGGATCTCATTGCGGACCTCGCGGTCTCGATCAGGAGCAAGGACTTCGGGGAGCTGGATCGGATCGCTTTGAATTTCGCCAGGAGCGCCGGGAAACGCGGATACAAGTTGCTCGACATGGGCGGCTCGGGCACGATTATCGGGACCGTCCGGGGCGCGTTCAAGCGACCCACTGTAGTCGCCCATCTGAGCGGCAGTGAGACCCGTTACAACGGGGTGAGGTTGGGCGAGAGCGAGATCCAGCTTCGCTACGAAGGAACGAAGAGCCTCCTCACGTTCGAGCCCGCACTTTTCAGAGATGGCAACGAGACCCTCACGATGGCCGGGACCATCGGGTTCCCCGACCGTGGACCTTCACCGCGATTCGACCTGGCCCTCGACGCAAAGAGCTGGCCCGTTGAGGAAGCACTCGCAGTTGTCGGACTGAAACTCAAAGCTCGCGGAGCGGGAACAGGCTCCTTGAAAATTACCGGCACCCCGGAATCGGGGACCGTCGCGTTCACCGACATGGATATCCGTCGAGCCGCGTCCAACCTCCGCGTCAATGGCGATGTGCACTGGCGGCCCGGCCAGGGGAATGTAGTTCTCGATCTCGATCTGGGCGCGACTTCGGTGCCGGTCGAGGAGATCGCCGCGTTCCTCGATCTCGGTGCGCTGCCAGTCACCGGTGCAGTTACCGGCACGCTGCACATTGAGGGACCGAAAAAGCAGCTTGAAGGCTCAGGGGCCGTGTCGCTGACCGACGGCGCGATTTACGGCGAAGCGGTTCGATCGGCGCGGGCTGACCTCATTTTTACCGGTGGGAAACTCAAGGCCACACGAGTGGAAGTCACAGCAGACGCGGGCATCGTCACGGGAGAGGCCGAGTACGACTTCGCCCAGGAGAATTTCAGCTACATCATCAACTCATCCCAGATCGACCTGTCGAAGGTGCGTCTGCTCGCCTCGCTATCGAAGCTCCTGGGCGGCAAGGTGAAGCTGAGCTCCACAGGTGCGGGCACTCTGGAGAGTCCCGAGGTGGTGATCGAAGCCACTCTCGACGAAGGAAGCTTCAGGGGCGTGAACTTCCCGAAAGACGCTGCAGCTCCCTCGTTTTACATTGCGCTGCGAAACAGCAACCTCACGATTCGAGGCAATGCATTCGATGCTGCCTCGATCGAGGGCACAGGCCGCCTCACGGCGGACAACTCCCTCGACGGCCTGGTCAGAATCACCGTGAGCAATCTCGCAAAGCTCATCTCACTTTTTCCTAACGCCGGACAACTTCCAGCGGAAGGGGAGCTCATCGTCGACCTGAAACTGGGTGGCAAGATCACGTCACTCGAGACTCTGGAGATCGATGGATCCGTTCCGTCACTGAACGTTCGTTTCCTCGAGCATGTATTCACGGCCCCCGAGCCGATTCGCTTCGGATTGCGTCGAGGGGTGGTGGCAATCGAGTCGTTCAACCTCCAGCGTGAAGGATCGAACTTTTCGATGCAGGGAAGCGTCTCTCTGGTCGGCGACAAATCGATCAACCTGAACGTGAAAGGGAACGTCGAAGCGGCGCTGCTGCAGCTCGTTGTCCCTGACGTCAAGGTCGATGGGCACGTAAACGTCGCTGCCGGAATCTCCGGCACTCTGGACTCGCCCAAGGTCACCGGAACCGCAGAGATTCAGGACGCTGAGTTTCGTCTTGCGGGCTTCCCTCAGCTGATTGACGAAGTCACGGGAACGCTCGTTTTCCGCGGCGATCACGTGGAGATCGACTCGCTGAAGGCAACCGTAGGTGGCGGCACCATCGTGGCGGGCGGCTCGATCAGACTCGAGGGTCTCACACCGAGCAGCTTGTCCCTGAACCTCCAGGGTACTGATGTCGCGATCCGACTTTTTGAAGGTGTGGCGGTCGAAGGTGACTTGAATCTTCGGATCAGCGGCAACACGGACAGTCTGCTCGTACAGGGAGATGTCGTCGTGGATCAGGGGCTCTATTACAAAGACTTCGCGATCGCGAGCTCGCTCGTCAATCTCCTGCTCGAGCGGAGAGGGCTTGCGCCGGCCGTCACAGCCTCCTGGCAGGACAATGTGAATCTTCGCGTGCAGTTGATTGCGAATGACACGCTCTCCGTAAAGAACAACGTCGCAGACGTCACGGCCCGGGCCGAGCTCGAGCTCACCGGAACTCTGGCCAAACCAATCGTGCTGGGACTCGTCACGCTTGGTGAGGGTGGCACCATCCGCTTTCAGGACAACGAGTATCGCGTCGTTCGCGGCACGGTGAACTTTCAGAACCCCTTTCGCATCGATCCATACTTCGACGTCACGGCAGAAGGGCGAGTGCAGACGGAAGAGGGCGGCCCCTCGCAGACCGTCGACCTGACGATTAACATCACCGGAACCATCGACCGTATCAAGCCGACTTTCACAAGCGATCCACCCCTGGGTCAGTTCGGCTTGCTCAGTCTTCTCGGACCTACTGCGTTCGGACAGACTCGTGGGCCCGGTTTCGGTGCAGGGCTCCCTACGCTGAGTCAGTCACTGCTTCTCAACAGCCTCGGCGGTCTCATCGGGTCCAGGGTGTTTCCCTTCGCGGATGCGTTCCGTCTCGACCTGATCGGCGATCCGACCAAACCGAAGATCACGTTCGAAAAGAGGGTCTCGGACTCAGTGCGGGTAGTGGTCGTCTATTACACAGGGAACACGGGCAAGGAATCGAGTGCTCGCGACGAAGAGTATGTGGAGTGGCAGCTCTCACCCGAGTGGCTGGTTCAGTTCTCACGAGAGATCACGGAGTCGTCCGTGCCGAACGCCCAGGACCGGCTTGGCAGCGCGCATAACTACGCTCTGGATGGCAAGTATCGACGACGGTATCGGGGACAGTGGGGAGGTGAGGCCAACAAAGAGAAGGGAACCGCCGCCTACCTCGTCTCTCTCAAGCCCGCGGGAAGCGCGCCTACTTCAGCGGCAGCCAGTCTCCCATCGGATTCAAACGCTCCCCCGGCTTCTGCTGCTGGAGCAGGCTCAGACGTCACGATCCGTTCCGTTTCCTTCCGCACCGATGCTGCGTTCGACGTGAAACCTCTCACCACTCTGGTGACGATGGAGCAGGGATCGGCGTATTCGATCCGCGGCGTTCAGAGAGCGATCGAATCGCTTTATGCGACCGGCGACTTCCGCGACATCCAGGTCGATGCTGTCGACGCCGGAGGTGTGGTCGATCTTACTTTTATCCTCTCGCTGAACTACAGAATCGGCACAGTGGTCGTGGAGGGTCTCGGCGATCGGGACGGCGCCAGGCGGAAAATCGAAATCAAGAGCGGTGAGGTTCTGCGACTGACGGCAGTCGACCGGAACGCTGAGGACTTGCGCAAAGACCTCGTCAAGAATGGCTATCTGACCGCGACCGTCGACCCTGAGACCACCTTCGCACGACAGGAGAACCGGGCCGATGTCATTTTTCACACGACTAGCGGGAAGCAGGCCATTGTCGGCGCCGTGCTGCTCGAGGGAGATCTGGCTCCCTTCACGCGTGAGAAGCTGCTCGAGCAGATGAAACGCGGGCCGGGCAAGGTCTTTCGTCCTGACGAGGCGAAGCGTGACGCCGACAGGATCGAGAACTTTCTCGTGCGCAAGGACCATAGACGGGCCGAGGTTCGTTACCTGGGCGAGCAGATCGACGCCCCGGGCGGCGAGGTGACGACGAGGTACCGTGTCGCGGTCGGGCCGGTGGTGAAAGTCGAAGTTTCCGGCGTTCCACGCCGTTCGATTCGACGGCTGATCCCGTTCCGCCGGTCGGAAGGCTACACGCAGGACGTACTCGTCCGCGCAGAGGAACGCATCCGGACCGAGTATCAGACGCGCGGTCACTTCCTCGCCTCCGTCGATTACGAAGAGAAGCTGGTCGGCTCCGACTGGATCGTTACCTTCAACGTGAATCCAGGAAAGAAGTATCAGGTCCGCGAGGTCCGTTTCGAAGGAAATCAGCAGCTTGACGACGGCAAACTGGAAGGGGTCGTCGCCACTGCGCCCCCGGGCGGCGTTCGGCGAATCGTCGCGTCACTTCTGCGGAGACCGACAGGGATCACGCCCGATCAACTCTCGGCGGATCGTGATGCACTCGAGAGTTACTACAAGCTCGATGGCTTTTCAGAGGCGATCGTCAGTCCCCCTCTTACCGCCACCACAGCGGACGGGGCGCTGAACGTCACCTTTCCGATCGTGGAAGGACCGCGGACGGTCGTCACGGCGGTCGCGGTCGAGGGCAACGAACAGATCGAGACGCGCAAGCTGCCTCAGCTCTCCCTCAAGGTCGGGAACGCGCTCAATCCACTGCTGCTGAGTCAGGACATCGTCTCGCTACAAACCTTCTACTCAGACAGGGGGAATGTCGAGATCCAGGTGACACCCGACGTCCAGTACAGTGAGGGTAAGACGGCTGCAAAGGTGCTGTACAAGCTCGCCGAAGGAACGCGAGTGCGCACCGGAAACGTGATCGCCGATGGCAACAGTTACACGGACAGCTACGTCATCCTGCGCAAGGCCGGCATCAAGCCGGGTCAGCCATTCAGCTTCCGAAATCTCTTCGAAGCGCAGCGCGATCTCTACCGGCTCGGTATTTTCCAACGGGTCGACATACAGCCGGACCAGTCGGCAACAGCCACGGGGACCCGAAACGTAAAGATCGAAGTGGAAGAAGGGAAGAATCTAACGATCGCCGGCAGCGTAGGATTTTCGAGCGGTGAGGCACTGCGAACATCAGCCAGCATCACTCATCGCAATCTGTTCGGGAAGGGTCGATACCTTGGGCTCGATGCGAGCGTTTCTCTGCCTGAGAAGCGCTACTCGGCGACATACCGCGAGCCATTCATCTTTGGTTACGACATCCCAACTCAGTTCACGATTTATAAACGCGACACGACCCGCAACACGCGCGACTTCGAGCTCGCGATCAATCGTTACGGCGTCTTCGTCGAAGCCTCGCGCGTGTTTCGCGAGCAGACTCGGTGGTCGGTCCGCTATGAGTATCGCGTCGTCTCGACGCCATGCAGGGAGAAAGAAGGTCGCGATCCGAAAGTCTGCGAAGATCTGACGATCATCGGTCGTGAAGATACCCGCGCGCGGATCTCGAGCGTCACGCCTTCATTCTTCTGGGACAAGCGAGACGATCAGATTGATCCGAAACGGGGCTTCTTTTCGAATGCGTCGCTCGAGTACGCCTTTCCGATTTTGAAGTCTTCCGGCGAGGTGGATGACCAGGCCCGGTTCCTCAAGCAATACGCGCAAGGCGCCTGGTACATCGGCCTGTCCAGAAGGACCCTGGTCGCCCTCTCCGCCCGACTCGGCCTCATCCACGCTCAAGGGGGACGCTCGATGGAGGACGATAATCGGGTCCCTTACTCGGAACGATTTTTCTCCGGTGGCGAGACCTCCCACCGCGCATTCAGCCTCGACACACTAGGAATTCTCGAGCCTGCAGGATCCAACCCCTGCCGGGACCCGAACCCGCGGGAGACGATCCGAAGAATCTGCAACGACGATGGTGAGGTCACCGACATCTTCCCCATCGGGGGTAATGGACTCCTGCTACTGAGTGCGGAGTACCGCTTTCCGATCTTCGGCAGTCTGAGCGGCGGTCTTTTTGTCGATGCAGGCAACGTGTGGCGCCGGATCGGAGACGTGGCCTTCGACGAGCTGCGCTACGGAGTTGGTGCCGGAATCCGCTACCTCACACCCGTCGGCCCGATTCGGATCGACTATGGCTACAAACTCGACCGAGTCGAGAACGAGAACCCCTTTGCGATCTCGTTCACGCTCGGATACGCGTTTTAATGCTGAATTGGATCTGGACGGCGGTGTCGAGCAGGTATGCGATGCGAGCTTTCCGATCGATGCCAGGTCCATGGCGAGGTGAGTTGACCTGACGTGGGGGCCCGCTAACCCGCATTTCTCACAGACCTTTGTCGTGAGACGGCGGAGAGTGGCTTGGATGCGAGGCGCACGGCGATTTTGCGACGAAGGCATAGTCGACACTATGTCAAGGAGCGAAATTGCCGTGCAACGAAGCAGATGGAGCCGGGCTCTACCCAGTTTCGGGACGGTTTGTCTGCATGGAAAGGCTATGGGAGAATAGGGGAACACCCAACCTTGGAGAAACGATGAGTCGTGACAGTATCCGATCGTTTTCGGATTTTTGGCCCTGCTACGTTCGGCAGCACAGTCGGTACCGGACACGGTTGCTTCATGCGATCGGTTCGGTAGTCGCCCTGGCGATGGTTGGCCTGGCCCTGAGCATTCATGCCGCGATCCTGGTCCTGGCTCCGGTCGTCGCCTATGGCTTCGCCTGGTACAGCCATTTCTTCATCGAAGGAAACCGTCCCGCAACCTTCGCGCATCCGTTCTACTCTCTTGTCGCCGACTACAAAATGCTCTTCCTCATGATGGCGGGCAAAATGGACGTGGAAGTCGAGAAATACGTTGGCGGCGTGATGTCTACTGCCGCGCAGGAACCGGTCTAGCCCGCATTTCTCACAGACCTTTGTCGTGAGACGGCGGAGAGTGGCTTGGATGCGAGGCGCACGGCGATTTTGCGACGAAGGCATAGTCGACACTATGTCAAGGAGCGAAATTGCCGTGCAACGAAGCAGACAGGC
>DATLXH010000157.1:0-82040 GCA_035576005.1 Thermoanaerobaculia bacterium | reverse complement strand
AGAGTGGCTTGGATGCGAGGCGCAGGACGGTTTCGTGACGAGGGCATAGTTGACACTATGTCGAGGAGCGAAACCGTTGTGCAACGAAGCAGACAGGCCGCTATCCGCTGCTTGGCGATGAACGACTGTGAGAAATGCGGGTTAACACGGGCGGCGCCGACTCTGTCATCCCGAGCCATTCAACGGCGGGTGCGCTGCGCCTGACTAAAAGTAACGATATGTCGTCCCGAGCTTGGTAGGGTGGGCGGGAGGGGCGAGGGACCCCGCAAGCTTTTACTCGGTACCCTCAAAACCTCCAGCCCGCGGCTCACACGCAAGGCGGTATTCAACCAACTCCCACATCCGCCGAGACAACCGAGACCGTGCCTACCATGCTCGCCGATTTTCTAGCGCCATTCCTTCCGGCAAACCACCACCACCCAGCCGCCGCAAGAGCCACCACTACGATGAGTCCAATGACCCATCCGATCCAGGTCGAGCGTCTCGGAGGGATGTCCATCAACATCTCGCCCGAATCGCGCAAACCGAATCGCCCGCGCTCTCCGGTGACGTCCGACTGCTCGACGAAATGCATATAGCGATTCACGGCGTCGTCGGTATTCAAGCCGAGGTAACGGGCGTATTCGCGGACGAATCCGCGTGTGAAAACGGGCGCGGGTAGAACGTCGAAATTATTCCGTTCGATCGCCTCGAGAAAACGCCCGCTCACCTTCGTAGCGTCGGCAATTTCCTTGATTGAAACGCCACGAATTTCCCGTTCCTTGCGAAGTTCTTCGCCAAACGAGCGGGTCACGCCGTCAGTGGGGCCGCTATCGACCATACGTCATCTTAGCGCGAACTGGGGGCCGGTGGGCCGGGACATTCGGCACAATGGAAGAAATCCAGCTCCACTGATGAAACCACGACATCCGACGGGCCCTCGGCAAAGTGCTGGGCTGGAGTAAGAAACCATGCCGTCTCCAGCGGGCAAGCTGGAGCTTTCCGTCGCATCAACCTTCCTCATTTGGCGCAGGAAGTTAACCCGCATTTCTCACAGACCTTCGCCGCTATCCGTCGTCTCGCGGCGAAGGTCTGTGAGAAATGCGGGTTAACGGTCCCCTGGCCCGGAAGATAAACCTGCTTCCAGCAACCGTCCTATGCAGCGTCGAATGTAGATGGACGTCTCGCCACGGCCAGCGATCGCCTCCAGATCTCTTCGTGACAGGAATCGAAGCTGCGAAGCTGCGACCGAACGAGGAGTCAATGCACTGAGCACGAGCGCGCGGCGAATTGCATACCGCCACGACCACTTCCGATCGAAACCAATCGCCGTCAGCTGATGCGGATGTGCACGTCCGCTCGAGATCAGGAACAGAATATCTTCTTCCTTTAGACGCGGATTAATGAGGAGGCTTGCGAATACGAGCGGGTTCGCATCGAACAACAGCGACTTCACAACCTCCCGACTGCAGGCTTTTGCGGCCGTGATCCGTTCCCCAAGCGCCAATTCCTGCAGCTTTGCGAGCAATTGATTCTCGATTGATCGACGGACCGGGCCGGGAACTCGGACATCCGTCGAGAACCTGAGAAGGTCGACCCAGTAAAGGTAATGAACAAACTTCAGGGCGAACGTATGTGGCGTGGCCTTGTGAGACACGAGCTTTGCACGGATCGAGTAATACGAAGTGAGGCGCGAAGTGAGGGCAATACCCTGGCAGATCGCCGCCGTGCAGTTCGGATTGTCGAGGACGGCGAGCGCCTCGGTCTCGCTCAGCGCTGGCGACCTCGAAAAGAATGCAGCGAGCTCGCTGCGGGTCATCGCCTGAATTTCGCGACGCGAGGTCTCGGCGAAGGGCGTCACACTGGAGAGTTTAAACGCCAGCGCGCCAGCCGCGAAGCGGCCTGCCCTCTCCCCCGGGGCCCCGCGAGGATCGTTCGCCGCAGTTGATTAAGGATTTTCGGCTCTGTTTGGTGTAGGAGCCGTACGTCGGGCTCTGTCGCTGTCTCCGCTACCGGCGAAGAAAGCGAAAAACCGCTAAAGCCTCCAGAGATCGATGCCGGCCGGGATTTCCCCGCGAGGCAACACGCCCTTCACATCCGCGACCACGCCCTTACCCGTTTTCAGAAGGCGCCTGGGCAGGCCCCACCCTTCCTTCGCATACGATCGGTGCGGAACTGCGAGAACAACGCCTTCACCGGGCTCGAGTGCGTCGAACGGAGTGACGGCAATACCAAACTCATCCAGTACCTCTTCTTCGCTAGCAAGAGGATCGTGAAGTTGCACTTCCACCCTGTACTCCCGCAGTTTCTTCACAATCCGAAGGACCCCGCTATTCCGCAGATCGGGGACGTCCTCCTTGAACGTGAGCCCAAGCACCGTGATCCGGCTGCCTCGGATGGTCAGGCCCTGCCGGATCAGTCCGAGGATGACCTGGTCAGCGACGACCTCACCCATCCCGTCGTTGATTCTTCGACCGGCCAGTATGACCTGAGGATGGTAGCCGAGCTGCTCCGCTTTATGCGTGAGGTAGTACGGATCGACTCCGATGCAATGTCCCCCGACCAGCCCCGGCGAGAATGGCAGGAAGTTCCATTTTGTCTTTGCTGCCGTAAGCACATCATTCGTGTCGATGTTCAGTCGATGGAAGATCAGTGACAGCTCATTCATCAAGGCGATATTCAGATCGCGCTGAGTGTTCTCGATGACCTTCGCGGCCTCGGCCACCTTTATGCTCGGAGCGCTATGAATTCCGGCAGTCACTACACTCCCATAGACGCCGGCAATCACTCTCGTGACTTCCGGCGTCTGCCCCGACACGACTTTCATGATCTTGGTGAACGTGTGCTCTGTGTCGCCGGGGTTGATGCGCTCCGGTGAGTAGCCGACATGGAAATCCTCCCCAGCCTTCATTCCTGACGCTTGCTCGAGAGCAGGGATGCAGATTTCCTCGGTTGTGCCGGGATAGACGGTCGACTCGAATACCACGATCGACCCTTTCGAGAGGTTGGTCCCCACCGACCTGGATGCACTCACGAGAATACTCAGGTCAGGCCGGTTCGCTCCGTCGACAGGGGTAGGGACTGCAACGATGATGAAGTCGGATTCCCGAAGTCCCGCGGCGTCACTTGTGTATTCGATGTTGGCCTCGGCCAACTCCGATGGAGAGATCTCGCCCGTTCGGTCTTCTCCCCGACGAAGCTCCTCCACGCGGACTTTGTTGATGTCGAATCCGACGAGACGCTGTCTTCGGCCGAATGCGACAGCCACCGGCAGCCCTACATAGCCCAACCCAACTACTGCAATCGACCTCTCGTTCCCCATAGCACCCACCAGTTAAAAGATCGGAAATGATACATGCAGGGCAAAGCGGTCACGACCTCAACGACTCCTCGAGGCCTAGGCCGCATTTCGCACACCATCGCCCCCGTGAGCGGCAGACGTGAAGGCAGATCCATTGAATCCCTCTGCCCGAATGACTCGCAGCTGGATTCAGCGCCAGGAAGCTGACACCCGTCGGCATCAGCATTTCAACGCCATCGATTCCGACGTTTCCTCCCGTTCCACGCTGCGGACTTGCGGACTGTTCCTACAACCCCCACAGCCCTCGGAATGGTAGAGTGGTCGATCACGTTCGCCATCTAAAACTATCAAACGGTTGCAATGTCCCATCGCGATGCAAAACGAAAACCCAGGATCCCACCTCAAGAGCATAGCTCCGTCGTTTGTAATTGAACGCTCCGGTGCCATGACTCCGGAGACGGGATGGGTCCCTCGCCGACCCGCCTCTCCCGACGAACCGTCACGCTCGACCGGCCCGATCAACTTCGCGTTCATCGGCCATTTTGCTCACAGCGTAATCGCCCTGCCCGTCGGCCTCTGGGGCTTTCTCGACATGGTGACGGCTGTCGCGGCCGTCCATTTCAGCCATCAACTCTCGCCCAGCTTTGGCCTCGACGCAGCCGCGGGATTGCCCTGGAACTATCGAGTCAGCAAGATCCAGGTAGTCTTCGCGGTCGCGGTCTTCCTCTCCAGCTACGCCATGGGGTTGTACAGCCGGCAGAATTTCAACTTCCGCTTGCGGATTGTAAAGCTTTGCCTCGGAGCAAATATCGCCGCCATCATCATGACGACGCTTTATTTCTCCTGGTTCGACCTGATACCGATCGGGCGATACATCCTGCTCTTCATGTATATCTTCGCGGTCTTCGGCACGATGTCCATGCGCCTCATCGCCCGGGACTTCGCCGGGAGACGAAAGATCCGAGTCGTTTTTGTCGGTGCACCAGCGAAGTTCGACTACCTCCGGGATGAAATGGCGCACCACTACGGCGCGCTGTATGACACTCCTTTCTGCCTCGATCTGTCCAAATGCGACTATGGCCGCAAGGCAGCCGAGGTTCTCAACTTCTGCTCGATGTATGACGTCGACGAGATCGTGGTTGAGGATGATGCCGAGCTTCTCCTGGAGCTCCTTCACGATTCAGCGGCAATCATCAGCAAAGGCGTCTCCCTCAGGAGTTCCTCTGCATTTCACGAAGAGCTGCTTCACGAAGTTCCGGTGGACACGATGGATTGCCGCGGTCTTCTGGGGGCCGGCTGGGGAGTCGGAAGAAAGACCACCGAGATCGGCAAACGAGCGCTCGACATCTCGCTGGCTCTGATAGGATTGCTGGTAAGCCTTCCGATCCTGGTCGCCGTGGCCATCGTCATCCGAGGAACGAGCCGAGGATCCGTGCTCTATCGTCAGAGCAGGGTTGGTCGTTTCGGGTCCGTATTCAACATCTACAAGTTCCGCACGATGAAGGAGAACTCCGAGCCGGCCGGTCCGGTCTGGGCCTCTCTGAGAGACGACCGCGCAACGGGAGTCGGGCGATTTCTCCGTCGCTCACGCCTCGATGAGCTTCCTCAGCTGTGGAATGTGTTGAACGGGAACATGTCTCTGGTCGGTCCGCGACCCGAACGGCCGGAGTTCGTTTCAGAGCTCGAGCGCTCCATCCCGTATTACCACCTTCGCCATCTTGTCCCTCCGGGACTGACCGGGTGGGCCCAGATCCGATACCCGTACGGGTCGACGGTTGAAGATGCCCGACGGAAACTCTGCTACGACCTCTACTACGTCCGACACTACGGCCCTGCCTTTGACATCGCAATCTGCCTCAAAACCGTGTTAGCGATGGCTCGCGGCGCGCGGTGATCGCACCGGCGTTCTGGAACTGGTGAGACTCCACCAATGTTTTTCGTCCGCGAAGAACCATGTCAGAACATCAGCTAACAGAAGCTGCGGCCCCGCTCGAGCCGGCTCGCGCCTCCCTACCGACTGAACACGCGTTCTGGTACGTTCTTGCGGCCGGCCAACTGATCGTCGCCCTGGCGGTTTCCACTTCGGCGATCGACTCTTTTCGACTCCCCAAGCAGATCGCCTACCGTGCGCAAACCATGGCTTTGCTGCTCGTCGTGGCCTTCGACCTGATTTACTTTCGGAGCCGGCACAGGGCGAGACGGGACATCGTCTTCTGGCTGACCGCTGCGATTGCCGGATGGGCCATCATCACAACGTTGACGTCGACGAACGTCGCAATCAGTCGCGAATCACTCATCACCGTTCTTTGCTCGATCACGTTGTTTACCGTCGCCCGCCGCATTCTGCCCCTACAGTATCTGCGCGCCGTCGATGTGGTACTGGCCGCCGCCTCGATCAACGCAATAACCTCGGTGCTTCAACTCTCCGGTCTCTGGAATCCTTTCGTTCTCGATCAGGCGAATTCGGGAAAGCTGGCCATCACCGGTTTTCTCGGGAATCCGAGCGACGTGAGCAGCACCCTGCTCGGTCCTGCTTTGCTCGCGGTAGCTCTGGCGCTTGTGGTAGCCGGCTGGCGTCGCGTTCTTTACGCGGTGGTTGCCCTGGTTCTCCTTGCCGCAATCGTCGCTTGTCAGACACTCACGACGCTGGGTGCTGTTACGGTCGGCCTCGTTGCGCTCGCTGTGATGGTGTCCCCGCGCCGCGCGTTCGGCTGGGGCCTGGCGGCGACATTCATGCTGATTCTGCTCGTTGCTACCTACGCTCCACTCAAAGCACGTGTCAGTGCGGTTCGAGATATCGCGCGCGCGGGACGATACAACGACATGGTCTCCGGTCGGCTCAATCCCTCAATTGCCGCATGGGAGATGTTCAAAGATCATCCGGTCTTTGGCGTCGGGCCGGGGAACTTCCATTGGCAATACTTTCCCTACAAGCTCGAGATCGCACGCGGCTACCCCGCCGCTATGGTCGACACAGACACGTACGGATTTGCCGAGAATTTCGCCGAGGCTCACAACGATCATGTGCAGACGCTGGCGGAGAGCGGACTTCCCGGATACGCGCTGATGCTTACGTCACTCGTTGTCGTCGGCTCATATTCTCGTGGAACGAGCCGGCAGACCGACTTGCCCTCCGCTGCCAGCAGGGACGTGGTGGTGAATCAACGACGCCTCGCGAGATTATTGGCTTTTCCCTTCGCGCTGTCTTTCGGCGTGTTGTGCTTAGGTCAGTTTCCTCTGCAGTTAGCCGCGGCCACGAACAGCTATATTTTTATCACGGCTCTCATCGTCGGATGGGCTGATGTCACTGATTAGACTGGTGATCGCCGCCCTCGTCGGTGTCGGTTTGGCGGCATTGGGGAATCAGCTTTGTAGTCGCCCTTATCGCTGCAGCGTTCTGGCGAAGGAAGTCCGCAGTGAGACGCTTCATGCTCTGGAGATCGCGGACACACCCTCGGGAAAGCTGCTCGCCCGCTCAAACCTGGAACGACTTTCGGTTTGCAGCGGTGCGTCGCTTCTGCAAGGCGATCACTACATGATCGTTGCGGTAAACCGGAGGATTCTCGGCCGGTTTGATGAGGCCATAGAAGGTTACGAGCTCGCTCTCGGGCGGGATCGCCGACCGGAGATTTACTTCCAGATCGGGCTTACTGAATTGGAACGCGGCAACCGCGACGCTGCGCTGCGAAACCTGACGCTGGCTGCGAGTTTCAGCAGGTCGTATCTGGATTCGATCCCGACCGAGCTGCGCGACCAGGTCGAGAGTGCAGTCAAGGTGGCGACCGCAAAGTCACACGGGTAAACCGCGTGTTCCACGAGAACTTGTCATGAAGGACCAACACCCTCTCCACATTCCCCTATAAGTACCCTTGGGTAGCACTACCTGGCAGCGTGGAAGGCGATGACACTCTCGAGGATTTGAGTCAGGCTGTAGGTGGGCTTGAAGCCAATCAATGCATTCACTTTCGAAATGTCGGGGACGCGGCGAGGCATGTCCTCGAATCCCTCTTCATACGCATCGGAGTAGCTCACGAAGGTGATCTCCGAGTCGGAATGCGTCAATTCTTTGACGCGCTGGGCGAGCTCGAGGATCGATACTTCCTCGTTCGATCCGATATTGAAGACGTTCCCGACTGCCTCGGGCTCATCCATCAATTTCACCAGTGCGTCCACCACATTCGCGACATGTCCGAAGCAGCGCGTCTGTTTTCCATCGCCGAAAACGGTGATGGTCCGCCCGGCCATGGCCTGCTTCACGAAGTTGGGGATGACCATCCCATATTGACCTGTCTGCCGCGGTCCTACGGTGTTGAACAACCGGACGACCACTGTAGGCAACTTCTTCTCTCGCCAATAGGCCAACGCTAGAAATTCATCAATCGCTTTCGAGCAGGCGTAACTCCAGCGGCCTTTCGTGCTCGCTCCGATCACGAGGTTCCCGTCCTCCCGGAAGGGAACCTGTTCGCTCAGACCGTACACTTCCGAGGTGGAAGTGATGAGAACCTTTTTCTTTTTCTTGTTGGCCGTCGCCAGCACCACCTCAGTCCCCCTGACGTTCGTCTCGATCGTTCGAACAGGACTCTCGACAATGAGCTTGACGCCTACGGCGGCAGCGAGATGGAAAACTACATCGCAGCGGTCGATCAATTCTGCCAGGACTGGCTGGTTATGAACACTATCGATCGTGTAGTGAAACTTCGGGTGACTCTTGAGATGCTCGATATTCTCGATACTCCCGGTTGACAGGTCGTCAATGATGAAGACTTCGTCGCCCCTTTCCAGATATCTATCCGACAAATGAGACCCGATGAAGCCCGCTCCACCCGTAATCAAAACTTTCAATGTTTCCTCCAAAAATTCACTGCTGCAGTCACGCAGGCCTCTGCGTTTTGACCTGCTCGTGCATCAGTTCTCTGTAAAGACTCAACACATCAGACGCCATCCGTTCCGTCGAGAACTTTTCTCGAACCCAGGCCTGACCGCGTACGCTCAGTTCTGTTCTCAACTGCCGGTCATCGATCAACCGTGACAGTCCGGCGCTGAAAGCCACGGCATCCGAGCTGGGCACCGACACGCCCCTCTCGCAGACAACGTAGCCTTCGTTTGTAGCTTGATACCTCGTATCCAGTGCGCCGAGAGTGTCGACTACCCCCCCGACAGCCGTCGCAATGACCGGCAGTCCAGTTGCCATCCCTTCGAGCAAAGCAAAAGGTGATCCCTCATTGAGAGAGGTCAACGCAACAACATCCATAGCGGCATAAAAATCCGGGGGATCGTCACGTGAGCCCGCGAACGTCAAGGACTCGAGCTCGAGTTTCACGGCGTGAGTCTCGAGATCCTGCCGCAGATGCCCATCTCCAACGATCAGAAAGTGCACGGACTCGTCGGGCCGCATTTTCTTGTAAAGGGCCGCTGAATCGAGGAAGAGCCTGAGGTTTTTCACCTCAGTCAGCCTGCCTACGATCCCCACGACCGTTTCATCCCCGGTGAGCCCGAGACTGGCCCGGGCACGCTCCCGACGGAGGTCAGGAGAGGCGAAAGCCTCCGTATCAATTCCGTAAGGGATTAGAACGAACTGGCTCGCCTTTCCTACACCGAAAGTCTGTTGGATCTCCACGAGTTGCTGAGCACTGACTACCACGATTCGATCGGTCACCCGTGCAAGCCATCTCTCGATCGAAAGAAACATGGCAGTCTTGAGTCGCCCGTAGTAACTGTGGAAGACGTGTCCATGGTACGTGTGCACGATCCTGCAGGGCCGAGGACGCCCGATCAATGAGCCGGGAGTTGCCCACCGATATAGAAAGGCCCCGAGCCTTCCCACCGCCCCGGCTTTCGCAGAATGCGTCCCGACAATGTCAGGCCGCAACTCGACGAATAGTCTGTAGAGTTTCCACGCGGTGACTACGTCCTTGAGGGAAATCTCGCGTCCCATCTCGGGAATGATTCGCGGCTCCATACCTCGCGACGTGACTACATGGCTCATGTCCTCTTCGTTTGCCGCAATGAGTCCGGTCACCAGGGTCGAGGTCAAGCCAGCCCGCCGCATCTCGTAGGCCACAGTCATGGCAGCGAACACTGCGCCCCCTACTGACAGCCGGCTGATGATGTTGATCACACGAAGGGGAGGGTTCTCAGGCGGCATGGGCTGCGTATTCTAGCCCGCATTTCTCACAGACCTTTGTCGTGAGACGGCGGAGAGTGGCTTGGATGCGAGGCGCACGGCGATTTTGCGACGAAGGCATAGTCGACATTATGTCGAGGAGCGAAATTGCCGTGCAACGAAGCGGACAGGCCGCTATCCGTCGTCTCACGGCAAAGGTCTGTGAGAAATGCGGGCTAAGGCATCAGCAGCTCATCGTAGAGTTGCTCGAACATTCGAACAATTATAGGGAGATTGAAGTTCGCGATGACGCGCTCCCGCGCCGCGCGACCATAATCCGCACGACGTTCCGGACCTTCCTCAATCATTCTCGCCAACGCGTCAGCGAGCGCAGAATCGCTCCTGGGCTTCACTACGAAGCCGGTCTCGCCGACGATGGTGGCCGAATCACCCACGTCGGTGACTACGCAGGGAACCCCCGAAGCCATCGCTTCGCCGATAACATTGGGAAAGCCTTCGCCGTATGCCGAAGAGGAGCATGCAATATCGAATGCCGCATTGAGTGCAGCGACGTCCCCACGGATTCCCAGAAGGTGAAATCGCGCGCGACGCGCATCGTCTGGAAGCCACCCGGCTACTCGAGGCGTATCAGTGAGAAGATCCTTGCCCGCGAGAATGAAATGCACGTCCGGATACGACAAGGCCAGGCTTGACGCTGCACGGAAAAACGTCGCGTGATCCTTCTGCGGATCGAGCCGCGCGACGAGTCCGATCACGACGGCCTCCTCGGGGATCCTGAGCTCTGCCCTGATCGCACGCCGCGCTTCCGGATCGGGTCGAAACAGCGAAACATCGAAGCCGTTCGGGATCACAGTCATTTTTTCCCGGTCGTAACCTATGTCGCTGTGCACGCGCGCGGAAGCGTGCGAACAACAGACGATCCGCGTCGGCACCGTGCCCGACAATCGCGCCGAGACCCAGGCAACGGCGCGAGTCATGCGCTTGGTCGTGTGGGGGTCGAGATCACTCTGTCGGATTCCCCAGACGCGGGGCCACTTCCCGTTACCCAACGAAGCGAGTCCTGACATGAGGTCCGCGTGATACATCCACGATTGGACGATATCGGGCTGGATCGATCGGAGTAGTTTCCGCAGCTCGAGCAGCGCCAGAAGATTCAACCTGCCTGGCCGCATGCCGAGTGCTTTGACCTCAACTCCGAGGCTCTCGATCTTCTTTCCGATGGGACCTACATCGCTCAGAGAAATGACGGCGGGCACATACGCCTGTCTGTCGCTCTGACTCAGCAGTTTGTACAGCATGTTCTCGGCGCCACCTACTCCGAGACCTGTGATGACGTGAACGATCTTCAATCCGGATCTCTACTCGGAAATGGTTGCAACAGCCCGCGACTCGCGGACACCAGAAATCGGATGAGCCCAGGCCCACCAAGCAGCACGAGGATCGGGTACGCAACCACATGGTGTCTGATCGCCTGCCCCCAGTTGCTCGTTCCAAGTGCCCACATCACCTCAATCAGACAGAAAATCATGAACAAGAACCCGATGCGGCTTCTCAATTCACCCGTCGATCGTCGCAGAGCGCCGAACGCAAACAAGAGCAGAATCAACCGGAGAAAGCCTTCGAGCAGAGCATAAATGTCGAGTGCGTTTTCGACCTGGGCTGGAAATGGGGCAAACATGTAAAGCAAACCAATGAGCGGCAGGCTAACAAGAACGGCGCCAGCGGTTGGCGAAGTGACGATGGGGCCGTAGCTGGCACGCATGGTCAGGTAGTCCGAAAGTCCCTGCCTATAGGAGTAGACGTAGGCTGGGAGCCCGTCAGTGAGGAAAGCGCCGACACCGATGCCAAATCGCGCCGAGGCGTAGATCCAGGCCGAAATCGCCATCCCAGCCACGAATAGGACAAAATAACGACGTACTTTGGCACTCCAACCTCGTCCTCCTCGGGTAGACCAGTAAGCGGCTAGCACGAGAAAAACCAAACTCATGGCAGCCAGCCCTTTGTGCATCAGGCTCAGGCCAAACAGAGCAAGAAGGAGGGTGATCACGTTCCCGAAGCGTGGGCGTTTGCGAACCAGCAGGGTTGAATGGGCGAAGAGGAGAAAAAAACACAGCTGATACGATTCCCTCAGTGTCACTGAGGTAAAAATTGCAACACTAGGAAGAAGGCCTGCCAGAAGGATCAAGCCCGGAGTGTACCTTCGCAGCGAGAGCTGATCGGCAATTTTGGCAATGAGAATGATCGACACCGCAAATGCTACGAGGGAAAGCTGCGAGCCAAGCAGCTTCGACGCTCCCAGGTGTTTGTAGAACAGCGCCAGGAACTGAACGTACATCGCTGCGTCCACGGTGAATATCCAATCGATGTTAGAGAGTGCGCTCATCTCAGCTGCAAGAGCGTGAAAGGTCACCGCGTCACTCTCGGCGCCCTTGATCGTAACTCCGTATGTATTGATCAAGGCCACGCATTGATGAGCGATCAGAGTGAAGACAGCGGCCAGGAAAGCGGCCATGCGTCTCCTGATGGTTGCCGATGCGAGAAGAATCAGAAAGGAGCTGTCAACGAGCAGCCAGCCGGCCCAGTCGTTCATCACTGCTTCATCAGCGGAATGCCGTTTTGAGCGTTGCTCTCAAACCCTTTACACGATCGAACTTCATGAGGCTCGATCGCGGAGTTCCGCAGCCACGACTGAAACATGAGAACCGCCCACAGGGCGTTGTGCCACTCTCGGGCACCCGACAAATGCTCTGACCATTTCTGCGTCACGAGGTCGGCATCGAGATATCCCTCTTCACGAAGGCGCTTGTGGTCGAGTAAGTCTTCAGCCCACCCTCGCAGCGGCCCTCGGAGCCAGGCACCGATAGGGACGGTGAAGCCGCTCTTGGGCCTATCCCACAAATCTCCCGGAACGTAGCGCGACAACAGCTGGCGCAAGAGCCACTTGCGTTGCCCGTCGCGAACCTTCATTCGAGCGGGCAACCGCCACGAAAACTCGATAAAACGGTGATCGAGCAACGGACAACGCCCTTCGAGACTTACGGACATGGTGGAGCGGTCCAGCTTGACGAGTATGTCATCGGGCAGGTACGAGATGCTGTCGAGGAACATCATGAACGAAGGGAAGTCGAGACCGTCACGGTTGCTGGTCATGTTGTCGAAGGCAGTAGGTACCGGACCCGAGCCGAGTACGAGCGACCCGGAATCACTCCACAGAGTCATCAGCGCCAGGTAGACGGACTCCCGGCTCTCACATCTCGCCAGAGCGAGAAGCTTCCTGAGCCGATCTACACGGTTCCCCGCCGGTAACCTCACCCCGAGCAGTGGCAGCGCATTCATCAATGGCTCGTACACGCGATCAGGAAGTCTGGAGGCTCCCCGACCGAGTTGATCACGGATGCCGACGGGAAGTCTCATCATCGTGGTCCACAGACGCTCTGTGAGACCGTATCTGCTGTAGCCCGCGAAAAACTCGTCTCCGCCATCACCACTGAGACACACCGTGACAGATTTTCGAGCGAACTTCGACACCATGATGGTTGGTATCTGAGAAGAATCTGCGAAAGGCTCGTCGAAAACCAGAGGAAGGTCCGGGATGATCGAGAGAGCATCCCGCGGAGTTACGTATAACTCTCGGTGATCTGTTCCCAGGTAGGAGGCGATTTTCCGGGCGTGCGCAGCTTCATTGAAAGCACCGTCTTCGAAGCCGACGCAGAAAGTATTCACGGGACGGGAAGACTGTGACTGCATGAGACTCACAATGAGAGAGGAATCGATTCCTCCGGAAAGGAACGCGCCCAACGGAACATCGGCGATCATCCTGCCCGCCACGGAGTCGCGCAGGAGACCTTCCGCATGATCAAGCAGCGCGCTATCCGAGCCCTCGAGCGGTCTGGCCGCTCCCTCCCTTACCGCCGAAAGCATCGACCAGTATGTCTTCAACTGCGGCTCTCGCGATCCGCTCCCAAGTAGAAGAATCGTCCCTGGCGCCAGTTTCTTAATGCCTTCGTAGATCGAGTACGGAGCCGGGATGTACCCGAATCTCATGAACAACCTGAGACTGTCGCGATCTACTCGCGGATCAAATCCCGGGTATGCACGCAGAGCCTTCAGCTCGGAGCCGAAGAGGAACGAATCTTCGTGCCATCCGTAGTAGAGAGGCTTCTTTCCTACTCGATCTCGCCCCAGTCTCAACGTCTTTTCGGCTCGATCCCATAGAGCGACGGCAAACATCCCGTTGCTGCGGGTCAGCGCAACTTCAAAGCCCCATTGCTCCACTGCCGCAAGCAACACTTCCGTATCCGAGTGACCTCGAAATTGATGCCCCAGAAGTGTGAGCTCCTCCCTGAGCGCCAGGAAGTTATAAATCTCGCCATTGAAGACGATCACGTATCGCCCGCTTGCTGAGTGCATGGGCTGATGACCAAGGGGGGAGAGATCCACAATCGACAGACGCCTGAATCCGAGTCCGATCCCGGCGGATGCCTCGCTCCAACTCCCGAAATCGTCGGGACCTCTGCAGATCAAGGCATTCGCCATCCCTCCCGCTGTCTCACGCAGATCCTGGGAGGGATCTCTTTTTTTCACGACGCCGGCAAATCCGCACATTGTCTACCTTTTCTTTGTACTACGACTGAGCCATCCCCCCGCAGTGCCGCAGCGAGGTCACGGCGCGAGGAAACGTGCCCCGCCGGGGGGCCAGGTTACAACGCTCCCGCAATGTTGACCGTCACCCTGTAGTCCCAACAGAGGATCGGGACCGCCGAGCTTTTGCGCGCCGTCCATCTCTGAGAAAAATCAGGTAGCCGAGCGGCAGCAAAAGGAGCCATAACGCTCTGGACGATTGTCGCGTAAGTCTGCTCCCCTGGGTATAGATCGAGTCTCCCGCATGAAATGCAAAGCGCGAGTAATTCGCAGCGGCGCGGATGAATCGCATTGGGGTGAAGCCAAACCATCGAATGTAATCGTTGATCACATACCGATTCCACAGCGCATGTCCAACGGCAAAGCTCTCTGGACGTGACCTCGATGAACGCGTGAAACCGCCGGCCAGGTATTCTTTTACTTGTAAGACTTCGTTCACAAACCGCGTACGAAATCGAAGTGACAGCCGGTCCCACACTACTCCTTCGGGCACGACGGGCTCAGCGATCTCGGGGAAAGGAAGGTCCTGCAAGTGCTGAGTGCGATGAAACCCGATTTTATCGCCACGCACATCAAACCGGTACTGGATCCGGACCAGATCAGAGTCAATGACGTCGGCTGGGAATCGAGATCCGATCAACTTCCCCTGCTCATCGACGCAGAGTGCGGTCACACCCGTAAATTCCTCTCTCGATTCCTCAGGAATAGTATCCCAATGCTCCTTGAATCTCCTGAGCGAAATCGGGAGTAAGTAATCATCCGAATCGACCGTTATGAAGAACGTACCCAACGCATCCTCCACGGCCCGATTATGCGCGATATGCTTACCGCTGTTCTCCTGCCAGATGTAACGCATCGGGAATGAAGCTTGTGGCAGCCATTGCTGAACGAGATCGGGTGTGCCATCACTGGAGCCATCGTCTACGATGAGCCATTCAAAGTCTCGAAACTCCTGCGACTTGAGACTCTCGAACAGTCGCGGAAGCGTGCGGATACGGTTGTAAGTAGGAGTGAACACAGTAAATGTGAACTGCTGAGGCATGAAAAGAAAAAACTGCAAAGATCCCGCCCAACAATTCAACGCTCCACTACCCCTTGTCGACTCGATCTTCGATCGCCGAGCGTGGATTTTGGTTTGATATACTGGAACCGTTGCGCCGAGAACGGTCGCATCTGAGCAACGTACTCAGGTGTCCACATCCTGCGCTTTTTAAGTCATCGCAGACTCGGCGTTCAGCCTGCCTCTATCAATGCCTGATGCCAAACTAAACATTGTGATCACCGGCGGCACCGGTTTCCTCGGAAGTCACCTGGTCACCAGCCTGATTGCCGCGGGTCACGATGTGATCGTGCTCAAGCGCAGCTCCTCCGATACCAGCCGGTTGGCGGAAGTGGCAGGTGTGCGGATGTTTGATGTAGATGTATCGGGGCTGAACGCTCCATTCGATTTCATAAAAGCAGACATCGTGCTGCACGCGGCGACCAACTATGGCACGAAAGGGGAGGATGGGTCTTTCCTGCTGGCGAACAACGTCCAGTTTCCACTCGAATTGCTCGAGGCCAGTATTCGCGGCGGTGCAAAGACCTTCGTCAACACCGACACGAGTCTCCATCACTTTACGAACCCCTACGCCTTGTCCAAGTTGCAATTCCGCGAATGGGGCCGTCACCTGGCCAACCAGGGAGGGATCAACTTCGTGAACGTCCGGCTCGAGCACATGTTCGGTCCGCGCGACAATCCTTCCAAGTTTGCAAGGAGGATCATCGAGCAATGCCTTCAGAACGTGCCGGAGATCCGGCTGACCCAGGGAGACCAGAAGCGTGACTTCATCTATATCGACGACGTGATAGCGGCGTACATGCACATTTTGCACGCCGACCCTCAGACGCCGTACGAAGAGTACGAGGTAGGTAGCGGGAGCGCCGTTTCGATCCGCGACTTCGTGCAGAGAGTGAGACAACTCACACAATCGAGCACCACGATGAACTTCGGAGCGATTCCATATAGAACCAACGAAGTCATGCAATCTGAGGCGAATATCCAACGACTCACCGAGATGGGCTGGTCGCCTCGCACCGGACTCAACGACGGACTGCAGAAAACTATCGATCACGTGCGGTTGCATGGTGTGAGGAATTCTTGAGATATCTGATAACGGGCGGTTGTGGCTTTGTCGGAACGAACGTTGCGGCTCGATTGATCAAACAGGGTGACGATGTCATTGTGGTCGACAATCTGTTCCGTCATGGATCGGCTCCCAACCTGGAATGGCTCTCAACTGTAGGCAAGTTCCGATGGCTCTACGCCGACACGCGTAATGCCAACGACGTGGAGCGCGTCGTGGCATCGGTGCGTCCAGACGCTATTTTCCATCTAGCCGGCCAGGTGGCCATGACCACATCAATCGCTGATCCCCGGCTGGATTTCGAGACGAATGTGGTCGGTACGATCAATGTCCTCGAGGCCGTTCGCAAGCACGCACCCGAGTGCGCCATCGTCTACTCGTCTTCGAACAAGGTCTATGGTGACCTCGTGAGATACGAGTACGAAGAGGGCGACTCCCGATACAACTGCATTGATCGGCCCGCGGGCTTCGACGAGGACACGCCTCTGGAGTTCCACTCTCCATACGGTTGCTCCAAGGGCGCCGCGGATCAATATCTTCTAGACTACGCGAGAATTTTCGGACTGAAAACGGTCGTATTCAGACACTCTTCGATTTATGGAGGCAGGCAGTTCTCCACATTCGATCAAGGCTGGGTTGGATGGTTCTGCACTCAGGCCATCGAACAACGTGACGGGGATCCGGGACGCTTCACGATCTCAGGCAATGGAAAGCAGGTCAGAGACGTGCTGTACGCAAGCGACGCGGTTGACTGCTATCTGTCGGCTGTCGAGAATATCGAACAGGCCAAAGGGCAGGCCTTCAACATAGGGGGAGGAATCGACAACAGTCTTTCACTCCTGGAGCTTTTTGCTCTCCTCGAGGAGTTGCTTTCGGTCAAGCTGCGTTATGACGTCAACCCTCCACGCGAGAGCGACCAGCTCTTCTTCGTCGCAGACATCACCAAGGCCTCCAGAATTCTCTCCTTTCGCCCACGAGTCAGTGCCCGGGAAGGCATCGAGAAAACCGTTGAATGGCTCGTCAGTAATCAACAGACCTCCGGCCGGATCTGACGTCTGATGGAGGAGGAAAAGCCGCCTTTCGTTAGTGTTCTGGTGCCGGTCTACAACCGCGCCACACTCATAGGGCCGTGCGTCGAATCGGCACTCGCTCAGTCTTTCGGTGATCTCGAAGTGATCATTGTCGACAACGCAAGCACCGATCGAACATGGAGCGTGTGTGAAGAGTTGGCGACGCGGGACCGTCGGGTCAGGATCTTCCGGAACGAAACGAATGTCGGGCCCGTGAGAAATATCGCCGTCTGTCTCGAGAAGGCTCGTGGCCATCTCGGCAAGCTGCTTTTTTCCGATGACCTGATCTTTCCTGAGTTTTTGAGCAGGAGCGTCCCCTTCCTCGAGGACTCCGATACGGGTCTTGTTTTCACAGCTACCAGGGTTGGCGTCCTGGACGGCGAAACACGTGTCGACTATGCATGGAGCGAAGAACCTGAGGTCGTGCCGACTGAACGGTATCTGATCAAAGCTCTCCTCACGAATACCCTGCCCGTATCCCCTGGATGCGCCCTCTTCAGGACTGCCGACCTCCGAAAAAATCTCACGCCAGACATTCCTTCGCCAACGATTTCCGACTGGCTGGATCACGGAGGCGGGCCCGATCTCCTTTTTTATCTGCTCACAGCCAGCCAGTACAAACAAGTCGCGCACCTGGTCGAACCATTGTCCTTCTTCCGGGCTCACCCCGGCTCCATCACAACCAGCGACCGTACCGGCTTCCTGACTGCCCGATATCAGCAGGCAAGGATCTGGTTTGCAGAGAGTCGCGGCATCGCGGGGATCGTCCCCAAACTCCTGGCGCGAGAGTGGATCGACACCATGATCCGCGAGCGCAAATTCACGTCTCCCGGCCAATCGAGCGCTCGCTACACGCGCTCATCGAGCCTGTCGAAATCAGAGGCATTGCGATATGCCGGCCTCGCCATCGCGAGAAAGCTTCTCAGCGTTCTCGGCAGGAAGAGAGTGTGAGAGCTGTAGCCCGCTAGCCCCCGACTTCCCATTGCTACTTCAGCCGGAGAACCCGACGATTCGCGCGAGGGAACGGAGAACTCTCCTGATCACAACCGCGCAAACGTGCCTTACCGACGCGAAAGGGTGATTTCGTAAAGCTTCACCGAGTAACGAGATGCCGCGAGAATTACCGCGGACTATCAGTGCGGTTCCAAGCACCGCCAGGTCCTCCGAAACGGCCCTTCTCGCATGGGCCGAGTATCTCATGCCCTCTAAATTCCAGTAACGGCGGCTGACCTCGGCAGTCTCTCGAATCAACCATTCGCCCTGAGCCACAGTCTTGGAGACCTCGTGCAGACGAAAACACGCGACCGGACGGTCCAGGTAATGAGGTCGTAAGCGCGATCGAACCCGGAGGAGAAAGTCGTAATCGAACGCATACCGGAGACTCACATCCAGCAACCCTACCGAGTCGATCACCGATTTTGGGAAAAAAAGGCCGGGGTCATGCCACACCACCTTTCTCTCCCAGAAGCGTATTAACTCAGCAGACTCCAGCCCCTTCGGGGCAACCAGCCTGAAGCCTGGCTTTCCATCGATGAAATTAAGAACCTGTCCCGCAAAGAATGAATCGCTCGATTGATCGAAGGCGGATGCGACCGCATCAAAAGCGCCTTGCAGGTAGTAATCGTCGGAGTTACACCAGGCCACGATGCTTCCAGTCGCCTGTGCTAAACCCTTGTTGATGGCGTCTGCCTGACCCCCGTCGGACTCGCTAACCCAGCGGGTGATCCATGGATCGTACTTTCTCAGGATGTCACGGGTCTCGTCAGAGGATCCCCCGTCAAATACCAGGAACTCGAGGTTTGGATACCCCTGCAGGATGATCGAGCGGATCGTCTCTTCGATGAATCTGCCGTGATTGAAGCTCGGGGTTATGATCGTCAGTCGCGGGGCCGTTTCCTGTGACCATGCACGAGGCAGCCGGTCCTTATCGAGAGTCCACGGCCAGCCAGTCAGGCCCGCAGGGGGTGGGGGGAAATTCAAAGAGCTCACTGAGTCACCGAAGAGCGATGCATTCGCCGGCTCGAATCGATGCTCGCTAACGCTTTTGTATAGATCGAAAGCAACCGGACATTCCGCGCCTCCGGAGAAAGAAGCTCGCGGTGCAGTTCGATCGCATTCTTTCCCATGGTCGCCAGGAGCGAACGATCGTCAAGCAGTTCTTCGATGCGGGCAACCATCTCGTCGACGACAACACGCAAGCCACCTGACTCACGGACCGTATCAAGAATCGCCAGGAACTCACCCCAGCTGTTCCAGCGAGATCCGAACTCGTCCGAGTAGAAGAAAAGAGGAGCTCTGAGGAGGAAGCCAGTCTGTCCGTCCTTGATGAACTCATCGCCGTGGTGAATTCGGGTTGTCACGATCGGAACTCCAAATGCCGTGGCCTCAGTGAAACAACCGAGGGTGTCACTGAAGCACGGCAGCAACAGGACATCCGAAGCGCGGTAGATCTGCTCCTTGAATTCGGTGCTCATTCTCGGAATGTCATGGTGTGTAATGCCCTCAGGCATTTTGAAGTTTTGGGGGATGGCCTGACTTACCAGGATCATCGCGACTTTCGAACCGTGACGTTGGCGGAGAATCCGAAATGCGTCAATCACTTCGGGTAGACCTTTGTCAGAGAATCGGCTGGCAATCGTCAGAATGGTAAAGGGCCGATCTGGCTGAGACAGGAACGGCTGCGTCGGATAGGCGGGGTAGAGGTAATCAAGTTTGGGCCATAGCTCGCGCGGCAGGTACCGGGCGCCGTGATCCATCAGACCCTTTGAGAGAGTCACAACCGCCAGGCATCGCTTCTCGGAAACGGCCCTGACCATGCGACTCTTCTCTTCCAGCGGTCGCTGCCACATCAAGGTTTTTCGGCTCAGAGCGAACAGGTGCTCGACCTCTGTAATGCATGAGCGTCGAAATATCCTCGGAAGTTCGTTGAACCAGTGACACAACCTGGCACGGTGGTACGGGACGTACTGCATAACCGGATGTGTCTGATAGGTTTTCCAGATCGGATGATCTTTGCTCACCAGACTCGGCGAGAGATAGATCGGCATCGACTCGGTCGGTCTCTTTCTCGTGAGCGCGATGTTGTATTTCAAGGAGGATACGGCTTGCTTCGATCTGTAATGCGCGAAGTTGACGCAGCGGCGGGCGAACGAAAGCTTCGGAGTGCGGCTCATCGGTGCCACTCTCGCCGCTTCTGATTGAAAACCCAGCTCCCACCGCCGAGACCTACAGCGAGCGTGATCACAAAACCTCCTGCAGTCATGCCTGTTGCACCAAATCGTTTACCCAGAACATATGTGGAGACGGCCATTAAGATCGCGGTGACCACGGAAATCCCGAGGAATGGCTCCTGCAGATGCGCGCGAAGGTAAACAGCCTGAGCAACTATCACCTGATTCAGAACGTAGGTCCCCACCAGAAAGGCCAGTGGCAACGGCTCGAGCAGCCTCTCGCTCAGGCGGTGGCCACTCGACCACAAATAGAACGTGACGACCCAGAAAGATCCGCCGGCCGCGATGATAGCTGCAAGCGACTGCCAAAGAGTCCGGAAGAAGATCGCGTCGAGTTCCTGGAAGCCTCTGACAGCCACGAGACGTCCGAAGGCGGGAGCCTTCGTCGTCAGCCATGCGATCGCAGTAACAGAGATCGAGGAAATGATGGTGATACTCATGCCCATCCGTCCAGCCGCCTCGGCTCCGCGATAGACAAACAAGATCGGATTGAAAAGCTGAAAAATGAAGTACCCGCTCAGCCAGCTCACCGCGATCCGCCACTGGAAAGGCCAGATCTCCGTCCACCAGTTCACCGCGGCCGTCGATCTCTGCGAGATCGAGAAAAACATGTGCTTCAAAAATTGCCTTTTCGTAGCCACGAGCCAGCCAATCCCCGCTACCAGTGTTGCCGCGGACATCAGAGGCAAGGCCATGAGCGCGAGGCCAGACGATAAGGCCAGCCAAAGCACCAGATTCGACGCAATCCCCTGGGTGAGTCTCAGAAGAGCGATCTGCGGCACCAGACCGCACCCTTCAAGGACTGAAAAGATCGGACTGATCAGAAGATTCGCCGCGGAAGCAACGACAAGAAACGTCCAGGCGGCTCGCCAGGAATCCACAGCAGACGCGTTCCGCGCGAAAAACTGCATTCCTAATGGAGCGATGATGGTGATGACAAGAACCGCTACCACCGCGTACCAGCCGAGGCCCTTTCTCAGCAGAGAGGCTATGCGAATAGTGGATGCATCATCACCCGCCAATAAGCCCTCGGCCGTCCACCGCAGCCGGGCACTCTCATGACTGGATCTTTGCAGGAGCACGAACGACACGCCGAGATCAAAAAATATCTGCAACCCCAGGACACTATTGAACGTGTAATAGAAGCCCTGCTCACCCACTGAGAGGTGTCTGGCAATAAAAAAGAGAGAAAGCGGGCCGGCCAGGATAGCCCACGCACGTCCGACGATCACGTACGCGATCGCCCGATCGACTCCGAGAAAGTGCAAGCCCCGTCTAACGAAGTGACCAGGTGGACGCAGCCCGTCTGCTCCCCTGTTATCGGGCAAGCTCATGTACTTTCCATCCCGATCGGAGTTGCGAAAGGCTCCATCTCGGTGTTAGGCCTGCCGAATGCGATCTTGGGATACGCGTTGGTGTAGGTATCAACCATGACCTGCAGCAGAGCGGGACGTACCGGATCGCTCCAGAGCCAGGCGAGAGCTTCCGCGACCTGTTCCTGATCGGTTATGGTGGAAGCAGGAATTCCGTACGCCTCTGAGACGGCGGTAAACTTCGGGGCGCTGTAGCCCCACAAGGTCGACTGATATCTCGCTTCAAAATAGCTCTCCTGAAACTGGCGGACCATGCCGTGACAGCCGTTGTCGATCACGACGATCTTCAGCGGAAGCTGATTTCGAAATACTGTCTGTAGCTCCTGAATATTGGACTGAAATCCGCCATCGCCGGCGACCACGACGACAGGTCGGGGAGACGTTGCAACTGCGACCCCGATCGAGGCAGGAAGGGCGAACCCCATCGACCCCATTCCGCCGGATGTGAGAAAGCGCTGATCGGAGTGCAGATCCAGAGATTGAGCGGCCCACATCTGATGCTGGCCCACATCAACGACAAACGCCGCCGCCGCCGATGAAACCCTCGAGAGATCGTGCATGAACTGATTGGGATTGATGCCCTTCAGATTTTTGATCTCGCTGGTATCAGGCCATTCCATCCGTAGCGCCGCAATGTCTCGCACCCACTCGGTCCTCTCATGGAACGACTCGTTCCCAGATGCTTCGATAGCGGCCTCGAAGAAGTCACCGAGCTCCGAGTGCACCTCGATGCAATCGGTGATTCGATTGTTCATCTCACCCGACTCACAGTCGATGTGAAAAATTGTTCGTTGACCCCTGAAGGCTTTAGTCTCCGAGCCGGTCTGCCGAATGTCGAGGCGGCTTCCGAGTACGATGAGCAGGTCGCTCTGAGCGATCGCGAGATTCGCCCATCGATTTCCATAGCTCCCGATCATGCCGACGCGCAGCGGATCATCTGAGGCAAGCGCATCGACCGCCATTAAAGAGTTGACGACGGGAATCTTCGTTTTCGCTGCGAAACGTCGGAATAGCTCTGTGCTTCGGGATGACCGGATTCCACCACCTGCGAGGATGAGAGGTCGCTTCGCCTCCGTGATTGCCGCAAACAACCGCTTCAATAAATCGGCGTCAACTTCGGGGCGGCGGGCGATCAGAGAGAGAGGGAAAGGCGCTTCGACTTTCAGATCCTCACGCTGGATATCCATTGGAACGTCCAGCAGAACGGGACCCGGCCTTCCGCTGACCGCGAGCTCGAAGGAGCGTTCGAGCATCTCGGGAAGTTCTTCCGGTTTCCTCACAAGCCAGGAAGCCTTAGTAATCGGCTTCGCCATGGAAACGATGTCCGTCTCCTGAAATCCCAGCTGACGTACGGCCCGATCTCCCTTCTGCTCGTGCCGATTTACCTGACCGGTGATGAACACGGCCGGTGACGAATCGAAATGACAACTCCCTATGCCTGTCAGAAGGTTCGTCGCCCCGGGGCCGCTGGTAGCCATCGCCACACCAGGGATGCCGGTGATCCGTCCATAACCCTCAGCTGCGAAGGCGGCGGCCTGTTCGTGATGAACACTCACGATACGAATCTTTGTCCGCTGATGAATCGAGTCGAGCATGTGCGTGATCATGCCCCCTGACATCTCGAACACTGCTCCGACGCCCCTTGATTCGAGGAACAGGGCGATGTAGTCCGAACCTTTCATGACACCCTCCCGGCGTGTAGCCCCGATCGATCGTCGCGGTGCCAGACCACTGTCCTTCGCAAACCTTCAGCGAGGTCGACCTCCGGACTCCAGCCGGTTACCTGTTGGATTTTGGTTATGTCAGTCTGCAGAAGCATGATCTGGTCCTGACCATACGCAAGATCGCCGAACCCTACCGCCGCCGAAGGATCGATCAAGTCACGAATCATCGATACGATCTCTCGCACCTCGTGGGCCTTACCTGACCCGAGGTTGAAAACCCCATCCGCCGCTGTAGTGATGGCAAGTCGATAAATCGCGTCGACGGCATCTTCAACGTAGAGATAATCCCAGCGCTGCTCTCCAGGAGTGGTATGGAGAATATCGCGATCAATGAGCGCCCTGATGGCAGAAGGAATGAGATGGCGCGGATCGTCCATCGGACCATATGCGGCGAGCAAGCGTATCCACACAAGCGACGTTTCGGTAATCTCGCAGGCCTTCGACATCAGCATGAAAAGGGCGAGCTTCGCTACGCCGTACGCGGTGGTCGGCTCTGTGTGGCTGGTCTCGCTGAGAATAACGTCATGACGGCCATACTCCGCCTGGGAACCGAGACCGATCCATCGCTTGCAGCCTGCGGCATGGGCAATTTCGAAGAGCCTCAGGCTGCCTCTGATGTTCTCGGTCAACTGTCTGGAGTCATTCCTGTGCTCTTTCGTAACACCACTCCATGCCAGGTGAAAGACAAATCGGGGCGCCGCTTCGGTAATCGACCCCACAGTCGGTTCCAGGTTTTCCATTTCACCGTACAGGATTGTCAACGCCGGAAGCACGTCAGCAATCCGGCTCAGGTCGCTCTGAGGCCGGACGAGAACCGAGACGCTCCAGCCCTCACGAACGAGGCGGCGGGTCAGGAACGAACCTACGTGGCCGGTGGCACCCGTGACCAGGCAACGCATTACCCGCGACTTACCCTATGAAATGCATCGATCATGTATTCGATCATCGCTGAGGTGAGGCCCGGGTAGACGCCGATCCAGAACACGTTGTTCATCACGAAGTCCGAGTTTGGGAGAGTCCCAATGACGCGGTGACTGATGTGTTTGTAAGCAGGCTGGCGCAGAAGGTTGCCGGCGAAAAGCAGCCGAGTGCCAATCCCTTTCCCCTCGAGCGATCGAACGACGTGGTCCCGGCTGAAAGGAGCCTCAGGACGCAGGCCAACTGGAAATCCGAACCAGCTGGGCTCTGAGTGGGGCGTCGGCTCAGGGAGAATGAAATGCTCCTGCAAATCCTCGAGACCTTCCCGCAGCAGAGCGAAATTTCTGCGACGCGCAGCGATGAATCCCGAAAGCTTCTGAAGCTGAGCGACTCCCACCGCCGCCTGCATATCCGTCGCCTTCAAGTTGTAGCCGATATGCGAGTAAGTGTACTTGTGGTCGTAGCCGTGCGGCAGATCACCAAGGTCCCAATCGAACCGCTTGCCGCAGCTGTTGTCTTTGCCCGGCTCGCACCAGCAATCGCGGCCCCAATCGCGGAACGACTCGGCGAGGGTCTTGAGTAGTGGGGAGTTCGTCAACACGGCGCCTCCCTCCCCCATCGTAATGTGATGTGCCGGGTAGAAGCTCACCGTAGCCAGGTCGCCAAATGTCCCCACACTCTGACCTTTGTACGTCGCACCCACGGCATCGCAACAATCCTCGATGAACCAAAGTTCGTGCTTGCGGGCGAATGCAGTCACAGCGTCGAGGTCGAAAGGGTTTCCGAGCGTGTGGGCGATCATGATCGCCCTGGTTTTGGACGAGAGCGCCGCTTCGAGTTGTGTTACATCGACGTCGTAGCCGGGAATTGAGACATCGATGAATACCGGGACCAGTCCGTTCTGAATGATGGGATTCACTGTCGTCGGAAAACCGGCAGCGACTGTGATGACCTCGTCTCCGGCCTCGAGCCGCCTGTCCCCGAGCCTCGGCGATGTGAGGCACGACAGCGCCACGAGATTGGCTGATGAGCCGGAATTGACCAGGATCGCTGCACGCAGGCCGAAAAGCTTTGCAAATTCCTTTTCGAACTGGCTGGCAAAACGTCCCGTGGTGAGCCAGAAGTCGAGCGACGAGTCAACGAGATGTTGGATATCGACATGATCGAAAACCCGGCCGGAGACGGGGATAGGACTTTCGCCCGGAATAAACTTCTTCGCGGGAAAGGCCGCTTCGTGATACTCCGCGACAAGCTGCATGATCTGCAATCTGAGCTCTGAGGCACGGCTCCCCTCGGCATCTTTCGGAGAAACACCCGGAATGATCGTCCCCGTGTTCATGAAAGGTTCCTCGACGTTTCATCGACAGCACTCAGTGCCCCGGACTCGTCCTCGATATCCCTCGTGAGGCCGATCCGCTCGAAATCGGCAATCTGTCGCTCGGTCATCTGGCGCGCGGAGCCCGAGTCGCGTAGAAACTCGCGGTACCAGACAGCCGTCCATTCGAGTGCTGTGCCCAACTCCAACCTGGGACGCCACCTCAGAAGAGAGCGCGCTTTGGAAATATCGAGTTTCAGAAGGTGCGCTTCATGCGGGTGTTGCTTACCGTCCAGTTTCCACGAAGCTCCATCTCCCCAGATCGTGCGAAGTCGTTCAACGATCCAGTCGACCGGGCGGGCATCAGCGTCGCTCGGGCCGAAGTTCCAACCGCCCGTGTAGTCTTCCCCGCCTTCCCACAATTTCTCCGCCAGAAGAACGTATCCACTGAGAGGCTCGAGCACATGCTGCCAGGGACGGACCGCTTTGGGACTTCTGATCACCACTGGACTCTGCTGAGAGAAGGCCTCGATGATGTCAGGGATCAGGCGGTCCTTGGCCCAGTCGCCGCCGCCGATGACATTGCCGGCGCGCGCGCTCGCCACTCGCGCGCTCGAGGCGGCAGGGCTCCCGTTGAAAAATGACTTGCTGTAGGCGGCGGTAACGAGCTCCGAACAGCCCTTACTGTTGGAATACGGATCATGACCGCCCATGGGATCCTCTTCCCTGTATCCCCAGACCCACTCGCGGTTCTCGTAGCACTTGTCACTCGTGACAATGACCACCGCGCGGGTGTCCTCACACTGCCGAACGGATTCGAGCAAATGCACGGTCCCCATCACATTGGTGGCGTATGTTTCTACCGGAGACTCGTAGGAAGCCCGGACCAACGCCTGTGCGGCGAGATGAAACACGATCTGAGGCTTCGAAGATCTGACGACTCGTTTGAGCGCATCGAGGTCGCGGACATCTCCTTCGATGCTCTCAATCGATGATGCAAGATCGACCGTTCGGAAGAGGCTCGGTTCGTAAGGAGGTGGCAGAGCGAAGCCAGTCACGCTCGCACCCCTGGAGGTAAGCCACATCGCCAGCCAGCTTCCTTTGAAACCGGTGTGGCCGGTCAGAAGAACGCGTTTCCCACTCCAGAATGAACTGCTCAAGACCAGAGTTTCCAGGGAGCTTTGCCGCTCGCCCATAATTCTTCTAGGTAGGTTTTGTCACGGAGCGTGTCCATCATCTGCCAGAAGCCCGGATGCCGGTACGCGGAGAGCTGTCGATTCGCGGCAAGAGTCTCGAGCGGCTCCTTTTCCCAGATCGTGGAGTCGTCGTCAACCAGGTCGATCACGCTCTTCTCGAGAACGAAGAATCCTCCATTGATCCACGTATCTTCACCTTGTGGCTTTTCCTTGAATCCACTGATTCGATCGTCATCCATCTCGAGAATTCCAAACCTCCCGGGAGGCTGGATCGTCGTGAGTGTCGCCTGCAAACCGCTGACGCGATGGAAGTCGATCACCGCCGAGAGGTCGACGTCGCTCACCCCGTCGCCGTAGGTGAAGCAGAAAGGTCCGTCGTCCAGGTGATCGCGCACCCGCTTGAGACGTCCCCCCGTCATCGTGTTCTCTCCCGTATCAATGAGGGTGACGGTCCACGGCTCTGAAGTGCTCTGGTGGACCTTCATTTCATTGCGACGAAGATCGAGAGTCACGTCGGACGTGTGGAGGAAATAGTTGGCGAAGTACTCTTTGATGAAATATCCCTTGTACCCGAGACAGATGATGAAATCTGTCAATCCGAAGTGAGCATAGATTTTCATGATGTGCCAGATCATCGGCATCCCGCCGATCTCGACCATCGGCTTGGGGCGCGTTCCCGTCTCTTCACTGAGGCGGCTGCCAACTCCGCCCGCGAGAATTACCACTTTCATTCGCTTCTCCCCGACCGCTCGCTGTTCCGGGATCCCGGCAACTCTTTGGCTTTGGGTAGTCTCGTTCGGTCTCAACGTGCACTCCTCGATTCATTCACTGCATTCTCATCCATCCGCAAACGCTCGATCTCGGAGCGTAACGCTTCGAACTCTCGGATCTTGAACTGAAGAAACCGGACGGTGACTTTCGCTTTTTCTTCGATGCCTTTCGGCGTGAGCAGGTAGCTGTAAGTCTGTTTGTTCTGACTGCTTCTGAAGTTCCGCACTTTCACGAAACCTTTCTGGACCAGAGCACGCAGGCAGTAGTTCGCTTTACCAACGCTGATTCCCAGTCTCTCGGCAAGTTGACGCTGCGAGAACGCGGGCTCGGTCTCGAGCAGCTTGAGGAGCTTGTAGCGGACTTCGTCGGAGAGTTCGGGCATGCAGGTATGTTCAATGATTGAACGCACGTCATTCGAGCAGGATGGCGCACTGAAGTCAAGTCTGCGCACTAGGGATTGATTGAAGCTGGGGTTTCGATCGCTCCTCAGAGCCGCTCAACGCTCGCGGTCTGAGAGAAAAACCCCCTCACTCAAGGCCCATCGGTAGGTTTCTTCGAGTCCCAGCTGTAAGCCCCGGGAGGGCTTCCAGCCAAGTGCTGCGATCCGCGAGGAGTCCAGAATCTTGCGAGGAGTCCCGTCAGGTTTGGAGCGGTCGAACACGATCGTCCCTTCGTAACCTACCGCGCGCTTCATCATCTCCGCAAGCTCACTGATGGTGTGTTCCTCACTCGATCCGACGTTGATCGTCGAGTCCTCGTCGTATACCTTCATGAGCAACAACGACGCTTCCGCAAGGTCGTCGACATGGAGGAACTCCCGCAGGGGAGTTCCAGTTCCCCAGACGATCACCTCTCTCAACCCGCTTTCCCGCGCCTGATGGAACCTCCGCATCAATCCCGGAATGACATGAGAGCTCATGGCACTGAAATTATCGCCGGGTCCGTACAGGTTGGTCGGCATCGCGGAAATGAAGGACTTCCCGAACTGCCGCCGATAGAGCTCGCACAACTTCAGCCCCGCGATCTTGGCCAGTGCATACCCCTCGTTGGTCGGCTCGAGCGGTCCGGTGAGCAGGGAGCTCTCCTTGATGGGCTGCGGAGCCATCCGTGGATAAATGCATGAGCTCCCAAAGAATATTAACTTCGCGACGCCGGCTTCGGCCGCCGCGTGAATGACGTTTGTCGCGATGACGAGATTTTCGTATAGAAAGTCGGTCTGCCTGGTCGAGTTCGCATAAATCCCCCCCACGCGGGCCGCCGCCAGGTAAACCTCGTCCACCTGATTATCCTCGAAGAACCGGTTCACCGCCGCCTGATTCAGCAGGTCGAGCTCGTTCCTGGTGCGAAGCAGCAACTTCACGCCACCCTGAGCGCGGAGCTTCCGTACGATGGCAGAACCGACGAGACCTCGATGTCCTGCTACGAAAATATTGCTTTCACGGTTCATGATTGGCATCTTGACTCTCCGCCGTCTCGCCAGTAACGATGATCAACCCAGAGCGGTCGGGGACGTCGATAGCGTGTACGATGAATGCAGAAGCTGCTCGGTGGATAACATGGCTCGCGCAGTTTCATTTCGCACCTTTGGAAAGAACAGCACAAAATTACGATGAACCACCCAGGTTTGAATGAAAAAGAAGAAAGCGCTCATCACCGGCATCACAGGGCAGGACGGATCGTTCCTCACTGAACTGCTGCTCGAAAAAGGCTATGAAGTTTTCGGCGTCATCCGACGATCATCGTCTTTCAATACAGGCAGAATCGATCACCTCTATCACGATCCTCACGAGAGTGGACCAGCCCTGACTCTCCTGTACGGCGACCTGAATGATTCCAGTTCGCTCAACATGATCCTGCGCCAGACAGAGCCCGACGAGATCTACAATCTCGGCGCTCAGTCCCACGTCCGGGTGAGCTTCGACGTGCCTGAGTACACGGCGGAAGTCACCGCCCTCGGAACTGTCCGGCTGCTCGAGGCGATTCGCGAGACGGGAATGCGCCCCAGATTTTATCAGGCGTCCTCGTCCGAGTTATACGGCAAGGTCGCTGAGATACCCCAGCGCGAAACGACTCCCTTCTATCCGAGATCCCCCTATGCCTGCGCCAAGGCATATGCCTACCACATCGTGGTGAACTACCGCGAATCCTACGATCTGTTTGCCTGCAACGGGATTCTGTTCAATCACGAATCCGAGCGAAGGGGGGAAACTTTCGTCACTCGAAAAATCACCCGCGCCGCTACGCGAATCAAATTAGGTCTCCAGAAGAAACTGTTTCTTGGGAACCTCGAGGCCAAGCGCGACTGGGGCTACGCCAGGGACTATGTGAAGGCAATGTGGCTGATGTTACAAACGGAGCAGGCCGACGACTTCGTCATCGCAACTGGCGAGACCCGGTCCGTGAAAGAATTTCTCACTGAAGTCTTCGGATACCTCGACCTCGATTGGTCCCGGTACGTAGAGATCGATCCTCGCTACTATCGACCCACGGAGGTGGACTTGCTCATAGGTGATGCTTCCAAGGCAAAAAGGATCCTCGGCTGGGCGCCAGAGGTTGATTTTAAGCAACTCGTCAAGATCATGGTGGATCATGACCTGCGACTGGCCGGGCAGGAGCTCCTGCTGAAAGACTCCGGCACGTAGCAGCGAGGCGTCGTAGTCACCTTCTGCGTGGCGGCGGAATGATCCACGCGACACATACTATCCGCGGCGATGTCCCCGGTTCAGACGGCGGACCTGACCATCGGAAAGTAGACGCCCGTTGCCCCTCCCAGTATCCTCTGTCGAAACTGCCAGACCCGACATCCCAGGAGAATCATGCAGCCAAGAACCTCGACCGACCCTAGTTACGATGATTCCGAGCCGCCCGCCATTTCGCTTCGCGCGATCTTCGATACTCTCTGGGCATACAGGAACGTCATCGCAGGCACCCTCGGCGCGATCGCCCTGCTCTACACAATCTACGTCGCAATCCGATACCAGATAGCACCCAGTCAAGCGGTTACCACCATCGGGTTCCGGATCGAGTTCGAAGGCGCGGAGAAGGGAACTTACCCGAACGGCACGCGGTTCAGTCCTACAGATCTTCTCAGTACGCCTGTTCTCATTCGCGTCTACGAAGACAACGATCTCAAGCGCTACATACCCTTTCCCCGGTTCAAGAGCATGCTCTTCGTAGCTGCAGCCAATCCGGCCATCGACGCCCTGGACCGTGAGTATGGCGCGAAGTTCACCGACGCAAAACTCGGTGCTGTGGAGCGTGAAAGACTGGAAGGTGAATTCCGCCTCAAGCGCCAGTCGTTGAGCAACACCGAGTTCACGCTGAGTCTGGTTGATCGCAGGAACCGAGGTCACATCCCTCCGGCGTTGTCCCAGAAAATCCTTTCCGATGCGGTCACTCTGTGGTCCGATCAGTCGGTCAAGGAAAGAGGCGCCTTGCGGTTGAACTTTCCTCTGCTTTCCCGAAACATTCTCGATGAGACGAAACTCCGAGAGTATGACTACCTGGTTGCCACCGACATACTCCGGTCCAAGCTCCGAAGGATCCAACGGAACGTCTCAGATCTCATGGCCACTCCGGGATCGAAGGTGCTCAGGGTCGGCCCTCGCAAGGTTTCGCTGGCTGAGATACAGCTGCAGCTCAACGAAATTCTAAGATACCGGCTTCAACCTCTTCTCGAAACCGTCAGGGCACGAGGCGCAGCGAAAGACGCCACTGGTTCGATCCGATTCCTTCGAGCCCAGCTGGAACAAAACGAAATAGAGGTTCAGGAGCACGAGCGAAGACTCCGCATCCATCACGACGCTCTCAATACATACCTCCAGCAGAAGCCGGGCGAACGTGCCGCAGATCGCGACAGCACGGACAGAACGTCGGCGGGTGGCCGAGGACTGACTGGAGATACCGTCATTCCGCAGTTCAGTGAAAGCTTCCTGGATCGTTTGATTCAGATCAGCGAACAGGCAAGCGACCTCGAGTACCGGAGAAAGCTCTCCGACAACATTCGCGAAGAATCCCTCAGTGCCGTTCCTCTACAAACTGAGGTTGCTTATTACCAGACTCTACTCGCGTCGCTTGCCGGTTTCGAGGCTCGCGCTACGACCAACGAGCAGGTCGAGCAGTCAATCCGGCAACAATTCCAGCAGGCTTTCGAGGAAACCGTTCTGGTCGTGAACCAGGTTGATTCAATCTATCAACTCCTGTCGCAGCAGTTGAATGCTTCGAACGTGCTCTACAGCGTGACGTCTCCATCATCCCGAATCGTGGAGAGATCGCTGTTCGTGAGCAAGCTCCTACTGCCCGGCTTGATCCTCATGCTCATCTCCGTTCCTCTGGTCTTACTCGGATGCCTTCTACATGGGCGTCTCCGGAGCGAGGACGAGATGATGACTCGACAGACGCGCCGCGTCGAGCGCGTCAATGTTGGCGAGCCCCTGGTCAACGGCACCCCTCCGCACGTCTGACTATGAGCGCTATGCCTCGGCTCTTTGAACTGTCGGCATGAATTAATTTTGTCGAGATCAAAATAGAAGATGGCAAACGCGCTGAGGAGAAAAAGCATGTCGGACAGTACAAACTTCGTCCAGACAAAGATGTCGTATGAGACCAGGTAAAAAGTGTAAGTGGTCCATGCCGCCACGACCGGAGCCCGTCACCGAACGATGTGATCTCGAGGGTGTCGCGAAGAGAGGGATCACGGTTTGAAACTGCCGCTACTTCGTCAGCTCCGCGAAAAGATTGAGATCGGCCTGGTTCTGTCGAGTATCCATCCCGCGAAACTCATCGTGTTGCGACTCGCCGAACCCGTGGAACGTAATATTTCTGAATCCAATATGTCGCGCCACTAGTTCTAGCGATTCCTCACAGTAGAAGTGAACGTGGCCCCAGGGTGTGTACGCCTCACTCTTGCCTACGATCGCGGCACTATAGGTAGCAGCTCGGTAGTGTCGACGCAAAACGCCTCGCAAACCAGGAGATGACAGACGAAACACTCCACCCTCCTTTAGCGTTCTGAACACCTCAGTGAGAAACGTCAACGAATCGGATTGAGACAGATGCTCGATCAGATCCTCACAGTACGCAAATGCAAACGAGTTATCGGGGAACGGGTGCACGTGAGCGAGGGAGACCTGCTGATAATGTGGACGCAGCTCTGACTGCACCAGGAATGCCGGATAAATATCGAGGTTGAGCCATTTCGGGCGAACGACACTGCCACATCCATAGTGCACGAATGCGACGTTGGGCGGCACCATCGATATCGACCCTCTAACGCCTTGTGCTCTCATGAATAGCCTGCCAAACCCGGAACGCAAAACTTGACTGATCTCCATCCGTGCCCCCTACGCTTAGCCACGTACTATACTCGTGCAGACCAGCAGTCATCATCTACGCCATCGAATGGAATGACGGGAGAGCAACGTCTGCTCCCTTGCCTCGCAGCCCCAATGGCGACTGCGGCCGTGACGCCAACTGCCAGTGAAAAACGATCGAGGCTTGCGATCAACCATGGTCAGATTGGCAGCCCGGTGAAGGAGCTTCTCCCCCGTGATCGGATGCACGAATCCCGGCGACTGTAGGGCCACACGCGAGATCAAGGTCGAGCCCTTGGCGAGCCCTGGGAGCCTTGGGTCGGGAGCCTTGGGGGAGCCTTGGGGTCGCCCATTAGCAGGCATTGTCAATATGGGCGGGCAAATCCCTAGCGGCGTTTAGCCGCTGCTGATAACGGCGGTCGCGAAGTTGGTAACTGAAGGTCTGCTGTCCCGTTGTTTCGATCGTGCGGAGTCGGCATGGTGTCCGCTCCAGTCACCCATCAGGATCAAGGCATCAGCCGGCTGTTGAGCCGGCATCGCCCCTGACGCGTCTCGCGTCCCAGAAACGTATCGGTAAAAAACGAGCGCGTGTCCAATTGGAAGGTGCACAGAACTCGTGGCTCGCCGGCGCATTGCTGCTCCGGCGTCCAACCCCTCGTGGCCCCTCGCGCTCGTCGCGGACATCATAGCTCCAACTTCCCTGGCCGGTGCGGCCTCCAATCAGAGCTCGTGGCTTGGATATCCAACCCCAATGCTGGCTGACCGCACCGGACAAGCTCTCACACGAATACTCTCTTGGGATCGAACGGCACCTGATCCCGCAGGACGTAGAAGCAGGCCCGTGCGAGCTTGTGCGCGATCGCCTTGGTCGCAACGATGGTGTTTGTCTTTGCGCTCTTCCGATCGTAATAACGCTTTGCCTCTGCGAGAGCATTGATTTGCTCGGTGAGCGCGGTGATGACATTCAGCGTCGTGGTAATCGCCAGAGCGAGATCGTCGTTGTCGTAAAGCTCGTGCACTCGCACTGCAGTAAGTTTCTTGACTTCCTTCACTGCGATTTTCGTCCCCCGGTTTCTTTGCTCCAGGTTCTGGATGCTCAGGATGTTTGCGGTGCGCTGTTGCACCAGACGAAGTCGCTTCCGAAACAGACCGCGCACGGCGCGCTCCTGCCGCGGCACGATGTGTCGTGTCGGCAGAATACCCAGACGCATCATGTGGGCGAGCCACCACGTGTCGTACTGATCGTCGGTGCGTTTGAGGCCGTTGTACTGCTGAATCGCTGCCGTGTTCACCAGCATCGCCGGAAAGTCATGCGAGACCAATCCGTCGACGAGCCAGTACCAGTTAAACGTCGACTCGATCGCCACACCTTTGAGCGTGGCGCGGAATGGCTCGAGCTCGTTTACGAATGCGCCCAGCTCGTTGGGAAGCTTCCGTTGCCGCAGAACCTTGTCGGTCTCATCAATGATCGTGAGGACTCCGTTGTTCGAGTGAAGATCGATCGCAGCATAAGTATTCATCGCAGGCTCCTTTCGGTGCCGATCGTACGCCGCTCCGCACGAACGTCGGCACGCCTGCTATATGCGTATCAGAGCTTGAGTCAAGGGGTCGGAGCTTGAGTCAAGGGGTCGGAACTTGAGTCAAGTGTCGAAAGGCGAGATTCATCAGTCAGGCCCGCACGGAAAGAGGCTTCTATGACCGTTCGATAATCTCGGTTGGGGGTTTTGGAGCAGGGATTCGAGCAACATCCGCCGGAAAGCGTTGGAGGCAGCGAAGGCCTGACGGTACTGAGCCCCGGTCAAAGCGCAGCGTCGCTCAATGCATCGTGTGATGCGCTCGGAGCGGAAAGCCGACTGACAGCGATCCAGGCGGTGGCGAGACGTGCATCGGCGACCAGCTGTTGCAGAAGTCTGTCGCATCGCAGCAGCTTGGCGCACTCGGCGGCCAGCTGCGTGATGCGGCTCGCGCTGAGTAGCCGAAGAGTTTGCGCAATGACGCGCAGCCCTTCGCCCTTCGTAGATGCCCAGCCAGGCAGCAATTGAGCGGGCCAGCCCTCCGCTCCGTCGCCGAATGCGATTGCCTGGACCTCGCGGGCATGGAAGGACCTGAAGCCTACAAATGAATCGATCAATCCGGGCATCGCGGCGCCGTGAGCTATCCGTGTAGCGCAGGCGTCCCTCCTGGCTTCGGGTGGCGGAATCCCTCGCCCAATGCCCTGAGCTCCGCAAGCTCATACGCACAAATTCCCACAAGCACCCCTGACTTCCTTATAATGACGTCTCACGCACACGACTCTCCCTCCCCTGAAGGCTCAGGGAGCGAAAACCCTCATGACCGATCCGCGGCCCAAGGGGCTCATTTCCTCGTTCCTCGCCCGCGTCACGGCGGCCCGCGTAGCGATGCTCTTTCTCTTCCACGCCTTCGTCTTCACCCTCTGTTACGTCTTCGCCTGGCTCCTCCGCTTCGAATTCAGCATCCCGCCGGAGTTCCTCGAATCCTTCAAAGAGGGGATCCCCTACGTCGTGGGAGTCCAGCTACTGGCCGGCGCAGCCTTAGGCTTCTATCGAGGATGGTGGAGATACGTCGGCATCAGCGACGTCCTCCGTCTCGTCGTAGGCCTCACCTCTGCCCTGGCGGTTCTCGTGGGTCTCTGGTACCTCGGTGACAATTTCGGACTGAAGCAACATGTGACTGGACCCCGAGGCGTGTTGCTCATCGACTGGGCCTTCTCGTTACTTACGCTTTTTGGCGCACGGGTTGCCATCCGGGTCGGCCGCGACCGGACGCGCGAGAAAAATGGGCCTGCACCGAATCTTAAGAAAGTCGTGATCATCGGCGCGGGAGACGCGGGCGAAGCCCTGGCACGCGAGATCCAGCATCGCCCGCGGCTCGGCATGAGCGTGGTCTCCTTCATTGACGATCACCGCGCCAAGTGGGGCTCGCAGATCCGCGGCATCGAAGTGCGAGGACCGATTGAAAGGACGGCAGAGATCGCCGACGGTCTCTCGGTGGACGAAGCGCTCATCGCCATTCCCAGCGCCTCGGGAAAACGGATTCGCGAGGTCATCCGGCACCTGTCGGACGCCGACCTCCCCTTCAAGACGATCCCCGGAATCGACCATCTGGTCAGCGGGAAGGTCCACGTCACGCAGTTGCGGCCCGTGAACGTCGAAGATCTCCTACGCCGTGAGAAGATCGAGCTCCCCGGCAATCCGGTCCGCGAGCTTTTCAAAGGCAAGCGCGTCCTGGTCACGGGAGCGGGCGGAACGATCGGATCGGAGCTGGCGTCGCAGGTTCTGCAATTCGAGCCCGAGAGTCTCGCACTCGTGGAACGCTCCGAATTCGCGCTTTACGAGGTGCGCAAACGGCTGAGCCGAGACACGGGTTGGGTCTCCTCGAACATCTCCGCGAACCTCGTCGACATCGGCGACGCGGACATCATGGACGCGCTAATCATGCGCGAGCGACCGCAGATCGTGCTTCACGCCGCCGCTCACAAGCACGTTCCGCTCGGCGAGGAAAACCCACCTGAGTACCTCCGCAACAACGCGCTTGCGACGCGGAAGCTCGCAGAAATCTGTAATACGGCATCGGTCGAGCGGTTCGTTTGCATCTCGACTGACAAAGCCATCAATCCTACGAGCGTAATGGGCGCGACCAAACGCGCGGCGGAGATCCTTCTGCTGGACGTTGCACGGCACTCCGACATGAAGCTGACGATTGTGCGTTTCGGAAACGTGATCGGATCCTCCGGCAGCGTCATCCCATTGTTCAAGGAACAGATCGCAGCGGGTGGGCCGGTGACGGTGACGCATCCCGACGTCACGCGCTACTTCATCCGCACTTCAGAGGCGATCTCGCTTGTCCTGCAGGCGGCAACGCTCGGCGTGGCAGGGCACATTTTCATGCTCGATATGGGCGAGCCGGTCAAGATCGCCGATCTTGCAAGAGACCTCATTCGCCTCTCGAACCATACGGAAGACGACATTCCTATCGTTTTTACGGGTATGCGTTCCGGCGAGAAGCTCTTTGAAGAGATTCGCTTGGAGGGGGAAGACATCCGTCCTACGGTGCACCCTCAGATCGTCATCACGGAATCAACGCAACCGCAGCATGAGCGCATCGCCGCCTGGATGGAGCGCACGTCACGCGCCCACCTCGACGCGCCAGCGGCCCTGCACGCGCTTCAACAGCTCATTCCCGAGTACGCTCCGGCCTCTACGCTAACCGGCGACGTGACGAAGCCGATCGCCATCGCGAATCTCGTCGCGTTCGCAACAGGCGAGGTCAGGTCCTCTTGAGGTCGAGACGCTCACGTTGACGCGTTCGCGCACCGTCACCGCCAAAGACAGGAAGGCGATGCAAGAGATGGAGCAGCTTTACGACCGCGAGATCGCCGAGAGGGACGCGGAGCACTTCACGCACGCTTCGACGAGTGGAGCGGCTACGTGGCGCGGGCACTCCCAAGCGAAACGGCGAGGTCACCAGTCGTGCCGCAGGAGCGCGTGGAGGTGCTCAAGGCGCTTGGCTGCCTTCAGTAGTGCATCCGCTTGAACGTGCCCCGCATTGACTCTAAGATGCACCATTCTCATTTTCCGGAGACCCGATGCGCACAGACAGCGTCAACACCCACCCCGCGACTGCCGAAGAAGGGACCGATTTCCGTGGCATTTCACACCCCGGCCGCGCGAGCTTTTCTCGTAGAACGCTCCTGATCCGCGAGGTCGAGGAGATCTCTTTGCTGCCCGAGATCGTTTCCAAGTATCGGCTTGGTCACCGGAACGACTTGCCTCAGGAACTCCCGCCACCGTACGTCGCTGCGTCGCTCATTAGACAAACATGAGAAAACGTGCCGCGGAGTCTCACCGCCGCGATACGACTCTCATTTGGTGGGCCATCGTGGCAGCAACGGTCGCCATTCCGCTCACCGTAGTGCCAGCCGCAAAAGATCCGTTCCGCATTCCGAAGGAACTCGAGTTCCGCGCCCTCGGCATTATCGTCATCACAATGATGGTTGCCACGGGATGGAAGCGATTCGCTGATGGGCGATGGAGACGCGAGCAGACGATCGTTGCCGCAGTTTGCTTATGGGCGGCAATCGCAACCTTCTTTTCGGTCAATCGCGCGCTGAGCTTCGACTCTCTGCTCACTGTGATCTTCGCGGCCGTAATCTTCCTCGCGGTATGTGTCACGGCTCACGAGCGTACGCCGGCATCGCTCCTGTTTGTTTTCGTGCCCGCTCTTATAAACGCCGCGCTGATTGTCTGTCAGGCACTCCGCGTCTGGACCCCGTTCCCAGACTCGGTGATCATCGAGACCGGGCTTCTCGGAAACGGCAACGACGCAGGCGCTTACCTTCTGAGCCCGGCCATTGCGGCATTGGTTCTCGCCGGAGTAAGTAACGGGCTTCGACGCGTCGTTTTTGCCCTCGTGAACGCCAGTCTCGTGGCGGGTATTCTAGCAACGCAGGCCCTCTCCGCGGTCATCGCCTACGCGGTCGCGGTCGTGGCGTTTGCGGTGATCGCGAAACGCGAGCACCTCAGAGCGGTCGCCATTGCAGTCGTTGTCGCAGGAGCCGTGGCCGGACTCGCGCTTCTTGCTCGCGGTTCCGCGTTGAAGCCGATGCTGGCGCGGATAACAAGCAAGACCTCTGCGATGGCGAGCGGAAATCTCGACGTCTTGACGTCGTATCGCCTCGGCGCATTTCTCGCCGCGTGGGACATGTTTGCGGATCATCCTATTGTCGGCATCGGACCAGGGGTGTTCCGGTTCGAATATTTTCCACGGCGCATCGACGTCGAGCGCCGATATCCGACCTTACTCTCGGGCTTTTACTCAAAGGGCGAGAACTTTGGTGAAGTCCACAACGACCATCTCCAGATCCTCGCGGAGATGGGGCTGGTCGGCTATCTAATCTTCTTGAGTGCTGGCGTTTACATCGCGTCGCTGTCCTTTCGCCACGTCGCACACAACGAAACCTGTACCGAACGGGAACTGATCTCACGGAACCTCGCATTTCCATTGCTTTGCGGTTTCACCGTGCTCGCGGTCGGTCAGTTCCCTATGGAACTCGCCGCGCCACGCCTGACATTCATATTCTTCGGCGCGATCTGTTGCGCATGGGCCGACCGATGAACCTCATAGCCGCCGCACGATATAGCATCGCCTTGATCGGCGGCTGCATCGCCATCTGGCATTGCTCCATCGTGCCGCTGCGCTACGAGGTGGCTCTGCAGAGGCTCGAGGCGGCGACCTTGGCAGCGGTCAACATGCAGGAAAGCCAGTCGCGTATTCTCGCGCGACGGACACGCGAGCGAGTGCGGAAATACACGCGACGGTTCCCGGACGACGTTCGCTTGGCCATGATTGAAGGCGTGAATGAACGCATTCTCGGCCAACCGAGCGCCGCTGTAACGGCATATGAACGTGCGCTACGGTACGATCGCCGTCCCGAGATCTATCTCAATCTCGCGCTCGCGCAAGAGGAAGCTGGACGGCGCGACGAAGCTGCTCGGAATCTCGCCTCCGCGCTCCGCTTCGCGCCGGAGATGGCCATCGACGTCCCCGATGAGCACCTGAAACGGCAAGCGATTGCCATCATTCGTCGGAATCAAACCGCGGAGCGCTTCTGCTGTGCTGCCGATTACGACGGCGATGGAGCCGTGGAACTACTCGAACGAACGAGCGAAGGAGCGGTCACGCTTCCAAGGCGTCTCAGAATCGCTGTACGCCAACGTTGGTCGCCTCACTTTGCATGGAATGACGGCAGCGGAGCGAATTTGATCGTTCGCCACGACACAAACGGGGCCGCCGAACTGATGCGGCTCTCGAAGAACGGAACCCCACTGTACCGGCAGCCGCTACCAGCGATCGGCGAGGGTTGGCACATCGCAGGAGTGGGCGAATTCACCGGGCCGGGCACCATGTCGCTTCTGCTTAGCAACATGCTCACGGCGGACGCAAAGCTCTGGAAATTTGACTCAAATGGGCAGGTCACTGAAATCCTCACGCCTTCGCTCATCGTACCCAACGCCTATATTGCAGCTTGCGCACGATTCTCTCGCGATCTCGAGGTTGATGCGGTGTATCGCTCATTCGCGGGAACGGATTTCATCTGGCTGCTGGATGACACGACACGCGTACCGCAACTCCAATATTTATTGCCATCAGGTTTTCACCGCGAACTGATCGCTGCAACTGATTTGACGGGCGATTCGCATGCCGATCTACTCTGGTACGATTTTGAGAATGGTCGTATGCTACTCTGGGTAATGAACGAAATGGTCGTTCAGCGTGTGGAATATTGGCCTCGTCGATAGCGGCGTTATCATGTCTTCGCCTTAGAATTGACCGAGGATATCGTTGTGACGAGTTTAGGTCGAAGTCGTTGGAGCTGCAGGGTGCAGCGAGGGAACGTCTTTGATAACTTCGACCCGGCACACATCGTGATCGCGGTCGTTTTCGGATTCGATCTCTCTTGTCAGGTGCGAGCGGTGCGCGGAGAAGACACCGGTAGAGGCGCCTAATGAACGTCAGCGTCGTGTCGAAGAGGAATGGCTCATCGCGCCCAACCGCACTCGCCCCCTGCTGTCCTACTCCGGGAGTCCTACCGGGCAAGGTACGCAAACGCACTCTGGCGAATCTATCGGCTCCCGCTCTGGATTGGTTGATCACGCGATGGCTGTGAATTTTCAGGCAGACTCTGCAAATCCGTGGGCCTTTTGCAATGGCGGGCGCGTGGCGGCCGAGCGCACACTCTGCTCGGAATACACGTCGCCCTTCACCGGCCACACGCCGACCCGCTATCTTCGGCTTCGCCAATATTCGTTCAGGTCAGAAGGGTCTACCATCGGATTTAGGGTGAATCTGAAGGCAGATCCAATCACCGCTACTCAAGTGGAACAGGCGTTCCTGAGCGCGTGCTGGCGTCGTCCTGAGGCAAAGTCGCAGTTGCCTTTCCATAGCAGCGTCTTTGGGTTTTTGATTTTGATCAAGGGTTGGAGAGCGATGGGGGTGTGGCTCATGGGGTCCTCAGTCGCTCGTCGACCTGCTCGGCTCTGAAATGCCGCCCCCATCATCTTTCCTGCCGTCCATAACGGATTTCATTTGGCTGCTGGACAGCACGACGCGAATACCCCAAACCCAATACTTCTTGCCATCAGGTTTTCACCGCGAACTGATCGCTGCAACTGATTTGACGGGCGACTCGCACGCCGATCTACTGTGATACGACTTCGAGACTGGTCGGACGCTCCTTTTGGGTGATGGAAGATGTCTCGGTCCGGCGCGTTCAATATTGGCCGCGTCGGTAGCACACTGGCACGTTGCGAGGTGTTCAGAGATGCCGAGCGCCGCCTTCTTGGTTATGGCAGATTCATTTACATTGTGGGGTGCAGCGAAGCCGCAGGCTCACGATTCCTCGTCAACGACATGGTCTCTATAACACGTCCGTCGTGCACGTGCGGTGCACTGGTTGGCAGGCGATCGCTTTACGCACTTACGCGGTCGAAATTGCTCAGTCGGGAACGCAGTCGGTTCTCATCCCATTCGTCGGCGGTGTCAAAAATGCGGCAGATGGTAGTCCATGCTTACATGCGCCTCTTGTCGCGCCGCGGAGGACTGTTGGTGTTACGCTTGCGCCAGCCGTCGGCCCTGGCGCGCTGACGGATCTCTCAATGCACATCCAACACCTTGGATCGCTAAGAATAGACACGGAGCGGTTCTTTGCGATGCGATCGTTTTGGCACCTCGGCGGGCGCGAACGATCCGGTGGGGATCTCGCAGCAATGCGTGAGTGCAGGGTCGGCGAACCCCTGTGATGGTTATCCACGTTCTTCCCGTTGTGATCTCTGCCATCATCGGGTTTGCTGTGTCTTGGTGGGTGGTGGGACGGGTCGGCGTGCTTGGCCTAGTGGATTGGCCCAACGAGCGTAGTTCGCATTCAGTGCCGACGCCGCGGGGTGGTGGGCTCGCAATTACTTCGCTAACAATCGTCGGTTTCGTTGCCTTTGCTACGTGGTGGCATGCCTTTCCGTGGCAAGACGTCGCCGGGTTCACGACGGCTGCACTTGTTATCGGCGTCACGAGCCTGATCGACGATGTCCGCTCACTCAGCGCGTGCGTCCGATTTTTCGCGCATGCGCTCAGCGCCCTGATCGCCACCAGCACGTGTGGGTACGTGTCAGCCATCGCATTCGCCGATGGATCGGTGTACCTCGGAGTTATTGGCGCGGTGCTAACGCTAGTCTGGATTGTTGGGCTAACGAACGCCTATAACTTCATGGACGGTATCGACGGCATCGCCGGCGGACAAGCGCTCGTGGCCGGCGCAGGCTGGGCCATCCTTGGGGCGCGCGCAAACGAACCGGCTTTCCTAGCGATCGGTGCGCTGATCGCCGCGACGAGCCTGGGATTTCTTGCGCATAACTGGGCGCCGGCGCACATCTTCATGGGCGACGTGGGGAGCGCTTTCCTCGGCTTCTCATTTGCCACGCTGCCGCTGCTCGCGCAACCGGACAAAGGGCGATTTATCGTCCCGGCCGCGCTCTTTGTGTGGCCATTCCTCTTCGACACGACGCTGACGTTCATTCGGCGCCTCTACCGGCGCGAAAATGCCTTCGCCGCGCACCGCTCGCATCTCTATCAGAGGCTGAATATCGCCGGTTACTCGCATAACTGGATTTCGACACTGTACATTCTGCTCGCGATCGGGGGAGCGGCGGCAGCGATCGCATTTCCCTATACGGGTATATCGATCCAGCTCGGCCTGATTGCGGTTGTGCTCGGGATGGCTCTAGCGTTGTGGCGATTCGTACTGCGCGTTGAGCGATCGCGCTGAGCCCTCGCCCTGGCATTCAACAGCCGTGGCGTCAGCGCGGTCGGCACCGCTGCTTCGCTCCTGATCCGTTAACGTTGAGCGTCGGCATGCTACAGCGCGCCTGTTACTGAGACCAGGCGCATGTCTGCGATCGCATCCCGCCAGCCGGTAGCTTGATCGTATTGCGGCTGAAATCCAAGCTGCTCGCGGATCTTGCTGCTTTCGACGCTGACGTCCTCGAGATACTTCGCGAACGTCGCCGGCGTAATAGGAAGCCTCACGCCAACTGGCGATGCCACAGCGTGCGCCAACAGGATCGCCCACCGCACCGGTGACACAGGAATGGAAACTCGCGGCGGCTGGCGGTTAAGCGCGACGCACATGTTGTCGATGATCTGCGCGAGCGTCGGTGACGTCCCGTCGGAGACGTTGAAGACCTCGCCAGGCGCGGCCGGGTGCTCGGCAGCGAGAAAGGCCGCAAGTGCCACGTCTTTGTCGTAGATGAGAGCACGATGATTATCGCCCCGTCCTACAGGAATGAATCTTCCCCGCTCTAACGCGCGCAGGAGCCGTAGATAATTGCCCTTGACACGACTCCCATAGACTGCCGCAAGGCGCAGCACGGTACCAATCGGGTGGCCATTGGGATCGCGTGCGGAGAGGATCGCTCGCTCGGCGTCGAGCTTGGTTCGCGCATACCACGTATCGGGCTTCGGCTGCTCCGTCTCAGTCAGAATTCGTTTTTCACTGTAGCCATAAACGGCGATGCTGCTGAAGTAGACAATCCTCGCAACGGAAGCGGTTTCACACGCACGCACGAGTGTCTCGGTTCCGGAAACGTTGACCCGCTCGTACTCAACCTGAAGTGAAACCGGCGGATCGACGAAATGCAGGAGCGCGGCGAGATGAACGACCACATCGGCACCTGATAGCGCTCGGTCCAGCGTCGTGCGGTCGAGGATGTCTCCGGCGACCGTTTCCACATCACTGGGGAAGAGGCCGGCCGGAGCAGGATGGCGAGCGAGCGCCTTCACGCGGTAGCCACGGCTCCGGAATGCGCTGACAACCGCGGGACCGAGCGCGCCCGTCGCTCCGGTAACAAGACATGACCGCGTCAACTCCGGTAGTCCTCCGCCACGCGGCGCAAGAGACTCTCGTACCGCGCGATGACAAGATCCTTGGAAAGATTGGCACGCAAGTATTTGCGACCACGCTCGGCGTAACCCTCGCGTTCCTGCTCATCGATCTCACTCAACCCATGCATCGCAACGGCCAACCCTTCGGGATCGTCGGGAGGAACCGTGATTCCTGCTCCCGCCTCGGCGACAAGATCTGCAGCCGCTCCTTCCATCGCCATCAGAATCGGTCGTCCTGCGGCTAGGTACGCCAGCGTTTTTGTCGGAATCACATAGCGCGACAGCTCCGAGCGCCGCAAGTGCACAAGCAGACAATCTGCTGCCGCCATTATTTCGGGCATACGAGTCATCGGCTGCCGTTCGACGAACCGAACACGATCGCCGTCGACCGATTCCCGCGTCATTTCCATCAATCGTTCACGATCGCTGCCATCTCCCATCATGACCACGAGCACACTGGAGGCGGCCGGGAGAAGCGTCGCCGCGCGAACCACGGAATCGAGGCCCTGCACGAGACCGAGATTCCCAGCGAACAAGACTACGAAGCGTCCTTCCCACTGCAACTCCTGACGCACCGCTCCACGGCGCTCATCCGCAGATTCGTTAAAGAGACCCTCATCGACCCAGTGCGGCATCACCGTAACCTTCTCAGGTGGGACGCCCTTCCCGATGAGATTCTGACGGGCTCCTTCAGTCACGACAAGAACGTGGGCGGCCCTTCGGTAAACGAATCGCTCAAGCGTCCCCATCAGTCGCGTGAGAACACCATCTTTCATCAGCCCGGACAACACCGCGCTCTCCGGCCAGATATCCTGAACGTCATAAACGAACGGTATGCCACGCAGAGACGAGATGAGCCACGCGGCTACGCCCACGGTCAGAGGAGGGTGCCACACATAAATGACATCTGACCGGTTACTGAAGAACGCACCGAGGGTTGCCGAGAATACGAATGACCAGTAGTTCACCAGTCGCCCGGTGACGTTCTTGCCGTGATACGGATACTCGAACGTGCGGACCACCGAAATTTCGTCACGGGTCTCGCGCTGGATCAGACGCAGGCGAAATCCTTTGTACAGACGTCCCGATGGATAGTTGGGAAACCCGGTAATAACAGCCGTATCATGGCCGCGGGCACGCAGAGCTCGCGCGATCTCACCTGCTTTCGGTACAGGCTCTGGATCATAATATTGCGAAAGGATTGTCACGCGCATCAGCGACTTTACGTCAGGGACACTCGAATTCCCGCTGCCTATATCCGAGAACGATCTTCGTCACTGTCTGAGACACGTTCCGCACGACGTATTCGGAAGGCACGTCCCAATCGAGACGACTCGTAGCGATCCGCACCGCGGTCTCTATCATCTGTGGATCCGCGCCGGAGAGGATGTTACTTCCACACTCGATCGTTTCCGGCCGTTCCGTCACGTCGCGCAAAGTCACGTTGGGAACCTTGAAAATGCAACACTCCTCCTGAACGGTACCGCTGTCGCTCAAGACACAGAAGGCGGTCTTCTCCAGTTTTACGAATTCGAAGAAACCGAGTGGACTGAGCAGACGAACGCGATCCGATTGAGGAGAGAGGCCGTATCGCTTCATCTTATCGGCCGTTCGCGGATGGACGCTCACCACCATCGGTTTGTCGAATGCATCCGCTACGCGCGTCAAACCCTGGAGGAATGAGTCGAGGCGCTCTGGCTCGTCGACGTTCTCGGCTCGATGCAATGTCACGAGAAAAAATTCTTTCTCTCGTAGGCCTAAATCCGTCAGAACCGAACTTCCATCGATCGCTTTACCGTAGTGCTCGAGCACCTCATATATCGGGTTACCGGTCACGTAGATGCGACGCCGCTCGATGCCCTCTCGGACCAAGGCTTCCTTGCTCCTGTTCGTATAAGGCATCAGCACGTTGCTGGAGTGGTCGATGATGCGGCGATTGATCTCCTCCGGAATGCGGTCATCATATGAGCGATTCCCGGCCTCCATGTGGAAGACTGGAATGCGCATTCTGGCTGCGATGATGCAGGCAAGACCGCTGTTCGTGTCGCCAAGGATCAGAAGTCGATCAGGTCGCTCGCGTTCGAGCACCTGAGCGCTTCGTTCGAGGATCTGCGCAGCCTGTTCTGGAAAACTCCCCGCCCGTACGCCGAGATGAACGTTCGGCTGCCGAACTGCGAGATCTCGAAAAAAAATGTCGCTTAGGGTCGGATCATGATTCTGACCCGTGTGGACGAGGATTTGCTCCGCGTGCTGGTCGAGTCGGTCAATCACTCGGCTCAGCCGGATGATCTCGGGCCGCGTCCCAAAAAGCGTGACGACCTTCACGGTGTTACGTCCGCGAACATCGGGGTGCGAAGGTGCGCCTCCAGTAACTCACGCAAGCCCCCGTGGTCAAGGGTGATGTCTTCGGAAGAGTATTTACGCTTGAGCGGCCTCTCCGCCGCGGTCTCCGCCCGCAACTCCGGAAGCATCGAGCAGATGACATAATAGTCATCGCGCGCGATCGTACGGTAACACTCCTCTTCCGAGACCATGATCTCGTGGATCTTCTCGCCGGGACGGATGCCGGTATACACGATGGGAATATCGCGCCCATCGATGAGCACTTCCGCGAGATCGGACACTCGTGCGGCGGGGACACGCGGCACGTACGTGTCACCGGGGTGCGCGGTGCGGATCGCGGCAAACACGGTGTCGACTGCGCGGTCGAGGCTGAGAAGAAACCGAGTCATCTCCCGCATGGTGACCGTCACCGGACCACCTCGCGCGATCTGGTCGAGGAAGAGAGGCACTACCGAGCCGCGCGACGCGATCACATTTCCATAACGGACACACACGAACCGCGTACGAGCACACTCGATGTTCGCCTCGATGAGAATGCGCTCCATGACAGCCTTCGTCATGCCCATCACGTTGATCGGTTTGCACGCCTTGTCAGTCGAGATCCCCACGACAGTCTCTACGGGCGTGTCATTCTCTCGAATCACCCGTACGACGTTCTGAGCACCATAAATGTTTGTTTGCACCGCCTCGAACGGAAAGTACTCGCATGATGGAACCTGCTTTAAGGCCGAGGCGTGAATGATCACGTCGCTTTCACGGGCCGCCTGCAGCAGTGCCGAATAATCACGAACATCGCCGATACGGAAGGACAGGATGTCCCGCGAGTTACGATAGATAATATCGTCGGTGGCCTCGCTACGGTGAAGATACGAGAGCCGCATGTAGTGCTGTTTCGCTTCGTCGCGAGAAAAGACTACCACCCGCGCTGGCTTGCCCATTTCACCGGTAAGCAATCGCCTGACGACAGTCTGCCCCAGGGAACCGGTTCCGCCGGTTACCAGAATTCGCTTCCCCTCAAGATGCACGTGCAACCCTCCACTGTTCGTACGGAGTCGGATCAGCGGCCATTTCGCCGATCATCTCCGGCCAGGTCTGTGGCCGGAATTGCGTCAACAATCGAAAACGGTCGCTGTTGAGACTGCGGTCGATATTGACCGACGTATCCGGATCGATCTCGATGCCGGCGTCAAAAGCATCCGCAGCCAGCAAAAGGAGATCATACTTGCTGATTGGTTCCGACGAAACATGATACATGCCTCGGAGATCCGTAAAATCGGAAATCACTCGCGCGATCAAACGCGAGAGCTCAATGGTTGTGAAGCCGGAATAGATCGCACGGGTGAAACCTCGCACTCGCTTCCCGCGATTTGCGAGGAACCATTCGACTAATCCGCTCGTCGAATACAACTCGCGTCCGATGATCGATGTCCGCAGCGTCAGCCCCGCTGGGGCTGCCACCTCTCCTAGGAACTTGGTACGGCCGTAGAGATCTTCGGCGTCGGAGACATCACCTTCGGAATACATTCCTTTGCGACCGGAGAAAACACAATCTGTACTGATATGAATCAGCCGTGAACCGGCCGCGTGACAAAGGGCGGCAAGTCGGTGCGGCAGTAAAGAGTTGATGCTCAGACTGCGGACAGGATCATTCGCTTCGGCGAGCTGTTTGATGATGCCGATACAATTGACGACTGCGTCGGGACGGACACGAGCCATGGCCCCGATGATCGCATCGAAGTTGCTCGCGTCGACGCCGTCGACGACGTGCTCGCGGTCAAAGAGACCGAGACCCTGGTACAGCGATGCCGCGCGAAAGGCCGCGAAGACCTCGAATCGCTCTCTGAGAGTCTGATAGAGCTTGTGTCCGAGCATCCCGCCGGAACCCAGAATCAGTACGCGCACAACTTCCACCCAATCCTTACCCGCCGGGACCGAACTCTTGCGGCATCCCGACGAGGCGACCTCACCGACGCAGAATCTACTGGCAACCTTCCGAACGATGCACTTGGAAGGCTGACGACTTGTTCAGCGTCGAACGACAGCCGCCGGCCCGCATGCACATGCGAAACAGCAAACTCAATTACGTTCAAAGGTAAGTCCTTTGCCGGGAAGGCCGATCACGGCTGGCGTCGCCCAAGTGCGAGCTCTGTGTATACGTCGCCCAGCAGCGCCGCGTTGGTCGAGGAGTCAAAGTAACGTTCTGCGAGTTCTCTTGCCTTCTCTCCCATTCTGCGTCGTTCCTCGGGATTGCGATACATTCGCTCAATCGCATCTGCCAGCAGGACCGGGTCCGCCCGCTCGAGGCACAGGCCCGTGACACCCGGTACAATCGTATCTTTACTTGGTTGGTCGACCACGACGATACTCGGAACTCCATGGAATGCGGCCTCGAATACCGGTCGTCCCGGGGCATTGAGCCGGCTGGGAAAGCAGAGCACATCAATGTCGCGATACACACGCCCGACGTCGCTCAAGAATCCAACGAGCGAGACGGTCCGCTCCAACCCGTAACGTGCCACGAACTCGTCAATATCGCGTCTGACATCGCGTGCCATTTTCAGACGACGCAAAAGCCACCCACGCAGTCCGCGGCAGTCCCGGGCGTTCTCACCGACAATCAGAAAGTCGACTGGCAGACCGCGGTCTCGGCAGACCCGAGCCGCTTCGGCGAACTCGTAGATGCCCTTATTCTCGTGGAGCACGCTGACACTGGCAACGCGCAAATGCTGCTTCGTTGTCGGCGGTTCGGTTCCACGAGGAGGGCGCGCTACTGTATTGTGAATGACTTTTATTGGAAGGTCGGACGGTAGTGTCGCGCGAACGGTTTCATCAATCGCGACAATCGCATCGCCGAACTTTCGCAGGAGCTTCACCATGAGGCGCGTCCGCAAGCCACCCGATGTTCCTCTCTGAAGCGATCGTACATGAACCACGAGCGGCGCGCGCAGTGACTGTCGGGCGAGAATTCCGCAAAGCAGCAGCGTAATCTCGTTGACGTGGATCACATCGAATTTCTGTGATCGCATGCGCCAGACGACGAGAAGGCTCGGCAGCAGCCACGCAATCTCACGCAACAGAATCAGCCAGCGTAGACCGCGATAATGTCCGTAGCGGGTGTCGTCCCATTGCGACAAGCCCGCGACCTCTACCGTGTCAAAGCCCACCGATCGAAATCGTTCTGCCGTCGAGCCTGCCGGACACACGACCGTACCGTGGAAGCCCGTCGTTTGCAGCCCACGCCACAGCTCGATCAGACTCCTCGAAGCACCGCCGAACACTGCGGAGGGATGGAAAATCAGAACCCGGATGTCGTGTCCTCCACCCGTCGCCAGTGCGATCGGGCCAGCTTCCCAGAGGGCCGTCCCGTCCCGGCCGATGCCGGTTTTCGTGTCAGCAGGGTTACAAGTCCCCCGCGAAGAATCGCAATGCACAAGTACGCTCCAAAAAGACCCGCGAACACCGACAGATGGAAGAATGTGACCACACCACCGCCTACCAGCCACGGAAAGACGCACCAGCAGAAGTAGGTGGCCAGAATTGCGGCAGCCGCGGCACGCCGTCGGGCGATTGCCCACGCTATGGCATAGTACAGCAGGCCCGTCATGATGCCTCCAAGAACCGCGAATGCCATAGCTCCGTACAATCCGGCTGCGATCAACCCTTCGGCGAAAGGCGTTCCTGTAACGGTGTACCCCGCCTCGATGAGGTCCAACGGCACGCCGGCAAGATACGTCAAAAGAAACCCATACTGGTACTCCATCCAAACAGAAAACTTCGAGGCGCTCAGGCCAGTGAGAAGCGAGAAGACACGGTTTCCGAGAAACGGCGTAAGCGTTCGGAGGTATGGCGGGAAGAGAGCACCGCTCCGGTACTGATCCCAGATTTCCCATGATACATCTCCCTGCAAGACCGTCAGTCGGATCCAGAGGAACTCGAGCGCGCTGATGCGCGAGTACTCGCTTGAATCGAAGACGTGGAAGAGAGCGACAAATGACCCCGCCACCAAGGCGCCAAGCCACACCATTTGTCTCAGACCGATGCGCCAGAACAGCAAAAGCAAACCCGGCAGGAGGACCGATATCGGCGTCGCCTTATATCCCCATACCGTGCCACAGATGAATGCGAGCGCACCATTTGTGAACAGCAGCAATCGATTCCGAGACGATGACCGACAAGTCCTGTAGAGGTATGCGGCATACGCGAAGAGTGCCGGTATGACGTACTTGATCAGCATGAACGCGACGGCCCCGAACGTCCCGAGGCCTACACGGAACTCACCTTTGCCGCGAACGCCGGTCCAGACATCGATACCACCGAAGCCGAATAGCAGCACACCGAGAAACATCAACTGGACCGGCATGAGATGGACGCTGAATCGCCGAAACAGCCTCTCTGGCGCGCGAAAGGCCGCCGTCACCTGCCGGGTATTCGTTGCCGGCGCTCGTCGTGCGATCAGCCAGGCGATAGTCGCAAGCACTACGGAATACAGCGCGAATGCCTTGGCGGCTCCATTGGGATATCCGACGCGGCCGACAGACCAGCCGAAAGCGCCACGTTCCATGAGCCAGATCCCGTAGAGTGGCATCACAAGGGCGAACCCAACAACGTACTTGTACACTTGATTTACCTGTTGACGATTACAGCCCCAGTTGCCGGGGAACGATGTGGTACCGCTGCGCCAGCCTCATCGCCACCTTCAACTGCTCTTGACGAGCGAGTTGATTGCGGTAGTCGCGATAAGAGCGTCTGGGAAGTGCCATAATCGCAGCGAACTCACCTTCGGTAATGCCGAATTTCTTCACTACATATCGAAGGTCATCCTGGACCGAGGCCTCGTCGGCGACCGGACGCTGCAGCTCGTCAACCGCCGTCTCCCGAGTGATCTGATCGCTCATGATCAATGACGACAAGTGCGCGCGCCGCTTGTCGATCCCGAACTTTCGAGGAAGAATGTAGGACTGAAAGAAGCGCGTATAAATCGACTCGTGGTGTTTGTCTGGGTAGCGCCGGTATCCCAGCTCCCGTTCCATAAGCTGCAAAGCATCCTCCTTGTTGTACTCCACCGAATTCAGAATGCTGCTGCCAGTCACGCGGCGTACGAGCACGGCAAACATGAATTGGCCAAGGGTGTAGCGTGGGAAAGTTTTCAAACGACGGTTCCCGAACCGGCGGTGCACGTCCTTGATGTACGTCCAGTCCGTGACGCCGTACGTCCAGGACCTGGGGAGAACGGACTCGGTACTGAGGTTTGTGCCTGTAACGATGTGGCGCACGCCGAACCGCTTTGCTGTCTTGTACAGCAGCGCCCAAATACCGTGATCAGTAGGGATTTCCGCGTCAGGAACAGACGCGCGAAGAAAACTAAGCTGAAGGTCTCGAAACTCTTCCCAATCAACGACATACGTGTAGAGTTCAATCCCCATCCTTCTGAGCGTCTGTTCGATATTGCTAACTGCTAGCTCTGAATTCCAACCGTTATCGAAATGGACCGCGAGCGGCCTGAGGCCGAGCTTCTTTGCGGTATATGCGGCAAACGTACTATCGGCTCCCCCACTCACACCCACGATGCAGTCGTACGGGCGGCCCTTTCCGTTTATCTGGATACGCTCGACGAGGCGATCGAGCCGGTACGGACCGTCCTTATATAGCGGCAGTCGGGTCTCGAGCAGCATGAGTGCACGCGTACAGTGGTTACAGTTTCCCTCTTCGTCGAAGACAATCTCGGGATCACTCGTATCCATGACGCAACGCGTGCAGATTCGGCGGTTGCTCGGCAAGGCGTTGAGTACGACGTCAGGATCAATGGAGAATGGCATGTCGCTAACCCTTTCCATTCGCGGCTGACTGTCCCTGCGGGCTGTATTCCCACCCAGGTTCCGTCCCGGCAAACGCCTTTTCCAATTCGGCGTGACTCGGGAAGCTGATCAGCACGCCCCTGTGCAAACCTTGAAAGACAAACATACTTCCCGCTCCCGCTGCCGACGCGCGGCCTTTCCGGACAACTCCGGCAAGATCGCTCACCGACGCCGCCCCGCCACAGGCGATCACCGGTATATCCAGACAGGATGTGACGCTTCTAACCAAGTCCAAGTCATAGCCTTTCATGGTGCCGTCGCGTCCGATATTGTTCAGGATCACTTCGCCTGCACCGTGCTGTTGCATCGACACCGCGAACGCCACCGGATCCAGTGTGGTCATGCGCCGCCCGCAGGATGTCACCACACGATATCGCCGCTTCCAATCTTTCTTCACGTCGATCGAGACCGCGACACTCTGGCTGCCGAAGCACGAAGCCGCCTCGGAGATTAGCGCGGGATTGTCGATAGCTGCGGTGTTGAGGGCGACCTTTTCGATTCCGAGTGAATAAAGCGTTCTCATTTGCGAAGTGGTTCGCACTCCACCACCGTACGCAAGCGGCATAAAGCACTCGCTGCTGATTTCCTCCAGAAGAGAGAAGTTAGGCTCCCGCTGTTCCAGTGTGGCCGTGATATCGAGGAGGATGACTTCATCGACCTCCTTCTCATTGAATATGCGAATGACGTTCACCGGATCTCCAAGGTAAACGGGACGGCGGAATTTTGTCGTCTTCACCAGCCCACGCGAGCGCAGCAGAAGACAGGGAATCACGCGCGGGATCAGCATTCGGCGGCGGTCACCGCGCTGGAGGACCGCGCAAACTCGGACAAAAACGCCATGCCAAAACGGTGGCTCTTTTCGGGGTGAAACTGCACTCCGATCACATTGTCACGGCGCATCGCTGATGCGAACGAGAAACCATATGTCGTGCGTGCGATCACGTCATCATTGTTGTGACAGACCACATAGTAAGAATGAACAAAATAAAACCTGGCGCCGGAGACCAGACCCGTAACACCATCGGAGGCTTGCGGCCTCACAGTGTTCCAGCCCATGTGCGGAACCTTCAAGCCGACACCCGGCTGTTCCCCAAAACGGAAGCGCACAACCTCCGCGTCAAACCATCCTAGTCCCGCCTCCCTTCCCTCCTCGCTGCTCCTCGCCAGCAAATGCATGCCGAGACAGATGCCCAGCAGCGGAGTCTTCTCCTCCCGAACCTTGCGGTCCAGCAGAGTAACGAGTCCGTATTGACGGAGACGATGCATGCCCTGATCGAACGCGCCGACTCCTGGAAGAATCAGCTTCGTGGCTCGCTCGATTTCGCCTGGATCGCCCGAAATCTGCGCGGTGACGCCGCATTTGCGGAGCATGTTCCGAATCGACCCGACATTACCCATTCCATAATCAATGATCACGATCGACATATCTACCTACGCCTCGAATACTGTTCTGTCCCGCGCACCCGCCGAAAAGCTTGCTCGAGCAGCGCATGCATCGTCGCGGCGGAGTCGGGCCGCGGCCCGCGACGCAATTCGAGCTTGCGGCGTCGCATTGCTGGCAAGAGTGCGGCCAGTTCATCGCCAGAGTTGGCAGTCGCCAGGAGGCCCTCACTCACTTCAGTGTTGTAAAACTGCCGTGCTTGATCAACATCTCCGCACGCGATGCTCGGTACTCCCATCGCCGCGGCCTGGCGAATGACAGTTGAAATATTCACCACAATCTGACAATCCATATGACGTAGCAGGAGGAACAGCGGTAAGCGTGTCGTATAATCCGTCAACGATCGCGAATATCCGAGCTGCCGAAGAACTTGGTCGGCTTCCAATCGGCACGCTTTCTGATTCACGGGATGAAGCCGTATCCAGAACCGCCATCCGGAGGGTGGATTTTTCAGAACCTCGAGCAGTGCCTCTGGAAAAAGTTCGCCAACCGACGACAGTGCGACCAACGCATGCTGCGGGGCGTCCGTGGCCTCCTTAAGCGCCGAAAACTCTGCATCAAGCTCGGCGGCAGGACCCCAAAGCCGGTCTTGCCACATTTTCAACCAGGGGTCGCCACCAGCGACAGCGGCGTTAGAACCGTCTGCAGCAGTCCACCGATTGATGACATCCGCGTCCGCCTGTTCCCAGCACCAGAAACGGTCGGGCCTCGTGGCGTATCCACCTGACGGAATGGCCGACCAGTAGGAGAATGCCGGATGCAACTCCCTCTGTACGCCGTGCTGAATCTCGACACTGGTGACTCCCAGTCTGGAACAGGCTAGACAGAATGCCTGCTCACGGAGGCCATTGTCAGCCACGAAACCAATAACCGGTTGAACGCGCCGCAACAGAAACTCGAATATCGCGCCGAGCCAACGGACACTCGCGATGTCCCGTCGGAGCGACTTGCGTTGCGCATATCGGAACGACACGCCGCTGGCGCGCGCGAATTGCACAAATTCGTCAAAGGCCGGGAGCACCTCGTCGCTCGGCGGCGGCGGTGGCAAAACCTGGGAAGCGATTCGCGGCACGAGCATGATTGGCTCGATCAGAGCCGACGGAGTGGTGCGCGGCAGATTGTAATCTCCGAAGGGGCTCGTCTCCCACACCCGGGCGCGCTTCCCCTCTGCCTTCACCAACTCGACATACGGCGTGAGGAGGGGGTCAACGCAGCGGCCCGCAACCACCGGCTGCGTCCCAACCGAGTAGCTCAAAAAGACCACATCGGCTCTCCCTTGTGGCCACTCGTTGTGAACACGGTCAGCACCGAGTGCGTGCGCCCATTGCGTCCCGGCGCGAATCAACCTCCGAACATGCTGACCAGAGCGGCTACCGATCCCGAAACCGGGGACGACGGCATTGAAGAGCGAACCATACAGTGTCGCTCGCACAACTGGCCAGACCGGAACGTCTCCGATTCTCCAAGTAGCGACCGGAAAGCGCCGTTCTACCTCGAGCAGCCAGCGACCGAAGTCGCGGTGGGACCATCGGACCACCGCCGGCGGGTCAGTCGCTAAAGCTTGCATAAAGAGAACGCGTCACACGGCGAGATAAAAGATATGTGAGCACGTACGAAAGAAAGAATGTGGCGGCAGTTGCCTGCGCTGCGCCGACCGCGCCGTTTCGCGATATCAACAGGTAATTCAAACAAAGATTCACCACTCCGGAGATTACCGTTATCACCGCGAGAAGATCGGTGCGGTTCATATAGAAAATCTGATTCACGGCCATCTTGTACATGCCGCTGAATGCATTTCCGAGCGCAAGCCAGAGCACGAATTGAGAAGCACCCGCGAAAGCTTTGCCAACCAGAAGCGGGAGAAAATACGGCGTAACAAGCCAGAGCAAGAGTGCCAGTCCTATGATGACGCCGGTGTAAACGGCAGTGATGCGCCGTATAAGCGTCAAATCCGAACGCCGTCCGTTCTTAAGACGACCGAACAACCAAGGACTCCAAGCCTGATTGAATGAATGCTCCAGTACGCCAATGATCATCGCCACCTGCGCGCCGACAGCGTAGAGTCCTGTTTGTCCAACGTCGAGCATGTGCGTAAGGAAAAAGCGGTCGGCGGCAATAACGAGCAAAGATCCATAGAGATGAATCACTATCCCCGTTCCGAAACTTACAGCGTGCCTGACATGAGACTTGTTGAATCCATGCCGTATCCAGCCGGCTCGCGTCAGAACTACGAGGCCCACAACCGCGAACGCTAGAAGGGCTGCCGTTTCACCAGCGACTCTGCCGCGCCAGCCGAACCGGAGAACAACGACGAGAACGATTGAGATTCCGAACACCGTGAGTGTCTGGAGGAAAAGGTAGACTGCATATGGCCGGGGCTGGTGCCGTACTTGCCACGCCACGACCGTGACGTTGCCAATATATCGGGCAGCAGCCATGACAACTAGCAGCCAAATCCAAGCCGGAGGGAGTGCTAGAGCCGCTCCAAGCTGCCCTGATAGCGCGATCGCGATCGGCAGTAGCACTGCCAAGCTCGCAGCCATCACGTACAAGCAATTGGTAACGTAGTTGGAAAAGTCAATTGTGTCGCGTTCGAAATATTGTCGGCTGATTGCGCTGTCGGTTGAAAGTCCGACGAGTGGCGCAACCATGCTCACGCCAATCGCAAACATCGTGACTCGTCCGAAGTCTTCGGGAGAGAGATAGCGGGTCAGAACGGGCAGAAGCAGGAACGGAATTGAACGGATGAGGATATTTCCACTGATGTATGTGGCCGATTCGCGAATAAGACCCGATCCGGCCACACGTCGGAGCAGATCCGGGTGGTCCACAATACGCAGCAGCCTCGACCAAAGGCGTTGTCCTACAACCTTCTTATCCGATTCGACAGGTCGCATCAGGACCTATAAATGGGGAAAGGACGAGGGCATCGGTAGGACATGATCGCCGTCCTTTGGACCTCTGCGAAGCAGTACTGCAACGTTGTGCTGCCACAGCCTGTAGTAGTCACTGCCACTCGTCAGCGACCTCGAGATCAATTTCCGGTAAACCTCCGTAACAAGCTTTTGGACCCAGTGCAAACCGTGATCGTACCGGTAGCTACCGTCATCGAAAACCCGCACCACGTCAAAACCAGCCTTCAAGGCGGCTACCAGCACTGTGTCGAGTGTGTACTGCCGAAGATACGTATAGTCGTCGAACATCCAACGGCTGCATACACCAAGACTGGGTGGCGAAAAAGACATGTATACGTAACCTCCCGGGCTTGCGACTAGCCCGAGATCGGCGAAGAAATCATCCAAGCGTTCGCAAAAACCGATTGCGTACCTGCAGCAGATCCAGTCAAACTGGCGGCCAGCAAGAATACTGAGCCGGTCGCTGTTGAAATCGTACGGAAAGGCGGCGAGACGTAGGTGTTCGCGCATTGCATCCGCCACATTGTCGGCGAAGGCAGTCACAGTCACCTCCGTCGCACCTGAACGACTGGCCTCGCGCCCGAAGAAGCCTGGCTCGCCGGAGATATCCAGCAGGCTCCGTCCGTCCAGCGACAGACGCAGCTGTGAAAGCCGCTCCTGAAACGCCGTGTACTCACCGGCCCATTTTCCCTCATCGCCGCGGGAGATGAAGTTCTCATAATAACGATAATAATCAGTTCCAGTCGCTTTTCTTCCGAACAGTTGCCGAAGCGCCCGAGCTCTTGGCGTAAACGCCGGGATAAATCGGGCAAGCCACTCGAGCGGGTACCTCGGTCGGACTTCCCGAGATAAGCAGCTACAACGATCACAGCGCTCCCAAGTGCTTTTGTAGGTCACAATACTGCGTGTGCAGTCTGTTCCGTGGCAAACAACGCAGCTCAATTAGTACCGGCCTTTGTGAACTGATGGACTGCCCACTCGGGTCATGGCCTCCTTAAGGCGGGACACCACGATGGAGCAATCTTCGGAGGTGAGATTGTTGTGGAAAGGTAGGGCGATGGTCCTATTTGCGACGGATTCAGTGATAGGGAAAGCACCCTCGTCATAGCCGAACTGCTGGCGATAGAAAGGCTGCAGGTGAATCGGCGGAAAGTAGTTGTTGGCCCCGATTCCGTGGCGTCGCAGATCCTGAATAATCTCATCACGATCTTCGCGGGTGAATTTATCGCCGAGGCGGACGACGTAGACAAACCAGCTCATGCGCGTAACGTTGGGATGAACGAATGGCGCGTGGATCTCCTCGACGCCATGCAACAGCTCCATGTAAACGTCGGCTACACGTTGCCGCCGAGTCAGGATGTCGTCGAGCCGTTGGATCTGGACTATTCCGAGTGCGCAACTAATGTCCGAGAGACGATAGTTGTATCCGAGGCGTTCGTGCGCTAGCCAGCCACCGCCCTCACCGCGGCCTTGGTTGCGCATTGACCTGCAGAGCCTCGCAACGTCCGGATCGTCCGTAATCACGGCTCCTCCCTCCCCGGTGGTGATCTGCTTGTTAGGATAGAAGGCAAACACTCCAGCCTCGCCATAGATACTCGACTTGCGTCCGAGGTATTCCGCGCCGATGGACTCGCAACAGTCGGAGATGAGTTTGAGTCCGTGCTTGTCGGCGATGGCAGCAATGACGTCGTATTTCGCGGGCTGCCCGAAGACATCAACGGCTAGAATTGCTTTTGTGCGCGGCGTGATGGCCGCCTCGATTTTCGCCGGGTCGATGTTGTACGTGTCTGCGTCAATGTCGACAAATCTTGGTATAGCCCGTTCATACAGAAGGCAATTGCTCGAGGCAATAAAGCTGAACGGCGTCGTAATAACCTCGTCACCCTCGCCTAGCCCGAGGGCTCTTACCACAAGGTGAAGACCGGATGTGCCGCTGTTGACGGCTACAGCGAACTTCCGATTTGCGAAAGCAGCGATCCTGGCTTCAAACTCGGTCACCTTGGGTCCGAGACTGAGGTTCGGCGTGTGCAGAACCTCGAGGACCGCAGCAATCTCTCGGTCGGTGATATCCGGATTCGAAAGCGGCACAGAAAGGAGGTCCGACACAAGTAGGATGTCAAGAACACGCCGGTCATGGTCGACCACAGGTATATGCTTCAGACTGGACTCAATAAAGATACTGCGGATATCTTGCATGTCGGTCGTCGGCGTCACTGTGACGGGGTCGCAATTCATAATCGTCTCGACTCGTTCGTCGAGGTGCGCACCTCGCAAGATTGCTCGCCGAATGTCGCCATCCGTGACTGAGCCCCGCAGGCACTCCCGATCATCTACAATGAGTGCAATCGCGAGCCCACCAGCGTCGATGACACGTAGCGTATCGCGAATAGAGAGCGAAGGATTGATCAGTACCCGGCGCTTGGTTTCGTCCATGAACAGCTCCTTTACGATGTCGTACGGACAACAGCAGGAACACCGACGACCGTCGCTCCGTCCGCTACGTCGCGGATGACTGCAGCTCCAGCACCAACTATCGCGCCGCGACCGATGACAATGTTTTGAATTACGCTTGCGCCAATTCCGATGTGCGCAAACGATCCCACTGACACGTTTCCGGCGAGATGCGCGCCAGGCGAAATATGGCAGCCTTGACCGATCCGGCAATCGTGATCTACGGTAGCCCCTGTATTAAGAATCGAATTATCACCGACAACCGTGTCGGCATTCACGATGACACCAGCCATGGCGACGGTCCCGGCACCGAGCCGCGCGCTCGGCGAAATAACGGAGCTCGCATGAATTGCCGTCAGCAAAGCAATCCCATGCTGCCGAAGCAGTTCCGCCTTCCCTACGCGCGTCTCATTGCTACCGATCCCGACAATTGCCGCACGTACTCCCTCGGATACGAGATCGGCGAGCGCAGTCGCACCACCAATTACGGTCCACCGACCAATTCGGTGGCCACGATCGAGGCGATCATCGAGGAATCCTACGACTCTGTAGCCGCCCATCGACTCGATGACTTCCGCGACGACTTTCCCATGGCCACCGCCGCCATATACGAAGACGTCGTTCATCAGTAGGTGATGTGCTTCTGAAGCAGGGCGCAGTTGATTTGGATTCCGGCCAGAGCGTCGGCGATGCGTTCGCTAGCGTGGCCCTCGCCATATGGGCTAGTACAAGCCGCCAGCGCAGCTCGGAATGAACCATCGCCGAGCGCGCGCTGGATCGCTTCTCGGATCTGTCCTCGGTCTGGCGAGACATCGATCACGTTCGGCGCCCGCTCACGTCCCGCCTGTCGCGACCCTATATTGACGGCCGCGACGTGAAACGCCGGTGCTTCGATGATTCCGCTGCTGCTATTCCCAACGAGACATGCAGCATTCTTCAAGAGCGTCAGATACGAAACGTGATCGAGACTTCGAGCAACGATCAGCCCACTGCGCCCTCGCCATCGTTCGATCACCTCGATCATTCGTCGGCCTCCCGCATCGGCGTTGGGATAGATCACTACGCTCGGTAGCGACAGATCCTCAACTGCGAGAAGCGTCGACTCGATCTGCGCGGCGGCCGCGTCGGCATCAGTCGTCACAGGATGCTGAACGATCAGCACGTATTCGCTCGGTAGCGGACTTCCAAGCACGTCCGCTATCTCCTCTCGAGATCGCAATTCCGTGGCACGAATCGTGTCGAGACCGGGAGCGCCAACGACCCTCACGCGGTCAGAATCCTCTCCCATCCTGATTAGCCGCTCGCCGCTGCCTGGTGTCGCCGCAAAATGAATATGTGCAAAGCGTGTAATCGCGTGCCTCATCGACTCATCCAGACCACCGCGCGAGATCTCACCTCCGTGTAGGTGAGCAACGACTCGGTTCATCGCCGCACCGGCAATTGCGCCTGCGAACGCCTCGACACGATCTCCAAGCACCACTACCGCATCCGCGCCGAAACTCTCTACGGCCTGCGAGATTCCAAGGACACCGACTCCAATCGATTTGGCCATCGCTGCGTGATCATCACGTGAAAAAAGCATGTCCACACGCGCGGCAATTGTAAATTTGTCGGAGATCACGTCGCGCTCGGTACGCCCGAACTGATCGGCGAGGTGCATGCCGGCAAGGATAACCGCGACATCGAAACGGTCCTGTAGACGCCGAATCACGGGCCGCAGCAGGCCGTACTCCGCGCGAGTCCCGGTGACGACCGCGACGCGCTCAATAGCTGCTGACCTGGACGTCACGATTCCAGAGTCGCCCAACTGATCTTCTCGCCCTCTCTCACATCGATTGCTGCGCGCAGACCGACTACACGATCAATATCCAGCGGTGAGATGCCGTCACCGGGGCGTTTACAAATCAGCATCGATGTCTCGATGATGGCGCCCCGAGTTATGGGAACACGAGCGAACAAGCTCTTCCTCGCCACCAGCCGAGTCGATTCCTCCGAGGTAGTAGGTGCTTTGCGGCCATCCCCAAGCGCTCGTTCGATGTTTCTAATCAGCCGAACCATCTCCTTGAACTCCGCTGGCTCGAGCGACGCATGATGGTCCGGCCCCGGCAGCTGACGGTCGAGTGTGAGATGCTTCTCGATGACGGTTGCGCCGAGCGCAACGGCAGCAAGTGACACCTCGACGCCCAGCGTGTGATCAGAGTAACCTACGGGGTGTCCCGTCCGCGCCCCAAGAGTCAGCATTGCCCGAAGGTTGACCTCTTCGACCGGTGCGGGATAGTTCGACACACAGTGCAGAATCGTCACCGGTGGGTCGCCAGCGGCACGGATGACGGCCACCGCACGTTCGACTTCTTCGAGCGTCGCCATCCCCGTAGAAACGATCAACGGCTTTTCCTTGCCTGCTAAGTGCTGCAAGAGAGGTGCGTTCGTCAGCTCCCCTGAGGCCACCTTGAAGCGAGCGACGCCCAGAGCCTCCAGCATATCAGCACTCTCTTCGTCGAAAGGTGTCGAGAGGAACTCAATGCGGCGTTCGAGACACCGATCGCGCAGGTGCTCGTGGTCTCGATCTGAAAGCTCCAGTTTGCGGAGCATCTCCAACTGGGACTCGGTCTCGTCGGTGTAACGGAGCTGATATTCGGCTTTGCGCGCGTCAGGCGAGACCAGCTTATCCGCTCGAAAGCTTTGAAACTTTACTGCGTCAGCGCCGGCATCGACAGCCGCATCGATCAGTCGTTCCGCAAGATCGATTCTGCCGTTGTGATTCACGCCCGCTTCCGCGATGACGTAGCAATGGCTCATGTTGCAGGGCCCCTGAGGAAGAGATCGGCGACAACATTGCGCTTCGTGCGTTTGAAATTGTTGTTTGGAGATTGCCCGAATACGATCGACGCCGGAGGCGCGTCCATGTCCATCAGCAGCGAGTTCACGGATAGCCGGCAGTTCTCACCCACGCTACACGCGCCGATGATACCGCTGCCTCCGTACATGACGACTCCTTGACCAATGGTCGGATACACTCCGTCGAGATTCGACCCCACCGAGCAGCGCTGATAGACGAAGAAGAAGTTGCCGTAGTGGCCTCGCCCTAAAACAGTACCGACCGGGTGCTGGAAACAGAACACGTCGGGGAGTTCAACCTCGTAGAAGGCGTCGAGCGCATGTAGTGCCTTGTTGAGCGCATAGGCCTTCCCCGCCAGCTGAGAATTCCCACCGCGTCTGTGAACAGTATTCGAGAAAAAATAAAGGAACATCGCGTACTGGTCGGTGTGCAGGTGGTTGAAGTGGGCCCCGTTGACGTCACGGAAGTACTTGTTGTTGATTCGCAAGAAGCAGTACTCCACGCGCTCGAGCGCGGCACTAACAAAGTCGCGGACGCCGCCAGCGGAGATTGAGTGGCGGTCAGGAAATATCGTGGAGATCTGTGCGGCGAGGTACGCTGACAGATCGTCCACCGGGAGCGAGAGTCGCAAGGTCGTTCTCTCCTTAACTGCCGAATCCTAATTGCGACTGCTCGTGCTCGCACGCACCGGTACGCCCTTCGACGAGAGATAGGAGCGCACCTTTATCGGGCTGTGATCGGTGAAAAGAAACATGCTGCTGATAGCGATAGCTGAGGCGCCCGCGTTTAGTCCTTCGATGCAGTGCTGAAGCGAGCCCGCTCCGCTCGAAGCGATCACCGGTACCCCGAGGCGATCACTCGCCCGCTCAATGACGTCCAAATCATAACCGCTCATGGTGCCATCGCGATCGATGGAACAGAGAAGGATTTCACCACAGTTCGCCTCCTCCATTCGCAGCGCCCACTCGATCGGCTCGAACTCCGTCTCCTGCTGGCCGGCATGAGTAAAGACACGCCGGACGCCGGGAGCAACTTCCTTATAATCGATTGCCACGGTTATGCACTGATCGCCGAACATTTGCGCCGCTTCGCGGACGAATCCCGGCTTCTCGACCGCTGCGGTATTGATGGAAATTTTGTCTGCACCGGCACGGAGAAGCCGGTTCACGTTTTCATGTGTCTTGACTCCACCGCCCACCGTGAATGGCATGAAGACTTCGCGTGAGACTCGCTCTATGATGTCGGTGACTGTCTGCTGACTCCGAATGGTGGCCTCAATATCGAGAAAAATCAGCTCGTCCACACCGTAAGCGTCATAGACCTTTGCCGTCGTTACGGGATTCCCCGCTTCGCGGAATGACTCGTGGAAGCGGACTGCCTTCACAAGACGCCCTTCCTTCAGCAGGAACTTCGGGATGATCCGCTTCTGCAGCACCGTGTTACGGCGCACCGGTGACGAAGTTCTGCAACACTTGCAGGCCGTTGTCCTGGCTCTTCTCCGGGTGGAACTGCGTCGCGAAGATATTCTCTCTATGCACTGCCACCGTAAACTTGTAGCCATATTCGGAACTCGCCAGTGAGTCGGTCTGATCGTGGCAGATGATGTGATAACTGTGGACGAAATAGAAACTCCGCTGCTTGGCCGGAAGTCGCTCCAGGAGCGGGTGATCGCGAGCGGGGACGATCTCGTTCCATCCCATGTGCGGAATCTTCAAACCATTCAAGGACCCGTTCCCGTTTCCAAAGCGGACCACCTCGGCGTCCAGCCAGCCAAGGCCTTCGTGCAGGCCGTGCTCGGTACTACTTTTCGCGAGCAATTGCATTCCAAGACAGATCCCTAGAAACGGCTTCTTCTTTACGAGGACCTGCTCGTGGAGCACTTCGACCAACCCGCGACTCCGCAGATTCGCGATCGCATCCCCAAAGGCCCCGACACCCGGAAGAACGATACGCTCCGCGTCCTCGATAACCGCCGGGTCAGAAGAGATGACCGCGTCGTGGCCCAGGTAATCGAATGCATTGAGTACGGAACGGACGTTGCCCATCCCGTAATCGACGATGGCAATCATAGGTAAATCTTGAGTTTCCCTTCGGCATCTCGGCTGCCGACCGGCTTCTCCACGATTGTCCTATCCCATAGCGGCATGTCCGGAACCGGTTCAGCCGATTCCACTTTCGACGGATCGTGTTGGTGCGGACTTACCTGGTGCTTCATCATGATTTCCATCAACTCGTCCTCGGTGATTCCGAGGAACTGAAGAAACAGGTCAAGACTCGGCGGACGTTTGCCATCGTACTTCTGCGCTAACTCCCAACCCTCGTCACGGGTTAGGCGATCGTTGCGTATGTCAATGTTCGCCAGGTGATTGGTGCGCCCGAAGCCGCGTTTTATGTATTTGAAGTAGTCGCGGACGCCCTGAAACATGCACTCGATCTTTTCGTAGTCGTACTGCGGCGGGATACCCTCAACCGACTGTCCCTTCCATCCGAGCTCACGTTTGATAATCTCGACGTGCTTTTTCGTGTCCCACTTGATGTAGTTGCCTAGGCAGACTGAGCGACACTTAATACGCATCAGCTCTTTTCGCGGGGGGTATGCGAACGGCAGCAGGTCCCGCTTCTCGACGCGTCGCTCCGACCGACTACTGGAACCTGGCTGCTTTCCCTGTTCATTTCCGTGAGCATTCAGAAATTCGTACATGTCGTCGGCGGTCATCCCGAGATTCATTGCACGATTAAACCGTTTCTCGTCGACCTCCTCCATCTCCTCGTACGAGTAGAAAGACATGTACTCGGCGAGCGACTCACCCCAAAGGATGAGAGGCGTCTCAAAACGGATTGCCATCTGCATTGGGTAGGCATAAATACCTGTGTGGCAGTGCCAGCAAAAATCACCGCGACGAATCATCGCCTCGAGCATCAACTCTCGCACAACATGCCAATTCGGAGTGAAGTTCAGCATGTCGACGCCAAGGATTTTCAGCGTCCTGGTGTTGTTCTCGTGGACCAACGGTCGATAGAACCAGTGATCGAAGCGGACCAGCAGCGGTTTGAGCTTCAGCTCTTTCACCACATACCAGGCCTGGAAAGTACTGTCCTTACCGCCCGAGAAGGGGATGATGCAATCGTACTGACCTTTTCCACGATATTGGTCCAACAGCTCGTCGAATTCCATTCGGCGGGCTTCCCAGTCGATTTTTTCATCACGGTACTCGACCTGTCGGCACACGCTGCACGTGCCATCTTCGTCGAACATGAGCGTGTCCTGCGTCTCCGGATAAATGCATTTAGTGCAATACTTCATCGGAAGCCTCGCAATGTTTGGGATTCTGAGACGAGTGGCAGCTCCGTGCTCCAACCTAAGGATGGTAAACCGCATTCCCTCGGCGTCAGCGTCACCATGCTGTCCATCCGCCGTCCACGAGCAGATTATGTCCAGTTACATACGCGGATAAGTCACTGGACAGGTACGCGACTGCGCCTTTGAAATCCTCTTCGTTCGCCATTCTCGCCATTGGAGTTCGCTCAACATAGCGTGACAAGAACGGCTCAGCAGTGCCCCGAAACACGCCACCGGGAGAGATGGCATTGACACGGATTGCTGGCGCCAAGGTTGTAGCTAGCCAACGGGTCAGCTGCACCATGCCGCCCTTGCTCGCTGCATATGCGGCCGGATTTCCAAGCGTAGTCCCTTCGTACAGGCGCCAGTCTGGCCCGACGACTCCATAGATCGAGCTGACGTTGATCACCGACGCGCCCGGCGAACGTCGCAACCACGGAGTGCACGCCTGCGTCATGACGAAGACGGCCGTAAGGTTCACGTCGAGAGCCATTCGCCAGACGTCTTCCCGCTGCTCTTCGAACAGCGTTGTCCACCCTTTCAAATCGGCGGACCCGACCAAAGCCGCGCAGTTGACCAGAATGTCGATGCGCCCAAGCTCAATTCCTACTGAACGCACCATTTGTCGCAGGTCCTCACTCTCGGCAAGGTCGACTGCTTTCGTGATGACGTTGCGGCCACCTGCACGAAGTCTGTTGGCCGCTTCCTCGATCCGCGGCGACGGAAGATCGACCAACACGACGGTCGCACCGAGCTCGAGCAAGGCCTCCGCCATCGTGCTGCCGATATGCCCGCCGCCGCCGGTGATAATAGCCACGCGATCACGAAGATCGCTCAGTTGATCGAGAGTTCGAGCCATCAGAGCAAATACAAATAGGAAGAGCGCGCTGCCGCATCGGCTTAGACGAGCGGCCAGCAAGCCACGGCTTTTATCATGTTCAATTCAGCCGTTGAAACCCAGAGTGTTTCACTGGACCGCGCAGCCGGGACTCTACGTTATTCTCGGCGAGCGCTTGTGCTACCGCACGGAAGGCCTCGCTGACCGCGGCGAGGTACTCCGCAACGAGCAGACTTTTGTGAGCGAAGGATGAGTAGAACGAAGCTGACGCAAGGAAACCACGATCGAGCATCTCCTGTGTGAAATACGTCATCAGCGCAGCAGAATTCGGGTGGTCGAAACCGAAGTGGCTGAGTGGCGGGATTCCTTCCACGTGCAGTTTCAAGCCGCCGCGATCAGCCGCCTCGTGCCAGCCAGTCTGTACCTGCACGCCGACGTCGACCAGATGTTGGGCTACGTTCTCGGCCCTATGTTTCCGGATCGTCGCGAGAGCGGCGACGGGGCCGATCCGCTCCGTCCAGAACGTGCTGCTAATAAACGAATCCTGAGCCGCCTCCATGATCGATCTGATTCCGATGATGGCCGCCATGGCATAACCGTTCGCCATCCCCTTTGCGAAGACGGCCATGTCCGGCGTCACGCCATAGCCAAGATGAATCCCACCGGTATTCATGCGCCAACCGGAAGTTACCTCGTCGAAGACCAATACCGCTCCAATCCGCGAAGCGATCTCACGGATGCTCTCCAGAAATCCTTCCGCCGGACCTGCGTTTCGCGCAGGCTCCATCACGATCGCGGCCAACTCGCTTCCGTGATCACGAACGATCTGTTCAAGTTCCTCTAGATTGTTGTAGTGAAACGGGAACATGGTACCGGCCAATCCGCGGGGGACGCCTGCCGGAAAGAGCCCCGGCAACAAGTGACCGTCAAGTGCGTGATCCTCTGAGAGGTTGGCGGCAAGATACCAATCGTTCCAACCGTGATACCCGCAGAACGCGACCTTGTCGCGGCCCGTGCTGGCGCGCGCGATGCGGACGGCCACCGCCATAGCCTCGCCGCCGCAGCGTGCAAACCGAACCATCTGCGCCCATGGGTGGAGCTCAATCAGGAGTTCCGCCAGTTCTACCTCTTCCGGCGCGTTGAGAGTGCTCATCGAACCGCTACGAATGGCCTCGATGACAGCACGCTCGACATCCGGATCGGCGAAACCGAGGACGCAGGCACCAACCCCAAAATGGCTGAAATCGAGGTAACGGCGACCATCGAGATCGTAGGTTTCGGCGCCGGTAGCGCGCGAGTAGTAACTCGGCCACTCTTTTGGGAGGAACATCTCCGGACGCTTCGAAAGGAGCTGGGTCCCGCCAGGGATGATCTGACGCGCCCTTTCGTAGAGCTTCTGGCCTTTCCGCTTTGCTTCCGTTAGAACGTCAGTTTCCATCATTCGGCTCTTTCCAATACGCGAGATCCACGATGCCGCGTTCAACCATAAAGTTGGCACGATGCCATTCATTCATCGTGTCAATCTCGATCGAGTAGGCCGGGTCCATCACATACCCATACGTCCGTTCGCGATCGCAGTAGAGACTCTTGTTCTGGCGAAAAAAATTCCATCGAATCAGATAGAGCGCGCCATTCATAGTGACCTCTTGCGGCGCATCTTGGCGGCGCGCACTCTGCCATGACTGCATTTTGTCGATGATCGTCGTCAAACGACCTTCTTCGTCCAAAGGGCCGACAAAGACGGAGCTCACTTCCATGGGCCTGACGCCGACCACGACATTCGCGTTGAGGGATTCCATCATTTCGACCGCTCCGTCGAAGTCGATCGAGCGTGCAAACGGCGCGCTCGGCTCGAGAAGCATCACTGCATCATAGGTTCGGCCTTCATTCTCTTCGATCCAATCCATAGCGTGGAGAATCACGTCCACGCTTCGGGCGGTGTCGCTCGCCAACTCCGCCGGGCGCGTGAACGGCGACTCAACTCCGTATCGCCTCGCGTTTTCCTGAATTTCAACAGCGTCTGTGGAAATCATCAGCCGAGTACAGAAACGGGACCGGCGAGCGGAAATCGCTTTGAAGCCAACTAGCGAGATTCCGGCGATCTCCCGAATGTTCTTGCGTGGTACGCCTTTCGAGCCGCTGCGCGCGGTGATCAGAAAAAGAATCGATATTGACATCGTGACAGTCCAGTGTGTGGCACAGGTAGACGGCGCCAGAGAACGTCGAACAAGGGCATGCTGATAATTGGCGAAGCCACTGACTCCTCTTCCGAGATTTCCCCTCGACGTAGAACAGGCCGATTCGGATGACGTTTCAGCTTATACGACTCAGAAGAGAGAATAGATCAGCGGCGCGGCTGCTGTCTTTCCCAGAACGATCAGCGCGCCAAGCGCAAGCAGCAGAACAAGCAGAGGAAGCATCCACCACTTCTTGCTTGTCTTTAGAAAATCCCAGTAGTCCGCCCAGAAACCAGACGTCGGCGCATTGTCGAATGCTGCTTCCGCGCGCGGCTCTGTGTTGTCTGCATTCTCCATACATTATCCATATAGATCTTGTGTAGCTACGGGCCCTGGTACGGTCTCAAATACCGGCGCGGGTCCTCAGGCTGGAGCTTCGGTTGCCAGTATGTCGACGCATGAGGCCGGCGCAGTCGCAGGAGATCACGGCCGGTAATCCGGAAGAACCACGCCATCGGAGTCACAAAACCATAGTACACGACCGCTAGAAGCAGCACGCTCACGAGTTGCCCAATCGGTTTTGTAAGAGCGACCAGCCCGATGAAAATGGGCCGGATTGCCGCGGGCCGCGCCATGCCTAGTACGCTCGCCGCGAGGAGGGTCATCGATCTGATCCAAGCGCCTGTCGAAAGGCCGCTCGTAATGAACTGCCAGCCGGCCAGCACGGCAATCAGACCGCAGCAGAGTCCGGCAAACGCACGAACGACGGAGTCGCTTGGAGGTTCATCCTCATCCGTGGGTATTTGAGGATCGATCATTCGACACGGTCCGTGCGTTGGGCTATAACGATCACGTGCCCGCCTTCGGGGCCCTCGTTGACCCAATCTCCAGTTTGCGCAAGGAACCGCTCGGCCCGCGTCCTGCAGGGCTGCGGATTGAACAGTGCGTCGCCGACACGTAACCGATCTCCAAAGCCTGGCTTCGGAATCATGTTGATGAACCTAAAACCATCCTGCTCGATCCAGCGCAGCACCTGCTCCAGCGTATGAGTGCTTTCGCGCGGATGGGACGTCCGATCACGAACCCACGATTGACCGCGTTGTTCTTGGTCGCCCAGCCCTCCCAATCGGCGATCACCCTGCCACCGCCTGTTTCCCGCGAATCGAGCCAGCGCCTGGCGGCCAGCCTGCAGGATTCGGCTCCTGCGCTTGGAAAGACCAATCACGAAATATCCGTCGGATCGCACCAGACGTGCGATGCGGCCAAAGACTTCCCGGGGGTGGGACGTACGATCCAAAACGCCAAGGGAAATTACGAAATCGAAGAAGTCCTCCCGCAACCCGGGCTGGAGCAGGTTCACGTGGGCAAACGCTGCGCGCTCGAGCTGGTGTGCGATTTTGAAACGCTGAGCTACACGCAGTGCGTCGATGTTGGAATCGACGCCGGCAACCGTGCGCTGGGCGATCGCGAGGAAATTTGTTAGCTGTCCGGATCCGCAACCCACCTCGGCAACACGCGCATGATACGGGATTTGCTCGTTCAGGAGCCGGGTGAACAATTCCGCCCGGCTCTTTTCGATCAGCGAACGGAGGGTATCGAAGTCATCATACTCAGAAAACAGCGTCTTTTCTTGGAACTGCTGACCTCCGCGGGCTCCGTCAGGTCCGTCGTGCGCCTCCTCATCTTCTGCGACGAACAGGCGCAAGATACCGTCATCCACCTGGTATAACGCGCGGGTCTTCGAATTGGACGCGCCACCGGCTGTGACGATCAGCGGGTCCCCGGTACGTGGATCGGCCCATGGAGTGGCTGCGGGTGTTTCGTCCGCTCGCGTGGCCCACAATGTCAGGCCGAGCGGCTGATCAGCCTTTCGCAGCACACAGTTCTCGAGCACGAGCATGTCCATTTGCGACTGCATGAATGTGCGGTATGCATCGAGCGGCGTTTCGACGATCGGTTCCCAAGACAAGTTGAAGCTGGTGTTCACAAAAATGGGACAGCCGGTCCGCTCGTGGAATCGCTTCATCAGTCTGAAAAATCGCCCATGCCGCTCGTCGACGGTCTGGATCCGTGCGCTGTAGTCCACATGTGTGATAGCTGGCACTCGGCTCCGAACGACGTTGACTCGCCGCGACAGGTTAGGATCGGTGGCCAGGGCCTGCCGATCCTCTTCGGAGAGCGGCGTGCGGTGCCGCTCGAGGACCGGTGCTACGAGGAGCATGTACGGAGAATCTTCGTCAGGCTGGAGTGAGAACCACTCGTGCGCATGTTCGCGCAGCACGCTCGGTGCGAACGGACGGAAGCTCTCGCGGAACTTGACCTTCAGGTTAAGCATCGACTGGAGTCGCGGGTTTCGCGGGTCGCCGAGAATGCTTCGGCAGCCGAGCGCCCGCGGGCCAAACTCGGACCGGCCATGAAACCATCCAACCACTTGCCCCCCGGCAATGTCCGTTGCTGCGTGCTCGAGCAGTGCGTCTTCGTCGTCGAATCGCTCGTAACGCGCGCCCGCCGCCTCAAGGACGCGCTCGATGTCCGGCATCTCGTAGCGTGGACCGAGCTGAGATCCTTTCTGACTGTCGCCCGGTCGCGGCGCCCGCGGACGGTCAAGCAGGTGATGCCATGTGAAAAGTGCAGCTCCGAGTGCGCCACCGGCATCGCCCGCCGCGGGCTGAATCCAAATACGCTCGAAGGGTCCCTCACGGAGCAACCTGCCATTTGCCACACAGTTGAGCGCGACACCGCCGGCGAGGACGAGGTTACGCGGCCGGCCGGTTCGCTCCCACGCGTGTGAAGCAATTCGCAGCGTCACTTCCTCGGTGACTCGCTGAACGCTAGCGGCCAGATCCATGTGTCGCTCGGTAATGCGCTCGTCCGGCTTTCGCGGAGGGCCACCAAACAGCGCCTCGAATTTTGGCCCCGTCATGGTCAGGCCGCTGCAATACCGAAAGTACGACATGTCCATGTGGTAGCTGCCATCCGATTTGACGTCGATCAAGTGCCGGTAGATCGCGTCCGTGAAGATCGGCTTGCCGTATGGTGCAAGACCCATCAGCTTGTACTCGCCACTGTTAACTGTAAGACCACAGTAATAGGTGAAGGCACTGTAGAGAAGTCCGAGCGAGTGCGGGAACCGAATCTGTTCGAGAAGCTGGAGCTTGTTTCCTTGACCGCGTCCAATGGTGGTCGTCGACCACTCGCCAACGCCATCGAGTGTCAGCGTTGCGGCTTCGTCGAATGGCGACGGAAAGAATGCCGATGAAGCGTGCGACTCGTGATGATCGATAAAAAGTACATGTTTCGAGTACCCGCGAAGCGCGCGGCGGATCTCGCGTCGAACGTGCAGTTTCTGTTTGAGCCACACCGGGATCGCTCGGCGGAAACTCGCAAAGCCCGCGGGCGCGTAAGCGACATACGTCTCGATTAGTCGCTCGAACTTCGTCAGCGGCTGATCATAGAACGCGACGTAGTCGAGCCGCTCAGGACGAATGCCGGCTTCACGAAGACAAAACTCGACGGCGTTTACCGGCAGCTGTGAGTCGTACTTAATGCGTGTAAACCGCTCCTCCTGAGCCGCCGCTACAATGTCGCCGTCGGCGATCAGGGCAGCCGCGGAATCGTGATAGAAGCCACTGATGCCGAGGATAAAGGTCATGGCCACGCGTTAAAAGACAGCGGGGAACATCTCCTTCAGCCTGATGGCCAGGAATTCCCCTGCTAGTTGATGGCCCCGCGCGTAAAAGTGCAACTCGTCGTGATACCAGCGAACGTCCGGTTCGTGCGCCACGTTCTCTTTGAATGTGTCATACAGATCTACGTACGGAATGCCATTCCTCTGCAGAATCGGAATGAGCATCTCTTGAAGCCGCTGGCCCCGCCCGTATTGCAGAGCAAGCTGCCCTTTGGGCGGTAGAAGTACGACAACAAGACGCGCGCCGATCGAGTCAGTGAATTCCTTGAGCAGTCGTATGTGAATGTCGGTGTACTGCAACTGCAAAGAGATGACCGCTTCAGCACCATAGTTGTCCTTTGGTGGAAGTCGCGTCGGATCGGTGCCAGGCGGATCGGAGAAGGCTTTCACGATGGCCGCCTCCCGATATCTGTCGTGCGCCACCCGTACGATTGATCCGATCAAAGGCGCTCTCGAGAGCCGGTACCAAAATCCCTTTTGTAGATCGAATGAATCGTCCATGTAGCGCGATAAGAACCAATGTCCCAATGCATCATCGAAGTACCGGACATACGTCGCTTCTTCGAAATCGTTTATGCAAAAGCCCAGGACGACTAGCCTGGGCGAATACTCAGGACGGTATTTGGCCCGAAGATACTCATAGGCCAGGTAACCGCCTCGCGAAGCCACGCCGAAATTCAACGCGGTGACTCCCGTCCTCGCTTCGAACACGGAGTCCATGGTCTCGTGATTTTCGACGGACGCTCCTTCGACGATTGAATCGCCAAGGAAGATCACAGACTTAGGAAGCGACGGGTAATCGAGGCTCTCCCGGAGGCCTTCGCTGTTCGTGATCATTGTGAATGTGTAGTATCCACGGTCTAGCTTCACCTTGACGTTCGGCTTGTGACCAAACTTGTAGTGCGTATCGCGTTCGTCGCTATAGATCTTTGAGTACTCGATGAACTGGAAGTCCGGCCGTGTCGCTTTCCACCGGGCAACTTCCAGACGCTGTTCACGTCGTTCCTTCAGGCGCAGGATCATTTCAGCGCCCGCCACGCTCATAGCGACTATAAGACACAAGGTCAGAAGCGTTAACGCCGCCGTGCGAACTCTGGTGCGTGTCGATCCCATATTGATTTGGCTTGAGAGTCAAAACTCAGAGCATGAGAGGCGGCGCCGTGAAACGGGCTACAGAAAGCGGCCAGGCAACGCGGATCGATGCCACGGTCGACGAGGGCAGACCAGCTCCATGGAGGTCAGAAGCCGCGTGGTTTCGTCATGTAGGAGCAGCTACGGCCGGTAGGAAATGTCATGAGTGCACCTGAACCGATTCGTCCTCGGGGACATCGTGGCTCTCCAGAACGCCGTTCGACTCTTTGTACCGCCAGCCGCTTTGCGAACAGACGAGAAAACCGCGATCGTCGCGATTTTGAAGACGATGGCCATGACGGCTCATCCAACCCTTTTGGACTGCGGGAACACCTACCATCAACGCGTAATCCGGAACATCTCTACGCACAAGTGCTCCGGCGGCAACGAACGCATACCTCCCCACAGTCGTACCACACACGATCGTAGCGTTTGCGCCGATTGTTACGCCGCGTCGTATCAATGTCGGACGGTACTCATCCTTTCTTAGGATCTCCGATCGTGGGTTCGTGACGTTCGTGAAAACGCAGGACGGGCCACAAAAAACGTCATCTTCCAATGTCACACCGGTGTACAGCGACACGTTGTTCTGAATCTTGACGTTGTTGCCTATGATCACACCGGTTGCGACGAACACGTTTTGACCGAGGATGCAGCGCTGGCCGATCCGTGCGCCGCTCATGATGTGACAGAAGTGCCAGATCTTTGTTCCGTCACCAATCTGCGCCGGCTCGTCGACATACGCGCTTTCGTGCACGAACACGCCTGCATTGCTTATCATCGTCTGACCAAACTTTCCGGTTCCCGCTTCCCAGCCAGCCACGGATGACGTGTATCAGGCGCCGAAGACGGGTCAACTGCCGCGGTGCGGATGCGATGGACCAACTCGATCGATGGACGCGCGTCATCAATACCGAATCCGCGGCCCGCGAGAACCTCCTCGTAAATTCGGGTGTGGAGATCAGCGAAGCCGTCGGTGAACTCAACTTCTTCCCCATCAATGACGATCGATCGGAACGTCGTGACCTTCCCCGGCAAGGCCGGGAACGGGAGGTCGCCTGGATCAACCGATAGAAACCAGCGAACGCGGGCGCTCTCAAATTCGATCAATCCAGCCATTTGCTTGCGCCCAGACACGTGAACGACGCTCGTTTGCGCATCACCGAAAAGCCACCACAAGAGATCAAAGAAATGGACGCCGATATTCGTGGCAATTCCGCCCGACTTCTCTTCAGAGCCTTTCCAGGAGACGTGGTACCACCCGCCGCGAGCCGTGATGTAGGTGAGAACAACGTCGTGCCGGACGTTCGGTGCATTCGAACGCAGCGCATTCCGTAAGGCGCGGAGCTTTGGATGGATCCGCAGCTGAAGCACAGTCCATACACGCCGGCCAGTTTCGTGCTCGAGCTCCTGAAGCGCATCCAGGTTCCAGGGATTGACCACCAGAGGCTTTTCACAGATCGCGTCAGCACCGATGCGCAAAGCGAGACGGCAATGCGCGTCATGAAGGTAATTGGGTGAACAGATCGACACAAAATCGACCCGCTGCTCCTCGGTACCACGCCGCAGTTTCTCCAGGTGCCGATCGAACCGCTCAATTTCTGTAAAGAATCGGACATCGAAGGCGTCCTGATCCAGAAACCCAACGGAGTCGTTGGGGTCGACAGCTGCCACGAGTCGATTCCCGGTATCACGAATGGCCCGGACATGACGCGGCGCGATGTACCCTGCAGCTCCGGTTAGAGCAAAATTCTTCGTCATGAGGGTCTCAGGCGCGGACGATCGGCGGTCCGTGCGCACCCGTCCTTAGGATATTGCGCGTGTCGATGACCAGCTTGGTTCTTTCGTAGAGCGATGGTTCTTTGAACTGCGAGTGCGACGTCGAGACGAGCACCGCGTCGTATTTCGCGAACTCATCGGCCGTGCAGGGAACGGATTGAAGACCAAGGTCGTGCTTGCGACCCTTGCGCGCGAACGGCACATAGGGATCGCAATAGGCGACTGTGGCACCGCGCTCTTGAAGCGTCTCGATCAGCTCGAATGACGGCGACTCGCGATCGTCGTCGATGTCCGGCTTGTAAGAGAGTCCGAGGACCAGCACCTTCGCGCCCACGATGCTCTGGCCTTGCCGGTTGATCGCTTCGACTGTGCGATCGACGACATACCTCGGCATGCCGGTATTGATCTCCCCTGCCAGCTCGATGAATCGAGCCCATGTCCCGTATTCCGCCGCTTTCCATGTCAAATAGAAGGGATCGAGCGGAATACAGTGGCCGCCGAGACCAGGGCCGGGATAAAAGGGCATGAAGCCGAAAGGCTTCGTTTTCGCCGCTTCGATCACTTCCCATATGTTGATCCCCATCCGCTCGAAGAGGACCTTCAGCTCATTGACCAAAGCGATGTTCACAGCGCGAAAGATGTTCTCCAGCAGCTTCGATGACTCGGCGACTTCGGGGGAGGACACGGGGACGATCCGATCGATCACCGACCGGTAAAGAGCCACCGCCAACTGGAGCGACGGCTCATCTATCCCTCCCACGACCTTGGGGATGTTCTTCGTGTTGAATCGTTCGTTCCCGGGATCTTCCCTCTCCGGTGAAAAGGCGAGAAAGTAATCAGACCCGCAGTTCAGACCTCGCGCCTCGAACCTCGGCAGCAGCTCTTCGCGCGTCGTTCCGGGATAAGTCGTTGATTCAAGTACGACCAGCTGTCCGATGCGAAGATGCGTGGCGATCGTTTGCGCAGTCGTGCGCACGAAGCTCAGATCGGGCTCGCGATGAGAGCCGAGAGGGGTGGGAACGCAGATGATGATGGCATCACATTCATCAAGAAGTGAAAAATCCGTCGTTGCCCTTGCGTCGCCTCTGCCGAATGCACGCTTCACCCCCTCGGCGCTTATGTGGCGGATGTACGAGCTGCCGGAGGAAAGATTCTTTACCTTTTCTTCATCGAGATCGAAGCCAATGACCGGGAACCCCGCTTCCTGAAACAGCAGGACGAGCGGAAGACCAACGTATCCGAGACCGATGACGCCGACCGTGCTCTCCCTGCGCTCGATTCTTCCGAGCTGCTCCGTCAGTCGGCTCACCGGTAATGCTCCTTTCGATGCGCGCGTGAGTGCAGGCCAGCACAGTCGGGACCGAGCGCCATGGGATCGAACTCCACCGAAACCTGCTTTTTCAGCATCGTAATGTTCACCAGGAGGCGGGAGCGGCGTCCCTGCTGAACGATGATTCCCCGGTACCCCTCAAAGGGACCGCTCTTGACCAGTACCTGGTCGCCCGGCGAGAGAGTGGTCTCGACCTGCAGGGGAATCCCTCTCGCCAGCAGGTCATGGATCTGCCGGAGCTCGTCGTGCAACTGACCCTGATCTCGAACCGGAAGAAGACTCACGACCACTCCGCTTCGCAATGCGTCGGAGCAGACCTGCGCACTTCCCCGGAGGAAGACGTAGCCTTGAAGAAGGGGGAGATGAGAGACGAAGTTGCGCCCGCTGCGAGCCGTGATTTTTCTCAACTGCGGCAGATAGTAAGGAGAGGAGGATTGGTGAAGATGGCGAGCGAGCGACTTCTCGCACCGGCTCTTCACATGTGCCACGTGCCATGGATGCGCGGCGACATCGAGGTCGAAAAGCCCCTCGGGATAGAGCGCGGGCTCCTCTCTGACGATCGGCATCATAGCCTCGGCAGGCTTCGCCCCGGTGGGTGTACAAACCCGTATTTGAAATCCTCACTCACAGTCATCACTAAGATCGATTTTTGCGACGCGTTTCCGAACGAATAACTTCGATCTCTTCCTGGAGCTGCTCGACTTCGGCCAGCTTCTTCCGAAGAAACTGAAACGTCACCCTGGACTTCTCCTCAACTCCGGCTGGAGTGAGGTAATACATGTAGGCGAGCTTGTTGCGGCTGTTCTTGAAGTTTCTGGCTTTGATCAGGCCCTTGGTCACGAGGGTCTGGAGGCAATAGTTGATTTTCCCGAGGCTTACTCCGAGTGCCTGCGCGAGGTCACGCTGGCTGGCATCGGGGTTCCGCTCGAGAATTTTGAGCAGTTGATAACGAAGCTCACTTGACAGTTCCATACCTTGCGTTCAAATAATGAACGCAGATTGCCACAAAGACGCGCGCTGCGCAACCCCCACCGCTCATGGCTTGACTTGTATGGAAACGCGCCGCAATGTTGCGGGCAAGGTTTCTACCCCCCACAGAAGGAGAATCATGCAAAACCCCGAACAACGAGAAAGCTCTGCGATACACGATCGCCAGTTCTACGACACGGCGCACGAAGAGGGAAGCAGCGTCAGCTATCTGGTACACACTCTCAGACGGTATGCTCAGGTCATCGCAGTCTCGCTGCTCGCCGTAATGTCCTTCTACCTGATCGTGGCGCTGCTCGCCTACCTTCTATCTCCGTCACAAAAATTGACCTCTCTGCCGTTCCGACTCGAGTTCGAGGGGTCCAACCGGGGTGAGTATCCTAATGGGACCAAGTTCAGCACGATGGAGATCACCGCGACTCCTGTCCTACTAACAGTCTACAGGGAAAATGATATCGGCCGCTTTATGAGCTTCGAGCGTTTCGCGCGCGGGGTCTTCGTCCTCGAATCGAGTAGCGCGAAGGAGCAGCTCGCGTTGGAATATCAGGCCAGGCTCGCTGACACGAAACTCAACCCGGTCGATCGCGAACGCATTCAGAAGGAATATGACCTGAAACGCGCCAGTCTCAGTCAGGCGGACTACTCCCTAAACTTCATGAGCTCCAAAAAGACGGGCGCCCTTCCTCGCTCCATGATCAACAAGGTCCTCACCGACTCGCTGGACGCGTGGGCTCGCTACGCCGCAAGCCAAAAAAGGGCTCTCCAATATCGAGTCGCCGTTCTGTCCGCGAATATCATCGAGAAGCCCACCGGTGCCGAGGCCGTAGACTACATCCTTGGCGTACGGATTCTCCGCTCGAGAATCCACCACGTTATGAGAAATATCGACCAGATCAAAGAAATCCCGGGTGCCGAGTTGGCGCGAACCTCCAAAGAGCAAATGAGCCTCGATGAGGCGAGACTGCGGCTCGAGGACATTGTCCGCTTCCGGCTCGAACCACTGGTTGGGACGGTGAGGGCGGCGGGACTGGTGCGGGACCCGGCGAGCTCCGTTCGCTTCCTCGAGGAGCAGCTCTTCTACGACACGCGCGACCTGAAGGAAGCTGAGGAACGCAGCCGAATCCTCCGCGATGCGCTGACTCTTTATACGCAGAAACCGGTCAACGTCTTCGACGAGACTCAGACCCGCCAGAAGGACGCGGAGCCGTCCACTCGCTCGGGTCAGACGATCATGCCCCAGCTGGGGGAGTCATTCCTCGATCGTCTGGTCAACATGACCGGTGAAGGGGCCGATCGCGAATATCGTCAGAAGATGGTCGATGAGATCAAGGCGGCAGGGCTCGATACCGTCCCGCTACAGAGTCTGGTGGAGTACGATCGGCAGCTGATTGAAATGGTGAAGAAAGCAGTTCCCACCGCGACACCGAAACCCGACGCGGAGCAGATGGTTCAACAGCAGTTCGATGCAATCTACGGCGATGTGTCGAAGGCAATCGCCAATGTGAATGAGATTTACACAGTGGTCTCGCGGAATCTGAATCCTTCGACCGAGCTGTTCACGCTGACAGCGCCACCGTCGCGGCGCACGGAGAGAACTGTTTCGCTTCCGAGACTGGGATTGTATGGGGTGCTGACATTCCTCCTCTCCATTGCGCTCATCATCGGAGGTTGCCTGCTGCATAACCGGATGAGGGAGGAAGAGGCGGAGGAGAGTGCGGGGAGGACGGCGGAGGCGGCTGTATGACCGGATCAGGGGATCGAGGGATTGACCCTCCGTTAGGCGGACCGAAGGAGCGGAGCGGGAGGTCCCGATGGTGACTCACATAGAATGAGGTGTGGTCAAGTGTGGTGAATTCGAGCCGTCAAATTTCGATCGGATCATCACTGGTCGGGACAGATGACTGAGCGGAACGATAAGACCGAGAACGAGATGACGAGATCGTTGTCTCGCAGGCGGACGACCCAACAGCATGGGAGGAGGAGGCGCATGTCAGTCCGCGGCGTTGGAGAGTCAACCCTGCCCGGTTGGAGCTTGCAGCCAAATTCTTCGTTTTGTCAGCTCTCCACCGTCTGGCTGCAGAAGTGTATGTTCTAGCTTCGCAGACTTTGCGGATCCATCACTCCGATCAGGGCTGTCAGTACACTTCGATCGAGTTCGGCAAGAGATGCCGAGAGGCTGGCGTGCGACCGTCGATGGGATCGGTCGGCGACTGCTACGACAATGCGATGTGTGTGAGCTTCTTTGCCACACTCGAGTGCGAACTCATCGATCGCACTCATTCCGCGATCACGACGAAGCGCGCACCGCCATCTTCGACTTCATCGAAGGTTGGTACAACACCCGCCGTCGTCATTCATCGGTTGGATACAATTCCCCCGTGCAGTTCGAACGGATTCAGGACAGCATCGCCTGATCCCAAATACTAACCCGTCCACGAAACCGGGAAAAGCCCAGATACCGGCCGGCGAAGCCTTTGGAGTGCGGCAGACGCAGTTGCCGCTTTCTGTGTCTCTCCGAGACCGTGTCGGGCGAACAGCTCCATGCACGCGGACTCGAAACAAAAGCGGCAACTGCGGCACCTCAGAGCTGACGCTATACTCCCCCTCTCCGCCCATGCCCCGCAAACAGCAGTCAATCGACGTCTACAAGTTCGGCGGTGTGAGCATGAGCACACCCGAGTCCGTACGCCTCGCTGGCGCCCACGTGCGCGCTGCAGAGAGTGGAGTGGTCGCCGTGGTCTCCGCCATGAGTGGCATCACCAATCTCCTCCTCGCTGCAGGCCAGTCTGCTCTCCGCGGCAATGCTCACGAATGGGAAGCCGGGGTCCTCGATTTCGAGGCCCGGCATCTGGGGCTCATTTCCGAGATCCTCAGGACCCGCTCGAGAGTCGAAGCAGCGCGCACTCTGGTCTCCGATTCTTCGCGAGAGCTTCGGTCCATGGCTCTGAGCGTCTCGGTCCTGCGCGAATTGACTACGCGTGCCTCCGACATCCTCGTCGCACGCGGCGAACGAATGATGGCTCGCATTTTCGCGCACTATCTCGAGGAGCAGAAGATCCCGGCCGTGTACATCGATGCTTCTGAGGTCGTGGCGACCCAGCGCCGGCTCGGCGAGCTCTGGCCCGACTTCGTCCGCTGTGAGCGAGCCGCCACAAAACTGATCGCCCCAAGACTGGCCGCCGGTGAGGTGGTCGTGATCCCCGGCTTTCTCGGCAGCGGGCCCGACGGCGAGCTCGTCACCCTTGGGCGAGGCGGCTCCGACTTTTCCGCCGCCATCATCGCCAGAGCCGTCGCAGCCCGCGCGGTCACGCTCTGGAAGGACGTCGACGGTCTCATGACCGCCGACCCAAAGAGCGTTCCCCGTGCTCGACTGCTCGGCGCTCTTCATTACCGCGAAGCTGCTGAGCTCGCATATTACGGCGCCAACGTTCTCCATCCCCGCACCATGATTCCCCTCGCTGATCGCGACATTCCCCTCTTCGTTCGCAACACATTCAACGTCGCCGCGCCCGGAACGAGAATCGCCAACGACGTCGTTCCCGGCGACTATCCCGTGAGGGCGCTGACTTCCATTCATCGTCAGGCCCTCGTGTCGATTGAAGGCAACGGAATGATCGGGATCCCCGGGATCGCGGCCCGAGTCTTCGGCGCACTCGCCGAGGGCGGTCACTCCGTATCGATGATCAGCCAGGCCTCCAGTGAGTCGAGTATCTGCTTTGTTGTTCCCGGTGCCGAAGCCGATCACGCCGTACTGGCCATTCGCCAGGCGTTTGCTCCAGAGCGCAAGCTCAAGCTCATTGAGCGCATCCGCTCAGAAAAGAACGTTGCCCTCATCGCGGTCGTCGGCCTCGGCATGCGTGGCCGTCCCGGAATCGCTGCACGGACGTTTTCGGCGCTCAGTGCAAAAGGCGTCAACGTCATGGCCATCGCTCAGGGATCCTCCGAGCTGAACATCACCTGTGCAGTTGCGGAGCGCGACGCCTCGCGCGGCCTCACGGCACTCCACGACGAGTATCAGCTCGACAAGCTGCATCCACTGGCCGACGTTTCCGGTCGCGAGTCGAAGCTCACGCTCCTCGGTTTCGGGCAGATCGGGCGCGCACTGGCGCGCCAGCTGGTCGCTCAGGAGAAGCATTTCCGCGTTCAGGCAGGAGTCGACATCAAGGTCACCGCCGTGGCCGACCGCTCCGGAGTCAGGATCGCCGAGAAAGGTTTCTCCGCTGCCGCACTTCGACGCTTCGCGACACAGAAAGCCTCCGGTGGCCGCCTCTTCGACCGCAGCTCGCCGCTTACATTGCGACAACTGCAGACCATGATGCGCGAGGAGTTATGGTTGCTCCCCTGCCACCGGCCCATCCTCGTCGACCTCACCTCGGAAGAGACATCTCCCCTCATCCAGGAAGCACTCGAATGCGGCTTTCACGTCGTCCTTGCCAACAAGAAGCCGCTGGCAGTTTCGCAGATTGAATTCGATCGCATGATGCATACGGCCCGAGAGCGAGGTCTCTCCTTCCGATACGAAGCGACTGCCGGCGCCGGCCTGCCCGTGATCGACACACTTGCGAAGCTCAGCGAAGCAGGCGACCGGGTCGTGACAATCTCCGGCTGCTTCTCCGGAACCTCGGCTTCATCACGACCGCGCTTCAGCAGGGCATCTCGTTCAGTGCTGCGGTTCGGGACGCATGGAAACGGGGTTACACGGAACCAGATCCTCGAGAAGACCTGTCAGGGACGGACGTTGCCAGAAAGGCCCCCTGAGTTCAACTTTGAACTGCAACACTGACGTGTGGTGATGATACATCGTTCGGGGGGGTTGTTCTACGCTGCAGTCGGTAGTGAGGCGGCACAGTGGGCCTTTTGCTTTTTCCCTGCTGCAGCCTTTCGTCCGGCGTC
>DATLXH010000156.1:0-10732 GCA_035576005.1 Thermoanaerobaculia bacterium | reverse complement strand
GGCCTGTCTGCTTCGTTGCACGGCAATTTCGCTCCTTGACATAGTGTCGACTATGCCTTCGTCGCAAAATCGCCGTGCGCCTCGCATCCAAGCCACTCTCCGCCGTCTCACGACAAAGGTCTGTGAGAAATGCGGGCTAGTTGAGAAAAGACCAGGCTTGCGTGGACTGAACTGAGTGAGGAGTGCTACGTGGATCACGAATCACTTTCCTCGTCGCGGGCTAGCCTGCATTTCTCACAGACCTTCGCCGCGAGTTGGCCGAGAGCGGCCTGGATGCGAGGCGTACGACGTTTCGCGACGAGAGCATAGTTGACACTGTGTCGAGAGCAACCGGGGCGGGTGTAGGGACGCAGGGCCTCTCGTCCGGCACCCAGACATTCGCATCAGGAATTCTGCATCCCGGCATGAACCCTGGTCCAAAGCGATGGCCGACGACAATCTTCTCGGTCAGGGACAGGGTACCGGACGCACGCCGTGCGTCCCTGCGCTCGCATTCTGTGAGAAATGCGGGCTAATTTTACAAGTCTCAATATATTTGAGACCGAAGTTTTAAGAATTTCGGAGGAGTTCCCTTAGCGCGACGTGAAGCCCTCCACGCTTATCGACGTCTCCCGCATCGTGGCAAAAAAGTTGTGGTATTTCGTCCGCGATCTTCTAGTAGAATGCGCCTCCCTTCCACCTTCTTGAGGTTTCCATGTTGAGTATCGATGACCGCCTGAGTCAGATTATTCGTGAGCTGATTGCTAGCGGAATCCCCCTGGATCAGGCAGTCGAGGCCTTCGAGGGGAAATACATCGTGGCAGCCATGGCGGCGAACCGGGGCAATGTAACGAAGACTTCCCGTGTTCTCGGTGTGCACAGGAATACGCTTCACAACAAGCTCCGTGCGCAGACGATCCTGAACGGCTTTGCACAGCGAACGACCCGGAAACGTGTTTCAGCGCGACGTGTCCTCGCGCATGCCCGCGGAAACGGCGCAACACAGAAGAGCAAGAGCCCGAAGTAATCCGCACCGCTCTGAAGTTCTTATCGATCACTCGTGAATCCCTCCCTACAGTCTCTCGTATTGGATCTCCTTCGCACTCGCGGGAGCCGCCTTTTGTCTGTCGGCGACATTCACCAGCGCCTGAACGAAGTTGCGAGCGAGACGTCCAGCCGCGACGATGTCGAACGGCTCATCGATGAGATGGAGCGCGATGGACGGATCGTCGCCGTAAGGGGCAAGCGTTTCTCTCTCGTCGAGTTCACCCCGTATGTCAGTGGAAAGCTTCGCATCCATCCAGACGGACATGGAACGATTTCACCGCCTGAAGGCGAGGAGATCTACGTCGAGCGCAAGGCACTTCGCGGAGCAATGAATGGCGACGTGGTCCTGGCCCATGTCGATCGGAAATCCTCGAAGCTGAGAACAGTCCGGGGAAAAACCTATCGCGACGGAGAGGTTGGGAAGATTCTTCAACGGCTGCACCGCCACGTCGTCGGGCGCTTCTTCGACGGAGAGCTTCCATTCGTCAGGCCGTTCGATGTGCGTCTCGACTCCGATATCAGAATCATCACAGGCGCACTTCAACCGCGTGACGGCGAGATGGTCAACGTCGAGATCGATCGCTACGCGGACCGGCTGCAGGACGCGTCTGGAAAAGTCATCGAGTTGCTCGGTATGCTCGGCGAGCCGGGTGTTGACATCGAAGTCGCAATTCGCAAGTACAAGATTCCCAATCAATTTCCACCTGAGGTCCTGGCGGCCGCTGATTCGATCCCTTCAGATGTGAGTGAGCGCGATCTCACAGACCGAGTCGATCTGCGTGGTCGAGACATCGTCACGATCGACGGAGAGACGGCAAAAGACTTCGACGACGCAGTCGAAGTGATCCAGCTGGAAAACGGCAACCTGCTCCTCGGCGTTCACATCGCTGACGTGTCGCACTACGTCGTCGAGGGAGGAATTCTCGATGCTGAAGCCCTCGAGCGAGGAACCTCCGTCTACTTTCCGGGACGTGCAGTGCCGATGCTTCCCGAGCGACTATCGAACGGGATCTGCTCGCTCAACCCCAGAGTGCCACGGCTGACCTTTTCCATGACCGTGGAGGTTGATCAAAAGGGACGGCTGCACGATCCGAAATTTTTCAAGTCGGTGATCCAGACGAAAGAACGGATGACTTACACCGACGTAAACGCAATCCTTACCGCGCCGACTCCGGAGCTCGAGGAGCGGTACGCTCCTGTTCTTGCCGCACTCCACCGGATGCATGCCCTTTATCAGATTCTCCGGAAGCGTCGTCAGGCTCGAGGATCGATCGATTTCGATCTCCCTGAGGCAGACGTTCTCCTGGGAGAAGAAGGGGAGATCGAGTCGATCGTTCCCTCGGAACGGAATGTCGCGCACAGGCTGATCGAGGAGTTCATGCTCGTTGCGAACGAGCTCGTTGCCCGTCATCTGGTTCTCTCCAACCAACCGGGTCTGTACCGCATTCACCAGCAACCCGACCCGCAGAAGCTCGCCGATCTCAAGCTCATCCTCAAAGAGTTCAAGCACACCATGCGCGGCAATCCTGAAGAGATCCGTCCCGGCGAGCTCCAGAAAGTTCTCAAAGAGATCGTCGGGACGCCGGAGGAACGATTTCTGACTGAGATCATTCTTCGCTCCATGAAGCGCGCGTTCTACTCGGAAGAGTGCACCGGTCACTTCGCACTGGCGATCGAGTACTACGCGCACTTCACCTCGCCGATCCGTCGCTATCCCGACCTCATCGTTCATCGACGCCTCCACGAGCTCATTACCGCAGGTCCGATGTACGGTCCACGTCTCGCCGAGATCGAGGCGAGACATCCCGCGCTCGCGCTCCAGTCCAGCGAGCGTGAGAAACGCGCCGAAGAGGCCGAGCGCGAAGTACTGGAATGGAAGAAGGTCCTGTTCATGCGCGACAAGATCGGCCTCGATTTCACGGGCCGCGTCACGGGAGTCATGCAGTTCGGGCTTTTCGTCGAGCTGGATGAATTCTTCGTGCAGGGCCTGGTCCCTGTCGCCTCGATCGGTGGCGACTTCTGGCTCTTCGTCGAGCGTGAACATCGCCTGCGAGGTCAGGCCAGCGGAAGGGAGCTCAGGCTGGGCGACACGGTCGTGGTTGAGGTCCGGTCAATCGACGAAGAACGGCGTCAGATCGAGTTTCGGCTCAAGGCGGCGGGAGGCGTGGCCGTGGCCCCACGGCAGGAACCTCGCAACCGCTCCCGGTGAGCCGTGTATCATTCTCAAATGTTCCAGGGACTAACCAGCAAATGACCGAAACAAGGCAGAATCCGGCAGAGCTCAAAGCCCTCGTCGAGCAACGGCTCGCACTCGAGGAGAAAGTGCAGAACGAAACGGGGGAGTTGTCCCGCGATGTTTCGTCTGAGTATGAGCGGGCTTACACAAGACTCCAGAATTCCCTCGCGCATCTGTTCAAGTCTGCACGCGACGATTCTGAGCGCATCACGATCATGCTCGAGATGATGCGGATTCTGGAGAACCGGCTGGTATATCTCCAGAACTTCATCATCGATCCGACAGGCGACAACAAGATACTCGCGCAGCTGGTCACTCGATTCATCGACGAGGTGTCCGAGTCCGCGCGCGGCGTGATCAGTCCCCTAGAAGGGTTGTATTACAGGGCCGTTGCTGCGTTGTATGCAGGGGACGTTGCCAAGGCTCGCGATGGTTTTAACGCTGCTTGTGCTTCGGAAGAGTCAGATGAAGCGAACGATATCAAGTACAAATCGTATGTGATTCTGGGCAACCTGTCACATGTCGAGAGTGATTTTCGCCAGGCGAGACAGCTCCACGACGACTCGATCAAATACTCCCACAACAACAATGTGACGGCGCAGGCGCTGGCCTTCAAGGCGCTCAATGCGTTTGCGCTCAAGGATGAGGATGAGGCTCTGGATCTGTTCGAGCAGGCTCTTACCCTGTTTGATCGGAACGCGCCTTTTTTCAACTCCTACTTTCATCGGAACTCTCTGTTGTTCTGCGGTTCGATTCATTATTCGAGAAAGCAGTACGACCAGGCGGAGTCCTATTACCGGCAGGTGCTGGATGTCGTGGAGCATCAGTCTTACGACTACTTCGATGCGCTCTCGCAACTGGGGCGGGTCTGCTACTCCACCGGCAGGTTTGACGACGCAGCGGAGAACTTCAGGCGGGCAATCGAGACGCACAAGTTCAGTGAGAACGAGTATCTCGTCGATACCTACTACTGGCTTGCGCGAACCCACCTCAAGAGAAATGATTCGACTGCCGCCCGGCCCTATCTCGAGAAGATCAATTCTTCGGATGTAAAGTACGACAAGAGAGCACAGGTCGAAGAGTTGTTGCGCCAGGTGTAGACAGAGGGTAGTTGTGAAGTCAACTCTGGCTCGACGTCGTGAGCTGCGTTGTGACCTCGAACATAGTCACCACGCTTCCTCGCTTCGTCGCGTCGTCGTCACGCCTCAAGCCGAAGCCTCCACAACTTGCAGTGTGTATGCGGGCTTTGCTGTGTGTCATCCCGAGCGCGGCAAAGTGCCGCGATTGAGAAAAAGAAACGGTGTGTCGTCCCGAGCTTGGGCGTGTGGGTGGGAGGAGCGAGGGACCTCGCAAGCTGGTACTCGGTACCGTAGGCGTAGAGGCACACGGCGAAACCGTGGGACGTCAGCGATCCGAAGCCGCGGCTTTTAGCCCGCATTTCTCACAGACCTTTGTCGTGAGACGGCGGAGAGTGGCTTGGATGCGAGGCGCACGGCGATTTTGCGACGAAGGCATAGTCGACACTATGTCAAGGAGCGAAATTGGTGTGCAACGAGGCAGACAGGCCGCTATCCGTTGTCTCGCGGCGAAGGTCTGTGAGAAATGCGGGTTAGGGCGGGGTTAGGGCCCTACGCGGCGGCCGTCGTATTGATGGGACCGGAGTAAAAGCTTGCAAGATCCCTCGCCCCTCCCACCCCTCCGCCCAAGCACGGGACGACACATCGTTTCTTTTCTCAATCGCCACACTGTGTCCGTACATCCGCCCGGGATGAAAGTTCATGCGGCGCGAGCTTCCGAATCACCTACGCGAAGCGCGTGAGAACGAATGCGATGTCGTCCTTGAAGGCGTCGGTAGCGGAGAAGTTGCGGATGTCTTCCTGGATCCGTTCGTTCACGTCAGGAAGTGTTGCTCCCCCTGAAGCGTCAAGGATCGCCGAGATGCGTTCAATCTCGTAAAAGTCTCCCGCTTCATTGACCCGATCGGTCAAACCATCGGTGTACGCGAACAGAGTGTCCCCGCTTCCGATCGGGAGACTATGTTCATCGAAGCTCATTCCGGGCAGCGCGCCAAGCATGTGACCCGGTTTTTCGTGCAGAGTCGTCTTGTTCGTTTTGCGCTCGTACAACAAGAAACCAGGGTGGGCGGCGTTCGACCAGACGAGCGAGCCGTCCGCATCGATCCTGAAGAGTTGTCCGGTAGCGTATTGCGCAGGAAGCGTCGCAGTAAAAAGGAAATCATTGAGCCGGACCATAAGAGCCGTCAACGACTCTGACGGATTGGTTTCCGTGTGAATGTAGCTCTTCAGCAGCGAGACCTGAATCGCCGCGGCGAGTCCATGGCCGGAAACGTCCGCCATGAAAAGGTAGAGGCTGTCGCTGAGTTGAAAGTAATCATAGAAATCGCCTGAGAGCGTCTCACTCGGAATGTATGTCGAGCGGATCTCAGCTCTGGGGGTACGGAAGACTCTCTCGGGAAGGAGCGCTTCCTGGACGCGGCGAGCAACCTGGAGGTCATTATTCAGATGCTGGTTGAGCGCCATGATCTTGTCAGACTTTTGCGAGAGCTCATCGTATAGAGCGCGGAGCTGTCCAGCCTGCTCGACGATGCGGTCCTGGTAGGCCTTCACGCGAAGAAGCGCCTTGACGCGGGCGAGGATGACGTCGAGGTCCGACCCCTTGGTCACATAGTCGTCGGCACCGGCGTCGAGTCCATCGACAAGGTTTTTCGGCGAGTCCGCTCCTGTGAGCATCAGCACCGGGATGCTCCCGAGCACAGGATCGGCTTTCAGAAGGCGGGTGACTTCATAGCCATTGAGTCCAGGCATGCGGTAGTCGACCAGGATGCAGTCGGGCGGCTTACTCGCTGCGGCCTCGAGACCCTTCTCGCCGTTGGCGGCCCATGTGACCCCGAAACCGGCTCTTTCCAGCACACGTTGAACGATCAGGATGTCGTTGACGTTGTCATCGATGACGAGGATTTGCTGCATCGGTCGTGCGCTCAGCTACGGGCGCCGGATGCGCCAGGTTCGACAGTAGTGCTGGTGAACGAGGTGGCGACGCTCGACGAGACGGCGCTCGATGCTGAGGCGGAAGGAGTCACGAGAGGGATCGAGGTCATGGGAGCGAGTGGGGTGCGTACTGTACACTTTAGCCTGCATTTCTCACAGACCTTCGCCTGGCCCGCATTTCTCACAGACCTTCGCCGCGAGACGACGGATAGCGGCCTGTCTGCTTCGTTGCACGGCAATTTCGCTCCTTGACATAGTGTCGACTATGCCTTCGTCGCAAAATCGCCGTGCGCCTCGCATTCAAGCCACTCTCCGCCGTCTCACGACAAAGGTCTGTGAGAAATGCGGGCTAGACGCGGCGTATAGCGGCCTGTCTGCTTCGTTGCGAAGCGGTTTCGCTCCTCGGAATAGTGTCGACGATGCCTTTGTCGCAAGACCGTCATGCGGCTCGCATCCAGATCACTCTTCGCCGCCTCACGAGAATGTCTGTGAGAAAGGCGGTCCAGCCCGCGTTCCTGAAGACGTTTCCGACGGCATTGCGTGAGAAAATCGGGAGCTTGCGGGCTAAAGGCGAATCCGAATGAAGCTGATCGTTGGTCTCGGCAACCCGGGGCCGGAGTACGCAGGAACGCGCCACAACGCAGGGTTCCTGGTCGCAGACGCATTCGCCCGGAAGTTCCGGATCGCGCTGTCAGGCCACGAAAAAGATGCGTTCACCGGACAAGGTCGAGTGGCCGGACAGCAGGTGCTGATTGCCAAGCCGCAGAATTTCATGAATCTGTCAGGCTCGGCCGTCGCCGGCCTCACCCGGGCGTACGGAGTGCAGCCCTCGGACTTGATCGTGATCTACGACGACATAGATCTGCCCGTCGGCCGGCTCCGTATTCGCCAGAACGGTTCGGCAGGCACGCACAATGGAATGAAGTCGATCGTCGCATGCCTTGGAAGTGAAGCATTCCCCCGTCTTCGATTCGGAGTCCGGGGAGCAGCATACGACGCGCAGGCCGCGAGCCTGCGCGACTACGTTCTCGAAAACTTTGACCCTGTCGAAGCAGCTGTGGTGTCCGAGGCGATTGAGCGCTCCGTTGAAGCGCTGCTGCTCTTCGTTCGCGACGATCTTCGCCGGGCAATGAATCAATTCAACCGCGATCCCGTTTCGGAGACCCAGTCAACATCATGAGCAATCGACCTTCAACGCTTTCCGAGCTCCGATCTTCGGGCTATCGCTCGCGCTCCGTCAAAGACGAGTTGCGAGAGAATCTGCTCGGCGCGATTGCGCGAGGTGAGAACACCTTTTCAGGAATCCACGGCTATGACCGCACGGTCATCCCGGCGGTTCACAACGCGATTCTTTCCCGCCACGACATGATTCTGCTCGGACTTCGCGGTCAGGCAAAAACGCGGATCCTGCGCTCGCTCACAGGGCTCCTGGACGAAGTCGTTCCGGCGATTGACGGCTGCGAGATCAACGACCTGCCTGGCGAGCCGACATGTAAGCGCTGTCGTGTTCTCTCCGCGGAAAAAGGGGAGAGCATTCCGATCCGGTGGATCTCGCGACCCGAACGGTATCGTGAGAAGCTCGCGACGCCTGACGTCACAGTCGCAGATCTGATCGGAGACATTGATCCGATCAAAGCAGCGAACCAGCGCCTGAGTTACTCCGACGAAGAGGCAATCCACTACGGAATCATCCCGAGGACGAACCGCGGCATTTTCGCGATCAATGAGCTCCCGGATCTGGCTCCTCGCATCCAGGTAGCGCTTCTCAATATTCTGGAAGAGCGTGATCTCCAGATTCGCGGGTTTCCCATTCGCATTCCGCTCGATGTCATGCTGGTGTTCAGTGCGAATCCCGAGGATTACACGAATCGAGGGAACATCATCACGCCGCTCAAGGACAGAATCGATTCCCAGATTCTGACTCACTACCCCACCGACCTCGCCACGTCTTCCAGTATCACGCGGCAGGAGGCCTGGCTCGAGAGGGAGGGGAGCGAGCGGCGCTTCGAGATTCCGTCTTACGTTTCCGAGCTGGTGGAGCGAATCGCTTTTGTCGCTCGCGAGTCTGAGCTTGTCGATCAATCGTCTGGCGTCTCAGCACGAATGACGATTTCGGCTATGGAGATTCTTGCTTCCAACCTCGAGCGACGCGCGGCAGCGACCGGCGAAGCTCTGGTCTACCCGAGACTCGCCGATCTTTCGATGATTCTGCCGGCCATCACGGGGAAGGTCGAGATGGTCTACGAGGGTGAGCAGCAGGGAGCCGAAGTCGTCGCGCGGAAGCTGATCGGAACGGCGGTGAGTAAAGTGTTCAGCGCGAAGTTCCCCGCGGTAGAGCGCGCTGGCCGTTCGGGGGGTTCCGATAAAGGCCGCGGCTATGGCGACATGGATCGAGAGGACGAGGAGACGTTTGGCGCCCGGGCGAAGACGAAAGCGCGACAGGCCAGGGCCAGCGCCCCCGAATCCCAGGTACAGGGAAGCGCCGATTACGACGCGATCGTCGAGTGGTTCATGCATGACAACAGGATCACGCTGTCGGATGAGCAGCCTTTCGCCGAATACGTGAGCGAGCTTCGCCGGGTGCCAAAGCTCGAGGAGATCGCCGGCAAGTACGCAAATCCCCAGCATGACGCGGAGCTCGCTTTCTTCATGGAAATGGTTCTCGAAGCGCTGCATCAGGCGTTGAGGCTCTCGCGAGAGGACCTCGATTCGACCATCACCTTCACGGAGCTCATGAAGTTCAACATTCTGAGAACGGTCAAATAGCGATGGTAAGGATAGCTGCGGAAGTTTCTCCCGAGCTGGTGAGAGAAATTGAACGAATCGTTCGGGACGGCTGGTTCTCGAGCGAAGAAGAGGTCTTCATGGAAGCCCTTCGTCAGTTCGTCGAGGCAAAGTCATTCCTTGGTGATTCGCCACGGATGCTTCATCGCTTCGCGGCCGATGCTCTCAACGAGTCGAAGCCAGATACGGCACTCAAGTTCGTAAGTCGTGCGATGACGCTCATTGCGGGTCAACCGATGAAGGATCTCGGGCTCTATCAGCAGCTCGTCGAACTGAGAGTGCAGATTCTCCTGATCCTTGGAAGAGACGCGGAAGCGCTCGCCGGACTCGAGCAGGCGAGGGAACACCTTCCTAACAGTCCCGCCATTACGAAGTGGCTGGACCGCATGCGATCGCGGAAGCCGCCCGGTTGAGACATCGTTACGGATACCTCGATCCGGCGCTGATTCAGAAGCTGCTGAGTGAGCTCGGGCTGCGGCGACTCTTCAACCATCTACTTCTTCAGAGCGGTGGCGACCCGGAAGAGGCACTGAACTGGATGCGGGCGTTGCAGGAGCGAGGCTACCTTGACCCGAATCTCGATCTGGAGGAGTTCTTCGCACGCCTCGCCGAGGAGCGTGTAATCGGACAGGACGGGGAAGGAAATTTTGTTCTTTCGGCGGGCGGGGAGCGGCAAATTCGGCGCGACGCGCTCGACGAGATTTTCGGTGGTCTGGGGAAGTCCGCTGCCGGTGACCATTCGGTTGCGTCACCCGGCCAGGGAAGCGAGCGCCTCACTGAGACTCGGGGCTACCGTTTCGGTGACGACCCGATGCTCATCGACGGAGTGAGAACTCTTCAGAATGCGCTGCGAAACGGTGATCCCGCGGCGGCAATCTCGATTCACGAGGAAGACTTTGAAGTCTTCGAGACCGAGCACAACAGCAGCTGCGCCACCGTTGTGATGATCGATATTTCGCACTCGATGATTCTTTACGGCGAGGATCGGATTACCCCGGCAAAGAAGGTGGCGCTCGCTTTGACCGAGCTCATCCTGACGAAGTATCCCAAGGACTCGATCGACATTCTTCTTTTCGGGGATGACGCGAAAGAAGTTCCCATCTCCGAGATTCCTTACGTGGAGGCCGGTCCTTTTCACACCAACACGAAGGCCGGACTCGAGCTCGCACAAAATATTCTTCGCAGGCGCAAGCATGGCAACAAGCAGATCTTCATGATCACAGACGGCAAGCCCTCGGCGCTGCGTGAAGGGGGAAAGCTCTATACGAACTCGTTCGGTCTCGACATGAAGATCGTCAACCGGACGCTCGAAGAAGCCGATCGATGCCGGAGGGCTGGGATCCCGATCACGACGTTCATGCTGGCCACTGATTCGATGCTCGTGAATTTTGTCGAGCAGCTCTCGAAGATCAATCGGGGCCGCGCGTTCTACTCGTCACCCGACAGGCTGGGGGAGTACATCCTCGCGGACTACATCAGGAATCGCCGCAAGTTCGTTCACTGAAAAGTCCGCGACTCTCACCCGGCCTCCGATGATCTAGCCCGCATTTCTCACAGACCTTCGCCGTGAGACGACGGATAGCGGCCTGTCTCGTTCGTTGCACGGCAATTTCGCTCCTTGACATAGTGTCGACTATGCCTTCGTCGCAAAATCGCCGTGCGCCTCGCATCCAAGCCA
>DATLXH010000155.1:0-12677 GCA_035576005.1 Thermoanaerobaculia bacterium | reverse complement strand
CCCACGCTCATGATGGCGAAGTCGAAGCTCGAGAAGCTAGGCTACAGATCTCCTGCTGAACAGTTCGGCGAGCGGTTTCGGGCGAGCCCTGACCTTCTCGTGCGTCTCAACCCCGGTAAGAATCTACAAAAGGAAGGCACTGAGATCGTCGTTCCAAACGTTGCCGAAGTGGTGCCCCCTGGCAAGGCAGCGTACATCGTTGTTGATAAGACCGACCTCGCGTTGACTGCGTACGATGCAGGCGACAAGATTCTGTCGCATTACCCTGCGACCATCGGGAGCAAGCGAGATCCCCTGCCGATCGGGACGTGGAAGATCAACGGAGTTGCCCGCAATCCCATCTATCACTACAACCCGAAACTGTTCTGGGATGCGGAAGAGGGAGATCGAAAGGCGAAGATCGCCGCGGGACCCAACAATCCCGTCGGAGCTGTGTGGATTGACCTGTCGAAAGAGCATTACGGGATCCACGGTACTCCTGAGCCCTCGACGATCGGGAAGAGCTACTCGCACGGATGCATCCGCCTCACGAACTGGAGTGCACTGGAACTGGCGGGTATGGTGTCGCCGGGGGTTAAGGTAATCCTGCAGGAGTGATAATTGTCCTGCTCCTGCTCGCCTTGCACGTGTAGCGCGGCGCCCCGCCTGCCTTCGATTAGTGAACCACATCACGAAGCTGTCTCGTGCACGAGACCCTCACCCGCCGCTCGACGCGGCACCCTCTCCCGCGGGGAGAGGGGAGGCAGAAACAAAAAGGCGGGCCTTGCGGCCCGCCTTTTGAGTGTGTTGATTGAAGTTGAATCTTAGTACATACCGCCCATACCGCCCATTCCCTGCTGGCCACCGCCACCGCCGCCTGACTCTTTCTCTTCCTTGATCTCGGAGATGAGAGCTTCGGTCGTGAGCATGAGACCTGCGATCGAGGATGCATTCTGGAGCGCCTGCTTGGTGACCTTGGCCGGGTCGATGATTCCTGCTTCGATCATGTCGACGACCTCTTCAGTCTGCGCGTTGAAACCGAACGATCCCTTCCTCTCTTTGATCTCCTTGACGATGACGGAGCCTTCGAGGCCGGCGTTCGTGACAATCTGACGGAGAGGCTCTTCGAGAGCGCGGCGGATGATGCTGACGCCGACTTTCACATCGCCTTCAGCCTTGACCTTGTCGACGGCTTCCACGGCGCGGAGAAGTGCTACACCGCCTCCTGGAACGATCCCTTCCTCGACAGCGGCCTTCGTTGCGTGCATCGCATCTTCGACGCGAGCTTTCTTTTCCTTCATCTCGGTCTCAGTTGCTGCGCCCACTTTGATGACTGCAACTCCGCCGACGAGCTTGGCCAGACGCTCCTGAAGCTTCTCACGATCGTAGTCCGAGCTCGTATCATCGATCAGCTTGCGGATCTGCTTGACGCGACCTGCAAGAGAATCCTTGCGGGACTTGTCGTCCGTGTCCGTGACGAGAGTGGTGTTGTCTTTGTCGACGGTCACCCGCTTGGCGTCGCCGAGGTCTTCCCACTTCACGTTCTCGAGTTTGATGCCGAGATCGTCGGAGATCAGCTTTCCACCGGTGAGGATGGCAATGTCTTCGAGCATCGCCTTGCGACGGTCTCCGAAGCCAGGCGCCTTGACGGCGATGACATTGAGCGTGCCGCGGAGCTTGTTCACAACGAGCGTTGCGAGAGCCTCACCTTCAACGTCTTCAGCAATGATGACGAGGGGCTTGCCCTGTTTCGCGGTCTGCTCGAGGATCGGCAGCAGGTCTTTCATCGAGGAGATTTTCTTCTCGAAGAGGAGAACCTTGGGGTTCTCGAGAGCTGCTTCCATCCGCTCCGGATCGGTCACGAAGTAGGGTGAAAGGTAGCCGCGGTCGAACTGCATACCCTCGACGACTTCGAGAGTCGTCTCGAGACCTTTCGCTTCCTCAACAGTGATGACGCCGTCTTTTCCGACTTTGTCCATTGCCTCGGCGATGATTCTGCCGATCTCTTCGTCGTTGTTGGCTGAGATGGTTCCGATGTGGGCAATGTCCTTCCCCTCAACCGGCTTGGCCATCTTCGTTACGTATTCGACTGCCGCTTTGACAGCCAGCTCGATGCCCTTTTTGAGGTCCATCGGGTTTGCGCCAGCAGTGACGTTCTTGATGCCCTCGCGGTAGATTGCCTGAGCGAGGACGGTGGCGGTCGTTGTACCGTCGCCCGCCGTGTCGGACGTCTTGGAGGCTACTTCGCGCACCATCTGGGCGCCAACATTCTCGACTTCATCCTTGAGATCGATTTCCTTGGCGACGGTCACACCGTCTTTCGTGATTGTCGGCGAGCCGAACTTCTTCTCGATCACGACGTTGCGGCCCTTGGGACCGAGGGTTACTTTGACGGCGTCGGCAAGCTTGTTGACGCCTCTGAGAATTGACTGGCGGGCTTCTTCGCCATAGATCACTCTTTTTGCCATGTGTGTGTCTCCTTCAATGAATTGCGCGTGGTCGGGCGACCGACGCGAGGGGGATGCAGGTGGCGGTTAGTCGACGATTGCGAGGACTTCATCCTCGCGGAGGATCGTGTATTCGATCTCGTCGAATTTGATGTCCGTGCCTGAGTACTTACCGATCAGCACTTTGTCGCCCTTCTTGACGTCGAGCTTCATTCTCTTGCCGTCGTCGGAGTATTTCCCGTCGCCAACAGCAACGACCTCAGCTTCCTGCGGCTTTTCTTTGGCGTTGTCAGGGATGACGATGCCTCCCCGGACCTGCTCTTTCGATTCTGCGCGTTTGACCACGATGCGGTCGTACAACGGACGGACTTTGATACCCATATGTTCTCCTTTTCACTACTGGTGATTGAGGACGTTGCGGACTTGGTGAATTGGGGACCGAGGGCGGTTGTTAGCACTCAGTCTTGTAGAGTGCTAACAATATCGCTTGCGCGCTATTCCTGTCAATGCGGAGGGTACGGTTCGGGGTGGTATGGCGATAAGCTATTTACTTCTTATGCTTTAGCGATCGCCTCTCCCTGCGTCCACGAGCCTTTTCCGGGCTGTCCCCGCCACGCCAGATCCAGCCGCGCCGATGGAACCATAAGAGCATGGCCAGGCAAACCATCGACATCAGTCCCAGCGCATGAGCGTAGCCGAATCTCCATTTCAGCTCCGGCATGTGCTCGAAGTTCATCCCGTAAATACTGGCGATGAAGTTGATGGGGAGCATGATCGACGAGAAGATGGTCAGTACCTTCATGATCTCGTTGGTTCGATTGCCGATGATCGACAGGTAGGCGTCCATCGTCCCGGCGATCAGATCGCGCTCTACGTCGATTGATTCGCTGATGCGAAACATGTGGTCATACAGATCGCGGAAGTAGATGAGATGCTCGTGCTTGATGAATTTCGAATCGCCGCGGCTGATCTGGTTGAAGAGCTCTCGCTGGGGCAGTGAGTGGCGGCGCAGCACGTTCAGATCGCGCTTGAGGTGAAGCAGTTCATCGAGCAGATTCGGATCCGCCTGGCCGAAGATTGTTTCGTGAATTTCGTCGACTCGTCCTTCCAGCCGATCAATGAGCGGGAAGTGGAGGTCGACCAGGACATCGAGGATCGAGTAGAGAAGAAAATCACAGCCGCGCTCGATGATCCTGCCGTCCTGCGGAAGGCGTTGCCAGAGGGTGTCGGTCGAAATCAGATGCTGCTGGTAGACGGTAATGAGGAAGTTCTCACCCAGGAACGCGGCGAGCTTGAGGGTATCGACGTCGTGCGTTATGACGTTCATGTTGATCGCGCGGAATACGAAGAAGTCGTAGTTCGGGAACGCGTCGTACTTCGGCAGCGTGTTGTCCGAGAGGCTGTCTTCCGCGGCCAGCTCGTGGAACCCGAATTCCTGCTCGAGGAGCGGTTCGATATCACCGCGTACGGGGCTCAGGATGTCGATCCAGATCCGTCCACCCTTCTCGCGCCACTCGGAGACCAGCTCGATGCCTCCGCGCACGGTCGCGCCGTCAATCCGGTGGCTGACCCGGATCGGTTGCTCTCGATGCGCCTCTGCGGCGCTCCGTGTCTGCGATGGTTCCGGGAGCGGGATGGTAGTCATAGGCTGCGCATTCTACAGGTGGGAGCTACCGATCTCAGACCGAGCGAGGTCAAGCGAGGGGCTTTTCGCCCTGCGAACACGAGAAGGGTTGACTACAGGCATCCGCGCCTGCCAGCCCGCATTTCTCACAGACCTTCGCCGCGAGACGACGGATAGCGGCCTGTCTGCTTCGTTGCACGGAAATTTCGCTCCTCGACATAGTGTCCAGAGCAACCGGGGCGGGTGTAGGGACGCAGGGCCTGCGTCCGGCACCCAGCCATTCGCATCACGAATTCTGCATCCCGGCATGAACCCTCGTCCAAAGCGATGGCCGACGACAATCTTCTCGGTCAGGGACAGGGTACCGGACGCACGCCGTGCGTCCCTGCGCTCGCATTCTGTGAGAAATGCGGGCTGACGCCGGAGCCTTCGGCGGCAGCGGTTCAGCGACGCGTCGAGCGTCGCCGTCCCTGCGTCGGTCCTGTTGGAGGCGCCGGAGGAAGAGGCGTTGCACCTGAGCCAAGTTTCTGAGGCGCGAGTAGCATCGCGGCTGCGTGGGCGTCCACCAGACCGTGGCCAAAAGTCGTATCGAGACCCGGCGCTCCCAGATCTTTCGCCGTTTGAATCAAGGCGTTGCGAACCAGCGCGGCAGGAGCATCAGGTGCCAGCGACCAGACCAGGGCTGCCACACCAGAGATGTGAGGCGTCGACATCGAGGTCCCACTCATCTCTTTGTAGTCATCACGACGGGAGCTCACGGTGATCGTGCTCGACGATTCCGTCAGAAGTGCCTCGCCCTGGGACTTCGAAACGAAGAGCGACAGGGGCCAGGGGAAAGCGAGATCAGCCGGGTTATCCTTGACTGTGCAGAGGGTCGTGCAACCCGCGGGAGTCGAGACGGTGGCGATGAATGTCGGAGTCACCGGAGGGCCCTGAGACTTGTCGTCGAATACGATGACCGCGATGGCGCCGGCGGCCTTGGCATTCTTTGCTTTAGCGTTGAAGGTCAGCCGCGTGGTTGCCGTGGGACCTCCGCGCATGATCAAAGCGATCCTGCCCTGAACGCTCGCAGGGAAGTCCGCTACGTCACCATAGCCGCAGTACACGAACTCACCCTCGACCTCCGCTACCGTCGGCGAACCGACGATGGTCCTCCCGCCGATGGTGGCCCTCGGGGAGGTGATGTCCGCGAACTCGGCCGTCCCTCTGGGAACCGTGGAGAGTACCCGAACTCCGGGCCCCACCAGACGCAATTGAGCGCCTCCGTTGGAGAAGCCCGCAATTCTGGAAGCGGCATCAACCGCGCCCACTGCGATCACGCTGCTGTAGGCGGCGGGGAAGGAGACCAGATTCTCTTTCCCGTCATTGCCGCTGGCTGCGATCGTCAGGATTCCCGCATCCTCGGCACGCTTGAACGCTTCTTCCTCGAGGAGGCTCGACTCGTACGCTCCCAGCGAGAGGCTGAGGATGTCGAGATGATTCGCGATTGCCCAGTCAACTGCCTCAATCACTTTCGCGCTCGATCCCGAACCACTGGCGTTGAGTGCTTTCAACGCGTAGATGTCGACGGTGGGAGCCACTCCAACCACTCCCATGCCGTCACTCGAGGCGGCGATGGTGCCGGCTACATGGGTTCCATGACCGTTGTCGTCATGAGGGTCGTTGGTTCCGGTGACGAAGTTCCGGCCCCCCTTGTATCGATCCTGAAGGTCGGGGTGAGACCGGTCGATGCCTGTGTCGATCACACCAACTTTGATCCTCGAGCCGGTGGTGAAGGGCCAAAGCGAGGAGGCACCGACCATCACAATTCCGTCCGGGGTCGTCTCCGCTTTTCTATTTCGAACCTGCAGCGATCCGATGGCGCGAGGTCCGATGTTCGTTGAGAGCAGGTGTCGTTCGCGATCAGGCTCAATGAATCGAACCTGAGGAGACGCCCTCAATATGGCAACTTCGCTTTCGGTGAGCTCGGCGGCAAATCCATCAACCTCGGTGAAGGTTGTCACGTCGCGTTGCTCGTCGAGGCCCGCCGCTTCCAGAATCCGCGCTGGACTCAGGCTTGCCGCTCGCCGAGTGCCCACCAGATATCGCTCAGGAGCAGGTGATGCCAGCAATGAGTCGGAAACGCATACCAGCAGAAGCGGCAGAACGAGTCGATTCATCATTGCCCTCGAGGGTGATTGGCGGGGAGTCGTCGGTTCTAATAACCATCGTCCGAGCAAAATTCCGCTGGACAACGGCTCTGAGACTGGGGGCTGGAGCTATTTCATCGGTGAAGGTTCGGGCGCCTGGCCCCCGGTGAGGGGCCAGGCAACCAATCCTAACGTCGGGTGCTGCGGCGGCGTGAGACCGAGAAGACGCTGGTAGTGGCGTCCCCCCGAGTTGACGTCGCGGGGTCGTCAGTCAGCACGGTGGTGAAATTCGAACCTGACACGCTGCCCTGATTGCTCACCGAGAAGGTGGTCAACGGTGTGGAACTGCTCACAACAGCCTGATAGGTAATGGTCACGCTCTGTCCGGCGTTGACTGTCCCGACCGCCACGGCAATCGCATTGGATGATAGCTGGGTGACCGTACCGCTGGTCGTGGTGGCAGATCCGGGAACCAGGGAAAGGTTGGATCCCGCGCTGCTGCTGTAGGTGACGCCGTTGATCGCGCTAACCCCCAGGTTTCGGATTGTCACGGTGTAACGGACGGTGTCGCCGCGGCTGACGACACGATTCCCGTCGCTGTCGACCGCGACTGCGACAGTCATCTCAGCAGTCACGGATTGGAAATTGGTGCTGATTCGAGTGGTATCCGCTGCTGTAGAGGTTGAAGGATCGTCGGTATTGACCGGGTCGAAGTTCGTGCCCGTGACCGTGGCCTGATTCGACACTTGCGCTACGGAAGACGCGGTGGAGTTGTTGACGAACACGTCGAACCGGACTGTGACCTCTGCCGCAGGGGCGAGATCTCCGATCGCGACGTCGACGGGGGAGCTTCCGGTGACAGTTCCTGCCGTGGCGGTGAGCGAACCGGGGACGATGGTTGTGTTCGGGTCGATGGTGTCAGTAAGGCGCACGACGGTCGCAGCACCTTCGCCACTATTTCGCAGGACCACCGTGTAGCGAATCGTGTCGCCGGGATCTGCGAGCCCATCACCATCACGATCGGTGAGCAGCGAGGCGGACTTGCTTGCGCTCACCGACGGCGACTTTGCCACGGCGTTGGTGAACCATCCGATGTCCGCGAAGAGTGCCAGGGTCAGGTCGAGCCCAAGAGAAAGATCGGAGCTGATATTCGGCTCCATCAGCAGGTTCGGCGAGGCAACGGAGTCCCAGTGCGATATGGACGATCCGCCGATGACCGGGTCGGGCGCATACAGACGAATTCTTCCTTCCGTATCCGCGCCGGCGAGCGCCTGTGGATCGAGCCTGATGACGACTGAGACGCCGGTTGCGAGCTGAACCTTGAACTTGTCGCCATCCGCCGTAATGACCCGCACCGCAGGGATCGTAATCGTCGGATCGCTCCCTCCGAGATCGTCCGGCCTTTTGAGGTCAGGGTTGTTCTCGACGATGATTACAGCCCTGGCGCCGGCGTTCTGCGCGTTTTTCACTTTGATTACGAACGTACAACCGCCGCGATCGATCAATGCGATTTTGCCGTTCACCTCAGAGGCGTTGCTGAGAGCAGAGCATCCATCCGTGGTGCTTGCTACTGCAGGAGGCCCGGTGGGAGTGCCGGATGGAGGATCAACGGGGTCTGCCGGATCCTTTGCCTGAACCACAGTCCCGCTCACCCCGGTCTGAGTGAACTTCGGGCCAAACCCGGCCAGGCCGATCTCATAAATTCCAGAAATCGTCGATGGAGAGGTCACGTTGAGCACGGTCCGCGGTCCGAGGAATTTCGGGGCGTCCCTCCGGACATTCGATCCATCCCATACGACGTGTGAGGAGTTGACCGCCGAAGTCGCGCGCTGCTGGTTCGACATCTGATCCCAATGGAGATTGATGACGTTGTCGTAGATGAAGCGGCTGAAGATGTCCGGCTTCCTGTTGAAGAGCTCTCCGCTCTCTTTATCCACGGAGGTGGAAAAGCCGAGTCCGTGTCCAAACTCGTGGAGGAGCACGGAGATCAGGTTGATCTTGTTGCCGTGATTCGCGTCGAGCCCGTAGTACCAGCCGGAGGCTTCGAGGCATCCGGTGCTCCCCAGCTTGCTGTTGAACCGCGCCGTAATCTGCTCCTGCCCCTCGGGTCGGGACGACGTGACGGTGAGGTCCGTTTTGGCCAGCTTGTTTGCCAGTGCAACGTGGTACCACGTGTCAACGAACCCGGCGTTGTCGAAGTTGCTGTACAGGGATCTTGGCCCCGCCGATCCGAGAGTTCCGGAAGTTGCCGCGCACGTCAGAGGCTCGAAGGTGCCCCTGATGATGATGTTGACGTCGCTGTCGAGCGCCTCACCCCAGATCTCGGCCGCGCGCGTAAACGCGACGAGACGCTGCTCGCCGACAGTGGTCCCACGGTTGCCACCAACCGGCGTTGCCGGGGCAGGGTCATTGAACCCCGTGCACACCGGGCTGCTACCAGCGCAGGCCGCGGCGTTGCCGTTTACGATCTTGATGGTTGCAGCAGCGTGAGCTCGATCTCCGGAGAGGACCACACACGCAAGTAAACCGCTTAGAAAAAATCTGAGGGAGGCTTTCGTCAAGGGCTACTCCACGTCCAGCTTGCGCTTGGGGGTTTCTTTGTCTTTGCGCTTCATGAATTCTGCGCGTTCCTTCTCGCTGTCGACGCATGCCGTAACGACCTTTCCATCACTGTCGATACGCGCAACGGAGGAGCTCATGAAACGTCCTTCGAGATCCACAGATTGCATTCCGTTCTCATGCTGAACGACCGTGAGGCCTTCCGAGGATTCGTTCATGTCCTGTCCGTTGACCGCATCCCGGGCCGCGAGAATCCTGGCCTCTTCGGCGGTTGGAGCGCGAAGCTCCCCAGTGTTCTTATCGATGACAACTCTCATGGAAGCCGTTCCCGGTGCAGTCTTTGTTGCAGACGCCTTCTTCATCCTGGAAGGCGCAAGCGCACGCCCTGTGGTGGCCTTCGAGCTCTTCTTACAACAGCTTTTCCCCGAAGTCTTACACTTCGCGTCGGTGCCGGCCACAGCGGGTCCAGCGGCGAGAAGGATTGCAACTGTCAGGAAAGGAAGTAGCGTGTTCCATCTGTTCATTTCAATCTCCCGTGGCGCGTGGTGGGTTTGCCGTCGAATTGAGCGCAAGTCTTCTCGAGCAAGTCGTTCTGGCGTACGCAAAAGAACGAGAAGCAGCTTGCACGCATTCCGCCAGTCAGTCGCATGGCGAATGAGTAAATCGCCATCAGTGTCTGGGTCCAACCTGGGACGGCGCCATCCCGGGAAAATGGAACCAGGAGGCTTCAGTCTCAGCGCCTGGTACTACGACGGCGTGATACGGAGAATACGCTGATCGTGGCATCGCCGCGGATGGCGGTCGAGGGGTCATCAGTCGATATGGTGGTGAAGTTCGAGCCGGAGATGGTTCCCTGGTTGCTGACGGAGAATGTTGACGCCGGTGTCGAACTGCTTACGGAGGCCTGATAAGAAATGGTCGCGCTCTGCCCGGGAGCAAGAGTCCCGACAGAAATTGTGATCGCGCTCGACGTGGACTGGCTGACAGTTCCTGCGGTGGTGGTAGCCGATCCCGGGACCAGAGAGAGATTGGGACCGGCACTACTCGTGTACGAGACTCCGTTGATGGCCGTGGCTCCGAGGTTCCGGACGGTCGCGGTGTAGCGTACCGTGTCGCCCCGACTCACGACGCGATTCCCGTCGCTGTCGACAACGACGGCCGCTGTCAGCTCGGCAGTCACAGATTGGAAGTTCGTAGCTGTACGTGTCGCATCCGCGGCACCGGACGTCGAAGGGTCGTCGGTATTGAATGTGTCGAAGTTCGAGCCCGACACGCTCGCCTGATTCGAGATCTGTGCTACGGACGAGGAAGTCGCGTTGTTTACCACGACGTCGAATCGGACGGTTGCTTGGGCGGCCGGCGCAAGCTCACCAATTGCAACTTCGATAGGGGAGCTTCCTGCCAGGGTGCCTGCGGAGGTGGTGAGCGAACCAGCCACCAGGGCAGTGTTCGGATCGACGATATCAAGCACGCGGACGAGCGTCGCGGCGCCTGCGCCGCTGTTTCTTACGACGAGCGTGTAACGGACGGTGTCACCAGGGTCGGCAAGGCCATCCCCGTCACGATCCCCGACAATCGAGGCCGATTTGGTTGCGCTCACCGCCGGAGGCTGCGCAGTGACGGCAGTGAACCACCCGATGTCTGCAAACAGGGCGAGCGTGAGGTCCACGCCGTGATTCAAATCGCCACTGATGTTCGGCTCCATGAGCAGATTGGGAGAGGTAGATCGGTCCCAGTGCGAAACACTCGATCCCGCCTCGACCGGGTCTGGCGCGTACAGAAGTACATGGCCTGCGGCATCGGTCCCGGTGCGTTGAAACGCTACCGATCGGATCGTGATGTTGACACCATTTGCGAGCTGGGCGCGCAGCTTGTTTCCGTCGGACAGGCTGAGCTGCACGGTGGGGATCGTGATCGAAGGATCCGTTCCGCTCACGTCCTGCGGAGGTCCGTCAACCGCGTCGATGATCACAACCGCTTTGGCACCAGCGATCTGCGCATTCTTTGTCTTGTCCGTGAAGTTGCAGCCACCTCGGTCGATCAGCGCGATCTTCCCGGAAACTTCCGAGGGGTTTATGAGGACGCTACAGGCGTCGGTTGTGCTGGTTCCACCCGCGTCCCTTGCCTGTACCAGAGTCCCAGTGATCCCTTCCGGCGTCAGGAAGGAGCCGAAGGTGGCGATTCCGATCGGATATGTCCCGGCAATCGACGCCGGTGAATTGACAACGAGCGGTTGAGCCGCGCCCTGGAGAAACCGAGGCGCCTCCCGATTCACATTTTCTCCGTTCCAGACGAGCGTTCCGCTTCGGATCGCCGAAGCAGCGCGCTCTTCATTACTCATCTGGGTCCAGAATTTGTTCAGTGTGTTGTCGAATATGAAATGGCTGAAGATGTCGAGCTGCTTTTCGAACGGTACGCCTGTCTCTTTCTTCACGAAGGTTTGAAACCCGAGACCATGCCCGAGCTCGTGAAGAACCACATTCAACAGGTCTACCTTGCTGCCCCTGTTCGAATCGAAGCCGTGATACCAGCCACGATTCTCCAGACATCCCGTCGTTCCGAGCTTGCTATTGAAGCGGGCGGAGATCTGCGTGTGATCCGGGTTCTCGGTGAGGTCGACCCCCTCGAGCCGGTTTGCCAGCGCCGCGTGATACCAGAGGTCGCGGAAGGGAGCACTGGGGAAGTCAGAGAAAATTTCGGTAGCTCCGGCGGATCCGAGAGTGCCAGTAGTATCCGTGCAGGTGAGCGGAACGAAGGTTGACTTCACGATCGTCTCCACTCTGCTGTCCAGTAATGCGCCCCAGATCTCGGCCGCTCTCTGAAAGACAAGGAGGCGCTGCTCACCGATGGTCGTTCCGGGATTGCCGCCAACCGGGGCCGCGGGGGTGGGGTCATTGAAGCCGATCCCGGGCTCATTTTTGTTGAGAATCGTGATCTTGGCGGCAGCTTCGAGAGTCGAGCTGACTCCCATTGCGATAAGCCAGAAAGTTGTTGCGACGAGCTTGAGGCGAGGGGTGCGCATCTCGTTAGTCTCTCCGGTCCCGCACATGGGCGTGGTGGGCGGGCGCGAGTGATCTCGCGCTACGCTGACAGATGAAAGTTCTCACGGTGAAAACTTATTGCATCGAGGAGAGGTGAGGCCGATTGACCAGCATGCGTTACGCTAGGCGGTCCGATATGTTGACAACTCGGTGACAGCGGCGGCGACCCACGCGTGGCCTGGACGTTTTGTCCTGTCTCGGCTGGAAATGGGTGGCGCGATGAGGCCGGGTTCCTCTCGGTGGGAACGTGGGGTGCAACAGAGACTTAGCTGGAGACCTTTCAATGGACGAGTGGAAGAACAATCTGATAGAGCGGACACCTGACATCCTCGGGATGCTCCGGGACACCAGTTCGATTGCGGTGCTCGGAATGAAGCCTGAAACTCATGCAGGACAGGCGGCGCATTACGTTCCTGTTTTTATGGAAGAAGCCGGCTACGAGATCATTCCCGTGCTGACCTACTACCCGGACGTGACTGAAGTCCGGGGTAAGCCGGTGTTCCGCAAAGTGTCAGATATTCCGAAGAGAGTCGATATGGTCAACGTGTTCCGCCGCCCCGCCGACATTGATGCGCATGTCGATGACATCATTGCTGCCGCGCCGAAGTTCGTCTGGTTCCAGCTCGGAATCCGGAATGACCCTGCTGCCCGGCGACTGGCAGAGGCCGGCATCAAGGTAGTGCAGGATCGATGTCTGATGGTCGAACAGGGACGCTTGTGACGAATGCAGGATGACGCCCGGATCCCTCGCTCGACGCTGATGACACCGGTTCACTGTCTGACGTCGTTGAGCCGCGAAGCGGCGTAATCCCTCTCCCCGGCGGGGAGAGGGAAGCGAGCGGAGCGAAGCAGGGAGAGGGGCGTGAAAGTCTCGCCAGTCCTTCGAAAAGAGCGAGGT
>DATLXH010000154.1:0-2336 GCA_035576005.1 Thermoanaerobaculia bacterium | reverse complement strand
CGGGCAGGTACCGCCGGATGAGGAAGAGGATGATGCCATCCGGCCCTTGCCCGACCGGCTCGTCATCGAGCTCACCGCGCACCGGACGCTGGCGCTGCAGGACGCGGTTGCGGCCCAACCGCAGGTCGCGATGACGGCGCTCTTGCACAAGCTCTGCCTCGACGCCTTCCATCGGACTTACGGTCCATGCTGTATCGAGGCCGGCGTGCGTCATGTGCAGCTTTCCATCCAGGCGCCCGAATTGAAGGAAAGCGCGTCCGCCAGATCGATCGCCACTCGGCATGAGGGCTGGAGAGCCGACATGCCGACCGACGAGGCTGCCCTGTGGGATTGGCTGGTTGCGCTCGACGATGCCAGCCGGCTGGCCCTGCTCGCCCATTGTGTTTCCTTCGGCGTGAATGCCCTGTTCGAGAAGGTCGATCGCCATGGCGGGCCGGGCATTACCAGCCATGGGCTGCAGCGCCGTCTCGATCAGGCAGAGCGCCTCGCCCGTGCAGTTGGTCTCGACATGGTGGAGGCCGGCTGGCGTCCGACGGTCGACAACTATCTCGGCCGTGTCACCAAGGGCCGTATCCTCGATGCGATCCGCGAGGCGAGGGGCGAATCCTCGGCTCAGCTCATCGACCATCTCAAGAAGTCGGAGATGGCGAAGGAAGCCGAGCGCCTGCTCGAGGGCGCCGGCTGGCTCCCCGAGCCGCTCCGCGTGGCTTCGCCTTCGGACAGCTCTGACGCGCCGTCCGAGCCGCTTCCCGAATTCCTCTCCGACGGTGACGAGGAATCGACCGACGGCGGCGAGAGCGAGCAGCCGCACGCCGTCGCGGCCGAATAGGCCATCGCTGCGGGGCGGCATCCGTCGCCCCGCAGTTCCTTACCACTTCCCCTTCATCCCTCGGCCCGGCCCTCGCGCCGGGCTTCATCGTCTTGGGAGCACCATCATGACTGACGATACTTCAACACCCGGCTCGGGTTTCGATTCTGCCTCCTGGCTCCTGCGGGACCAGGAATTTATCAGACTATGCAAGTCCACTCTCTCCGAGAACAAGACAGCGTTGTTCGACGCGCTCGCCAGTGCGCGCATCGACACCGTGGAGGTCACATTCAACGGCTATGCCGATGAGGGGCAAATCGACGGCGCTGTCGCGGACGGAGAGGGCGGTGACACGGATCTCCAGAGCATCCATGTCGAGATTGTACGGGTCGAATGCGGCAACCAGATTGTCACGCGGCAAACCCTCTCCGTGAAGGACGCGATTGAGAAGCTTGTCTACGACCTCCTCGAGCAGACCTACTCCGGATGGGAGAATAACCAGGGCGCCTACGGTGACTTTCTGTTCGACGTCGCCGAGCGAACGATCACGCTCAACTTCAATGAGCGGATCGAAACCTCCCAATACACCCAGCATGTCTTCTGAGGGAGGAAGCAATGGCGCATCCCTATCATCATTCGCTCTCCTCGCTGAAGAAGTGGGGCGGGGCAGTCGATGACTATCTGCCAATCCATAACTGGTTCGATGCCAGCAAGCAGATCACGGCGGATTTTCGGCACCGCGCGCTCCGCCATCACGCTGAGGGCATCTTCATGGCCGAGACCATCTTTGGTCCGACCATCACATTGTCGTCCGGCCGCGTCATTCCGACGCGCTGGGTCGGTGAGCAGCACGTTATCGAGGATCTCGGATACATCCCGTCTTTCGCCGATTGGGTGAGGTGCATCCGTCCCGAACCCTGGATGAGCCGCACGCGGCGCATCTCGTGCGAGCCCGAGCCGCTGGTTTCTTCGACCGCAGATGGAGCTTGACCATGTACGGCACGTATCTGCGCCTCGACATCGCTGTGCATGACAGTTGGCGTGCGGTGGTTCGCGCGGCAGCGCGCAAGCTCACTCGGCAAGCGCTTCGCGACCCCCGGTGTCGCATAGCGCGCAAGCGGTTCTACCGCGAGATGCTCGATTATCACCGCCGGGAACAAGAAATCGTTGCGACCTGGCGGCTTTGACACCTCGTCCGTCGAGCACGGTTCCAACAAGTGATCGCCGATTGGGATAGTTCGCTCAAAGGGTCTGGCGCTGGTCGCCGGGCCCTTTCTTCTGGGTGAGATCCAGAGGGAGAGGTGGGCCGGGAAGGGTTTGAACCGCGGCGGTGTCAGGAGAGCGCCGGGCGGTTCGGCCTTTTCCCGCTCTCCGAAAGACATCCTGCCATGACCGAACCTCTCGTCGGCGGCGCCAGCGCCGCGCCGCTCTCGATGCGTGCCACCGCCGTTGTCGCATCCGCAGTCGTCAGGGCTGCGCGACAGCTTTTGACCGATCTCGAACAGGGACGTCGCATCGATGCCGCCGT
>DATLXH010000153.1:0-59502 GCA_035576005.1 Thermoanaerobaculia bacterium | reverse complement strand
ATAGCGGCCTGTCTGCTTCGTTGCACGGCAACTTCGCTCCTTGACATAGTGTCGACTATGCCTTCGTCGCAAAATCGCCGTGCGCCTCGCATCCAAGCCACTCTCCGCCGCCTCACGACAAAGGTCTGTGAGAAATGCGGGCTAGCCCGCATTTCTCACACACCTTCGCCGTGAGACGACGGATAGCGGCCTGTCTGCTTCGTTGCACGACAATTTCGCTCCTTGACATAGTGTCGACTATGCCTTCGTCGCAAAATCGCCGTGCGCCTCGCATCCAGGCCACTCTCCGCCGTCTCACGACGAAGCTCTGTGAGAAATGCGGGATAGGCCCCGGAGGGGGCTCGTAGGGTAGCCGGGGGTGCGAGCGTCAGCGAGCGACCACCGGTATGAGTCAGCGAAAGACAAGTTCGACCCCGGATGGGGTCGCGTAGTTCTCACCAGAGATAGCGCTCGTCGTACTCGACATTGTGCTTTTCGAGAAACTCCGTGTACTCCTCCTGGAACGTTCTCCCGCGGGGATGTTTCTCCTGTTCCCGAATGGACTTTCGAACTGACGGTACGGCTGATTTGCTCACCGAGAGCGCTCCATATCCTTCCTGTGTCGAGGGCATCGCAAGATCATACGCGGCCCCTCCGGGGTCGAATGACTTCCGCGAATCCATAGACCGGTGGTCACTCGCTAACGCTCGCACCACCGGCTACCCTACGAACCCCCTCCGGGGGCCTGAGACCCCGCGAGGTAAGTTAGAGAATATGCCCGCAAGGGGATACGACACCAGACTGAAGCGCCGGCCTCGGAGCCGGCGCTTCAATCATTGAGCGGCCTCCAGGGCTACTCTCCGCAGACCGTCTCGACAAGCATCGCGCAGACTTCGTACGGGTCCATGTTCGCAGCTGGCCGTCGATCTTCAAAGTAGCCCTTCCCGGCCTGGGACGTAGCCATTGGAATTCGGATCGACGCTCCGCGATCACTGACCCCTGAACGGAACTGGTGGATGCTGCAGGTCTCGTGTTTGCCTGTCAGCCTCTCGTCGTTGTATGCACCGTAGACTTCGATGTGCTCCTCATGACGATTCTTGAGTTTCTCGACCGCGGCTTCGATGAACTTCATGCCGCCGCTGCTCCGTGACTCTTTCGTGCTCATATTGGTATGGGCCCCAGCTCCGTTCCAGTCGCCTTTTACCGGTTTGGGGTGGAGTGTCGCGCTGATGCCATACTCCTCACCCATACGATAGAGAAGCCATCGCGCAAGCCAGAGCTCGTCAGCCATCTCGAGCGGAGGAAGGTGGCCAATCTGAAACTCCCACTGCGCCGGCATCACTTCGGCGTTTGTGCCGACGATCGAGATTCCTGCTCTCATACACGCCTCGGCATGCGCCTCGACCAACTCGCGCCCGAAGACTTCGTCAGCCCCGACGCCGCAGTAGTAACCGCCCTGGGGCGCGGGAAACCCCTTGTCAGGCCAGCCGAGCGGTTTGTTTCCGTCGAACAGCGTGTACTCCTGCTCGATACCGAACCATGGCTCGGAAGCTTTATAGCGTTCGGTAACCTCGCGAAGTCGCGCGCGATGGTTGCTCCAGTGCACCGAGTCGTCGGGGTTCAGGACTTCGCACAGGACCAGAACATCGTTGTCACGGTGAAGCGGATCTGCAACGACGCGAACCGGCTTGAGCTGGAGATCGCTGAAATGACCCTCCGCCTGATAGGTGCTCGACCCGTCGAACCCCCAGTCAGGAAGCTCGCTGGCCTTCTTGATCGGTCCCTCGACCATCTTGGTCTTGGACCGTAGCTTTGCGGTCGGTTTCTGCCCGTCAATCCATATGTATTCGGCAGTAATGTTTTCAGACAAGGTGCGCCTCCTCAGCATGCTTCAGAACGGTTTTTTGATAGTAGAACAACGGCGACGAGAAGCGTCTGCATAATCCGCGCAAGCCGTCCCTATGATTCCCGTCGGCTTCGGAGCGTAGCGAGCCGCTTAATCGGAACTGACCACGACCCGATTGCCGCCCGACGCCTTGGCCTTGTACATCGCAGCATCAGCCCGCTTCATGAGCGTGCTCATCTCCTGCTCGACTCGCAGCTCTTCGAGAGGGCGGCGATACTGCGCCACACCGATCGAGGCCGTAATCGCCCCGCTCAAATTGATTGGCGTGGTGCCGAATCCGAAGTCACGGCTCAGGAATGTGTACTCCTCCACAGCGGCGCGAATCGTCTCGGCTGCCTCGACCGCCGCATCCAGGGTGATTTGCGGAAAGAGTACGAGGAACTCGTCGCCGCCATATCGCGCCAGGGTCGCCTCCTCCGAGTCGATGATACGCCGCAGAAGAAATCCCACCTCGCGCAGAACCTGACTACCGGCCAGATGGCCATGCGCGTCGTTGATCCCTTTGAAGTGGTCGAGGTCGAGGAAAATGAGAACGGCCTCCAGACCCTCGACCTGCGGAACAGTCAGAGTCTCGGTCAGACGAACATTGAACCATCGGTCGTTGTACAACCCGGTCAGATCGTCTCGCTTCGCGAGCTCGTGAGCGCGCTTGGCGTCGAGGGCATTATGAAGGGTGAACGACGTGTAACCAGCGAAGATCTCGAGCAGCGTCATGTCCCGCTCAGTGAAGCTTCGCCCCTCGAGTCGATTGATCAGCTCGATGACTCCGCATACGGAGCTCCCGAGATAAATCGGCACGCAGACGATGGAATGCGTCTTGTGACCCAGTGCTGCATCCATATGAGGAAAAAAGAACGCGTCTTCCGACACATTGGTGGATAGGTAGGGGATTCCCGTTTCGTAGACTCGACCCGCGATTCCGTTGCGGGCCGACATCCGCTGTCCAATGACCTCTTTGCCCATCCGACCGAACGAGGCGATGAACACGAGCTCGTTTTCCACCCGAGCCGCCACCTTGCTCGAAGGGTCGTCCAATAGCATGGATCCTGATTCGGAGGGAACGAACTCAAAGGCTTTCTCGAGAATCTGGCGCAGGAGAACGTCGAGGTCATACGCTGTGCGAAACGTGGAGCTCGCTTTGTAACGCTGGAGAAATCGCGCCAGCTCCGGGATGTCGAGAGTGTACGTTTCGATCATTCTTAATAGACGCTTCACGCCCGGATTCGAGCACTCACGCGCAGCCGCGTGTCCGCATCGCTCCGGAGAGATAGATTATACGATCCGCTCTTCGATTCCCGAACCCGAAGGACTCCCCTCCGCTTTACGCGCCTCGATCTCGAAGGGAATCGCGGCGTACGCGGCCGAAGGTCCAAGACCGGATCTCCGGAGGCGCAAGTAGTCTCTCAAATATCGAAATACAAACCGGAACAGACCGAGCTCGGCGACCTGCCTGACATGCACCAGCTCATGAAGCAGGATCCTCGTCAGCTCGGATTCAGCACCTCGGGCAAGCCCTTCACGCAGATAGATTGAACGTCCCAGCGTGATGGCGACCACGTCACCACGAACCAGAGGAGCGAGCCAGCGGGGAAAACGGGGACGAACGCGCGCGCGAAGCTGCCCGGCGGCGTCGAGCAGTTGCGGCGGGAGGACGAACGGCGGAATGGCACGATTCTGTTTCATGAGGTACGACCTCTCGCGCGCAACGAGCGCTGCTCCATCCTGCTCTCGTTGCCAACCCCGCGGAGCGCTGCGGATGGACATTCTCCCTCGCGCAACTGTCCGGTTTCAGACCATCTGCGTTGCACGTTCACCCGGCACCACGCGCATGCCTGGCAGCGGTGAGTCCAGCGAGCCTTCCGCTCGCCCACGCCCACTGAAAGTTGTAGCCTCCGATCCAGCCGTCGACATCGAGAATCTCCCCGGAAAGAAAGAGCCCCTTCCGGACTCGTGACTCCATGGTTGCTGGATCCACTTCCGCCATAGGGACACCTCCGGCGGTTACCTCCGCGTAATCGAAGCCGCGATCTGAGGTAACAGGCAACGGGAGCGCCACAAGAGCATGTGCGAGAGCTTTGCGTTGCCGCCGGCTCAGCTGATTTAACGCCGTTGCTTCCCCACTTCCCACTGCACCAAGGAGTGCAACCGCTAGACGAGCCGGTAGCGCTCTGCTCAACCATGTTGTGAGCAACATTCGGGGTGACGTCCCTGCTTCGTCGAGAATCATCGCGTCGACCGCCTCGAAATTCAGTCCAGGAAACAAACTCACTGTGAGCGTCACACCGGCGTCGCGAGTCCTGGCGGCGATCCAGAGCCGGCTCATGTCGAGAATTACCGGACCGCTCAGACCGAAGTGCGTCAGCAGCATCGCGCCCTGCCGGCGAGCGAGAACCTTCCCGCTCGGGCCAAGCAGCCGTAACTCCACATCTGCGCTCACGCCGGAGAGCGCGCGCAGCCAGTGCCCTTCCGGCAGCAGGAGCGGAACAAGGGCGGGCGTTGTATCCACGACCGTGTGACCGAGCGATTTGAGGAGGTCGTAACCTGAGCCGTCGCTTCCCGTTTTGGGAACGCTCCGCCCGCCCGTGGCGATCACGACAGCCGAGCTCGAGATTTCGCTTTCCTTCGTTTTGATGAAGAACCGGGAACCGTCGGTCGCAACGGACTCGACCTTGCTGTTTGTGCGCAGATCGACTCCTCCATCGGAGGCAGCACGCAGGAGGGCATCAAGGACTGTCCGCGCACGATTGCTCGTCGGAAAAAGCTTTCCTCCAGGCTCAACCTCGAGCGTGACGCCGAGAGAGGCGAAAAAGTCGATGGTTGCCGCGACATCGAAGCTCTTGAGCACATTTGCGATGGCCGCGCGCGACGATCCATGGAAGTCGTCGGCCCGGACCACCTCGTGTGTGACATTGCATCGACCTCCCCCCGAAATGAGGATCTTGGCCCCGAACTTCGCCGCGCCTTCGAGCGCAGCGACGCGAAGCCCCGGGCCTCGAGGCCGCGCAGCAAAGATCGCGGCCATCAGACCCGCAGCCCCAGCGCCCACGACCGCAACATCGAGCTCGGTGGGAACAGGACGGGTCAGCTCTGTCGTTACGGCCATCTCCCGTCCCTGAAACCTTCCCGTGTCATCCCGGGCGTCAACCCGGGAATGACATCTTCACAGCTTGTCCGATCGCTGCAGCATTCCCGAGTCACTCAACCATGATCTCATTCTCGAAAATCAGCAAGCAGTATGGAAAACAGATTCTCCTGGTCGAAGCTTCGTTCCAGCTCAATCCCGGTGAGAAGGCCGGACTTGTCGGTCCCAACGGCTCAGGGAAAACCACCCTGTTCCGCATGATCATGGGTGACGAGCTTCCCGACGAGGGCGATGTCTCGGTCCCGAAGAAACTGTCGATCGGCTACTTTCGACAGGAGATCGACGACATGTCAGGGCGTCCTGTCCTCGACGAAGCCATTGCCGGGAGCGGTCGGCTCGGCAACCTGCATCATGAGCTCATAGAGCTCGAGAGTGCTCTGTCAGATCCCCAGGCCCCTGCAGCGATCAAATGGAAGACAAACGAAAAGCTCCTCGAGCGCTTCGGCGACGTGCAGGAAGAGTATCAACACCTGGGTGGGTACGAGCTGGAGTCAAAAGCCCGCGAGGTTCTGCACGGGCTCGGCTTCGAGGATCCTGTCATCGATGGCGATGTCGGCGCCCTTTCGGGGGGCTGGAAAATGCGAGTCGCCATGGCCAAGGTTCTTCTGGGAAATCCTGACGTCCTGCTGATGGACGAGCCGACCAACCATCTCGATATCGAGTCAATCATCTGGCTCGAGAGCTATCTGAAACAGTTTCCTGGCTCGCTTCTGATGACGTCGCACGATCGCGACTTTCTCAATCGCCTGGTAAGCAAAGTTGTCGAGATTGACGACGGAGACATCACCAGTTACTCGGGCAACTATGACTTCTACGACAAGGAGCGGACCATTCGTGAGGCGAACCGCGAAGCGTCCTACGCCCGGCAGCAATCGATGCTTGCGAAGGAACAGCGCTTCATCGATCGCTTCGCCGCCAATGCCGCCAAGGCCGCTCAGGTGCAGAGCCGCGTCAAGATGCTGGACAAGGTCGAGAAGATCGAGCTGCCGAGAAAGCGCCGGGTGGTCAACTTCGATTTCAGGCAGCCTCCAAGGTCTGGCGATGATGTTGCGGCCCTCAAATCCGTCTCGAAACGTTACGGCGATCGCGTTCTTTATGATGGATTGGAGTTCCTCATCCGTCGCGGCGAACGATGGTGCGTCATGGGTCGGAACGGAGCGGGGAAGACGACTCTTCTAAAGATGATCGTCGGCGCAATCACACCGGATGAAGGAAGCGTGAAACTCGGTGCGAGCCTCAAGATGGGTTACTTTGCGCAACAGTCGCTCGATCTGCTCGATCCGGAGCTGACAGTCTGGGAACAGATTCAGAAAGATTTCCCGCTCGAGTCCGTCGGCATTCTGCGAAATCTGCTCGGAACGTTTCAATTTTCCGGCGACGACGTTGACAAGAAGATCCGGTACCTCTCAGGCGGTGAAAAGTCGCGACTCGTTCTCGCACGGATGCTCCTGCATCCGCCGAACTTCCTTGTCCTCGACGAGCCGACTAACCATCTCGACCTTGCAACCAAAGAGATGCTGGTGTCGGCTCTATCGAACTTTGAAGGAACGATGCTGTTCGTTTCTCACGACCGGACGTTCCTCCGTGGGCTGAGCAATCGCGTGCTCGAGCTCGGAGGAGAAAGCGGCCGGGACGCTCAGCCGCATCTCTACGGCGGGACGTACGTGGAGTACGTGGAGCGAACGGGCCACGAAGCGCCGGGAGTCCACGAGTGATTCAGCCGCGGGGCGGGGAGAAGGGTCGGCAGCCTGACTCAACACTGGGATGACACTCCGTGCGCGTGCGCGCCTAGGAGCTGTGAGAAATGCGGGCTAACCGCAGGCTGCTTCGACTCACTCATCCCGTGAGACAAACAAGAGTGTCGCGGGACAGACAGGAGTGTCTGTCCTACATCCGCGTGTAGGACAGACACTCTTGTCTGTCTCGCGACGCTGCGGCTTAAGGATCCGGAGAATATCTGAGTCGCCGTGCCGGGTGGTACAGAGTGTCGGCCGCACGCCGTGCGGCCCTACACCCATCCCAGCGAGGAGGGGCGGCAACCCGTCGAGCGAAGGGGCGTCAACGCCTCCGTGTCCCTCTCCCCAGCGGGGAGAGGAGCGAGCGGAGCGACGCAGGGTGAGGGGTGTAAAAGTCTCGAGAGTCTGTCGTTGAAAGGAAGTCTTCGTATCTCTCGCGGCCCCTCTCCCGGTCGCTGACGCGACCACCCTCTCCCCGCCGGGGAGAGGGGTTTAGCCCCTCCGGGGCTCCGGATCTCGCAGGTCTTCGCTCAGGGCGCGGAGAAGAGCGCAACGATTCGCTTTGAAATTGCAGGGAGCAGCTTGACGTCGCCAGCCGCCCCCCGCGTACACGCAACGAGAATGTACTTCCTGCCGTTCGGGAGCTCAACATACGCGGCGTCGTGACGCACTTCTGACGTCCAGCCCGCTTTCGACCAGAGCTTGCTCCCCGCAGGCAGCGCTTCGCCCGTGAACTCCTTCACCTGATTCTCCGATTTGCGCTCCGGCTTCACGTCCCGTTGCATGAGCTCGAGCATCGCGTCACTTGCCCTGGGCGACACCGCTCTGCGGCTGACCAGGTCGTACATCAAAGCCGCGACCTGGTCACTCGTCATGCGGTTCCTGTTCTCGCGGTTCGGACCCATCGCCATCTTGTCGCGACCATAAGGCCCTTCGCACCAGGCCTTGAGCATCGCGCCAACAGAGTAGCCACGTTTGTCGAAAAAGCGATTGATGCTCCGTCGACGCTCCATGAATTTTTTCTCGGCACGCCCCGACAGCTCCTCGCCGCTCGTCGTGCCGGTGATGCGATCGACGATGTAGGCCGTCGCATCATTGTTCGAATCGACGATCATGTCGCGCAGACCGCGCTGGAGCTCGGGCGTGAGCTTCATCTCACCGCGCTCGATCTGGTCGTAGGCCATGACCATGAAGAACAGCTTTACGACGCTCGCCGGATACATGTTCAACTCACCGTGATAGCTGGCCCGCCGAGCTGTGCTGTCCGATAGGTCGATGACAGTCATCGACAGGTTGTCCGCCGTCTGTTTCGCCGAAGCGAATTCCTTCAGGATCTCCTCTGCCACGCCAGAAAGTCGCGAGGTCAGCTCGGCATCGACAGGAAGCTGAGCGAAGTGTCGATATTCAGCAGAAAGAGATGAACCGCTGAGAATCAGAAGAAAGGCTATGGCTATTCGTTTCATGGCTGTCTCGTAACCCTGAGGCCGGACATTCCAATGTCCGGCGCCTTCCGCAGATAAGTCCAGCTGCCGCCGGACACCAGAATGTCCGGCGGCAGCAAAATCAGACTCTCGCCCCGCGCCAGTCCATCACACGCTGCGCGATCTTCTCAGGTGTGAACCCGAGCTCTTCAGCAATCCGTTCCGCAGGAGCAGAGGCGCCGAAGCGGTCAATCCCAACAACCAGTGCATCGCGATTTGCGTACTTGTACCAACCGTCGGACCGTCCCGCTTCAATTGCGACAATCGCGCTCCGGTCTTTGCCGAGAATCTCATCCTGGTACGCCGCCGGCTGCCGGTCAAAAAGATCGAGACACGGAGCCGACACGACACGCGCTTTGACTCCGCGCCCCCCGAGCGTCTCGGCCGTCTTGATGGCCAGAGGCACTTCGGAGCCGGTCGCGATGAATGTGATCTCTCCTTGCTCAAACCCATCAACAACATACGCTCCACGCCAGATGGCCTTCGGATCGAAACCGTCATTCCGCTTGATTGGCTCGAGTTTCTGCCGAGTCAGGATGATGAGCGTAGGTCCCGCGTTTTCTGCCACCGCGTAGGCCCACGACATCGCTGTCTCGGTTCCGTCAGCTGGACGGAAGAGCGTCATATTCGGGATGAGCCGCAGCGAAAACAGTTGCTCGATCGATTGATGCGTCGGACCGTCCTCACCCAGAAACACGGAGTCGTGTGTGAAGACGAAAATTGACGGGATGTTCATGAGTGCCGCGAGCCTGATAGTCGGGCGCATGTAATCGGAGAAGATCAGGAATGTCGCGCCGTAAGCGCGCAACGAACCATAGAGCGTCATGCCGTTGAGAATTGCACCCATGGCATGCTCGCGAATCCCGAAGTGCAGGTTGCGACCTGCAAACACTTCCACCTCTGGCGGATCATCAGACTTGGCAGCCCGCTCGATGCTGCCGGCACCTTTGAGGATCGTGTTCGTCGACGGTGAGAGATCGGCCGAACCACCGACGAGAAACGGGACGAGCTCTGCGAGCTTCTGGAGTACCTGACCTGAGAGCTGCCTGGTCGCAACTGCCTTGTCACTCTTCGCCGCTGCAATCAACTGGACGTGGAGATCCTCAGGACTCTTCTGCTCCCAGTAGCGATCCCACTCCTGCGACATCGCCGTGTCGCTGAGTCGCCAGGCTTCGAGCTCCTTCATCCAGGCTCGCCGTGCCTGGGCGCGTTTTTTCATCCGCCGACGGAACTCTTCACGGACGTCATCCGGAACGTGAAAGGTTGGCTCCGACGGCCAGCCCAGCGCGTCCTTGGTCGCCTTCACTTCCTCTTTTCCGAGAGCGGCACCATGGACTTCTGCGGTACCGTGAAGCTTCGGGCTGCCCCATCCGATGATCGTGCGGGCGATGATAATCGACGGTTTGTCGGTGACCTTCTGCGCCTTTTTGATCGCCTTTCGAATTGCCGCGCGATCGTGGCCATCAATTTTCTGTACGTGCCAGTGACACGCCTCGAATCGTCGCTTGACGTCTTCCGAAAAAGAAAGACGCGTGTCCCCTTCGATCGAGATGTGATTGTCATCGTAGAAGAAGATGAGATTTCCCAGGCCGAGGTGTCCTGCGGTCGATGCAGCTTCGGCGCTGATCCCTTCCATGAGGTCGCCATCTGAGCAGATGCCGTAGATGAAGTGATCGACTGGGTGGAAATTACCGCGATTGAACCGCGCCTCCATCATCCGTGCCGCGAGTGCCATTCCGACCGCATTCGCGAAGCCCTGTCCGAGCGGGCCGGTCGTCACCTCGATCCCGGTGGCGTGACCATACTCCGGGTGGCCCGCCGTCTTCGAGCCCCACTGACGAAAGGCCTTGAGCTCTTCGAGCGTCATGTCGGGGTAGCCGGTCAGGTGCAGGAGTGAATAGAGAAGCATCGAGGCGTGACCTGCGGAGAGAACGAACCGGTCGCGATTTTTCCAAAGTGGATCTTTGGGATCGTGATTCATGAACTCGGTCCAGAGGACAAAGGCCATGTCGGCCATTCCCATGGGAGTGCCCGGGTGGCCCGAGTTGGCTTTCTCAACCCCGTCAACCGCCAGAAAGCGGATCGTGTTCACGCAGAGCTCTTCGAGCCTGTCACGATCGCTGAGCTTGGGGTTGTTGTGCTTTTCCGCCTGGGCGACTACTTTGGCTTCCGATACAGCTGTGCCCTCAGATGATTCGTTATGCGACATGGTTCCTCCTGCGTTGTGCGGGCGATTATACGCGTGGGGAGGTTAACCCGCATGTCTCACAGACCTTTGTCGTGCGACGACGGATAGCGGCCTGTCTGCTTCGTTGCACGCCAATTTCGCTCCTCGACATAGTGTCGACTATGCCTTCGTCGCAAAATCGCCGCGCGCCTCGCATCCAAGCCACTCTCCGCCGTCTCACGACAAAGGTCTGTGAGACATGCGGGTCACGGTTCTGGCTCAAATACTGCTCGAAGGGAACGTGGAGGTAGTTCGATGTCCAGCAAGGAAATCAATGCGAAGAATGTTGCGGCGATCCTCAACAAGATTCTCGAGTCTGAGCTCGCCGGAGTCGTACGTTACACACATTACTCACTCATGGTTTTCGGATACAACCGGATCCCGATCGTCGAGTGGCTGCGTGAGAACGCCACCGAGTCGCTCATGCACGCCCAGCAGGCAGGCGAACTGATTACGTCGCTTGGCCATCATCCCTCGCTGGCCATCGGCCACTTGCTCGAGAGTCACAAGCACGATGTAGGAGACATTCTTCGCGAAGCGCTGGACAATGAAAGCGGCGCGCTGAAGCTCTACAAGGAGCTGCTCGAAGAGGTCGAAGGCAAGTCGATCATGCTCGAAGAGTACGCAAGGCAGATGGTCCAGGCCGAGGAGAGTCACCTCTACGAGGTCGACAAAATGCTACGGAAGCCAGGCGACGTCGCCGCATATTCGAAAGGGTAGGAAGTCGCTGATCGCGAGATCGAGGGGAGCGCCGCCTTCGAGGCGGCCGTACCGCCGGCTTCCAGCCGGCCGATACAAATCAGGCCGGTAGGATGCCCGCGGCGCGGCGGTCTGGCTGGGAGTCGGCGCTCCCATCCCGAATCCCGCTCAGGCGCGCAGTGCTTCGACCGGCGTGAGACGCGATGCCGTGATCGACGGGTACAGTCCCGCAAACAGTCCGATCATCACCGCGAAACTGCAGGCCGTGACGAGGCCGGACATCGAGATAGGCAGTCCTGCGGGGAAGAAGCTTGCGATGACTTTCACAAAGATGCAGCCGAGCGCTCCGCCGAGGAACGATCCTACGGTCGACAACGTGATCGACTCGATCAGGAACTGGAAGAAGATCTCACTGTCAGTAGCGCCCATCGACTTGCGCAGGCCGATCTCGTAGAGCCGCTCCGAGATTGCGATCTTGAGCACCGAAAAGATGCCGACGCCGCCAATGAGCAGCGAAACGCCCGCGATGGCGAAGAACACGATCTTCCAGTTGCGAAGAATCACCACCACGTTCCCCCGCTCCTTGAGAATCTCCTTACCGACGTTGTCAATTTTCACGTCGTGGATCCCGGCGTGGGCTCGTGCATACAAACGACTCGTCTCTTCCTCGGCTTCGAGACTCAGCTCAGGCGTAATCGCCTTGAGCATGACGTAGCTGATCGCATTGGCTTTTCCAAAAATCGTCTCATACGTGGAGAGCGGCATATAGACGCCGCTTGTCTCCTTTTCCATATCGTCGTCGTTGACGAACTCCATATTGAATTTCGTGCCGACCCCCACCACCACGAGGCGGCGTCCCGCGACGTTGATCTTCTGGCCGATGGCCTCCTCGCCGCCGAAGAGCTTCTCCTTGAGCTTGAACCCCAGCACACAGACTGCGGCCACCGACTGCTGGTCTCGTGCGGAGATGAAGCGGCCCTCCGAGGTCTTCCGATTCTTGACCTGCGCGAACTCCGGAGTGACGCCGTAAATCACGACTCTCCGCCGCGCGGTACCTGCAGTCACGATGGCCCGGGTCTCCCCTACCGGAGCGATCGCCTGGATCGTGTCGCTCGTCCCGAGATAGCGAACATCCTCGTGCCGCAGGCCGCGCGACAAATGCGATTTCGCCCGCTCAACACGATCCGAAGGTGTCTGACGGGACACGAAGATGACGCCGTCCATCCCCAGGTCGTCGAAGCCCTGCCAGACCGCAGCCCTCACGCCCTCGAGTACTGAGAGGACGATGACCAGAGCGATCGTGCCGAGTACGACTCCCGACAGAGTCAGCGCGGAGCGTAGCTTGTGAGCTCGCACTTCCTCGAGTGATGTCCGAATCGATTCTGAGATGACCATGATTAGAGTTTCTCGTGAAGAGCTGCTACTCCGAGCGGAGTGCTTCGATCGGGTTGAGTCGCGAAGCGCGAATTGCTGGATAGATTCCGAACACGAGTCCTGTGCCTGCTGCAAAGACGAGAGCCTTGATCATCGTGTCAGGCGTTACCACCGCGGGGTTTTGTGTGAGGGCAGAGATCCCTTCCGTGAACAGCCGGCCCACGAAGAGACCAAGCACTCCACCGAGGGTTGCCACCAGGACAGATTCCGACATGAAATGGGCGAAGATCTGTGATGCCGATGCTCCGACCGCTTTGCGGGTCCCGACCTCGCGTACGCGCTCGTTGAATGACGCGAGCTGAATGTTCATCACGACCACCCCTCCCACAAACAGCGAGATGAGGCCGCAGACCATGAACGTGATGTCGTACATCTTGTTGTTGTCTTCGTTCTTCTTCAGATTGGCCACACGTGAGCGGACCTGAAAATCCTTCACTCCATGCTCGCGCTGGAGGATTTTCTCGAGCTCTTTGACCGTGTCGTCAGCTTTTTTGACGTCGCGCATCCGGGTGTGCATCCAGGAGATCTTCCCGTCCTTGAGCGACCCACCTTTGCGCGTGACGAGCGTGGTCACGGGGATGAACGCCTGTCGGTTCATCCAGCGGAGTGCGTTCCTCTTCTGATCGAAACTGAAGTACTTTTCCTCCATGACGCCGACGACCAGGTAGCCGGTCCCGTTCATCGTAAGAGTCTTGCCGATCGGATTGTTGGAGCCGAAGAACTCGCGGGCACGCTCTGACCCCAGGGCCACCACGCGCGCCGCCTGTGAAAGGTCGGTATCCGTAATGAAGCGCCCTTTCTCAGGCTTGAAGTCGTTCATCGGACTGTAGGCAGGAGTCACTCCCATCACGTCGCGAGACTTCTCGACGCTGCCGTGCCTGATCACCATTTCTTCCGTGGAAACCGGAGAGACGAGATCGATCTGCTTCGCGTCGCGACGGATTGCTATTGCGTCGCCGTACGTTAGTCCTTTCGAGCTGAGTGCTTTCGCGTCGAGCGTGACCTTGCCCGTCGGCTTGTTGTTGATCCAGATCTTCTCGATCCCGCCGCTCACTCGATAAAACTCCATCGATTGCGCCTTTCCGGCGACAGAGAGCGAGAAGGTTGCGACGATCGACCCGGCACCGAGAATGATTCCGACGAGCTGGAGAAGGGTTCGGCCAGGATGGTCCTTGATGGCTGCAAGCCCGTCGATGATCGACTCGAAGATGATCATTCGCCTTCCTCGATCGAGTCGCCCTGAACGACCTGGCCATCGACGATTCTGATTCGTCGTCCTGTTCTTCGCGCGATCGCGGGATCATGTGTGACCAGGACGATCGTCTCTCCATTCTCTGCAAGAGCCTCGAAGATTCTGATGATCTCGCTTCCCGTTTTCGAATCGAGGTTGCCTGTCGGCTCGTCCGCAAGGATCAGAGAGGGGTTGTTGACGAGAGCCCGCGCGACCGCGACGCGCTGGCGCTGCCCTCCTGAGAGCTCGTTCGGCCGGTGTTTGGCCCGGTCGGCGAGGCCGACTCTTTCGAGAGCGGCATTCGCCTTCTCTCTTCGCTCCGTCCGATCGAGACCTGCGTAGAGCAGCGGAAGCTCGACATTCTTGAGAATGGTCGCTCGCGGAAGGAGATTGAATGTCTGGAACACGAAGCCGATCTTCTGATTGCGGATGCGGGCGAGCTCACGACCGTTCAGTGTCGCAACGTCCTCGCCGTCGAGCCAGTACCTGCCGGAGCTGGGCGAGTCGAGGCAGCCGAGGATGTGCATGAGCGTCGACTTGCCCGATCCGGAAGGGCCGATGATCGAGACGAACTCACCTTTCCGAATCGCCGCATCAACACCCCGAAGTGCTTCCACGGCGTTTGCGCCCGAGTCGTAAGTCTTGCGAACATTCTCGATCCGGATGAGAGCGTGAGCGGTGAGACTCATGTCGATGGGTTGAATGGTCGGGATTTCCAGGAGTGCTTCGCTCATAAATATCGCTCCTCCCTGTGCCTTTCCGTGATGCGAGGTTTTCTGATCCCTGGACTGCAATGAAAGTCAGGCAGGAACCTCCAGGCACGCGGCGGCTTAATTATCGTCGTCGTCGTTCTTCTTGTCTCTTGGCAGCGTCGGGTCTTCGAGCGCGACTTCGTCGCCGACCTTCAGCCCACTGACAACCTCAACGCGCGAGTTGTCTGACAGACCTGTCACGATCATTTTCCGTTCGAAGTTGGTCTTCCAGGCATCCTTGTCAGGCTTGCCATCTTCCGACTTCGTCTTCTTCTTCTCGGCCGCGGCTACTTTCGGATCGATTTTCTTCCTCAGGTAGACGACATCGCCTTCATCCCGCTGGAAGATGGACTCCACAGGCACGGTCAACACTTTCTCTTTCTTCTCGCCGATGACTTCGACGTTCGCGGTCATGCCCGAGCGAAGCTCTTTTCCCTGCGCATCGAGCCGGATTTCCACATCGAAGACCCGGACCTTCTCGTCGAGGCGAACTGCTGGAGCAATCCGCGAGATCTTCCCCGGGAATGAGACCTTCGGATAGGCATCGAGAGTGATCTTCACCGGCTGGTCGGAGTGAATCTTGCCGATGTCGACCTCGTTCACGCCGACCTTGATGATCATCGACGAGACATCGGCCACCGTGAAGAGAATCGTGCCGGCATTAAAGGACGACACGCCAGAGGTGACGGTCTCGCCAATCTCGACGTTCTTTTTGAGCACGACTCCAGCCATCGGAGTGGAGACATTGGACCCCGAGAACTTCTCCGCCGACTGGCTGATAGGGATGCCGCTACGCTCTACGATCCGGTACTTCTCTCGTGCCTTCTCATACTCCTGGCGTGCATTCAGATAGTCCGTCTGGCTCTCGCGGTGCTGCTTGGTTGCGAGCAGACCCTGTGAGAAGAGCTTGCTGTCGTCCTCGTAGTTCTTTCGCTTCTCCTGAAAGCCGATCTCGGCCGAGCGCACGGCATTCTTGGTTTCGGAGAGCGATTGTGCCTGCGCAAGGTCGGGCTCGACACGTGCGAGGGTCTGACCGTTGGTAACTCGATCACCCTCGCGAATGAGAATCGCGGTGACCTTGCCGGAGACGGCCGACTTCACGTCGACTTTCACCTCTGGTTCAACGGTTCCGACTTCGGAGACTTTCACCTGTACGTCAGCGATCTCCGCCTTGTCGGTTTTGACATCGAGCTTCTCTTCCCCTTTGTTCTTCCCTCGAGTCGCGGCGAAGGCTACGGCCGCGATGAGGAGGACGAAAATCGTGGTGAAGATGGCGATTTTTTTCTTTTTGGCGGAGGGCTTCATCTATGACCTCGAAGAGTTGATGAGCGTGTATTCGGATTTGAAGCGACTTTGTTGCAATTTTCGCCGGATCCGGACAGCAGGTTCTCCTCTTACGGTGTCGGCAGCTCTGCGGAAAAGGGTGCAGGCCGCGAGGACCTGCACCCTTTCCCGCAAAAACGAAATCAGAAAACTTGCAGCTTCGCGAGTGCTTGACAGAGACCCTCACCCGGCGCTCTGGCGCGCCACCCTTCCCCCGCGGGGAGAGGGGAGCCTACATCTCGCTCACGCTAAACCCGATCCGGAAAACTACTTCGTCCCGCCTGCTGGGAAGCCTCGCTTTTTCATGAGCGCATCCACGCGTGGGTCCCGCCCTCTGAAGGCACGGTAGCCTTCGGCCGGGTCCACGGTGTTACCGACGGAAAAGATCGTCTCGCTCAGGCGCTTTGCGACCGCGGGATCGTATAGCCCACTACCTTCGAGGAAGGCTTCGCTGGCATCCGCGGTCAGGACGTCGGACCAGAGATAGCTGTAGTAGCCGGCCGAATAGCCATCACCGCTGAAGACATGCATGAAGTGTGGGGTTCGATGTCTCATCACGATCTCAGCCGGCATGCCAAGGGCCGCGAGCGTGTCTCGCTCGAAAGCGTCGGCATCGATTTTCTGAGAACCCGCCAGATGAAGTTTCATGTCTACGAGGGCACTGGCGAGGTACTCGATCGTGCCGAAACCTTCATTGAAGGTCGATGCGCGTTTGATCCTGTCGACCAGCTCCTGCGGAATCGGTTTTCCGGTCTCGTGGTGCACCGCAAAACGCTGCAACACTTCCGGGGTCGAAAGCCAGCGCTCGAGAAGTTGAGATGGAAATTCGACGTAGTCACGAACTACCGCTGTCCCCGAGAGCTGGGGATAGACGACTTTGGACGAAAGGCCGTGAAGAGCGTGGCCAAACTCGTGGAAGAGCGTTTCTGCGTCGTCCCACGAGATGAGCGTCGGCTCGCCCGGCTTTCCCTTCACGAAATTCGAGTTGTTCGACACGATCGTGGTCACTGCGCCATCGAACGTCTCCTGATTGCGGTACGCGTTCATCCATGCGCCCGAGCGTTTTCCTGCGCGCGCGTACGGATCGAAAAACCACAAGCCGATGTGGCGACCGCTCGTCTTATCGGTTACTTCCCAGGTCTTGACGTCAGGGTGGTAGACAGGGACGTTTGTGATCGGCGAGAAGTTGAAACCGAAGAGCTCACCTGCAACCCAGAACATCCCCTCACGCAGCTTGTCGAGCTGGAGGTATTGCTTGACCTCGTCCTGATTGAGGTCGTACTTCGACTTGCGAACCTTCTCGGCGTAGTAGCGATAATCCCAGGGCTCGATTTTGAGGTCGGTCCCTTCCTTCCGCGCCTGCGCCGCCATGTCGGCGACTTCCTCGCGAACGCGAGCGACGGCGGGAGTCCAGACAGCTTCCATGAGCTCGAGAGCACGATCTGGCGTTTTCGCCATCGTGTTCTCGAGACGCCAGTGTGCATGGGTCTCATAGCCGAGGAGCTTTGCGCGTTCGGCGCGCAGCGCGAGGATCTCCGAGATGATCGGGTTGTTGTCCTTCGCTCCGGCCGTGTCGCCTCGGTTGACGAACATCCGCCAGGCTTTTTCACGAAGATCACGCCTGTCCGAGTAGGTCAGGAAGGGATCGATCGACGAGCGCGTGTTCGAGATCACCCACTTACCGGGCATCTTTCTGGTTGTCGCCGCGGCTGCTGCAGCGTCGCGAAGCGACTGCGGGAGTCCGGCGAGGTCCGACTCGCGATCGAGAACGACGATCTGGTCGGTCTCATCGGCGAGGACGTTCTGACCGAAGCTGGTGAAGAGGTTTGCCAGCCGCTCGTTGATCGCGGCGACACGGACCTTGCTTGCCGAGTCGAGCCGCGCCCCGGCGCGCACGAAGTTTGTGTAGTAGACCCAGCTCAGACGCTGCTGCTCGGGTGTCAGGCTCGCCTTTTCCGCAGAGTTGTATACCGTCTCGATTCGACGAAAGAGGGGGCCGTTCTGCGTAATGCGATCGCTGAAGGCGGCAAGCTTCGGGGCCATCTCGCGCTCGACGGCCTGAAACTCCGGGCCGTTCATCGTGGAGCTCCAGATTCCATAGATCGTCTGGACTCGTTCGTTGGCCCGGCCGGTACGCTCCATGGCCGCGATCGTATTTTCAAAGGTAGGGGCAGCCGGATTCGCTGCGATTTTATCAACCTCGGCCAGATTCTCTGCCATCGCCGTTTCAAGCGCGGGCTTGAATTGCGCGATCTCGACGCGGCCCAGGGGAGGCAGGCCGCCATAGGAGCCGGACCATCGCGCGATCAAAGGGTTTTGATCTGAAGGGGTGACGCTGGACTCGATTGATCGGGAAGATGGTCTCGTTGATTTCACGTCGCTCACGGTAGCGCAACCTGCGACGGTTCCGGCGAGCAGGACAGCTGCAGGAAGAAAGATCGCACGTGTAATTTTCATTGGCTTGTCACTCATGAATTCTTTTTCTCCTGGAGGTTTCGAAACCTGGAACGCAGATTAGCCAGAAGCTATTACCGCGGCCCATGCCGTCTATGAAACGCCATCGTTCTGCCACCCTGGGTTGCTCTCCCGCTCCCGCTCCCGATCCCGATCCCTTCCCCGTCAGTCACGAGAGCAAACTCTCAACCTCGACCTCCCTCAGCGTCGTCACGATCCGATCAGCTCTCGCCAGATCCTGCGGCGATCTCACGTAGAGATTCCGGACTGCCACGCAATACATCCCGGCCGCCTTTGCCGCCTCAACACCGACTGATGAATCCTCGAACACCACACACCGTCCGGGCCCGACTCCAAGCAGCTCCGCCGTCTTGAGATACGGCTCCGGATCGGGCTTCGGCTTTGAGACCTGATCGCCTGCAACAACTCGGTTGAAGCAGTCGGTCAGATCGAAGCGCCGGAGCACCAGCTCGATGTAGTCGCGCATCCCTGACGACGTGACAGCAAGCAGGAGTCCCCGGCGGCGCAGCGCTGAGACAAGGTCGCCGACGCCAGGCAGGAGCTCGACCTCGGAGCGCGACAGCGTCTCGATGAATAGACGTGCACGCTCTTCTACCAGACGACCCAGCGGATCGGACCAGTTGAAAAAGTCTTTCATTCCGGCAATCTCGTCGATCACCCGCATGCCCGAGCGATTCCGCATGTCTGCAGGTATGTCGAGGTAACGAGCTCCCCGCCGCGCGCAGAGCGCCTCGTCCGCGTCCCGGTGCTGACTCTCGAGATTCACCATGGTCTCGTCGAAATCAAAGATGGCGGCATCGAAACGACTGTGTGTTCTCGCCGCATTTCTCATAGGAGTGTCGAAATTGAGTCATCCCGAGGGCCTGACCAGCGTGGCACGCTAGCCCGCATTTCTCACAGACCTTCGCCGTGAGACGACGGATAGCGGCCTGTCTGCTTCGTTGCACGCCAATTTCGCTCCTCGACATAGTGTCGACTATGCCTTCGTCGCAAAATCGCCGTGCGCCTCGCATCCAGGCCACTCTCCGCCGTCTCACGACAAAGGTCTGTGAGAAATGCGGGCTAGTCAGGAGGTGATGGTCACATGGATTCACGTTTCGAAAGGGCCGCCCTGAAAGGGCGAAAGAGGGTAGCCGGTGGTAAGCGCGAAGCGCGCGACCACCGGACTGACATGCTGCGAAAGCACCTCCGCCCTGGAGGGGCGGAAGAAGCGTGCTTGTAATCATCCCTCCAAGAAGTCTCTGCCGCCCCTTCAGGGCGGACACGTACAAAAGCCAACCTGCCCGGTGGCTGCGCGCTTCCGCGCTTACCACCGGCTACCCTCTCGCGCCCCTTCAGGGCGGCCACCAACGCGACTCACGCATCGACCTTTCGGCCTGTTGTCACCACGCTTACGTGTTGTCCGCTTCGGTCGCTTTCCTCATCTGCCAGAGCAGGTGACTGAGGTACGCGCGTCGTGACTCTCCCGTGGTCACGATCAGCAGCTTCGTGATCTTGAGCTCGAGCGGGTCCGTGTAGAGCAGGATCAACATCTCCCGGATGAAGCTCGTGCTCAACGTGATGTCGTTATCAGTACCAACCCCGAGCCGAAGTCCTTTTTTCTCCCACCAGGAGAACGGGTGGTCGTTGTAGTCGGCAAGGGCGCCTGTCAGCTTTTTGTTCGATGACGGCAGCGAGACGAGCGTGAGTCGCTTGTCGATCATCCGGTTGAGCACGTCGTGCTGATAGTGCTCTACCTCACGCGCATGATGGAACTTCGTCTTTGTGGCCCTCGTGATCTCGCGCTCGCTCAGCCTCACTCCCCCGAGGAGCTTGTCACGGATCTCTTCGCGCCCGCTCCAATCCATCTCGGCCAGCTCCGCGTGCTCTCGCGATCTCCCTGTAACCGCTTCTCCCGCCTGGTTCGCGTGCACGAGCCGTTGGAGCATGCTGTGAAAGTAAAAATTCGGATTGATCCCGAGACTCAGGCCATGCTCAACCGCATCGACGTGCCAGATGTTCATTGCATTGTCGACGGCCTGCACACCTTGTCTCAGCGTATTCCAGGTCTCTCCATGGTGACTGCGCGTACGAAATCCGTGCGCCTGCAGCTTGCGCATCCCGACCCGCATCTCCTGAAAATGTGCCTTCCTGTAAAAGCCTCGCTCGTTACCGACCGTATCCACCTCGGTGACCGCATCGCGAAGCTCGGGGTACTGCGCAAGTAGAGCGATGATCTGACCGACCTGAGCGTCAAAATGTTCACGCTTGGATGCGTAACGCGACGAGTCGTAAAAGCCTGGCTCCTTGCGAAAACTGGGCGATAGGATGAACTGAAAAGCCGGGACCTCTCTCTGGAAGCTGCGGAATCCCTCGTACAGCCCCAGCATGACGTCGGCGGGAGTTAGATCCTCCAGGCCGGGAACCTGTTCGGAAGAATCCGTTGTCTCACGGAAAAGAGTGAACTTGAGCCGCAACGCGCCGACGTTCGAGGTTCGATAGAGGCGACTCGCCATATGGTAGGCGGCATCTCGATGCGCCTGCCTCGAGGTCAGAATCAGCTTGGGAAGATAGAGGATCCTCAAATAGCGATCGAAGCGATCGTCCTCGCCCAGCCTTATCAGCCTGTCGACGTCCTGCGCGCTCCGAATCGGAAGGCTGTGGGCGCCATAGACCTCTGCAATCTTGGCCTCGTACAGTTCCCGTTTCGGTCCGTTGAGCAGAGGCTCGAGCCGCGAGAAGACAAAGTCCGCGGCGAGGGATCCGCTCAGATGGATGTGCTCATCGTGAAACGGGAGCGGGAATGCGCGAAGGAAGGCTGTCAGCGCCTGGGAGACTGGATGGTCGAGTAGAGGTTCGATCGGCGACTGCTTGAGCCTGAACCGCCCGATGAGGACATGGAAACTTCGCACGCTCTCGCCCAGCTCAGCATCCTGCTGGAGCTGCGGAGCCTGCTCAGCGAGCACCAGAGTGTCTTCGAGCGAGAGCCCGCCTGTCTCACTGATCAGCTGTGTGAGAAATCTGTGAAGGCGCGCGACGACATCACCGTGCATCACTCAATGCTAACCCGCATTCTCACAGACCTTCGCCGCGAAGCGGCGGATCGCAGCCTCTACTGCTTCGCTACATCGCGAGCTCGCCCATGACGAATGTCCAGATGTCGGCCCATTCGTCGATCAGCTTCGAGATTGGCTTGCCGCCAGAGCCGAGAGAGCCGGAACTGTGTCCCGCTTTCTTCTCGATCCGGATCAGGATCGGCGCGGGTCCGCCCTGCGCTTCCTGCAGTCGCGCGGCGAACTTCTTCGCGGGTCCTGGATCGACGCGGTCGTCCGTATCCGCGGTTGTTACGAGCGTCGCCGGATAGGCAACCCCGTCGCGCAGGTTGTGCAGCGGCGAGTAGGCGTAAAGGAACTTGAACTGTTCCGGATTTTCCGACGATCCGTACTCGGGGATCCAGAAGCGCGCGACGGTAAAAAGGTGATACCGCAGCATGTCCACCACCGGCACCTGAACGACGGCAGCGCGCATCAGGTCGGGACGCTGCGCGACCGCTGCGGCCGCAAGCAGACCGCCGTTGCTCCGGCCGCTCACGGCAAGCTTCGCCTTCGAGGTGTAACCATTGGCGATCAGCCATTCCCCGGCCGCGTAGAAGTCGTCGAAAACATTCTGCTTCTTGTCGAGCATCCCTGCGCGATGCCACTCCTCGCCGTACTCGGACCCTCCACGGAGATTCACCACGGCGAACGTTCCACCGCGCTCCATGAAGTAGAAGTGCACCGGATTGAACGCTGGAGTGTAAGCGTTGTTGAAACCACCGTAGCCGTAGAGGAATACGGGATTGGAAGGACTCTTCGCCAGACCCTTCCTGCGGCTCAGGAACATCGACACTCTGGTTCCGTCCTTCGAGGGGAACCAGACCTGCTCGGTCTCGTAACGGGATGACTCGATCGGTGCGTCGGAACGGTTGAATGGGGAAAGCTTCCCGGTCACGAAGTCATATCGATAGTTCGTCGGCGCGTCAACGTAAGAGTTGTAGGAAAGGAACATCTCCGGGTTGTCGGTCGTGCCTTCGATATCCGAAACGGTTCCAATTCCAGGTAGTGTGAGCTCTTTGATCAGGGTGCCGTCGAGCTCGAATATCTTCACGAGCGAGCTTGCGTTGTGAAGGTATCGCGCGACGATTTTGCGATTGATGATTTCTATCTGCTCGAGATAGTCGCCCGCCACAGGAATGATCTCTTCGAGTGTTCCCTGCTTCAAGTCGACGGCGATCACGCGGCGGCTCGCAGCCGCTTCGTTTGTCAGCAGGTAGAGTTGGTCGCCGAGGACCTTCGTTGCCACGTAGGCGTGTTTGAAGCCGGTGAAGAGGGGACGGAACCCTTCAATATTGCGAAGGTCATCGACCCATATTTCACTCTCATCGGCACTGCCGTTCGAGGCCGTGACAACGACCCAGCGCCCGTCGCTCGAGACCAGCGTGTCGAACCCGACTTCGCGCTCTTTCGGGCGTTCGTAAACGACTCGATCGCTGGACTGAGGCGTCCCGATGAGATGGTAATGAACTTTGGGAAAGTAGTGCTCTTCGCCAGCCGGCACGCTGCCTGTCACAGGATAGCGATTGTAAAAAAAACCTTTGTTGTCGGGAGTCCAGTCGAGCCCCGTGAACTTGACCCACTCGAGCCTGTCCGACAGATCTTTCCCCGTCTCGACGTCGCGAACGAAGACTTCGCGTCGATCGCTTCCTCCTCGGGAGACCGTGTAGGCAAGCAGCTTTCCGTCGTCGCTCAGTGAATACTCTGCTACGGAGACGGTGCCATCGCTCGAAAGGGAATTCGGATCGATGAGAACGCGCGGCTGCCCGCCCGCTCCGTCCTGAACGTAGTAGATCGGCTGATTCTGAAGCCCTTCACTTTTCGAAAAGACGTAGCGATTGGCGCTCCGCTTCGGGATGCTTACGCGTGTGTACTGGAACAACTCCGCCAACCGCCGCTTGATGACTTCGCGCTCGGGCCGGGCGAGGTAAGACGCGGTCAGGGCGTTTTCAGCATCGGTCCACGCGACCGTGGACGGGTCCGATGCGCTCTCGAGCGTCCGGAAAGGATCGGCGACCTTCGTGCCGTGATAGTCATCGACGACCTCGCTCCGTGGCGGGGCGGGATAGTCGAGACGGACGTCTTTCACGGTGCCTGTTTTCATGGTTGAACTGGGGATCGTCGATGTCTGGCAGGAGGCCAGAAGCATGGCACCGATCGCTACTACTACCTGGAATCGTCTCACGGCTTTCCTCCACGCCTCTGCGAAAGGCAGAACGCAAAAAAGCAGAAGAACGAACCTGTCTGAATTCTTCCTTCTCCGCGGTTCGTTCTGCATTTGTTTTCCCCAGCCCGGGGATAAATGCTGACTCCAGGCGTGGGTGCAGGGGCAGGGCGACCCTATAAACCGACATAACCTCAGGACATTTGACATGTGACCTTATAGTCACATATTCTCTCTTTGTCATGGAGCGAGTCTTCAAAGCACTGGGCGACCCGACACGACGAAAACTCCTTGACGCTCTGCGGCGCAAAGACGGGCAAACACTCGGCGAGCTCGAGAAGCGATTCGAGATGAGCCGGTTCGGCGTCATGAAGCACCTTCGGATTCTCGAGGCCGCTGGTCTGGTCGTAACGAGAAAAGTGGGTCGCGAAAAGCTTCACTACCTCAACCCCGTTCCGATTCGCTCGATCCATGACCGCTGGATCAGCAAGTACGCAGCACCCTGGGCAGCTGCCATGAACAATCTCAAAGGACTCATGGAGGAACGCATGGAAGTCAAGAGACCGCGACACATCTTTCAGACCTGGATCCGGACCACACCCGAAACGCTATGGGACGCCATCACCAATCCGGAGATGACGAAACAGTACTTTCACGGGTCGATCGTCGTAAGCGACTGGAAGCCGGGATCACCTATCACCTACCTCATCGAAGGCAAGCACGCTCTCGATGGAACTATCATCGAATGCAATCCGCCGCATCGACTCGTCGTCACATTCCAGATGACGTACAACGAGCTCGCGAAAGGTGACCGGCCTACACGTGTGAGCTGGGAAATCGAACAGGCGGGGAATCTCTGCAAACTCACCCTGCTTCACGACGATTTCGATGGCGAGACGACGACGTACCGGGAAGTGGCCTCAGAGGCAGGCTGGCCCTACATCTTGAGCAACCTGAAAACCCTGATGGAAACAGGCACGGCGATGAAGTCAGCAACGGAGCCCCTATGAGCAGCTTCATAACGGCGCTCGTCCTTCTGATCTCGACCGACACCCTCGCAGAGCAACAGGCCGTTCGCGAATCTGCGAGCGCGAGACGAATTGAAAAAGTGGCCTCGGTCCCTGCCAGTCGCAAAGATGTATGGCGGGTACTTACGACCACCAGCGGTGCCCGCAGCTTTTTCGCTCCCGATGCCCGGGTCGATCTGCGTGCCGGCGGAGCCTACGAGATGTACTTCGATGACTCCCAACCGGAGGGACGCCGCGGAAGTGAAGGATGCAGGATCGTTTCGTTCGAAAAGGAGAGGTCGCTTCTCTTCACCTGGAATGCCCCTCCCCGATTCGGTCCCCTTCGCGATGAACACACATGGGTTCTCATCGAGTTGATGAAAGGAGCCCATGGGACGACAACCGTGAAGTTAACGCATTTCGGATGGCGGGAAGGGGAGGCATGGAACGAGATCTATCGCTACTTTGACCGAGCCTGGGACCATGTACTCCAGGCGCTGATGCGGCGATTTGATGGTCACCGTTAGCGGAGTGGCGTCGCAGAGCCGGTAGCTCTCCCTTCATGGCCCCGAGCCATCCATGTAGAATCATCATCATGCCTGTCATTGCATGCCCCGACTGCTCGCGCGAAGTTTCCACCATCGCGTCCTCCTGCCCGCACTGCGGACGCCCCTCCCCCGCCGGCACAACGCCGATCGTGGATACCGGACCGCCGACACAGCAGGAAGAGACCCTCTGGAAGGGAACGCCTGCATGGTCTCTTCTCGCGGGCAAGATCCTGGCGATCATACTCACCATGATTGTGATTCCTGTACTGGCGCACTTCGCTGCGAAGTCGGCGCCGGACCTCGATGCCTCAGCGAAACTCATCAGTGCGGGGTGGTGGCTCACAGCCGCCCTCGTGCTGATCCAGCTCGCGCTCTTCGGTCTTGCCCTGGCGCGACTCCTGAGCACGCTCTACACAATCACGAATCAAAGAGTCATGATCGAGACCGGCCTCCTGACCAAAGCACTGAGCGAGATCGATCTCCGCTACATTGACGACAGTCAGTTCGAGCAGGGAGTCATCCACCGGATGCTCGGGGTTGGAAATGTCACGCTCGTTTCCTCCGACAAGACGACGCCGGTCTATGTCCTCCGCGGCATCCGCGATCCTCGGGGAGTTCGCGAGTTGATAAGGTCGCATGCGTACAAAGTTAGCCAGCGACAGATCTTTACGCGAGCGACATAAGGACACTTGTAACATTCCAGACCCGGCGTGAACTCGCGCCCCGAAGGGGCGAATCCCTCTCCCCGGCGGGGAGAGGGTGGTCGCGTAAGCGACCGGGAGAGGGGCCGCGAGAGGTACGAAGACCTCCCCCTTTCCGAAGGACTGGCGAGACTTTCACGCCCCTCTCCCTGCTTCGCTTCGCTCGCTTCCCTCTCCCCGCCGGGGAGAGGGATTCGCCGCTTCGCGGCTTTACCATAAGCACATCAGTCCAGTGAACCGACGTCATCAGAAGCTTGCGTGGGCAGTGTCGCTCTGAATTGCGTAACGTTGCAGCTCTCGCTGCGTGGTCCGCGCTATCAACGGCTGGCGCGTCTGCCCAGTTCAGCGCTGACCTCGCTGAGCTCGATCCCCTCATTAACGAGCAATGCGGAGAGGTGGAAGATCAGGTCTGTGACTTCACTGACCAGCCGCTCCTTCCCATCCCCTTTCGCAGCGATTACGACCTCCGTCGCCTCTTCTCCGATCTTCTTGAGGATCTTGTCTTTCCCTTCGTTGAAGAGGTAGGTCGAGTACGATCCCGCCGGCCGCTCAGCCAGGCGCTGTTTGAGGACGGAGACCAGCGGCCCAAGATCGAGTGCCGTGCTCCAGTCGTCTCCGAAACACGACTCCGCCCCTGTATGACATGACGGCCCGCTCGGCGCGACATCGACCAGCAGCGCATCGCCATCGCAGTCTCTCCTCAAGGCAACGACTCTCTGCACATTTCCCGACGTCGCGCCTTTATGCCAGAGCTCCTGACGGCTCCGGCTCCAGAACCAGGTCTCGCCCGTCGTCGCAGTTCGCTCCAGCGACTCGCGGTTCATGTACGCAAGCATGAGCACGCGACCAGAGTCGGCGTCCCTCATGACAGCGGGTACGAGGCCGTCAGGCTGGAATGTCACCGTCGGTATCTCGAGTGTCGCGCTCACTTAAACGACACCTTCGAACGGAAGCCTGACAGGAATTCCTGACTCCAGAAGAAAGCCCTTGAGCCCTCCGATCGAGAGCTCACGGTCGTGGAAGAGTGACGCCGCCAGCAGCGCCCCGACACCTCCGAGCTCGACGGCTTCCCGAAAATGGATCTCATTTCCTGCCCCCCCCGATGCAATGACTCCGATCCGTACTGCGGACGAAACAGCGCGCAGGAGCGCGAGGTCGTATCCGCTCTCTGTGCCGTCCCGGTCGATTGAAGTAAGGAGAATTTCCCCTGCCCCAAGCTCTTCAGCCTTCCGGCACCAGTCGACGACACCGAGCTCCGTCGGCGCGGAGCCGCTTCGTATGACGACCCGGTAGCGGTCGCCTTCCTTTCTCGCATCGCAGGCAAGCACCACCGCTTGTGAGCCGAACTCGCGGGCAACGTCGTGGATGAGTTGAGGGTTGAGAACCGCAGCCGTGTTGATGGCGACGCGATCGGCGCCGGCACCGAGGAGACGACGGAAATCGTCGACTGTCCTGACACCCCCTCCGACCGTGAGCGGGACAAAGAGGTTCCCCGCCACGTTGCGAATCGTATCGAGAGACGTTTGCCGTTCCCGCTCGGTCGCGGAAATATCGAGCAGCACCAGCTCATCAGCTCCTTCCTTTTCGTAGCGCATCGCGCATTCGACGGGGTCGCCCGCATCGCGGATGGAAGAGAAATTCACCCCTTTGACGACGCGACCGTCGCGCACATCGAGGCATGGAACGATTCGGACCGGGACGCTGTCGGGCATGAGACTGGTCGCGAGCGCCTCACGAAATGTGAAACTCCTCTCGTGAAGCGCCTTCCCGATGATCACTCCTCGCACACCAGGAACCCGCGCGAGACTCGTGAGATCACGCAGTGTTCCCACTCCCCCTGACGCCAGAATTCGGAGACTGGTCTTTCTGAAGAGATCGCGATAAAGATCGAATGCGGGGCCTGCCAGCGTGCCGTCCTGCCCAACGTCGGTGACGAGAATTTCCTCGACCCCTGCTGACTCGACGAGCTTCAACATCTGCGACAACGACTGCGCGCTCGTTTCACTCCAGCCCGAGACACGGACCTCTCCATCCCGCAGATCCAGCGCGGCCACGACGCGCGCCGGACCGACGCGCTGGACGATTGCTTCCACGATTTCGGCGCTCTCCCCGAGGACCGTACCGAGGACGATCTTCTCCGCCCCGGCATCGATCAGCCGCTCCGCGTCAGCAACCGATCGAATGCCTCCGCCGATCTGGATGCGGTAACGCTTTGCGATCGCAGCGATCAATTCAGTCTCGACCGATCCCCCGGTACGCGATCCCTCGAGGTCAACCACATGAATTCGAGTTCCTTCCGGCGCCTGCCACCTCTCGATGATCTCGAGCGCGTTGCCATACTCCGTTGCCGTCGCGAAATCTCCGCGCAGAAGCCGCACCACCTTCCCATGCAGAAGGTCGATTGAGGGGATGACCTCGAGCGGTTTCGTTGCGGTCATGGTGTACTCCCGTCTGTCGCCGTCACAAAATTGCGCAAAACCCGGAGACCGGCGTCGGATGATTTTTCAGGATGAAACTGCACTCCGCACACGCTCCCCGAGCCGACCGCAGCAACGAATGGCTCGCCATAGCTCGCCGTTGCGAGGGTGTCCTTCTCGTCAACGTCGACCGCCCGATACGAGTTCACAAAATAGAAAGGTGTGCCATCCGGGATTCCCTCAAAAAGAACGTTCTCGATTACCGAAACTCTGTTCCAGCCAATCTGCGGCACTGCCACCAGCGAGTTGTCGAAGCGCCGGACCTTTCCCCGGCAGAGTCCAAGACCTGCCGTCAGTCCCATTTCGTCAGAATCCTCGAAGAGAAGTTGATGACCCACGCAGATCCCCAGAAGCGACGCACCCCCTGCTACCGCGTTGCGCAGCGCGTCAGCGACCCCGGTCTCGCGAAGCCACGCCATCGCGGCTGGGAACGTCCCCACACCAGGAAGCACGATCTTCGGCGATGCCTGAATCGCGTTGGGATCCGAGCTCTTCGCGACCTCGCCTACTGAAGCGAGTGCACGCTCGATACTGGCAATGTTGGCCACAGGCGAATCAATCAGCGTGACTCTCAGAGTGACCCCTTGGTGCTCGGGATCGACGAGCTCACAACTTCCTTTGCAGCCCGCAACGCGATCGCGAAGGCCTTGAACACAGCCTCGGCGGCGTGATGACCATTCTTGCCTCGAATCAGATCGATGTGGAGGTTGCAGGCGCATTTGTTCGCGAACGACTTCATGAACTCCTCCACGAGTGCGAACGGGAAGTCTTTGTGAATGAGCAACATTTCGCGATCGAGCGGAACGTCGAACACGAGGAACGGACGTCCGGAAAAGTCGATGACCGCACGTGCCATGGCTTCATCGAGCGGAACGTAAGCACTGCCGAAACGGCGGATCCCTTTTTTCTCACCGAGGGCCGTAGCTACGACTTCTCCGAGTACGAGGCCGACGTCTTCAACGGTGTGGTGATAGTCAATCTCGACATCGCCGGTGGCGACGACTTTGAGATCGATCATTCCGTGCTTCGAGATGGCCTCGAGCATGTGCGAGAGGAATCCGACAGGAGTGGCGATGCTCGACTCACCGGTACCATCGAGGTCGACTGAGATCTCTACCGAAGTTTCCTTGGTGACGCGTTTTTTACTGGCTTGGCGAGATGTTGCAGATGTTTCGGTTGATGCAGTCATTCCGACTTCTCCTTTGTCAGGGGTTCCGAATCTTCTTTCGTATAGGTCGGCCGGCTGGAAGCCGGCGGTACGGCAGCCTGGAAGGCGGCGCTCCTGGTTGTGTCTTGACTGAGAGCACGTCGCAAACTATCGATGAAGCGATCGTTCTCCTCAATCGTGCCAATGGATACTCGCAGCGAACCTTCCATCCGCGGATACGCGGAGATGTCACGCACAAGCACTCCCTCGGTGACGAGGTGAGCGAATACTTTCTTCGCGTCAGTTGCCAGACGAAACGCGACGAAATTCGATTCGCTGGGATAGGGCGTAACTCCTTCGATATTGCCAAGCGCCGCGGCCACACGCGTCCGCTCGGCGATCACATGCGCAACACTCGCCTCCATCACTTCAGGATTCTCGAGTGCAATGATGGCTGCCTCCTCACTGATTACATTGAGGTTGTACGGCAGCTTGACCTTCCGAATCTGGCTGCAGGTCTCCTCTGTGGTCGAGAGCCATCCAATTCTCAGACCTGCCAGACCCCAGGCCTTCGAGAACGTCGACAGCGTGATTAGTCGAGGGTGCAGCGGCGGGAGATGCGCCGAGCCGAACTCTCCGTAAGCGCGGTCGAGAAGGACGAAGGCTCCGCTCGCGAGCAGACGGTCCAGATCGCCCTCACTCAACGACCCGCCGGTCGGGTTGTTTGGTGAGCAGATCACAATCACTGCTGGCGCGGTCGATCGCTCAACTTCAGCCAGGATTTCCTCGGTGGGGAGTCGTCCGCTGAATGGATCCAGCGGAATCGGTCGCGAATCAGCTCCCAGGATCGTGGCGAACTTTTCGTAGAGGGTGAAGGTGGGCGACGGGAACACGAGTCGGCTTCCTGGCGCGACGAGGGTGGCCAGGGAGACCAGCAGGAGCTCGTTCGAGCCATTGCCGACCAGGATGTTTTCCATCTCCAGGCCGTGAAACAGCGCCAGTGCCTTGCGAAGCCTCACCAGCTCGAAGTCGGGATAACGATTCCACGAGTGCGCCGCGCCGCGCCGGATCACTTCCTCTTTCAGTGCCGCCGGAAAATCGAACGGACTCTCGTTCTGGTCGAGCTTGTCGCGAGAGTCCCGCGCCTCGAGGGTGTACGCCTTGAGTTTGAGGATCGACTCGCGAATGACGTCAACGTGCATCGATGACTCCGCTTTGCCACGACTCTGCCGCGCAGCGGCAAGACCCTCTCCCCGGCGGGGAGAGGGTGGTCGCGCCTGCGACCGGGAGAGGGGCCGCGAGAGATGCGAAGACTGAGCCCTTTCTACGATGCCCGCGGGATAGCTCGTCCATCCAACCGTATCGCGAGACTTTTACGCCCCTCTCCCTGCTTCGCTTCGCTCGCTTCCCTCTCCCCGCCGGGGAGAGGGAACGCCGCTGCGCGGCTGCATTGTCGGACATGACTATCTCCCCTCTCTTCGGGCCGCTATCGATCGCGCGTGCAACGGCAATCCCTCGAGCGATGCGAGCTTCTCGCCGGCACTACCGATCTGGTCGACCGTCTCATTCGACAGGCTGATCACATTCTGTCGTTTGTAAAAATCGTAGACGCCCAGTGGTGAAAAGAAACGTGCGGTCCCCGCGGTCGGAAGAACGTGATTCGGGCCGGCAATGTAATCGCCGAAGGCAACGCCGGATGGTCCACCGAGAAAGACCGACCCGCAATTATGGATGCGGTCGAGCAGGGTCCGAGCAGAGCGAGTCTGAATTTCCAGATGCTCAGGCGCCAGTCGATTTGCAAGCTCGGCGGCCTCCTCGATGGTGCCGGTGATGACGACCGCTCCGTGCTCAGCGATCGATCGCGGCGCAGCGGAATGCGTATCGGCGCCTTCCAGCTGGCGCGCGACGGCAGCGACGACCTCGAGACCGAGTCTCTCCGAGTCAGTGACGCAGATCGCACTCGAATCCTCCCCATGCTCCGCCTGTGCAACGAGGTCCGCAGCGATGAGCTCGGCCGAGGCATCAGAGTCTCCGATGACGATGATCTCGCTCGGACCGGCAGTCATGTCGATCCCCACCTCCTCTGACAGGAGCTGCTTTGCAGCGGCCACGAAGCGGTTGCCAGGTCCGACAATTTTGTCGACCCTGCGAAGCGATTCCGTTCCGCGGGTCATCGCCGCAATTGCTGCCGCTCCGCCAGACCGGTAGATCTCGCGGATGCCGAGTTGCTGGCAGGCGTAGTGAAGCTCGTTCCGCTCCGCAGCGTGAAAGGTTGTCGCGACAACGATCTCCCGGACGCCTGCCAGCCTTGCCGGTACCGCACACATGATGAGTGTCGAGAGATAGACAGCGCGTCCTCCCGGAACATAGATCCCGACGCGATTGAGTGGTTTGACCTGATGGACGAACGTCGAACCGTGGAGCGTGAACTCGTACCCTTCCGACTTCTGGAAAGAGTGGAAATACTCGATCCGTGCGATCGCCATGTCGATGGCCGCTTTGAGCTCCGGCTCGACACTCGTGTCTCGAGGCGCGACCTTCAACTCAGCCGGCTCCATCGCCACTTTGTCGAAACGCTCGACGAGCTCAGCGACGACGCGGTCGCCACCCGCGGACACCTGCTCAATGATGGCGGCAGCGACGTCTTTGGAGTCGGTGGACTGACTGCGTCGGCGCGTTTCGATGGAGCTGATCCACGCCTCCACGTCGTCGACTCCGGTTCTCACAATCTTCAATCTGCCTCCAACGTTCAATTTCTGACGGAATCTGGGTTCACTCGAGTGTTGCGGGACAGACAAGAGTGTCTGTCCTACATTGCCCCGACCTGACGCATCGATGTCGACTTTTCCAGCAGAGTTGCAATCAAGCCTCGGAACAGTTCGGGGTCACGGCGATAGGAGCTCTTGTTGACGATGAAATGAGGTCTGATCTCCGCGATCGTTTCCAGAAGCCTGAGCCGGTGCACCCGCGCGGTCTCGCCGGTTTCGACCAGGTCCACGATGTAAGGAGCGAGGTTCAGCACCGCCGCCAGCTCAACAGAGCCCTGCAGCGGCACGATGTCGAGGTGAAAGCCCCGCTCGCGAAGGAACCGGCGGGTAACGTTCGGGTACTTGGTCGCAATCGTGGAAGCGACCCCTCTCGTCAATGGAGGGGCGTCGGGCGATCCAATCAGCATCATCCGGCAGCGGCCGAACGCGAGCTCGACCGGTTGATAAACGTCGGCCTCGTGCTCGAGAATCTGATCGAGACCGGAGATTCCCGCATCTGCGGAGCCGAACTCGACGTATACCGGAACGTCGCCGTCCTTTACGACGATCCATTCAATCCCGCCCCGGGTAAAGAGCAATCGCCGCGACGCGAGATCGGCTGCGTCAGGAACGTCGAGGCCGGCAGCGGCGAAGGTTTCCAGCGCGCCGGGCTGCAGCCTTCCTTTTGGAATCGCGATGCGCAATCCGCGGCGCGTCATGACGACTGCTCCAACTCGTCGAGACTCAGCGTGAAGCCAATCGCGGGAGCACTCCGGCCGAAAAAGCCGTAGAGACGATCGTAGCGACCACCTCCACCGACCGGCGATTGCCGGCCTCCGGTGAAGATTCGAAATCTCAGTCCGGTGTAGTACGACGATGTCTCATCGAGGTCATCGAGAGTCAGGACGATTCTGGCGGCCCGGATGGACGACACGGCTCGTCTAGTCGTCTCGATGCGGTCGGCGAGCGCCGAGGTCGGAGCGAATCGCGAGAGCATGGCGGTGTCGATCGATCCCGCTATCAGGTGACGCAGAATCTCCCAGGGCTCGGACGCGAGAAGATCGCGGAACGGGGCAAGCTCACCGGTCTGCTTGTTTGCGAGGGCTCTGCGGATCGCCAGACGTGACTGCTCGGGAATGGCTTCGAGCAGTGACTCGGCAAGCGAGACATCAGTCCATGTGATGGTCGGGGCCTGACCGATTGCTGCCGCAGTCTCGGCAGCGATCGTGAGCATCTCGATGTCGGCCTCTGCGGAGTCGGCGCCGATCGATTCGATTCCGATCTGAAAGAACTCCCGGTTCAAACCGAGCCGGCTTTTTCCCCAGCGAATGACGTCGCCGCGATAGAAAACCCTGAGCGGGAGGTCGAGGGTCCCGAGTGCGGGCGCAAGGACGCGAGCGACCATCGGCGTGAAGTCGCTTCGGATCGCGACCAGCTCTCCCTCGCGGTCCGTGAAACGGTAACGTTCCGGCCCGCTTGCCGCGTCGCCGAGGGCCGCGTAGGGCTCGACGAAGTCGATCATCGGCAGGATGATCTCGCCGTAGCCTGACGCTTCGAACCTATCGACCACGCGTGCTTCGAGCTTTCGGCGTCGCGCAGTTTCGTCCACGAGAAGGGCGCGGACGCCTACGGGGTAGGAGATGTCGGTGGAGATGGTTGTCATAGTGAATTGCTCCAGAAAGCAGAAAACCTCTTCGTAACGGAAGAGGTTCGAGTGAACTGGAGTGAGACCTCTTCGCGGGACGCGAGAGGCTTGATGGAGGTCCGCCCCTACGCGCTGGTATGACCGGCGTGATGGTGGTGCGGCGAAGCCATCGGGAAGAGTTTCATGCGGCGGCGAGAATAGAGAACTCGGTGGCGAGAGTCAAACGTTAGGGCGTAGGAAAGCTCCGACGCCGCGCTTACCGGCGTTTACGCGCTCGGAGCGCCGCCTTCCAGGCGGCCGTACCGCCGGCATCCTGCCGGCACTTCTCTCTCGGCAGGTGCGGCCGGCTGGAAGCCGGCGATACGGCCGCCTGGAAGGCGGCGCTCCTGTCTCCCTCCTTGAAAAGTTTTTTCTTGACATTCATCCGGTCATGCATAAATATGCACTCATTGTGAATAAATATTCATCACCCCCCGACGTTCAGACCCGCCGCCAGACGATCCTCGCGATCATCCGGAAAGAGTCCGTTCACTCCCAGGACGAGCTTCTCGCGTTGCTTGCTGCCAAGGGCGTCGTCGTCACACAGCCAACTCTCTCGCGAGACATGAGAGAGCTCGGCCTGGCGAAAACTCCGTCGGGCTACGTCTCGCCCGAAACCCTGACAGGCTCCGTTGCCGCCATCCATCCCTTTGTCTCGGAAGAGAAGAAGGAACGACGCCTCGGCCTTACCTTTCAGCAGTACGTGAAGAGTGTCGAGCGCGCGGGAAATCTGCTCGTCATAAAGACCGGACCGGCAGACGCACACCCCGTCGCGCGCGCTCTCGACGAGGCGGCACTCGACGGGATCCTCGGCACCATCGCCGGCGACGACACCATCTTCCTCGCCATCCGCACCACGGCGGCCACGCGCCTCACGCGTCAGCTCTCCGTGTATCTGCAACCGCCCGAACAGAAGCGTCTCGCTCGCGCGTAGACCCTGTCGAGACTTTTCCCTCCACTACAAAAAAGGAACGTAACGAACATGACACGTGTCGCTATTGTTGGAGCAACCGGATACGCAGGAGGCGAGCTTGCCGCTCTGCTCTCCCGTCATTCCGAAGTCTCCCTCACCGGAGTCTACGGTGGCCCCGGCCGCGCGGAGTCGCGACCGTTCGCGACACTCCATCCGTCGCTGCGGGGGCGTTCAGGTCCCGACGTGCGCGCGTTGACGCTCGACGCACTCCTGGCGGATTCTCCTCAGGCAGTGTTTCTCGCCACGCCGGCTGAGACGTCTCTCGAGGTCGTCCCGGAGTTGATGGCCAACGGGATCACTGTCATCGATCTGTCGGCCGCCTACCGGATTCGCAATGCTGCTGACTACCCTGCCTGGTACGGCTTCCCGCATTCGTCGCCAGCACTTCTCGCGTCTGCAGTCTACGGCCTCACCGAGTGGTGCAACGGAGAGCTTCGCGACGCGAAGCTGGTCGCCAATCCCGGCTGCTATCCGACTGCTATCCTCCTCGCCCTCAAGCCGATCGCACACCTGCTCGCACCCGGTATCATCTGCGACGCGAAGAGCGGTGTCTCCGGTGCCGGCAGAAAGAGCGAGGCTGCATATTCATTCACCGAGCTGGCCGGCAACTTCAAGGCTTATGGTGTCGGTACCCATCGCCACACTCCCGAAATCCAGCAGGGAATCGGCGATGGACTGGCGATGGACTTCGTCCCTCACCTGCTGCCGACGATCCGCGGCATCCTTGCGACCCTCTACGTCTCCTTCAACAAGCCAGTCTCTTCCGACGAGCTGGCCTCGGCGTACAGCTCCGCGTACGCCAACTCGCCCTTCGTAATCGTGAGAAAGCCGGGTGAATTGCCCGAGCTCAAGGACGTCGTCGCAACTCCGAGGGCCGAGATCGGTTTTCAGCTCCTGGGCGGGGCACAACATAAAGCTGCATCCTCTTCAGGACAACGCGCGGTCATCGTCTCGGTGATCGACAACCTTCTGAAAGGCGCCGCATCGCAGGCCGTACAAAACTTCAATCGCGTCTTCGGATTCGATGAGCAGGAGGGACTTCAGTGAAACAGTCTAACCAGATCACGGTCGTGAAATTGGGTGGAAGTCTTCTCGAGGACGCTGCCCTTCGCAGCGCAGCTTTGGCAGTACTGGCAGCGCGCTGGATCGCACGAGATCCGATGGTCGTCGTCCACGGCGGCGGCAAGCGGATCGACGCAGCACTCGGTGAGAGAAACATTCCGAAACGGATGCACGCCGGTTTTCGCATCACGGACGCGGCGACGCTGGACGTTGTCGTCGCGGTCCTGGCGGGCCTGGTCAACAAGTCTCTCGTGGCCGAACTCAGTCAGCACAACGTCTTTGCAGCGGGGATCTCAGCGGCAGACGGCAACACCCTCTCGGCGACATTTCACCGTCCCATCGGTGATGTCGACCTCGGCTACGTCGGCGAGGTCGTCGCAGCAGATCCGCGGATGATCAGGACCCTGGTCCAGGCCGGATACCTCCCGGTCATCTCGTCCGTCGCCCTCGGGCCCGACGGAACCCTGCTGAACCTCAACGCCGATGTCGCTGCGGCTGCACTGGCAGTGGCTCTCAAAGCGAGTCGTCTCGTATTTCTCACCGATGTGGAGGGCCTCATGGACGAGGCCGGAGATGTCATCGATCTGGTTCCGGCCAGCGCAGCACGAGAGCTTCTGAAATCCACAACGGTGAGCGGCGGCATGCGCCCCAAGCTCTCCGCCTCCCTCGACGCGGTCTGCGCCGGGGTCGGAGAAGTGATCATCGCAGGACCCCGCAGCCATCAGCAGGCCCTCGAGGAAGGCAGAGGAGGCACGCACCTTGTCGCTGCCTGAGCCGCTGCCTGAGTCGCTGCACGCGAGCGCCGCCCCGCTTGTGGCCGGACATTCCAATGTCCGGCTGCGGCGAGAGCCGCACGCTCCAACCGCAGAGCTCTCCGCCGACGCCGTCGAAGCGCGCGAAGCGCAGTTCATAGTGTCGACCTACGCGCGAGCACCCTTCCACCCTCGCAGCGGGAAGGGTGCGGAGCTCATCGACATCGAAAGCCGCAGATACTGGGACCTTCTCGGCGGTATCGCCGTAAATGCCCTCGGCCATCGCCACCCTCGGCTCATGCGCGCCCTCCGCGAGGAGTCGAGAAATCTGCTGCATGTCTCCAACCTTTACTATCACCCCGCACAAGGTGCACTTGCCGAGACCCTGACAAGACTCTCGGGACTCTCTCGCGCGTTCTTCTGCAACAGCGGTACGGAAGCGAATGAAGCCGCTCTCAAGTTCGCACGTCTCAAGAATCCGGGACGGAGCGGAGTGGTCGCGCTCGACGAGAGCTTTCACGGACGAACGGCAGGCTCACTCTCTTTAACAGGTCATGACGCGTACCGTGCGCCGTTTCTCCCCCTTCTTCCCGGCGTCTTGTTCGTCGCACCCAACGACATCGAAGCGCTGCAGCGCGCAGTCACGACAGATACGTCCGCCATCTTTCTCGAGCCCGTCATGGGTGAGGGAGGGATCATTCCTCTCACCTCTGAATATCTCGTGGCCGCGAGACGTATCGCGGATGCCAGCGGAGCTCTGCTCGTCTTCGACGAGATCCAGTGTGGACTCGGACGTACGGGAGGCTTCCTGGCATTCCAGAACTCGGGCGTCGTGCCCGACATGGTCACGATCGCCAAAGCGCTTGGCGGAGGACTGCCGCTTGCTGCCGTACTGACCGGACCGGCGCTCGAAGGAATGGTGAAACCGGGCCATCACGGGACGACCTTCGGCGGCAATCCAATCGCCTGTCGCCTGGCCACGGAATTCCTCGGCGAGCTCGAGGACAGAAAGCTCATCGAACGAGTGGCCTCAGTCGGCACAGCATTCGGAGCGAAGCTCACCACCCTGCAGAAGAAGCTCGAAAAACGGGGAAGCGCTCGCAGCATCGTCGATGTCCGGGGCTCTGGCCTCATGTGGGGCATCGAGCTCAACACTCCTGCGACCCCCGTCGTGCGCGCGCTGTTAGCCCGTGGGTTCGTAGTGGGGTCGGCACGGGAGCGCGTGCTTCGACTTCTCCCCCCTTACATCGTTCCCATGACCGCACTCAATCTGTTCGTCAAAGCTCTCGAGGAGGTACTTCAAGATGACATCCCAGGTTCATAAAGCTCCGCTGACACTCGCCGAGGCTTCCGCGAAGCGCGTCGATTCCCGATTCAAGCGGGTCGCCCTCGCCTATTCAGGCGGCCTCGACACATCGATCATCATTCCCTGGCTGAGCGAGAACTACGGCTGCGAGGTCATCGCCGTGGCGGTCGACGTAGGGCAGCAGGAGGAAACCTCAGGCCTCGAGCAGAAAGCGTTCGCCACCGGTGCCAGTGGCTTTCATCTCATCGACGCCAGAGAGGAGTTCGCCGCCGACTACATCTTTCCGATGCTGAAAGCCGGCGCAGTCTACGAGCACGACTATCTCCTCGGGACTGCTGCCGCACGACCTCTCATTGCACTCAAGCAGGCCGAGGTTGCACTGGCCAACGGTTGTGATGGGCTCGCGCATGGATGCACCGGGAAGGGAAACGATCAGGTCCGTTTCGAGCTGGCCTATCAGGCACTTGTTCCCGAGCTCGGCATCATCGCACCGTGGCGCGAGTGGGACATCACCTCGCGCGAGGACGCCATCGACTACGCGGCGTCGCGACAGATCCCTCTTCCCGTAACGAAGAAGGACCCCTACTCGCGCGATCGGAATCTGTGGCACCTCTCACACGAAGGCGGACCTCTTGAGGATCCTGCTTTTGAACCCGAGGCTTCGATGTTCAAACTCACCGTCGATCCGGCCGATGCTCCCGACGTCGCCGAGAAAATTGTGATTGCGTTTGAGAGTGGGATTCCCGTTTCGATCAACGGAGACAAGCTGTCGCCTGCCAAGCTCATCGAGACCGCAAATGCGATCGGGGGGCGTCACGGGGTCGGACGCGTCGACCTTGTGGAGAACCGGCTCATCGGAATCAAATCGCGTGGTGTTTATGAAACTCCGGGCGGAACACTGCTGGTTACGGCACTCAAAGCGCTCGAGTCGATCACACTCGACCGCGACAGCATGCACGAAAAAGAGCGACTGGCACTCCGGTACGCTGAGCTCGTCTACTTCGGTCAATGGTTCTCGCCACTCAAGGAAGCCCTCGACGCGTTCGTCGACGTCATCGCACTGAATGTGAGTGGCGAGGTTACCCTCAAGCTTTTCAAGGGAACTGCATCCGTCGTCGGCCGAAGCTCGGTCCGCTCGCTGTACTCGCAGTCGATGGCATCGTTCGACATGCAGGGATACGACGCAACCGATTCGGCGGGCTTCATCCGCCTCTTCGGACTGCCGACAAAAGGACGCAAACGTCTGGCACCTCGTGTCCTCGAAACAGTTCCCGCGCAACAAGGGCAGCGGAGCCTTCGGTAATGAACGCAATCGAGCGTGTAATGAATCCGGCGCATTCGGAGCGCCGCCTTCCAGGCGGCCGTGCCGCTGGCTTCCAGCCGGCCGCTATGCTGAGGAAAAGAAGCCGGCAAGATGCCGGCTGGAAGCCGGCGCTCCTGCCGGCACGCCTGAGAAGCGCAGCACGAACCACGCATCAGCAATCACAGGAGATGTCATGAGCCGCAAGCAGCTATGGGGTGGACGTTTCGCAGAGGGACCGGCAAGGAGTCTCAAGCGCTTCAACGACTCGTTTTCTGTCGACTCCGTCCTTCTCGCCGAAGAGTTGGAAGCCTCCAAAGCGTGGTGTGAAGCGTTACGGGAAGCCAACGTCCTTACCGACATCGAGGCCAGGAGAATTTCGCAGGCTCTCGGCGAGATGGAGCAGATGCCGATTCCTGTCTCGGCCAGCCAGCTGGAAGGGGATGACCATGAAGATGTTCATTCCTTCGTGGAGGCGGTACTCGCCGAAAAGATCGGCGACCTGGCGGGGAAGCTCCATACAGGACGCTCCCGAAACGATCAGGTTGCAACCGACCTCAAGCTCTACCTTCGCAAGGCCTTTGAGACCGTGCGAGAGCTCGCACTCGACCTTGCGGACTCGCTGGCCGTGAAGGCTGCCAGGGAAGCGGGAACTGCAATGCCGGGCTACACGCATCTCCAGCAGGGAGAACCGGTCACATTCGGACACTGGTGCCTGGCCTACGTCGAGATGCTTCTCCGCGATGTCGACCGGATCACGTCCGCGGCAGCCAGAAATGAAGAATGTCCACTGGGATCGGGAGCGTTGTCCGGAACGCCTCTGCAGATCGACAGAGACCGCCTGGCGACCACTCTCGGTTTCGCACGTCCGACCGCCAACTCCCTCGACGCCGTTGCGGACCGGGACGGTGCCATCGAGTTTCTCTTCTGCTCGTCGATGCTTCTGGTCCATCTCTCGCGACTGTCTGAAGACCTCATATTCTTTGCAACGCAGGAGTGCAGGTATGTGTTGCTCTCCGACGCCACATCGACCGGCTCGTCGCGGATGCCGCACAAGAAGAATCCTGACGTACTGGAATTGACCCGAGGACATGCTGCCAGGGCAATTGGCGAGCTGACAGGGCTGCTCTCGCTGATGAAAGGTCTGCCGCTCGCGTACAACAAGGATATGCAGCTGGATAAAGAAGCCGTATTCCGAACCTTTCATGCCTTGCAGCTCGCTCTGCCGGCGTTGATCGACCTTCTCGACGGACTGACTCCTGACCGCGAGCGGATGCGGGCTGCTGCGTCGCAGGACACTCTCCTGGCAACGGAGCTGGCGGATGCACTGGCCAGGCGTGGTGTTCCGTTCCGGGATGCGCATCATGTAGTGAGCGAGCAGATCGGCAAGGCCTTCGAGTCACAAACCTCACTGCGCGCACTGGGGACGACCAGAGACATAAGCCAAACCGATCTCGAGGCTCTCGACGTCGATCGTGCACTGGGGCGCCGGAGCTCGGCAGGTGGAACGTCCCCTTCGCTCGTGAGCGCAGCGGCCGTGAAAGCAACGAAACAAATTCTCGAGCTCCGGAGACTCGAATGAGGTTGCCGAAAGGCTTCGCCGCCTCAGGCGTCAGAAGCGGGGTGCGCAAGAAGCGCCCGGACCTCGGGGTCATCGTCGCGCATGACGGTGCCACCGCGGCTGCCGTGTTCACGCGCAATCGTTTTCAGGCCGCACCGGTAGTGATCTCGAAGGCCGCGCTTCGGAAGAGTAAAGGCCATCTGCGCGCCGTCGTGGTGAACTCCGGCTGCGCGAACGCAATCACCGGAGTGGCGGGGCGTGATGCCGCGCTACGCGTCCAGAAACGCGCCGCGGACATGCTCGGATGCGCGCTAGAAGAAGTCTTTCTTGCTTCGACCGGAGTCATCGGAGTGGTACTGCCCGACGCCAAAGTGCGTGAGGCATTGCCCGATGCCCTGACGCGCCTGTCTCCGTCAGGTCTGGACGGGTTCTCGCAGGCCATTCTAACCACCGATGCAGGGCCGAAAATCGCGAGGGCGACCTTTCAGTGGGAAGGTCGAAGAGGAAGCGTGATCGGAGTGGCAAAGGGTGCCGGGATGATTCATCCCAACATGGCCACGATGCTCAGCTTTGTCATGACTGACGCGGCGGCCAGTCCGGCCTTTCTCAAGTCCGCCCTCAAGGACGCCGCCGATGGTAGCTTCAATGCGATCTCCGTGGATGGCGACACGTCGACGAATGACACGGTCCTTCTCATGGCCTCCGGCAAGCTGGGCGGCGCTGTAATGACTGGGGGCAGCGCGACCGATGATTTCCGTCGCGCCCTTCTGCAGGTCTGCAGATCGCTGGCCTGGATGATCGTGCGTGATGGAGAGGGCGCCACGCGTGTCATGGAAGTCGATGTCCGCGGTGCGCGCAACGAGCGCGATGCCAGGCTGGCCGCACATGCGGTGGCCACCTCCCCGCTGGTGAAGACTGCACTGCATGGCGGAGACCCTAACTGGGGACGAATCCTGGCTGCAGTCGGTCGGAGCGGAGCGCGGTTCTCCACTCGACGAGTTTCGTTGAAGGTTGGATCGCTGCAGCTGGTAACAGGCGGCGAGCCGGTGACGTACCGAGAGAAGGATGCGGCAAAGGTCTTTCTTCGAGAGCGGGTACATCTCGTCATCGACCTTGGAGCGGGGTCCGCCGCGGCGACGTTGTTCACGTCCGATTTCGGACACGACTACGTGTCGATCAACGCGGATTACCGAAGCTAGCGGAAGGGTCGTGATGGTGGGGCCTCTCCCCGCGGTAAGGGTCTCGCGTCCGTGGTGGAGCGCAGGCGTCCCGCCTGCCTTCGGGCGGGCGACAGCAACGGTCGAATGGAAAACTGCGGAACGCAGTCTAGACGTCCGCGCTACACCACGACGCCGTTAGCAGCTCGAGGGTCGCAGTGCTACCCTTCCTCCATGAAAACTCTCCGGTCGTCCATCCTCGCGCTTCTCATCGCGGCTCCTCTTGCAGCCGCGACTCCAAAGCCGGTCCTCCCCTGGATAGAGAATGACTACGCAAAGGCAGTCGCCCGCGCAAAAACGAAGAACCTTCCGATCTTCGTCGAAGCATGGGCGCCCTGGTGACACAGCTGCCGGTCGATGAGGGCGTTCGTATTCACCGACGCCTCTCTCGCACGGCATGCCGGACGGTTCGTCTGGCTTTCCATCGACACGGAGAATTCAAAGACGGCCGCGTTTCGAAAAACGTTTCCGGTTCCCGCTCTCCCTTCTCTCTTCATCCTCGATCCTCGGAACGAGAAAGTCCTCATTCGGCGGGTTGGCAGTGCCAACGCAGGCCAGCTGAAGACGATGCTGAACGCTGGAGAGGTTGCGATGAGAGGTGTGCCGGGCGGAGCAGACGCGGTCCTCGGCCGCGCCGACCGACTGTACGGCGAAGGGAAGAATGCTGAGGCGGCCAGACTGTACGCCGAGGCCATGCGGAAGGCTCCCCAGGGATGGAAGAGCTACGGACACGCCGCCGAAGCTCGCATGTTTGCGCTCGCAAGCGGCGATAGCCTCGAGGAGTGTGTCCAGACGGCACGCGACACGTATCCAAAGCTCCGCGGCACGGCTGAGGGAGCGAACGTCGTCTCGAGCGGCCTCGACTGCGCACTGAATCTTCCGCCGAGAAATGAGTACCGCAAGTCCTTCATCGACGAGCTGAAAGCATTGACAGAAGAGGCAATGAAGGACCCGAACGTTATCCTCGCGCCTGATGACCGCTCGGGCATTTACATCGTCCTGATTCGTGAGCGCGAAGTGGCAGCCGACGCTACGGGCCAGAAGGCATTGACAGAGGAATGGTCGGAATTTCTCGACAAAACTGCGACTGCGGCAAAGTCTGCAGACACCCGCACGGTCTACGACTCACACAGGCTCAGTGCGTACATCGAACTGGGTCAGCCGGAGCGGGCAATTCCGATGCTCGAGCAGTCAGAGCGCGAGCTTGCCAAGGACTACAACCCACCTGCACGTCTTGCTGTCGCCTACAAAGCGATGAAGGAGTACGACAAGGCGCTCGCTTCCTCGGACCGCGCGCTCAAGCAGGTCTACGGTCCAAGGAAGATCGGCGTGCTGCAGACGCGGTCGGATATCTATAAGGAGAAGGGCGACCTCCAAGCGGCCAGGCTAACGATCGAGGAGGCCATCGCATACGCGGAGGCATTGCCGGAAGGACAGCGATCGCAGAAGACGATCGACAATCTGAAGAAGAAACTCGCTGGACTCACGTAAGGCACCTGCGGAGGTGCCTCCGAAACCAGCCCGCATTTCTCACATTCTTCATCCCGAGCGGGTTAACAGCGTGGAACGCTGGTGAAGAGGTGATGACACCCGGCGTGGACTCGCGCCCCGAAGGGGCGAATCCCTCTCCCCGGCGGGGAGAGGGTGGTCGCGTAAGCGACCGGGAGAGGGGCCGCGAGAGATACGAAGGCCTCGCCCTTTTCGACGGACTGGCGAGACTTTCACGCCCCTCTCCCTGCTTCGCTCCGCTCGCTTCCCTCTCCCCGTCGGGGAGAGGGATACGCCGCTTCGCGGCTCAACGACGTCAGTCCCGGTGTTATTAGAAGCGTCGAGACAAAAAGAGTGCCCTGACTCAACGCTTGGATGACACGCCGTGCGTGCGCGCATGGGAACTGTGAGGAATGCCCGCTAGAATCGCGTGTATGAAACGACTGCTCGCGATGGGAAGTGTGACGACGGCTCTGCTGGCAACATTTGCCTGCGCGAGCGGGCGCGGAAGAGTGACGCATGAAGCGATCGATCAGATGATGCGGGACTACGATGGACAAATCCCGGGTGCCAGCGTCGCCGTAATCAGCCGAGGCCGCACAATCTTCTCGAAGAGCTACGGACTCGCCAATCTGGAGACAAGGCAGCTAGCCACTTCGAAGAGCAACTATCGGCTGGCATCGGTCACCAAGCAGTTCACTGCGACCGCCATCATGATTCTCGAAGAACAAGGAAAGCTCGAGTACGACGACTCTGCCCGGCAATTCCTTCCCAGTCTTCCGGAGGCGCTGAGTCCCGTGACTCTTCGGCATCTTCTATCCCACACGTCAGGAATCATCGATTACGAAGATCTCATCCCTGAAGCCAGGGTCGAACAGATTCACGATGCCGATGTCCTTCGGCTTCTGGAATCGGAGCACAGACTCAATTTCAGACCCGGCTCCAGCTATCGCTATAGCAACAGCGGCTACGCGTTGCTTGCACTCATTGTCGAAAAGGCCTCGGGTCGTTCCTTCGCGACATTTCTACGAGAGGAGATTTTCCTACCGGCGGGGATGCAGGCCACCGTTGCCTTCGAGGAAGGAATCTCCCGGGTCGATCGCCGCGCCTTCGGCTACAGCCGAAAGGACGGAGGCTTCGAGCAGACGGATCAGAGCGTAACCAGCGCAGTCCTGGGCGACGGGGGGATTTATTCATCGGTCGAGGACCTCGCCAGATGGGATCGGGCTCTCGAAAAAGCCACGCTGGTTCGTGCTGAATCGCTCCGACTGTCGTGGACTCCTGCAACTGACACCGACGTTTCGGGAGTCCGCTACGGCTTCGGGTGGCGTATCAGCAGTCACCGAGGGCATGAAACCTTGTGGCATTCGGGCGAGACGCGAGGGTTTCGAAATGTCATTGTCCGCTTCCCCGGCCATCGACTGACCGTGATCATTTTGACGAACCGGAACGAGGCCCCTCCTCACGGGCTCGCTCTCAGGATCGCTGATCAGTTTCTCAGTCAATAGGCCAGGCGAATACCACGATTCTCAACTCAGAGATCTGCAGAACTCCGCGAGCATCACTTCCCCTTCCGGCCACGGCCCATAACCGGACGCTCCATTGATGTGACCGGCCTCGCCAATCATCACGATCTTGCTGCCCCACGCGTTTGCAAAACTATGCGCGCGCTCGATCGCGACATATTCGTCATTCGTACTGGCGATGACGACGCTGGGGAATGGCAGCTTCGATTGCGGCATCGTGGAAAAACTTCGACCCTCGACGGGATAGTCAGGAGCCTCGACGTCACTGGGCGCGACAAGGAACGCGCCGCGGACGCCGCGACCACCGAAATCCACGGCCCATTGTGCGACGAGCGCGCAGCCGAGACTATGGGCCGCGAGAACGGGAGAATCGGCAGCGGCTTTGACCGCTTCGTCGAGCGTTCGCACCCACTCCGCCCGGTCAGGTCGATCCCAGTCCCTCTGTTGAACACGAACAACCGAGGGATTGCGCGATTCCCAGTGAGTCTGCCAGTGCTGTGGACCGGAGTTCCACAGTCCGGGAATCGTAAGGATAGATTGATTCAGCATCGTTTTCTCCTGGTGTTAGTTCTGGTATGGCAGAACCCTGGGACCGGGATTACAAGTCCTGCAGGATTGCACAGGGCCGGGTGGAAGCTCGGACCTTCATGACCGGGAACGTTTCTGGAAAACATCCTGTTCGTGGCAGCCATCAGCAAGGTAAGGAGGAAAGAGATGGCAGTGTCCGCAGGAAGAACTTCGGTAGCTTCGAAGACTTCAACTCTGAAAGTCGGCGACAGCGCGCCGGACTTCACGCTTCCGAGTCATCGTGGTGGTGACTCGTTCAAGCTCAGCGATTTGAAGGGTAAGAAGAACATAGTAGTAGTGTTTTATCCGCTCGACTGGACCGCTTTGTGAAGCGTCCAGATGCCGTCGTATGAAGCCGAAGTGGCTGATTTCGAACGGTATGATGCCCAGGTCGTGGGCATTTCGGTAGACAGCATTCCAAGTCACATCGCATGGGCCAAATCGCTCGGCGGGATTGAAACGTATCCCCTCCTCGCCGACTTCCACCCGAAAGGTGAGGTCGCAAGAAAGTTCGGGGTGTGGAAAGAAGACAAGGGAATCTGCGAGCGTTCGATCGTGATCGTCGATAAGGCCGGCAAGATTGCTTACATCGATGTTCATGAGATCTCCGAGCAGCCGGAGAATGCGCAACTCATCGAGATCCTTCGAGACCTGCAGTAAGTTTGATTTCAATTGAAAGGGGCACGGGCACTTGTCCGTCCCCTTTTTTGTTTGTAATGACAGGCGCCCTGCGCCGGGTCAGGGGACATCCATGCTATCGATCGCCCGCCGTTGCGTTCCGTTCACCCCGTTCGACAAAGACCTCGCTACAGCCACCGTGGCGCTGGTCACCGCGACAGGGGTTCACCTGACCGATCAGGAGCCATTTCCCTCGGAAGATCCCGGTGACGTGAGCTACCGCGTGATCCCGAAGAACGCCGCTGTCGAGACTCTGCGTTTCACCCATCATCACTACGATCATTCTGAAGCCGACACCGATCCGAACATTGTTTTTCCGCTGGGCCTTCTGCGTGAGCTCGCCCACGAGAGCTTCATTGCAGCAGTAAATGACAACCACTACAGCTATGGCTTCACGACCCGGCTCAGAGAGCTGTACGAAACGACATTTCCCGAGATCGCGGACAAGATCGAGCGCTCAAAAGCAAAGCTGGTCGTCCTCACCGCTGGTTGTCCCGAGACGTGTCATCGCTCCATTGCAACACTGGCACGGGAGATCGAAGCGCGGGGCGTTCCCACAGTCATCATTTCGGCCAGCCCCGCAGCGACCGAAGCGATCCGGCCTCCGCGTGCCATGACCTGGGAAGGAGTGGCCATCGGTCGGATCCTGGGGCGGTCCAGTGAGAAAGTTCATCAGAAGAGCGTTCTCAAAGCGGCGCTCACGATGTTCACTCACGACACGCCTCCGGGGAAGGTGGTCACGAAGGAAATCTGAGATCGCGACGATTAACTGCCTGGTTTAGGGTAGTCCTTCTTGTCGTCGCCATATAGCTGTGGAACCTACCCGCCAGAAGGAATGAAACAAAAAAAGGGGTGCAGGTCGCATCGCCATGCGACCCTGCACCCCTCGTCAAATTCAGAATTGCAAGACTACGCCGGCACCTGCGGCTTCTGCTCCCTGCTCCAGTGCCGATGCGCTGCAATCGCCGCGATGAACTGGTCGGCTACGGCACCGCTTCGCGTGTCGCTGCCTACGATGACCCCTTCAGCCGCGGCAGAGCCTGCTCCCCGTCCCTTTTTACCGGGACTCTTCCGCACCCCGACTGCCGACGCCTCGAGCAGCCCGATCCCCTCCCCCACGGCCGCAATCGCCTTACAGTGCTTATAAGCCTCATTGACGAAATGAATCGCGTCTGCTTCGCCCGTAAGCGCAGCCACACTTTCGGCTCCCCCGGGGATGTACACAGCGTCGAATAAGACCGAGCTCGTGGTGAGAAGACTGAAATCGACTTTCAGCGCCTTCCCGTTCGCCCCCTTGAGTGTGCCACCCCGCGGAGCTACGATTTTCGCCACTGCGCCCGCCGCTGTCAGCGCCTGCTTCATACTCGACAGAGCTTCCTCGTCGAAACCATCGGCTGCCAGAACTGCGATCTTCCGGCTCTTGATTGTGTCCTTGACCGTCTTCGCCATACTGAGAGCCGCGGAGCTCTTGACCGTTTCTGCTGATCGCCTCGGCTGATGCGCCGCCACGTCGCCGTCAGCCGGTATGCTCATGTTGATCGGCTTGTCCAGCTTCTTCGGCACCTTGATCCCTAGACCTTCGGCGACCTGAGCTGCCAGCGTCGCATCTACCTCGGCAAGCAGACCAACCATCCGCTCCCTGATGGCAGGGACTTCGACCTTCCCCAACTCGAAGCGGAGAGCCTTGATGATGTGCGCTTTTTCCGGGTCCGACTGGCTGTTGAAGAAGAGAGTGGCCTGGCTGAAGTGGTCGAAGAAGCTTTCGCTCCGCCCTCGAATTTTCACCGAGTCAATCTTCTCGGCGTGACTGACGAAGCCGCCCATCGCCTGTCCCGCCTGCATCGGACAACCGCCGCCCAGGGTGTTGGGCTCGTAGCTGACGCGGCCGACGTTGATGGTTTGACGCATGTGCCCGTCGCGCTGGTTGTTGTGCACCCCAACCACTGGACGATTGATTGGGATCTCGTGGAAGTTCGGACTGCCAAGGCGGGAGAGTTGCGTGTCTGTATACGAAAAGAGGCGGCCCTGCAGCAAGGGGTCATTCGTGAAATCGATGCCGGAAACGATATGACCTGGGTGAAACGCTACCTGCTCGGTCTCGGAGAAGAAGTTGTCGGGATTGCGATTGAGAGTCATCTTCCCGATTCTCTGAACGGGTACGAGCTCCTCTGGAATCAGCTTGGTAGGATCGAGCAGATCGAAGCCATATTTGAACTCGTCCTCTTCCTCGATGATCTGGACTCCCAGCTCCCACTCGGGGAATGCACCAGTCTCGATTGCTTCCCAAAGGTCACGCCGATGAAAGTCGGGGTCCTTGCCTGAGATTTTCTGGGCCTCGTCCCATACAACCGAGTGGACGCCAAGGAGAGGCTTCCAGTGGAACTTCACGAAGCGAGCTTTCCCCTGCTCGTTGATGAAGCGGAAGGTGTGAACGCCGAACCCCTCCATCATGCGCAAACTGCGAGGGATCGCGCGGTCTGACATCACCCACATGATCATGTGCATTGATTCAGGCATGAGGGAGATGAAGTCCCAGAACGTGTCGTGCGCGGATGCGGCCTGCGGCATTTCGCTATTCGGTTCTGGCTTGACTGCATGAATGAGGTCTGGAAATTTCACAGCGTCCTGGATGAAGAACACCGGAATGTTGTTTCCTACGAGATCGTAGTTCCCCTCTTCCGTGTAGAACTTAACCGAGAAGCCACGCACGTCGCGAGCAAGGTCGCTGGACCCGCGAGACCCTGCCACAGTAGAGAACCGCACGAAGACAGGCGTGCGAACGGAGGGATCCTGCAGGAAGCCGGCTCGGGTTATTCTCGCCTGCGACTCATAGACCTGAAAGAAGCCATGAGCAGCCGAACCTCGCGCATGGACGATCCGCTCGGGAATCCGTTCGTGATCGAAGTGCGTGATTTTTTCGCGAAGGATGAAGTCTTCGAGAAGAGATGGTCCACGCTCTCCTGCCTTGAGTGAATTCTGATTATCGTTGATGAGCGTGCCGTGATTCGTGGAGAGGTACTGGCCGCTCCCATCCTCGCGTGCGACTTCCAGGTCCTGCACTTTCTTGTTGTCCTCTGGCGCCACTTGTTTCGAAGCTTTCGGCTTCTTTTTTCCTTGACTCATTTTGAGATCTCCCTTGTGAACAGCTGAACCGACAGGCCAGAAACCCCGTGCACTGTACGTTCGCGCACTATATGCCCGATGTGAGAAAACGCTGCGCTCTTGCGCGGTACAATCGCAGCCAGTCCAGCCATGCGCTGGACGGGCATGCACGATGGCGTTGACCCCAGTCCTCTGGCGCTGGGTCTGCCGCTCACGGCCTGAGCAGCAGGAGCCGGTTCCCGAAGGAGTTTCAACATGGCGGATGAGCGCAAAAGGATGGGAGAGGATGGCCCATCCTCCCGGAGCGCTACGCAGCCATCAAGGCAGCCATCAAGGCAGAGTCACCAACTTTCCAATGGTTCCTACTCACTCGAGATTACAGGCTCGGGAGCGGGATGGAGCCGGCGAGGGAATCTGGCGCTCACGCGTTGGCGCGACGACGCGACCAGAGACAACTGGGGAAACTGGATTTACCTGCGGGATCTGGAGAGCGGCTCTCACTGGTCGTCAGGCTACCAGCCGACCCTGGTCTCACCAGACCGATACAGCACCAGTGCGTCGGCCAGCAGGATCGAGATCTTGCGCAGCGACAAAGACATTGATACGACGACTGAGATCATCGTTTCTTCCGAAGATGACGCGGAGCTTCGGCGGGTTTCGATTACGAATCGATCGAACACCCCTCGCACGATCGAAGTGACGAGCTACGCGGAAGTCGTTCTCAATCGACAGGACGATGATCGATCGCATCCAGCGTTCTTCAATCTGTTCGTCGAATCTTCCTTCATAAACGGCGCCCTTATCTGCAAGCGGCGTCCGCGCGATTTCAGTGAGTCGCCTCTGTTCGCTGTGCACACCGTCACTACCGAAGGCCGGACGGTCGGAGTTGTGGAGTACGAGACGGACCGCGCGCGCTTCCTCGGCCGAGGCCACACAACGCGAAACCCGGTCGCGATGAAGGGACGCACCCCTCTGTCAGGAACAACTGGTCCCGTGCTCGACCCAGTCTTCGCGATGCGTCGTCGGTTGTTGATCGCGCCGGGAGACACGGCCCGCGCCACTTTCACGATAGCCTTCGCACAAACTGATGAGGAAGCGCGGGCGATTGCGGACAAGTACCAGGATGCCGCGATTTTCGATCGACTCCTGTCGATCTCATCGCGGGTCTCGCAGACTCCGCCGCAAGTTAAAACGTCTGGACATGGGGTCATTGGCGAGAGTCCAGCGCGGGTGCCGATTGTCAGCGGCGAAACGATTCGGCCAGGACTCGAAGACCCGAGAACTCAGGGTGGCGAGCTCGATTTCTTCAACGGGATCGGCGGGTTCACAAAGGACGGCAGCGAATACGTGATCCTCCTGGACGAAGGAAGGTGGACACCTGCCCCATGGGTTAACGTGATTGCGAATCCCGACTTCGGATTCTTCGTCAGTGAGACAGGGTCGGGTTGCGTCTGGGCCGGTAACAGCCGCGAGAACAGACTCACGCCGTGGTCGAACGATCCGGTGGCCGACCCATCGGGTGAGGCGATTTACCTTCGCGACGAGGAGAGTGGCCGGCTCTGGACCCCGACTCCTCTGCCGATACGCGAGGACTCGCCGTATGTCTGCCGCCACGGTCAGGGGTACTCGGTTTTCGAGCACTCGAGTGACGGCATACGAACCGAGCTCACGCAGTTCGTCGCTGCCGACGAGCCCGTGAAGATCTCGAAGCTCGTGATCTATAACGACTCGGTCAGCGTCAGAAAGATCTCAGCCACCTATTACGCGGAGTGGGTGATGGGTGTCGATCAATCCACTACGCGCAATTCAATTGAGACCGCGGTGGAACTCGACACCGGCGCCCTGTTCGCAATGAACCGCGCGAATCCTGACTTCCCGATGTCCGAGGCGTTTCTCGACGCCGGTGTGGCCGCGGAGTCATACACTACGGACCGGCTCGAATTTCTGGGACTCTACGGCCACCATGCGAGCCCCGCGGCGCTGCAGGGGGGAAGTTTTTCGCAGCGCACCGGAGCGGGCCTCGATCCGTGCGCGGCATCCCGGACGTTCATTGAGCTTGCCCAGGGAGAGAGCCGTGAGCTCATCTTTCTCCTTGGGGAAACGAAGGATCGCGCGACAGGAGTGGAGCTGATCCGCAAATACCGCGCATCGGGCTCCGCTGACCGCGCGTTTACAACTGCGACTCAACAGTGGGACGAGATTCTTGGACGCATCCAGATCAGAACGCCGGACCCGGCGCTCAATCTGCTGACTAACCGCTGGCTGCTGTATCAGGTCCTGTCTGGACGATTCTGGGGACGAACAGCGTTCTATCAGGCGAGTGGAGCCTTCGGATTTCGCGATCAACTCCAGGACGTGATGTCTCTACTGGTGTCGGCTCCCGGACTGGCGCGTGATCACATCGTGCGGTGCGCGTCGCGTCAATTCATCGAGGGTGACGTGCAGCACTGGTGGCACCCTCCCCTGGGAAAAGGAGTGCGCACGCGCTGTTCCGATGACCGTCTCTGGCTGCCATTCGCGGTTGCGCAGTACATCGAGACCACGGGCGACGAGTCAATCCTCGACGAGATGGCACCATTCCTGACGGCACCCACTGTTCCGCAAGGGCACGCCGAGCTCTTCCAGCAACCCGAGACCTCACAGTCGGCTGCAACCGTCGATGAACATTGCCGGCGCGCGATCGCCGTCAGTCTCGAGGTGGGCGCCCACGGACTTCCTTTCATTGGTTCGTGCGACTGGAACGACGGGCTCAACAGGGTCGGCGACAAGGGACAGGGAGAAAGCGTCTGGCTCGGCTGGTTCCTCATCACCACACTGAGGCGATACGCATCGGTCCTCGATCGGCGAGGTGTCCCTGCCAGCGCACAGCAGTATCGAGAGCACGCAGGCCGGCTCAGCGAATCGATCGAGAAACACTCGTGGGACGGCGCCTGGTATCGGCGCGCGTACTATGACGACGGTGCACCGATCGGCTCGGCGCCGGACCAGGAATGTCGCATTGATGCGATTGCGCAGTCCTGGGCCGTGCTCTCCGGAGCCGCCGATCCTGACCGCGCGAAGCAGGCAATGGCCTCGGTGGATCAGCATCTCGTGCAGCGGAAGGATGGGATTGTGCTTTTACTGGCGCCACCCTTCGATCGAGGCCCCAAAGATCCCGGCTACATCAAGGGTTACCTGCCGGGCATTCGTGAGAATGGCGGGCAATACACTCACGCGGCAGTCTGGACACCTATGGCCTTCGCAGCTCTGGGCGACGGTGAGCGGACTGCAGAGCTGCTCGGCATGCTCAATCCAATCAATCATGCAAGCTCGCCCGAAGCGATGATGACGTACAAAACCGAGCCGTATGTCCTTGCCGGCGATGTCTATTCACAGACGCCTCACGCGGGGCGCGGGGGGTGGACCTGGTACACAGGCTCGGCAGGATGGATGTTCCAGGCCACCATCCACTCCCTTCTTGGTTTTCAACTCCGTCCGGATCACATCCTGATCGTGCCGTGCGTGCCGGCAACCTGGAAGTCGTGGGAGATCCGCTTCCGCGACGACGACACCTCGTACGTGATCACATTCGAGCAGGCCGGCGGCCCTCGCTCCATGCTGATGGATGGAGAGTCGCTCGATGAGCCGAGGATTCCGCGGCTTCGCGATGGCAGATCGCATCAGGTGCTGGTTCGATACTGAATGCGGAATGCAGAATGCAGAAACGTTCATGGACCATGGGGAGCATCTCAATGACAAGCAGACTCATTACAATCGCAGCCCTCGCCACTCTGAGCTTGAGCGCTCACGTCTTTGCAGCGGAAACGGCGGACGATCCGTTGATCGTAAGGGCACGGAAGATTCTTGCGAAAGTCCCGATTATCGATGGTCACAACGACGTCCCGTGGGAGATGCGAGAGCGCGTAGGACTGGAGATCTCCAAAATCGATCTCAGAAACGATACCTCCCTGCTCACACCCGCGATGCATACCGACATCCCTCGCCTCAGAAAAGGAGGAGTCGGCGCTCAGTTCTGGTCGGTCTACGTCCCGGCGGACCGTGACGGTCCCGTCGCGTTCCGAATGGTCGCCGAGCAGATCGATATCGTGCAGCGAATGACAGAGCTCTACCCGGAGACTTTTGAGAACGCTGTGAGTGTCGCGGACATCGCTCGAATCGGGAAAAAGAAGAAGATTGCGTCGTTGATCGGAATCGAGGGAGGACACGCCATTGACAACTCCCTTCCGGCGCTCAGGCAGCTGTACATGCTCGGCGCACGCTACATGACACTCACGCATTCGAAGAACAACGACTGGGCGGATTCAGCCACTGACGCGCCACGGCACAATGGTTTGACTGCGTTCGGGAAGGATGTCATCGGCGAGATGAATCGTCTCGGTATGCTCGTCGACCTCTCGCACGTCTCCGCGAAGACCATGCACGACGTCCTGGACGTCACAAGGGCGCCGGTGATCTTCTCGCATTCATCAGCGCGCGCCGTCGTCAATCATCCCAGAGACGTGCCCGACGACATTCTCAAGAGGCTGGTGGTGAACAACGGCGTGGTGATGATCACTTTCGTCCCTGGCTTCATTTCGGAAAAGGTGCGACTGCATGGTGCCGAGCAGGATGCGGAAGAGGCACGACTGAAAACGCTCAATCAGGGCGACCCGCAACGAGTCGCGCAGGAATTGGCGGCCTGGAAAGAGCGGCATCCAGCACCGAAGGCTTCGGTGTCAGACGTTGCGGACCATGTCGACCACATCAGGAAAATCGCCGGAGTTGACAGGATCGGACTGGGTGGCGATTTCGATGGGATAAAGAGCACGATTCCCGGACTCGACAGCGTTGACGATTACCCGTCACTCTTCGCGGAGCTTCTGCGACGCGGCTACAGTGAAACCGATCTCGAAAAGATTGCGGGACGCAACCTTCTTCGGGTCTTCACCAAGGCTGAGGCGGTGGCCGCAAAACTCAGGAGTCAGGGCCGATCCTCGGAGGCAAAGTACGTCGCCGTCGCAACCCAATAGTCCTCGCGCTTCTCACAGACTCTGGTCGTCGGGGGGGAGCCGGTCGTCATTAACGCGTGACAGACAAGAGTGTCTGTCCTAGCCCGCATTTCTCACAGAATGCGAGCGCAGGGACGCACGGCGTGCGGTCCGGTACCCTGTCCCGGACCGACAAGATTGTCGTCGGCCATCGCTTTGGACGAGGGTTGATGCCGGATGCAGAATTCCTGATGCGAATGTCTGGGTGCCGGACGCAGGCCCTGCGTCCCTACACCCGCCCCGGTTGCTCTGGACACTATGTCAAGGAGCGAAATTGCCGCGCAACGAAGCAGACAGGCCGCTATCCGTCGTCTCGCGGCGAAGGTCTGTGAGAAATGCGGGCTAGATGCGCGTGGGGATAGACAAGGACAGACACTCTTGTCTGTCACGCGATAATGCTGCTCCGTCTCCACCGTTTACGACTTTCGCGCGACTAGCTCGCGGCGATCGCGTAATCCTGACGGTCGACCACCAGGAGTAGCGTTGTGCCCTCAGGCGTGTAGAGCACGGGGTCGGTTGTGCCGGGCGGCGCGTCGATGAAGTCTCCCTGCACGTACTTGCGGTCGTCGAAAAAAAATGAACCTGAGACCACAAGACACCGCTCAGCCCCATGATGCTTGTGCCCCGGAAACTTTACTCCTGCCGAAATCTCCAACAGCATCATCACAGAGTTGTCAGCTGACTGCTCAGCAAGCTCCTTGTATCGCACACCGCTAACAGCGTGACGATGCCAACCTTCGTCCGCGTTTGTTTTTACGGCCAGAGGCACTGCCCCTTTCCCCGTGCCGGCGCCCAGACGCCCGACCTGGTCGAGGATCTGCTGCCTCAGCATCTGTGGAGCCGGGACAGGATCTGCAGCGGCTCCGATTAAAGAAGCGGCTTCTGCAAATTCCGACATTCGCGAGCAGATATCTACTTCTGTCGCGTCCAGACGCCCGTCGGAACCGAGAATGCCGCTTACCGCAGCAGCCGTAAGCATGTCGAGAGTTTCATCTTGTTCAATCATTTTCTTTAGGCACCGGGGCAAGGAGTCAGGGAATGCCTACACTACGGGCGATTCGTCGTATCGGTTTGCTTTCGCAACAGTTAATTCGTCCACCCCGCACTTTACAGGAAAAGGAGACCTTTCGGGCGGGATGCAGGTTCCTTGTAAGAATTGGATTTTGGCATCAAAACAGGTCCTAACAATTTCCAGGCCCGCCAGGTCATCGCCTCTCGATTGTTGCGAACGGAAGTCTGGTCTTATCGAGCCAGCTGCGGTCCGTGGGGACCCCGAGAAGAAACGCGTTCCAGAATCGCAACGTGACTTCCGACGCAAGTGCCTGTGCGAGCTTCTTGTCCCGTGAGGCCTCGGTCGCACCTGGCTCCTGGGCGAACGAGCCGTGTCGCGCACCTCTCACCGTAACCAGATACTGATCCCCGGATATCGCATCGAAAGGGATCCGCCTGTCCCGGACGGACGTTCTGAGAAATCGCGTCCGGTCCTCGGTGCCGGTCAGGTGGAGAATCGGAATGGCGATCGCGCGATAGTCTTCCCGCCTTGGGGCGCCGAAGATCTTCGGTGATGAGATGGCAACCGCAGCCCTCACCCGCGGGTCGTGAAAGCTACGATCGGCCGAGTCGGGAAAGTCGATGAGTAGTCCAGCGACCGCCAGGACTGTGTACGCGCCAAACGAGTGACCGGCGACGCCGATCCTGCGAAGGTCCACCCGGCTTTGAAGGCGTGCCAGAACGGCATCCTGGGGCCCCGCATTCGGCTTTCCCTCGAGCGCGTCGATCACTGATGAGACGTCCCGGGGCCGATGTCCCTCGACATCACCGGCGAGGGCCGCCCGGTATAGGGCGAGCCGGGTGAGGCGGTTGTCGCTTTCCGCATGCTGCAGATGGATCACCAGATAGCCATGCGCCGCCCAGTGACGTCCGAGATAGCGGTAACCCTCTCTCGAGCTGCCCAGTCCATGAGAGAAAATCACGAGAGGCCAGGGACCATCGCCAGTCTCAGGTTCGTAAATCTTGATCGGGATAGCCCGCTCTCTCGAACGGTCGTGCAGCTGAGTCCGCGATTCACGGACGCGCGCCGACTCCGGAAGCCCGGGCACACCGGCCGGCGCCTGGAATGGGGCTGCCTGACATCCGAGCAGAAACAGCAGGGCGATCGTGATCGCCCTGCCCGCACGGACGGACACGATATGCTGAACGAGCGAGCCCTGATTCATGGAAAGCCGCCGTATCGAGCTTTCCTTTTTATTGGACGGACCAGTAGATGCTGTTGAACACGAACGGAAACGTGACGTGGGTCTGCGCGCGATGCTGCGGTCGGAACCCAAGCAGCACCAGCTTCCCCTTCCCGTAGGTCAAAGCAACCGCTGCCGCGCGTCTATTGAGCTTTTCCTCTCCTTTGATCCAACCGGAGAGGAGAAGATCGCGCGGATCAGCGGGGTACGAGGCAAGCACTGTTCGCTGCATCTCGTTACCAGGCGACGTCGTTTCGAACGCGAGCTTTGCGTCGAGAAACAATGGCACCTCTTCCGGTAGACCTCGCGTTACAGGATGACGATTGACATTGGCACGCACGAGCGATCCAGGAACGGAGAACTCCTCCGACTTCACCTTGCTCAGCGCGTTCCTGACAGGGATGTTGAACTCCTCCATCACGTACTCTGTAGCTGCGGCAAACGCTATCAGCATTCCTCCGGCCTCTACGAAACTTCGGAGCGATGAGGCACCATCTTTTCCTAACCCTCCGCGATAGTCAGCCGGCAGCTCTTCCGCATACCTCATTCCACCGTCTTCGACTTTGTTTCGACCCGTTGCAATGGACTCTTTCCCGATGGCGGGGAGGATGATGACGTCGAAGCGATCGCGAAGGGATCGGATCCGGCCTGCCGATCCATCCTGCTTCCCGCCGGGAGGGACCGCCGCAAATTCGCGGTTCTCGATCGAGACTGTGTTGAATCCGTACTGCTCCAGGAGCCAGCGCGTCCAGCCTTCATCCATTGAGGCAGACCAGGGTTTATAGATTGCGACTCTCGGCGCCCGCAGCTGTGGGGAGCCGGCTGCGGCATCGACCGGACTGATTCTGACTCCCGACGTCTGCGCCACAGCCGAGGCCGCGCGAGCGGCTGCGGCATCGAGAACGTACATCTCGCCGCCCGATGTCGCGTCGCGTCCAATCCGAACTGTTCCACCCGTCAGAGCTTTGTTGATGACTCGCGCACTTTCGGGCGAGCTCATGGAGACCGCGAACGCATCGCCTGCAGGGAGCGCCGGCACTGCTTGAACCTTCGCCGGATCGTACCGTTTCATCGACGGCAGGGCCGGGAGAACTACTCGCTCTGTGCGTACACCCATCGCGAGCGGAAGCGTCCACGTTGCGACGTCATAAGGCTGGAGGATTTCAGTCCCCTGCATCAGCTTGACCTCGGGGTAGCGCTGCGGCTCCATCATTTCGACGACGAACTTTCCGTACGGCTGGGCCAGAGGGATCCAGAAATCACCCCTGTCGGTCTCGAACACTTCGACATTGTGCTCGGCCAGCAGAGCCGCCAGCCGTCTTGCAGTCGGATAATCGTGCTGGTCGAACGGCACTCTGTAACCTTCGAGAGGACGGGCCGCTGCGACCGCAGCGCGGGCCCTCCTGACGATGTTGTTGAGAAAGTCGACGCGACGGTCTGCGGCGATCTCGACCAGTGCGTCAGAAGCAATCCGCTGGTAGTCCATGATGTCGCGCATGCGCCACCATCCACCCTTCCAGGGATTCGGATGGTTGACGGTTGCCTTGTATTCGAGAAGTCCTTTGCGTCCCCCTTCCAACTCAGTCGGATCGATGTAGACCGGCGACGCAATGCGCGCGGAGGCGGTCTCGAGCAGCAGACCAGTGATGTTCTTCCACCATCCCGTGTTTCGCGTGCCTCCCAGCCAGTAGGCGTCGAACGAATATCCCGAGATCAATCCGCTCTTCTCCTTCTGCTCGAGTCGGAAAGCCATGCTGGTGCCGATCAGGTTTGCTTCCCGCCAGATGAGGGGATGAACGTCAGGATCCATTGGATCCGCGAACGGAGGGATGAACATCCTCGGCCCTTCGGCGCCCATCTGATGCTGGTCGACGAAAAGCTGCGGAAACCATTCGTGATAGATCGCGCGACTCAGGCTCCTGGTCTCCTTCTGAGTGAGCATGTACCAATCGCGATTGTTGTCGTGCCCGACGTAAGGATGGTAGAGCCATGGCAGCCTCCCCCCCTCGAAAGATGTCCCCACATTCTTCCGGTACCAATCAGTAACGATGATCTGTCCGTCAGGATTGAGTGACGGTACGAGCAGCACCACGACGTTGTCGAGTCGTCGCTTTGTCTCTGCGTCTTCGGCAGAGACGAGAGCATGTGCCCACTCCATCGCCATCTGGCTGGCGGCAATCTCAGTCGAGTGAATGTTGCACGTAACCAGGACGATGGTCCTGCCCTCCTCCACGAGTTGCCTTACCTGGTCGTCGCTGACTCCTCGGGGGTCGGCAAGCTGTTTCGCGATCGCTTTGAGGCGTGCCTTGTTCTCGATGTTCTCCCTGGAGGAAATGACGGCCATGATCATCGGCTCGCCGAGGGTCGTTTTACCCAGATCCTCGATCTCGATTCGCGGCGACGCCGCGTCGAGCGCCCGGAAGTACGACACCATCTGCCTGTAGTCCGCAAGTTTTCGATCCGCACCTACCTCGAAACCAAGAAACTCGGACGGCGATTGAATCGGACCCGCGTAAAGCGCGTTGACCGAAAGAAAAGCGGGAAGCAGTGCTGCAAGCAGATATCTTCTGACCACCCTCGTCACCTCTGGCATCGTATTGGACACAGCACCGTCGAATCATAGCGTGCGAGCGGGCCCTAACCCGCATTTCTCACAGACCTTCGCCGCGAGACGACGGATAGCGGCCTGTCTGCTTCGTTGCACGGCAATTTCGCTCCTTGACATAGTGTCGACTATGCCTTCGTCGCAAAATCGCCGTGCGCCTCGCATCCAAGCCA
>DATLXH010000152.1:0-14608 GCA_035576005.1 Thermoanaerobaculia bacterium | reverse complement strand
GCGAGCGGAGCGAAGCAGGGAGAGGGGCGTGAAAGTCTCGCCAGTCCTTCGAAAAGGGCGAGGTCTTCGTATCTCTCGCGGCCCCTCTCCCGGTCGCTTACGCGACCACCCTCTCCCCGCCGGGGAGAGGGATTCGCCCCTTCGGGCGCGAGTCCCGCCGCGTGTCGTCACTTCTTCAACAGCGTTCCCGCTGTTAACCCGCTCGGATGACATCTGCCTTTCTTTCAACTCTCTACTGATTCGTCCTGCGTCCGTCCCAATGCGTCAACGATGGGCTGACATCTCCAACACAACAGCACTTCGGTCGTAACTTCTTCGCGGTAATGCCAGCAGCGTCCGCACTTGGAGCCTCTGGCTTTCCGCATCGTGACTCCAACAGCTCCGAGCAGTGGCAGATCAAAAAGCTCCGCCTCAACGGGATGTTCTCTCTGAACGTCGACGTGCGAGACGATGAAGATCCTGGAGAGATCGATGCCAAGGCCCCCGGTCACTGATGCCTTGTCGAACTCTCCGCTCAGTACGATATCGGCCTCGAGCGATTGACCAATCTGTTGCGCTGCTCGCGCTTTTTCCAGGATGCCGGTTACATGCTGCCGCAGGGAGAAGATACGGTCCCAGCTGGCCGATTCACCAGGTGTTAGATTCAGCGACTCATCGAATTTTGGGAACTCGGTCAGATGAACGGATGGCTCACGTCGCCCCGGAAGAAGCTCGTAGATCTCGTCTGCGGTGAAAGGAAGAATCGGCGCGATGGTCGACACAAAACCTTCGAGAATCTTGTACATGGCCGTCTGCGCGGAGCGTCGTTCTCGCGAGCCCGGGGCCTCGACGTATAGCCGATCCTTGATGATGTCCAGGTAGAGGGCGGAGAGGTCCACGGTGCAGAGATCCAGCAAACGGTGATAGACCGTGTGGAACTCGAACTCAGAATAGGCCTGCTGACAGCGCTGGAATGCGGCTTGTGCCCTCACCAGCGCCCATCGGTCCAGATCGTCCAGCTCGGTGAGTGGAACCGAATCGGTTGCCGGAATGAAACCGTTGAGATTGGCAAGCAGGTATCGGGCAGTGTTGCGGATCTTCCTGTAGGCGTCAGCGATGCGCGCAATCGTCTCTTTTCCCATCGCCACGTCGTCCCGGTAGTCGACCATCGAGACCCAGAGCCTGAGGATGTCAGCGCCATGCTGTTTGATGACGTCCTGCGGCGAGACGACGTTGCCGACAGATTTCGACATCTTGCGTCCCTTCTCGTCGACCACGAAACCGCAGGTAATGACGCGCTCAAAAGGCGATGCGCCCTCGATCCCTGCACCGACCAGAAGCGAGGACTGGAACCAGCCTCGGTGCTGGTCGTGCCCCTCGAGATAGAGCGCAGCGGGCCACGTCAGCTCCGGATGTTGACGGAGCACTGCGATATGGGAGGACCCCGAATCAAACCAGACGTCGAGAATGTCGAGCTCTTTACGGAAGCTGCTGGCTCCACATGAACAGTGGAATCCCGAAGGGAGGAAGTCGGAAGCCGGACGCTCGTACCAGGAGTCAGCTCCTTCGGCCCGAAACAGCGTCGCGACCTTCGCGAACAACTCCTTGCTTGTCACGCTCTGGCCGCACCCCTCGCAATAAAGTACGGTGATCGGTACGCCCCAGAGTCGTTGACGCGAGATGCACCAGTCGGGACGGTTCTCGACCATCCCGCGGATCCTGTCCTGACCCCACGAGGGAAGCCACTCCACCTTCCTGATCTCATCGAGGGCTTTGCCGCGGAGCTCGTCCATGCTGATGAACCACTGTTCGGTTGCCCGGAAGATCACCGGATTGTGGCAGCGCCAGCAGTGCGGATACGAGTGAGTGACCCGCTCTTCGGCCAGCAGAGCGCCGCGCTCGCGAAGCACTTCCGTGATTGCCGGGTTGGCCTTGAAGACATGTTCACCTTCCCATTCCGGAGCCTGCGCAGTGAAGAGACCGCGGCTGTTGACCGGCGTTAGAGTCTCGAGCTCGTATTTGCGGCCGATGTTGAAATCGTCGGTACCATGGCCCGGCGCGGTGTGAACCAGTCCAGTCCCTGCATCGAGTGTGACGTGTTCTCCGAGAACGAAAACGCCCTCCCTCTTGATGAACGGATGGCGATAGTGAATCCACTCGAAGTGAGAGCCCTTGAACAGCTTCACCTCGCGATACGAGGGCCAGCCGAATTTCTTCGCGCTGCTCTCGAGCAGGCCGGACGCGAGGATGAAATTCTGGTCGTTGACTTCGACGACCGAGTAATCGAGCTCAGGGTGGAATGCGATCGCCAGGTTCGCCGGCAGCGTCCAGGGCGTGGTCGTCCAGATCACGGCATAAAGCGGCTTCTCGATCGGAAGACCTAGCTCTCTGACTCCCTCGTCAGTCACCCGGAACCGGACGTAGACGGAAGGGGATGTATGTTCTTCGTGCTCGACTTCGGCCTCGGCTAACGCGGTTTGACAGTGTGTGCACCAATGAACCGGTTTGAGTCCCTTGTAGACCATGCCTCGCTCGAAAAACCGGCCGAGGGCGTCGGAGATCGCGGCCTCGAATCCGAAGTCCATGGTCAGGTAGGGTCTTGCCCAGTCGCCGAGAACACCGAGTCTCTTGAAATCCTCGCGCTGGAGCTCGACGAAACGGAATGCGAACGCTCGACAGGCGCGTCGAAACTCGGCGGGGGTCATCTCCCGCTTTTTGGCGCCCAGCTCCTTGTCGACCTGATGCTCGATTGGCAGCCCGTGGCAATCCCACCCTGGGACATAAGGCGAGTCGAACCCCATCATCGTTTTCGACTTCACGACGATGTCTTTGAGAATCTTGTTGAGTGCGTGACCGATGTGGATCTGGCCATTCGCGTAAGGCGGTCCGTCGTGAAGGACCCATTTCGGCCGGCCTGCTCGTTTCTGGCGGATCAGATCGTACAAATCGATCGTGTTCCAGCGCTCGAGGCGTTTGGGCTCGTTGAGCGGAAGGTTCGCCTTCATCGCGAATTCGGTGCGAGGCAGGTTGAGGGTTTTTTTCCAGTCTTGCGTTTCAGTCATTTCAACCTTTTTCGATTCGAGAGTTGGAGCGAGAGCGGGGACCCGTACTCAATGCTCAGGTGTTTGGGGTCCCGAGACCGGGCGCAGAAACGAACGTCCGGCCTCCATCATTTCAACACAAAGGGAGATTCACCATTGCTAGCCCGCATTTCTCACAGACCTTCGCCGTGAGACGACGGATAGCGGCCTGTCTGCTTCGTCGCACGGCAATTTCGCTCCTTGACATAGTGGCGACTATGCCTTCGTCGCAAAATCGCCGTGCGCCTCGCATCCAAGCCACTCTCCGCCGTCTCACGACAAAGGTCTGTGAGAAATGCGGGCAGGGAGGGTCTTTGGAAGGCGGTGTGTTACGTCGTTACGATTCACATCCCTGTCTGGACGCTGACAGACGACGGGAGGATCAGGCGATCGCCCGGACGGATCACCGCTTCGGAGCTCAGGCCATTCGCCTCTCGCAGCTCTTCGACCGACATCCCATGCCTCGTCGCGATCGAGTAGAGCGTATCGCCACCTGCAACTTCGTACTGAGCCGCATGTCCGGTGAGGCCGCGCAATCTCGTCGTCAATTCCTCTCTGCGGAGCGGAAGGTAAACGGAATCTCCCTCACGAGCCGGACGCGTGGAGAGAGGTTTGTTGATGTCGACGATGTCTTTGACCGGGAGGTCGAGCAGATCAGCAAGGCTTTCGAGCGAGTCGCCGCCACGAAGAGTGAATGAAGAGATCCTGATCGACGGATCTTCATCACGAATCGACGCGCCAAGGGACCCGAATCGTCCGGCCGCTCCAGCCGGAACACGGATGATGATGTTGCCTGGAGGAACCAGTCCGCGACGAAGTTGTGGGTTGAGCTGCTGGAGCGTCTTCTCATCCAACCCTGCGCTTTCGGCCAGGAAGCCCAGCGAGACCGGACCCGTAATTCGTACCTGAGACTCTTGCGAAGCCTCTGGCTCCGTCAACTTGAACCCGTGCGCGGGTGGATCACTCGTGATGAGCACGGTTGCGTAGAACGTCGGAACATACCCGCGGGTTTCTTTCGGGATGGCAACCATGTCCGAGAGCTCCCAGAAAGTCGTTGCCCCCGTCTGAGACATGGCGCGCCGAATCCTTCCAGGTCCGGCATTGTAGGCAGCCAGGGCGAGTGGCCAGTCCCCGAACTGCCGATGAAGGTCGCGCAGATATCTCGCTGCAGCGAGGGTCGATTTCTCGGGATCTGCGCGCTCGTCTACCCACCAGTCGACCCGTAGTCCATATTCTCGGGCCGTGGCCTCCATGAACTGCCAGATCCCATGTGCTCCGGCTCTGGAGGTCAACGTGGGGACGAACGCACTTTCGATGACTGGAAGATAAGCCAGTGCTGCAGGCAGCCGGTACTCGCGCAGGATCTCGTCAATCCGCGACCTGAATCGTGCGGATCGATTGAGAGACGTCTGGATGCTCGGCTTCAACCGTGTCGAGAAGAGTCGAAGAGCTCCGGCAATCGACTCCTGTTCCGGAACCGGCATGGAGGACGATTGAGAGGCCTCAGCGATGACCTCTGAAGGATTCCCTGCCTGCTTCTTCACGAGCCGTTCGTGAGCTTCTTCAAGTGCCTTGCGGTAGTCGATCGCATCGGAGGAGGCTGAGGAGGATGCTGGGGCAGAAGAGGGCGGAGTGACTCTCGGCACGGTCGCTGTTCCGGCGCACGCCGGCAGCAGTGCAACGATTCCCAACAACGCTGCGCGAAATACTTTACTCACACCCACCTCCCCACCCGTACCGCGATTGCTTAGTCGACGACTGGCTTCGCGCCCATGTTGAGCGTCAGGATTACGGACCCGGGGCCGTCGCCTTCCGATTCGATCTCCACAGATTGTGACACAGTTGAAAGCGCGGCGCCTGAGGCATCACGCAGCAGGACAGAAACCTCAGCGGTGCGTGCGCGCGTGAGACTGTCCTGCTTAACGGGAAGCTGCAGCGTCTTCTCGAATGTCGTTGGTGGAGCGCTCGCCTTTTTCTTGGGACGCTCTGTGGGCTGAGTTGCGCGCTTCCTGAGCGCTTCCAGCTCGGCCATGATGTCGACCGTAGATCGCACGCGGACGGTCTTGATTGGCGGGGTGGCCACTTTCGCGGTCGAAGCGGGTTCGGGCAATGGGACGGCAACCGGAGCGAGGTCGAGACCCCGTGATGACTTCTTGAGAGGTCGCTCGTTCTCTGCGTCCGATTTCATTGGTACGGGAGCCGACGCGATGGGGGCAGTGGCAATGAGATCGGAGCCCACCGATGCGAGCTGACCTGAATCCGTATCCTCGAAGAGCGGCTCCTCGCCCGCGGTCCGGGGTACCTCGACCTCAGCGACCTGAAGCTCGGAACTGTGCGAGAGCGCTGAGGCCGCTGCGACGGGAGATTGCGGTCGTGTGCTCGCTGGATGGATGGCAGGAATCAGAGGCGCGGAAGGCTTGGCCGGATCCGCGGGTCGGAGCCGGGCCGGGCGGCTGTCTGGCGTCGAGACGGGAGTCGCAGGTCCGGGAGTGCTCGAGGAACGAACCGACAATGTGGATTTTGGTTCCTCCCCGCTCATCCTCTTGCGCAGGGTTCGTAGCGTGAGCTTTGAGATCAGCTTGAGTGTCTCAAACACGCCCTGACCTGTTACAGCAGAGGCTTCGACGTACTCATACGTCCCCTCAGGATCGAGAGCATCGAGGAGTGTCTTTGTGTCCGCTACGTTGGGCAGATCCCTCTTGTTGAGCTGGATGACAAGGGGAAGCTTGTCGAGGTCGAGGTCAATCTCGCTGAGATTTTCGCGAAGGTTCTTGAAGCTCTCCACGTTCGCGTCGACCATTCTCTTCTGCGAGTCAGCGACGAAGACAATTCCGTCGACACCCTTGAGCACGAGTTTCCTGGTCGTGTTGTAGAAGACCTGCCCCGGAATCGTGTAGAGCTGGAGCCGGGTCTTGAATCCGCCGATGACTCCGACGTCGATCGGGAGAAGATCGAAGAAGAGTGTCCGGTCAGTCTCGGTCTCGAGGCTCACCATTTCGCCGCGGCTCTGTGGCGAGGTCTTCCCATAGATACAGTGGAGGTTCGTGGTCTTGCCGCAGAGGCCAGGACCGTAGTAAACGATCTTTGCCGCCATCTGCATCGTTGCATAATTGAAGAAGACCATCGGTTCTTAGAGGACTCCCGGGCCGAGCCTGCAAAAGGGCGACCGATCGTAGCATCGCGAATGAAACGGGGTCAAACCTGTCTGGTGAAACGTTTGAGCTCCTCAGCGAGCCGGCGATAGATTTCCGCAACTTCCGGTCGCGACTCGAGCGCCTCCACATGTGCCCGCACTGTCTCGTCATCACCTCGGGCGGCGGGACCGGTAAACCGTGACGGTCCGTTTCCATCCTCCCATACCTCGATTGCGGATCTTGCCAACTTCGCGAGATGGAAACGCATCGACTCGGAGTCGAGTCCCGCATCCTCCATGAGCCGCGCTGCGATCTCCAGCAGAGCGGCAACGTAGTTGGAACCGATCACGGCCGCTGCGTGGTACGTCCGTTTCCTCTCGACAGTCAGCTCGCCCATGCGTGCATGCAGACCGTGGCAGATCTCCGCAGCCAGCACGCGCGCCTCGTCTGTTCCCTCGAACAAAAGGAAGGAGTCTTCCAGACTGGTCGGAGAACCAACCTCAGGAAGCGCACGGAGAGGGTGGAGCGAAAAGCCCACCGGGTGCGATCCGAACAACTGGCTGGTGAGAGATCCGCTGGCGTGAAACAGCGCTTTCGATGCGGCGGAACGATTCAGATCTGATGCAATCCCGGCGACCGCCCGGTCACTGGTCGCAATGAAAATGATGTCCGATAGCTCTATCAACTCGTGACGCGAGATTGTGGGAGCGTGGAGCAGTTCTGGCACGCGACTGCGCGATCCGTCCCGGAGGTTGACGCCGCTGACGGACCATCCCGCTCTCTGCCAGCTGACACCAAAGCTCCAGGCCGCTCTTCCGCCTCCTATGATTCCGAGGCGCATCGCCTTATCCTGTGAGTGATGAGCCGTCATCTGATCCTTGCCGCCATGTTGTCGGCAATTCTCGCACCTTCCCCCTCAGCCTTCGCACAGAGAGCTGCGTGTGAGGGTGATGGTTACAGAAAGGGCCTCTGCCTGTATCGGCAGCGACAGTATCTCGAGGCGGAGAAGATTCTCACTGTCGTCGTCGCGGCGAACGCGGAAGATCCGGTGACGCTGCGAGCGAAATACTTCCTTGCACGGACGGAGATGAAGCTTGGCAACTGGGACAAAGCCTCTGGCCATCTCATCGAGATTTATGCTCTCTCGCCGCTGTTCTACAAGGAATGGAGTTGCGATTTTCTTCTTGGTGAGAGCCGTAAGGGACTCGGCGAGGAGTGATCTGGTCTCGCGGGTCTGCAACCAGGGTGGGGGAGTATGGAATCCGCTTTTGAGCTCAAGAGAAAAGTGTTGCAGCTTGAAGCGCTCTATGACGTCGGTAGAGCACTGAACTCTGTCAGGCCGGAGAGCGAGCTGCTCGAGGAGCTCATGCAGCGCGCGATCTCCGTGCTCGACGCAACCGAGGGGTTCATTTTCTCTCTCGACGAACATTTGAAGATTCACAATCTGTTCGCGTTTGGTCTCGAGCTTCCGTCCTCACCGCAGCGTATCGCGGACGAGGAGCCGGTCCGCCGCCTGCTCGCCGCCAGAGCTCCGATATCGGCCTCCGGCGTCCGTTTTCTCGGCAAGGAGCGGGAAACGCTTCTCCTGACCCCGATGATTACCGGCGATGTGATCCTGGGTGGACTCGGCGTTCTCGGCAAAGAGAAGCGGGGAGCGGTAGGAGGTGAGTTCGTCGAGGACGACCTCCGGTTCCTCGCGTCGCTCTCGGCGATTGGTGCAGCAGCTCTGGAAACCTCCAGAAATTTTCAGGGGTTGAAGCTGATGCGTGAGTCGTTAGAGGATGAGAATCGCGCGCTCAGGCAGCGAATGCTGCGCGAGTACAGCGACCGTCTGATGATCGGCGATTCCCGTCCGATGCAGCGGGTGATTGACGTCGTAGCGCGCGTGGCCGACAGCCAGGCGAACGTTCTCATTCGGGGCGAGTCCGGGACCGGCAAGGAGATGGTCGCGCATCTCATTCACGGAAACTCTCCCCGTCGGGAAAAACCGTTTGTAGCGATCAACTGCGCTGCGCTTCCGGAGACTCTGCTCGAGTCCGAGTTGTTTGGAATTGAGCGTGGCGTCGCTACCGGGGTTGAGGCGCGGCCCGGCAAGTTCGAGCTTGCGCAGGGTGGCACCGTGTTCCTGGACGAGATCGGCGACATCCCCCTCACACTCCAGGCAAAGCTTCTCCGAGTCGTTCAGGAGCGTGAGATCGAGAAGCTCGGTGGGAGGCGGCGAATCGCGGTCGATGTCAGGATCCTCGCGGCGACGCATCGCGATCTGGAGAAGATGATCGAGGAGGGGGCGTTCCGGCAGGACCTCTATTACCGTTTGCGCGTGGTGCAGATTGATCTGCCGCCGCTGCGTGAGAGGAAAGAGGACATTCCGAAGCTCGTCCGCTATTTTCTCGACAAGTATGGGAAGCGGGAAGGGATTGCGGATGTCCGAATCTCGCAGCAGGCGCTTCAGAAGATTCTTCGCTACTCGTTCCCCGGGAATGTGCGCGAGCTCGAGAATGTGATCGAAGGCGCGGTGGCGCTCACCGTCGATCCGGTTATCGACCCCTCGGATCTTCTAATTTCGAGTGCGGGTGCCGGATCAGCCGACGATGCATTGACGGCGGACATGCCCAATCTGAAAGAACTGCAGCGGCGTTACATTGCGAGAGTGTTGGCGCGAACCGGGGGCAATATGTCCGAGGCTTCGAGAATTCTCGGCGTGGACCGCAAGACTCTGTATCGCAGGAAAGAGGTGGCGTCCCAAAACAGAACAGATATCCCAAATTAGGACATTCAATAAACCACTTAAAGTAGATGACTTAACATGATCCACTGATTCGAGGAAGTAGGAGTGTGGCTTTTAGACCCATATACAGTAATCGTAGATTAGACAATAAGTTAAATTAAATCAATAGTTTGCATCTGATTCAGGCCTGTGGCAGCTACGTTGCTCTTGTAGGCGCTCCGAAGCATGACCGCGACGGAGGATATTCATGAGTCAAGTTGCCCAGATCAAAGCCGCAAAAGTTGTCGTAGCATTTCACTCTTCCTACGGGGTGATGGCGCTACTGGGATTTAACACGTTAGCTCTCATCGCCCTCGAGCAGATGCACGGAATTCCTTCCTGGATCAAGAGCGCAGCCGCTATATTTCTCGCGCTCTGACAAGCGAGCTCTCCTATGACTCCGCAGGCCGAACGACAGATGGAGCTGACTCTCCCGATGGTTCCAGACATCGAGATTGCGGCCGCGCGTGCGGCAGGCAACCTCGGTCGGGAAATCGGAATGAGCGCCGAGGATGTCGACGAGATGGCTCACGCGGTTGTCGAGGCGTGCATCAATGCGCGGGAACACTCGTATTGCGTAGACCAGCGCATCTATCTAAGATTCCGCGGGTCTTCGCCCGATGTCCAGACGTTGAAGGTGGAGGTCTGGATCACGGACAACGGTCAGGGCTTCAACCTGGAAGAGGCGCGTCTGCGTCGGCGCGGTTTGAGCAACACCGGTCCCAAGAAACGAGGTTGGGGATTGCAGATCATGGAAGCCCACATGGACGAGGTGGAAATCTCGACCAGTGAGAATGGTACGACTGTCCGAATGGTCAAGTACGGCGAGAGAAAAAAACTATGAGTGATGAGCTGAGACTCGCTGTGGATCGTCGTGGTGATGGCGCGGTCCTTTACACCAAGGGGTACATCAACAATGTCGGAGGCGAGGAGATCGCCAACCGCTCGTACGAACTTCTCGACGCCGGTGTGACGACACTTCTGTTGAATCTCAAAGAGACCAAGATCGTCAACTCGATCGGGATCAGCATCCTGATCGAGATCATTGAGAAAATGATGGAGAAGGGAGGCAAGCTCGGCTTCTGTTGCCTGACACCTGTAATCCAGAAGACGTTTCAGATCATGGGTCTCGCTCAGTACGCATCGATCTACGCTGATGAGGAATCTGCGGTCAAGGATCTGGGACTTCAGAAGAGCTGAAGGAAAACGCAGAATGGAGAATGAAGAACGTAGAATGAAGAACGGAGAAACGAGTCGTTGCGACTTTCTCGATTCTCCATTCTGCGTTCTTCGTTCTACATTCCTCTTCTCTTCGACGGCCAGTCTCCCACCCAATGTTCTCACCTGAGAAATTCTCGCTCCTGCTCCGCGACCTCCAGCAACTAGATCGAACAGTCGGCAGGAGCGACGCAGGGGCAACCCAGGGAGCCACCATCCTGTCCGCGGTACTCGAGCACACTCCCTTTGAGTGCGGCGCGATCTATCTGCGCGACTCCCGCGATCCCGTGCTGCGGCTCGCGGCCAGGCATGGCGGGGAAAATTTCCCCGAATCGCTCTCGAATGAATGTCCCGCTAACGTCATGCTGCACGATTGTGACGGTGATGCCGGGTCGCTCTCGTCGTTCGCTCGAGAGTTCGATCCTCCGGCTCACGCATTGATTCCGCTACGTCGTTCGAGAGAAGAGTATGGAGTTCTTGCGCTGAGGCTGCCCACAGGTCTGGGTCCGAGCGATCTGGACACCCATCTTCTGGAAGCGCTCTCGAGTTACATTACGACCATCGTAATCAATCAACGCCTCACGAGCGATATGCGCGACGGGGATTTTCAGCTCAAGTTTCGTCTCCTGGAGCTCGAAGCGCTCTATGACATCGGTCTGTCGATTGCCTCCACTCTCGACCTCGACCAGCTGGCAGACGAAATCCTGGTACGAACCATCTCTCTTCTCAACGCCCGGAGGGCCGCCCTCTTCCTCAGGAAGGAGGGTCGCTTCGTCCTGCATAGCTCTTTCGGCGACGTGCGATCGCATTTTCTCGATGAGGAGCTCGACGCCAGCGCCTCGCGCCGTCTGTTCGAGGAGGCGTCCCCTCTGCAGGTCGGCTCCGGGGCGAACTGCGTATTCCCCGACTGCGAGAGCTTCGTCGCTCTCCCCATCCGGAGCAACACAGAAGTCATCGGGGTACTCGCGGCCGCCGACCGCGAACAGCGTGATGGAGGCGTTGGGGCATTCGAGGACAACGACGTACGGATGCTCTCGCTGTTCGCAAATCAGGTCGCGATTGCTCTTGAGAACGCACGACTTCACCGTGAGGCGCTCGAGAAGCAGTCCATGGAGCGCGAACTGGAGCTTGCCGCCACAATTCAGCGCGACATTCTTCCGCGTTCCGTTCCCACGGTGAAGGGATTCGAGCTCTCTTCCTTCTCCCGTCCCGCGAAACAGCTGGGAGGCGACTATCACGCATTCTTCGACCAGCAGGATGCGTTGTCGATCTGCGTGGCCGATGTCTCTGGAAAGTCTGTCCCCGCGGCCGTGCTCGTCTCCGCTCTCCACGCTGCACTGCAGCTGCTGTTCGACGAAGGCCGGGATCTGGGTGAGATTGCAACGGAGCTCAACAAACATATCCACCGCTGGTCTTCTGAGAACAAGTTCATCACTCTCATCCTCGCGACTGTCGATCGCGAGCTGGGTGCTTTGCGCTACGTGAATGCGGGTCACAATCCCGGATACGTCATCGGCCCGGACGGTCTTCAGAAACTGCATTCTCACGGACTTCCGATCGGGATCATGCCGAACAGCGTGTACAAGGCACAGACGCGCGCATTCACTCCCGGTTCGCTGATGCTCATCTACAGCGACGGGATCACCGAGGCCGAGAGCGTCACGGATCAGGAATTCGGTTACGACGCACTGGAAGAGATCCTGACGACACGCCGCTCGGAATCGTGCAACAGTATTCGGGACGCGATCGCGGCGGCAATCGACGACTTCACGCGCGGCGCCCCGCAGTACGACGATCAGACCATGGTGCTGCTGCGCTCGAAAATCGGGTAGGTGTGGTTCTGTGCCTCTTCATTTTCTTTCCCTCTCCCCGCGGGAGGGGAGAGGGAGACGCGCGCTTCGCGCGCTGCACACCCTTCGCGCGCTACACGCCTTTGAACCTGGGAGATCGTTTCTCAAAGAGCGAGGCCATACCTTCCGCCGAGTCTGCCGAGCGGAACGTTGTGAGCTGGATGTCATTTTCGAGATCGATCTGGTCGGACAGACTGTTCACAGGCGAGGCATAAACCGCTCGCTTGATCGCGGTGATGGCGAGTGGAGGCCCCGCGGCGATCGTCGCAGCGAGCTTCATTGTCTCGCCTTCCAGCATTTCCGGCTTCACGACGCGGTCCACCATCCCGATCTCCAGAGCCTCCGCGGCGGACACCATCCTTCCCGTCATCATGATTTCCATTGCTCTCGAGGGACCGACGAGCCTTGGGAGGAAGTACGAACCGCCCCAGTCAGGATGCAGCCCGATCCTGACGAAGGTCTCGCCAAGCTGCGCTGTCTCCGAGGCCATGCGGTAATCACAAGCGAGAGCAAGGTTGCAACCCGCTCCGGCGGCAACGCCGTTGATTGCTGCAATGACCAGTTGGGGCATCTCTCGGATGGCGGTGACGATTCGCCTTCCTGCCTCGAGCAACCTCTTGAATTCCTCGGTCGCCTGTTCTGCCTGAAGCTCTCTCATGCGGGCCACGTCGCCTCCGGAACAGAACCCTCTTCCTGCGCCGGTCACAACGACCACCCGCGTGTCCTGTCTCCCGGAACATTCGTCGAGTGCCGCGGCGAGATCCTCCCGCATGGAACCGAAGAATGCGTTGAGTTTCTCCGGCCTGTTGAGAAGAACCGTTGCGACACCGTTCTCAACTTTCATTTCGATAAGACTCATCGATTCCTCTTCTTCGAGCCCGTTTGCGGCTGCTCGCCTGAGCAGAGTTTAAACCTCGCGAAGGGACACACAACACGGTGCTGATTCTCGACCCAGCCCCCGCGGTGGGTTAAGTCAGTCTACTTGCGGCGCGGAGAAGCCGGCGTTCCGACCCGACTCAGGGCATTTTCGATCTGAGTGAGCGCGTTGAACGCCGCATGTCTGCGACTCGCGAGATCCTGAATGAAACACTCGCTGCCCGCACCGTCGAAGGCATCCTCTACGAGAAGCTGGATGGCGAGGCGCTGCGTTGCTTTGCATGCGGCCATCGCTGCCGTATTCAGGAGGGCAAGCCAGGGGTCTGCAAAGTTCGTTACAACGAAGGTGGGGCCCTCAAGGTGCCACGCGGATACGTCGGGGCGCTGCAGGTAGACCCGATCGAGAAGAAGCCATTCTTCCACGCCTACCCGGGCTCGCAGGCTCTCTCCTTCGGCATGCTTGGTTGTGACTACAAGTGCGGTTACTGCCAGAACTGGATGACCTCGCAGGCCCTGCGCGATCCTGATTCCGGCGTCAATCCGACGGATATCGAGCCCAGTGATCTGGTCCGGCTTGCGAAACGTTACGGTGCCAGAGTCATCACTTCGACCTACAACGAGCCGCTCATCACGTCAGAGTGGGCCGTCGAGATTTTCCGGGAAGCGAAGGCGGCGGGACTTGTCTGCTCCTATGTATCGAATGGCAACGGCACTCCTGAAGTGCTCGATTTCATCGCTCCCTGGGTTGACCTCTACAAGATTGATCTGAAGAGCTTCACCGACCGGGGCTACAGAATGCTGGGCGGACACCTCGAGCCGGTTCTCGAGACGATCAAGGGGATCAGGGAGCGTGGCATCTGGCTCGAAGTCGTCACGCTGATCGTTCCAGGTTTCAATTCCTCAGACGAAGAACTGCGACAGATGGCTGAGTTTCTGGCGAGCGTAGACCGTGACATCCCCTGGCACGTCACAGCTTTCCATCAGGACTACAAAATGACGGCGAACGAGAACACTGACAGCAGCACGCTGATCAGGGCGTTTGAGATCGGCCGGCAGAGTGGGCTCAGGTTCGTCTATCCGGGCAACATCCCCGGCTCTGTGGGTGATCGGGAAAGCACGCATTGTCCAGGCTGCGACTCGATCCTCATTCGCCGCATTGGCTTCAAGGTTCTCTCGAACCGCCTGGTGGGATCGGCCTGTCCTGATTGCAGCGCGATCATTCCGGGCGTATGGAGTTGATCCTGCCGACGGACGAGCAGAATGCGAGCTCAGACTGGGTAGACGCGGGCAGGGCAGCGGAGCTGCTAGAGGGCTCGATCCGACGCGTCGTCCTCGATGGGCGCAGAATCGCGCTCTATTGCACCGTCTCCGGAGTCTTTGCGAGTGATGATAGCTGTCCCCATCGCGGCGGCCCCCTCAGTGAAGGAGTCCTGATTGGGAACGAAGTGGTGTGTCCCTGGCATCTCTGGTCCTTTGATCTGAGGACGGGATTGACAGAGACAGTACCGGACCTCAGCATGCAGCTTCATGAAGTGAAGATTCAGGACGACACTCTCTTAGTCCGTCTAGCCCGCATTTCTCACAGACCTTTGTCGTGAGACGGCGGAGAGTGGCTTGGATGCGAGGCGCACGGCGATTTTGCGACGAAGGCATAGTCGACACTATGTCAAGGAGCGAAATTGCCGTGCAACGAAGCAGACAGGC
>DATLXH010000151.1:0-4147 GCA_035576005.1 Thermoanaerobaculia bacterium | reverse complement strand
AGAGTGGCTTGGATGCGAGGCGCACGGCGATTTTGCGACGAAGGCATAGTCGACACTATGTCAAGGAGCGAAATTGGCGTGCAACGAAGCAGACAGGCCGCTATCCGTCGTCTCCCGGCGAAGGTCTGTGAGAAATGCGGGTTAGGTCTTCTGCGATTGCGAGAGCAACGCGAAACCGATCATCTTGTACAGCAGACGTGCACCGACATTCGCGTCCCACTCCGTCTCGCCCGGAGCAACCTCGCACAGATCCAGGCCCACGATCGTCTTCTTCGCTCGCACGATAGCGCGTAACAATCCCAGCGCTTCGTTCCAGGAAAGTCCGCCAGGCACTGGTGTACCGGTGTGCGGGCATAGTGTGGGATCGAGTCCGTCTATATCCCAGGAGAGATAAATCTTCGGGGGAAGAGCTGCCACGATCTCGTCCGCGATGATTGAAAACGCAACGCCCTCATCTTTTTTCCGCGACAGATCCGAGTCGAAGAACGTTACGATTCTTCCTCCCGACTTGCGGATCATTTCGCTCTCGGCGGATCCGAGGTCTCGAACGCCAACCTGGACCAGCCTGCCGACGTTGGGAAGCCGAGTCATCACGTTATGAAAGATCGACGCGTGTGACCAGGTGAAGCCCTCGTACGCATTCCGGAGATCTGCATGTGCGTCGAGGTGCAGAATGCCGAGGCCCGGGAACTGGTCGGCATACGCGCGTATGGCCCCGTAGGGAACCGAGTGGTCGCCTCCAAGAATCACCGGCATCTTCTTCTGGGCAAGAAGCGCCAGAGTCTGGCGGTAGACCCATTCGTTGACTGCATCGCCGCTCGCGTTCACCTCATCCAGAGCCTCGCGCGCCGCATCGCCGCTTTTCTTTCCGGAGATTACGGGAGCGGCCGCCGCCTTCGCCTTCTTGTTCCATCGCAACAGCTTCCCGGAGATCTCCATCATGGCAATCCCGGACGCGTAGGGGCGTCCTGTTTCGTGATCGTGGAGATCAACCTGACGCGATGCCGCAAGGATCGCCTCCGGACCACGTGACGTCCCCCCTCCATAAGAGGTGGTCGCCTCATACGGGACTGGAACGATCACGACCTTCGAGTCGGACGGAGTAAAGGGAAGACCGTAGATCCCGCTCTCCTCCCCTGCAGGCGCGTCAGGATCGAACGTCTCCGGCGTCACAGCGGGCTGCGGAGCACGACTCTGTTTCGGTTTCATCAGTCGTAATCCATCGGATTGCGAAATGGTGTGTCACTCTTGTCAGCGCGATCGAGCGCTTCCTTGAAACGCTCGTCGAGGATCCTGCTTCGATCCTTCTGACTCTCGATGCCTTGATCGAACCGCTTCGCTGCCTCGCTCTTTTCCGTGGCGAGCTGAGAAATGATCGACTCGAACGATTTTGGCTGCGTGGGCTTCAACTTCTTGAGGAGCACCTCACCGCTCACAGAATCCACAACAAGCGTAGCGTCACATCCGGGACAGATGACTTCCAGATTTGCCATGAGGCCTCCGTTGGTGATGCCCGATCACTCTCCATAGCAGAAATTCAACGATCAAAATTCGAACATGCGCCGTCAACCTTCCAACGCCCGGCGCAAGTCGTCGATCAGGTCGTCAGAATGTTCCAGACCGACCGAGACGCGGATGAGATTCTCTGGCGTGGTCGACTCAGGGCCCTCGGCCGACCAGCGGTGTTCGATGAGACTCTCCACTCCCCCGAGACTGGTGGCGGGAGTGAAGATCCGAGCGCGGGCAATGACGGCGATCGTCTCAGACTTATTTCCTCTGACACGGAACGACAGCATCCCACCGAACGCCGCCATCTGCCGGGCCGCAATCGAATGACCGGGATCGGACAGCAGACCGGGATAGTGCACGGCTTCCACCCGAGGATGAGACTCGAGGAAAGTCGCAACCGCCATTGCGTTCTCGCAATGCGCGCGCATCCGTGCAGAGAGTGAGCGAATCCCCCTGAGGATCAGCCATGAGTTGAACGGGGACGCGACGGCTCCCAGCACTTTCCGAGTCTGGGTGACCTGAGCGCTCAGCTCATTACTTTCTCTGAATACGAGTGCGCCACCTTGCACATCACTGTGACCGCCCAAATACTTGGTCGTCGAGTGGAGCACGATGTCTGCTCCGAGGGCGAGGGGACGCTGGAGTGCGGGGGTCGCAAACGTACCGTCGATGACGAGGGCGATCCCGGCACGGGCCGCAATCTCGGACAGCGCCGCAATATCCGCTACCTTCATGAGCGGGTTCGACGGACTCTCCGCCCATATGAGCCGGGTTTCCGGGCGGACTGCGCGCGCAACTTCTGCAAGATCCGTTACGTCGATGAGGTCGTAAGACATCCCCCATTTTTCCAGAAAATCGCGCGCAAGCACCCGAACGGTAAAGTAGCCGTCTTTCGGCAGAATGACGTGCGCGCCCGCGGGCATACTCTGAACGATTGCGCCGGCGGCAGCCATCCCTGAACCGAAGGCAAGCGCTAGCTTCCCACCATCGAGGGCCGCGAGAGCTTCTTCGAGTCGCGATTGAGTCGGGTTTGCATCGCGGATGTAGCCGAAGCCGCGTGGGTACTGAGCGTCAGGAGTCCGTTCGAATGTCGTGGAGAGATGGATCGGAGGGGCGATGGCACCAGTCGACTCGTCCGGCGCTCCTCCGCTGTGCACGGCCAGCGTCTCGAACTGCACCTCTGTGGGAAATTCTTTTTTCATGGCTCAGTCATGATATCCGTAGTGGCCCAGGTCGGCTTCAAGGCCGCGCTGCTCGGTGTGAAGCGCAATCTGTCGTCTCGCGGCGAAGGTCTGTGACAGATGCGGGTTAACCCAGGGTTAACCCGCATTTCTCACAGAATGCGAGCGCAGGGACGCACGGCGTGCGTCCGGTACCCTGTCCCTGACCGAGAAGATTGTCGTCGGCCATCGCTTTGGACGAGGGTTCATGCCGGGATGCAGAATTCCTGATACGAATGTCTGGGTGCCGGACGCAGGCCCTGCGTCCCTACACCCGCCCCGGTTGGGCTAACGTGAGGCAGCAAAGCCCTGGAGGCGACGCAGGGTATGATCAGCGCGACCATTCTGCGATCCGGGACACTTCAATAATGTATCGATTCCTCCGTTTCATTCCGAAGAATCACCTGAGCCTCGTTGTGGGGAAGCTGGTCCACGTTCGATTGCCGCGACCGATTGCGCGCTGGGCCGTAGACCGTTTCGCCAGGGCATTCTCCATCGACCGGGAAAGCGCCTCCCACCCGATCTCTTCTTATCCGTCGATCGGCGCCTTCTTCACGCGCGACCTCAAAGAGGGTGTGCGTCCGGTGGAAGGAGACCTCGTGAGCCCCGTTGATGGAACCCTTCGAAACTACGGCCGGATCGGGGCGGGCAGGCTCGAGCAGATCAAGGGGAAATCGTACTCCGTCAAGGCGTTCCTGGGCGGCGACAGTCTCGCCAGCTCGTTTGACGATGGCATCTTCTTCAATCTTTATCTTTCGCCTCAGGACTACCACCACGTCCACAGTCCGGTAGCAGGCAAGGTCGTTCGGAGCGCTCACGTTCCGGGGAAACTCTGGCCGGTGAACGATTGGTCGATGGCGAACATCGACGACCTGTTCTCGGTCAATGAGCGAATCATCACGTACATCGACAGCGACTTCGGACTGGTTGCGGTCGTGATGGTAGGGGCGACCAATGTCGGCAGGATGTCGGTCGTCTACGACAGCTTCATTTCGAACAGCCGCCCCAGTCAGCGCGAGTCTGAGATTCATGAGTACAGCAAGCCTTACGAGCTCGCGGCCGGGTCGCGACTTGGCACGTTCCACATGGGCTCGACGGTTGTCATGCTCTTCCGTCCGGGGACGATTGCACTGGACGCCGTCCAGCTTCCCCAGCCAGTAAAGGTCCGCTACGGACAGGCGTTGTTGACTCAACCCAGTTGAGCGCCTGGAGTGTCGTGCGACACTGCTCATGCGGGCAGCCCGCGTTTCTCACAGCATGCGAGCGCAGGGACGCACGGCGTGCGTCCGGTACCCTGTCCCTGACCGAGAAGATTGTCGTCGGCCATCGCTTTGGACGAGGGTTCATGCCGGGATGCAGAATTCCTGATGCGAATGTCTGGGTGCCGGACGCAGGCCCTGCGTCCCTACACCCGCCCC
>DATLXH010000150.1:0-3834 GCA_035576005.1 Thermoanaerobaculia bacterium | reverse complement strand
AGAGTGGCTTGGATGCGAGGCGCAGGACGGTTTCGTGACGAGGGCATAGTTGACACTATGTCGAGGAGCGAAACCGTTGTGCAACGAAGCAGACAGGCCGCTATCCGCTGCTTGGCGATGAACGACTGTGAGAAATGCGGGCCAGGATTAAGCGATCCATTGCGGGATGTCTGAGATGTGATAAATTTTCAAGTCCTCTCTGCTGTTCTCGCCCCACGGTAATTGAACTCGACAGCCACCCTCACGATCATGACCAGACCCGTAGAACGTTTCACCCAGCTTCTCGATCGCATCCTCAGCTCATTCGATCTGAGTCATGACTTCGGCCGGAAACGTGCGCACGAGGCTGCGATCGAATACGCACGCCAGAACCTCATGGATGACCCGCACTGTGAGGATTTCCTCCAGGTCGCCGCAAAACGTCTCGGTTTCACGGCCGCGAGCTTCGAGGGCCTCGGCAGCAAAGTGAAACTCGGGACCGGTGCCTGGCTCGACCTCTGGATTTCAGACGAAGATGACGAAGTCGCTTTGACCGGCACGCGTGAGGGTATCCAATACCTTATCGATCTGCTGACACAACTTCGAGATTCCCCGGCGGCTGACGAGCATATTCATCTCGATCGGGCCACCCATCCAATGACCGACAACTCCGCGAACCTCGTGTTGTTCAAAGAAGAAGAAACGTGGTTCACAGGAGCTGACGCGGAAGCAGAGGAGGAGCAGTATCCGGAACGTGAGATCGTCCCCGAGTCGATTTTCGCGATTCAGTTTATCCATTACCCTCCGGATGATCTTCCGATCACAGCGCAGAAGCTCTATCGCGTCTCGAACGTGGAGAAGGAAGTCGGAGAGGCGGCCAATCTGAAGGAATTCGGTGAAGGCTCCGAGGATCGTTACTACCGATTTTCTTTCGTTGCGGATACCGGTGAACGATTCAATTACACCTTCCACCTCGACGATCCTGGCGTGAACTACTTCACTCACCGTGAGATCGTGTCTCTTGCGATGAAGTCGCTCTGAGCGCCAACGCTTGATCGAGCAGATTACAGTTCTGGGTAGCGGAACGATGGGCCGCGGGATCGCGCACATAGCCGCGCTTGCCGGCTACGAGACGGTTCTCTATGACCTGGAGATCGAGTTGCTGGACTCGGCGCGTGCGGGAATCGAGGCCAACCTGCGCAAGAGTGTCGAGAAGAGCAAGATCAGTCAGTCGGCGATGGACGAGGCCCTCGGCAGACTGCATCTGTCGACGGATCTGGAAGGGGCCAGCCAATCGGCCGATCTCATCATTGAAGCGGTGCCGGAGGATCTGGAGCTCAAGCGCGAACTTTTCAGTCAGGTGGATCTTTTTTGTGGCGAGCGGACCATTCTCGCGACGAATACATCATCGCTTCCGATCCGGGAGCTCGCCTCTGCGGTTGAGCTGCGCGATCGTTTCATTGGTCTTCATTTCTTCAACCCTCCTCATCTCATGAAACTCCTCGAGATTGTCGTTGGAGAAAGAACCTCGGAGGAGACCGTGGACGAGGCGCGTGCGCTCGCGAAGCGGCTTGGCAAAGAAGCGATCGTCGTTCGCGACTCGCCGGGTTTCGCCACGTCGCGTCTTGGAGTCGCAATTGGGCTCGAAGCAATCCGGATGCTCGAGGACGAAGTGGGATCGGCCGAGGATATCGATCGGGCGATGGAGCTGGGCTACAACCATCCGATGGGACCGCTGCGCCTGACGGACCTGGTCGGACTCGATGTGCGCCTGTCGATCGCGGAACATCTGGTGGCGACGCTTGGAGAGCGCTTCACTCCTCCACAGCTCCTTCGCGATCTCGTTGCGCAGGGGAAGCTCGGCAAGAAAACCGGTGAAGGTTTTTACCGCTGGGAGTGAGTCCACGCGACTTGAGAATGAGTGTCGCGGATGTGGCCGGACATTCCAATGTCCGGCGCGCCGCAGGCGCTTCGCAATCCGAACGACTCTGGATTTCTTCACAGCCTCTCAATTTGCCACCTTCGTTCGCGGTTAGACATGGCCGCATCCGGCTGCGCTAATGGACGAGTACGGAAACTTCGCTTACGCATACGATGCGTCCCTCGGCCGCCGCTTTGCGGAAGCGATCACCGAGCTGCTCGAATGGAGCATGGCGCGGCATCCCACGCGCGACACGACGCACTTCGACCTGGCCTGCGGTACCGGTCTCACACTCGGCTGGTTCAGGAGCAAGGGTTTCCGTTCGTTTGGAGGAGACGGCTCGATGGCGATGCTCGAGCTCGCGAGAAAGCACGGCTCTGTCGTTGCGCTCGACTTTCGCGCTCTCGCGCTGCGTGGGCGCTTTTCCCGAATCACTTGCCTGTACGACAGCCTCAATCACCTGCTTCATCGGGGAGACCTCGTCGAAACCTTTACGGAGGTTCGCAGACTGATGGACGAGGAGTCGCTGTTCCTGTTCGACATGAATCACCCGAATGCTTACAGGACAGTCTGGGCAACAAAAGATCCTTTCATTTCAAAAGGAAAGTCGCACTACCTCTCGATGACCACGTCATATTCTTCGTTCACCCATCTGGGAAGCGCGAAGATTACAGGATGGGCGATGATCGGCGGGAAGCGGGTGGCAATCGATGAAGCGCATCAGCAGCGATCCTATCGGCAGACCGAGATCATCGCGGCGCTGCGCGCCGCCGGCCTCGAGCCGGTTGAAGCGATTCGGTTCGATCCCTTCCACCCCGACGGGCTTCTTGCAGGTGGCGATGTAAAGTACTTCTTTGTCGCGCGACGAGCTTGATTGGTGTTGGTTTTTGGGGGTTGAATGGACTATCAGATCAAAGGGCGCCGGGCCCTGGTTGCCGGGTCGAGCGCAGGGATCGGCAAGGCGTGCGCCGCTGCACTGGCTCGTGAGGGAGCTGACGTCTTTCTGGTTGCCCGGAACGAGCAGACTCTGGCAGAGGCGGCGGAGGAACTGCGCGAGGCGGGAGGGCGGGTGGGATCGCTGGCGGTCGATCTGTCGATCGACGGCGAATGCGAACGTGTCGTAGCCGCTGCGTCGTCGTTTCTGGGTGGAATTGACATCCTCGTCAACAACGCCGGTGGCCCGAAGCCCGGGACCTTTGCGACACTCGAGGATGATGACTGGCTACGCGCGTTCAAACTGAACCTGATGAGCGCGGTGCGGTTGACCCGAGGATCTCTGCCGGGAATGATCGAGCAGCGCTGGGGTCGGATCGTCAACATCACTTCAACGTCCATCAAGCAGCCGATCGACGGTCTGATGTTATCGAACGCCATGCGAATGGCGGTGGCGGGATTTGCGAAGACGCTCTCCAATGAGGTGGGTCCATTCGGCATCACGGTCAACACGGTCGCGCCGGGATTCACCGATACCGGGCGGCTGGCTCAGATCGCCGAGAATACGGCCGCACGGGAAGGCTCAACGATCGAAGCGTTGCAGGAACGATGGCGGGGAGAGGTTCCTCTGCGCCGAATCGGGAAGGCAGACGAGGTGGCCGCTGCCGTTCTGTTTCTCGCCTCAGAAGCGGGGAGCTACGTCAACGGAGTCGTGCTTGCCGTAGATGGGGGAAGAACGAAGTCGAGTTTGTAGAGCGGCTTACGGAGTGCGGAGCGATGTCGTCCCGAGCGGGTTAACAGCGGGAACGCTGTTGAAGAAGTGATGACACGCGGCGGGACTCGCGCCCCGAAGGGCGAATCCCTCTCCCCGGCGGGGAGAGGGTGGTCGCGTAAGCGACCGGGAGAGGGGCCGCGAGAGATACGAAGACCTCGCCCTTTTCGAAGGACTGGCGAGACTTTCACGCCCCTCTCCCTGCTTCGCTCCGCTCGCTTCCCTCTCC
>DATLXH010000149.1:0-23183 GCA_035576005.1 Thermoanaerobaculia bacterium | reverse complement strand
AGAGGGAAGCGAGCGGAGCGAAGCAGGGAGAGGGGCGTGAAAGTCTCGCCAGTCCGTCGAAAAGGGCGAGGTCTTCGTATCTCTCGCGGCCCCTCTCCCGGTCGCTTACGCGACCACCCTCTCCCCGCCGGGGAGAGGGATTCGCCCTTCGGGGCGCGAGTCCCGCCGCGTGTCATCACTCCTTCAACAGCGTTTCTCCGCTATTAACCCGCTTCTTATGAACTGAGCAGTCTGAATACCTGGAGACTTCGCCCTTCGGGGGGCCTCGTCCAACAAGACATGTCATCCCATACGCACCAGCGCTTCCAGCGCTGTTAAACTGTGCTCTCTATGAAACATCTCTCACTCCTCATCGCTCTTGCTGCCACATGTACGGCCCTCCTCATCTCCGAGGCCGATGCTGCGGCCGACACGGGGCGAAGACGAAGTGCGGGGCCCGCCATTCACCTCAAGAGCTCATTCAGCAACGGCGCCTCGGGCTGGCAGAGCGGGTTCTCCGACTACTCGCTCCAATCCTCCGGAATGGAGCTGGAAAGCGGGATCGAGCAACTTCCACCTGAGCTCGGATCAAGTGAAACCGCGTTCCGGATCTCGGGACACAACCGCTCCGACGACCTCTTCATGTTTCTGAAAAGAAAGGTCACCGGTCTTCAACCAGGAGCCACGTATCAGGTCACGTTTCGAATCACGCTGGCGTCGAACGCTGGCTCCGGTTGTGCCGGCATCGGTGGAGCACCGGGAGAGGCTGTGATGTTGAAAGCCGGGGCCTCCGAAATAGAACCGTTGTCCGTTTTGAACAGCGATCTTTTCTACCGGATGAACGTGGATATCGGCGGGCAGAGGTTGGGCGGCAGCGCTGCTTCAGCCGTTGGAAACATCGCAAATGGACGGGACGACTGCAGAGGAAATGCTCCTTTCGTTGCCATCGAGAGACTTCACACGCACACGACAGCGGTGCGCGCCAACGGACTCGGGGAGCTCTGGCTCCTGGTTGGTACTGACTCGGGATTCGAAGGGAAGACGACCCTGTACTATCGAAGCATCGACGTCCAGCTTCTGCGCAGATCCGCCGGCGCGGTCGCAACCGCCTGGGAACTCAACCCTCAATAGATCGGCCGGCCGCGGCCTGTCCAACCCGCAGGCATCCTTTGTCACGATCGACCTCGAAACCGTCACCTCTGACGATCGCGACCGCTATAATCGGCCACGTCCACGGGAATTGATGAAATGCGATCCCAATTTGGAGCCTTCACCTTCGACACCGACCGGCGTCAGCTCTTCCGAGGCGCCGAGGAGCTCCACCTGTCGCCGAAGGCCTTTCGCCTCCTTCAGATGCTTATCGAGAAGCGGCCAAAAGCGATCGCGAAGAACGACATTCATGACGAGATCTGGCCCTCGACCTTCGTCTCGGAATCGAACCTGGCCGGTCTCATCGCCGAGCTGCGAGCGGCTCTGGACGATCGCGCAAGAGAGCCGCAATTCATCCGAACACTTCATGGATTCGGCTACGCCTTCTGCGGCGAGCTCACCGAGGCCGCGGATGCAGCACAGCCGCCTGGCCGGATGCGCCTGCAGCTTCTCTGGGAAGGCCACGAGGCACAACTCTTCGAGGGAGCGAACGTATTGGGTCGCGATCCCGGAGACACCATCTCACTCGATGATCCAACCATCTCGAGGAAGCACGCAAGAATCGAGGTTACCGGCGAGAGTACGATCCTGATCGATAATGGCAGCAAGAACGGGACATTTCTGAACGGGACCCGGATCACGGAGGAAGCTCAGATTCGCGACGGCGACGTGATCCACATCGGTGCAGTCAAACTGCTTTTCCGTCGTTCTGAACGAATGGACTCCACGATCACAATCGGGGAGTCGAATCGCCGATGACGCAAACCTCGGCGGCCCGGCTCGAACCGAGCTCATGCGCATAGGACCTGCGGACGCACCGGACCAGAGAGGTCCGCGACTGCAGACCGCCGCCTTGTCTCGGGTGGCCACATGACTCTATCGGCCGGAACCATCCTCGGATCGTACGAGGTCGTCGGTCCGATCGGAGCGGGCGGCATGGGCGAGGTTTATCGCGCGCGCGACAAACGTCTCGGTCGTGATGTCGCCATTAAGATTCTGCCCGAACCGCTCGCGAAGAATGCCGACGCCCTTGCCCGCTTCGAGCGTGAGGCCCGCACCCTCGCTACGCTGTCTCATCCCAACATCCTCTGCATCTACGAGCTTGGGTTGCAGGGCGAGGAGCGCTACCTCGTTACGGAGCTGCTCGAGGGCTCAACCTTGCGAACGATCATTCGGGAGAACGCCCTCAAACCCGACAGGACGATCCGCCTTGCGACCGGCATTGCGGAAGGTCTCGCGGCAGCGCACGCGAAGGGGATCATTCATCGCGATCTCAAGCCTGAGAACATCATGATCACGCCCGATGATCGCGTGAAGATCCTCGACTTCGGGCTCGCTCGCCCGATTCAACTTCCCACACATCGAAAAGAAGGTGATACCTACACCCTCATCTCGACACCGGGCGCAGTGCTCGGGACGATCGCCTACATGTCTCCCGAGCAGCTTCGCGGACAAAATCTCACTGCAAGCTCAGACGTCTTTTCTTTCGGAGCGATTCTTTACGAGATGGTCTCCGGCAACAAAGCGTTCAGCGGCGAGACGCAGGTCGAGACCATCGCCTCCATCCTCCGTGAAGAACCGGAAACGCTCCGCGCACAACCCGAGCTTCACGCGATCGTCACTCATTGCGTCGACAAGCGCAGTGAACGACGTTTCCAGTCTGGGGAAGATCTCGCATTTGCCCTTCGCTCCGTCGCTGCATCACGAGGTGATGTTTCGTCGTGGAAGTCCCCTCGAGCTCCTTCCGTGCGGCGACGGAACCTCATCCTGGCGCCGATTGCGATCGGCCTCCTCCTCGCGATTCTGGCGGCGCTCAGCCGGTGGCAGCGCCCGGCGCCAGCTGAGGAGATCCTCATCTCCAGGCCGATCTCATCGCTGGCCGTTCTACCTTTCGTGAACGTCAGTTCGAACCGGACACTCGACTATCTCAGCGACGGCATCCCGGACATGGTAATCAACAATCTTTCTCCACTCAGCGGACTTCGGGTGATGTCGCGTGGATCGAGCTTTCCGTACAAAGGAAAGACTATGTCTCCGCAATCCGTCGCAAGGGAGCTGGGTGTAGACGCTGTGATTACCGGTCGGGTCCAGCAGATCGGCGAGTCACTGATCGTTAGCGCAGAGCTGGTTGACGGTCGCGACCAGCGACAGATATGGGGTGATCGTTTCACGCAGAAACTGTCCGATGTATTCGAGATCGAGGGACAGATTGCTCAGCGCATCTCCGAGAAGCTCAAAATCAAGCTGAGCGGAGAAGACAAGCAGAGGCTGAGCCGACGAGCGACGGTGGACCCGAAGGCCTGGGGCCTGTACCTCCAGGCGCGCTACGAGTGGAACAAACGGACGCCCGAGGCTCTGAGAAGCGCGATCAAGTTGTTTCAGCAGGCGATCGATCATGACCCTAATTACTCGCTTGCCTACGCCGGACTCGCCGACTCATACGTGCTCCTGGGCGGGATCTATGACGTCGTGCCTCCGCTGGAATCGATTCCGGTAGCTCGCGCAGCCGCCCGGCGAGCCCTGGAGCTTGATCCTGAACTTGCCGAGCCGCATGCCGCCCTCGGAGTGATTCATCACGAGTTCGAATGGCGATGGGGTGCCGCGGAGGCGGAGTTCAGAAAAGCGATCGAGCTGAACCCGAACTACGCGACTGCCCATCAGTGGTATGGAATGTTCCTGGTCTACCGGGGAAGGTTCGACGAGGGACTACGCGAGGTCCGAATCGCGGAAGATCTCGATCCTCTCTCAATGGTAATCAAAGCGGACATTGCTCAAGCCTTTTTCATGGCGGGGCGGTTCGATGAGTCCATCCGTCAATCGAAGACAGTGATCGATATGTTTCCCGGCTTCTGGTTTCCCCATCTTTTCCTCGGTCTCGCCTACGAACAGAAATCCATGCTTCCCGAAGCGATCACTTCGGTCGAGCGCGCAGTCGAGCTGGGCGGCCATGCCGGCGCCGTGGGAACGCTTGCCTATCTTTACGCTCGTGCGGGGCGGCGTGCGGATGCTTTGGCGCTACTTGCGAAGATCGAGCGGGCCTCGGCCGAGCAATACGTCTCGCCTTTCACGTTCTTCGCCGTGCACGGAGCACTGGGTGATATGGATCGCGCTTTCCTCTACCTCGATCGCGCCTTCGAAGAGCGTTCCAGCTGGATGACCGTCCTCCATGTCTTGCCTACGCTCCGCCCTGTGCGGAGTGATCCTCGTTTCGCTGCCATGGTCGAGAAGGTCGAGAGTGCGGGCGCTTCGACCAGGGTCGACCAATGAGAGTGAGGTTGGACGCCCCGTGCGAAAATCAGTCAACCGTCGTGATTCTACCTCCGCGCTTTCCGATCGCAGCAGTCTTGCGACGTGCCCACGCCCCATCAGCTGCTACGAGTTTTGTCGCCTTCGCCCGGATTCTGAACCTTCATACGGACCGTGGCGTCAGCCCCCGCGTCCCCCCCAAGTTTACTTAGGATCAGCCGCCTCATTTCTTCGACATCGAACGGTTTGCGGATGATGGCATCGACGACATTCGGATCCACACGACGCATGAAGTCGTCGGCGTTTGCTGTCACCACGATCACTGACGCCTTACTGCCTTGCGGCTTGTTCCTGAGAAACTGGAGGATGTTGTAGCCGCTCATTTTGGGCAGCATCAAATCCAGAAGCAGGATCGAGTAATCGTTCTTCTCGAGGTGATTGATCGCCTGCTGCCCGTCCTCGGCGATGTCGTAGGCAATCCCCTCTCGTTTGGCTAGCTCAGCCAGCAGTTCCCGAATCCCAGGATCGTCTTCGACGATCAGAATGCGTTTCTCAGTAGTCACCACCATCTCCTCTCTGCGTCCCTTCACCACAGGACCAGCGCATCGTGCAAGCTGTCACCAAAAAGACTTTTTACCCGAGTCGCACGGCCGGCTCTTTGTTATATCTTCGCTCAAACTTCACCAGCCCGATCCCAGGGCCGGCTCATTTTCAGCTGACCCGAGCCGGAGCAGCGGCTCACCTATAGCACGACAAAGGAGATTTCAGCTTGAGATTCCGGACCGTAGCGACTGCATTGACGTGCATTTTCCTTTCTTACGGAGCTCTGGCCGAAACTGCGCGGAAAAGCTCAGCTGTAACCTCTGGATCATCGGGCGCCGACATCCTCCCCTTCAAGGCGACGGAGAAAACGCTGTCGAACGGCCTCAAGGTGATCGTGGTCCCCACTGGGTTTCCCGACATCGTCGCACTGCATATCCCCGTCCTCACGGGCTCACGCAATGAGGTTGAGCCCGGAAAAACCGGATTTGCTCACTTCTTCGAACATGTCATGTTCCGCGGCACTCCGCAATATTCATCGGATCAGTGGCAGGCCATCATGACGGGAGCCGGGGCCCGCACGAACGCCAACACTTCCAATGACCGAACCGACTACCACGCCACATTCGCGAAAGAAGACCTCGAAACCGTCCTGAAGGTCGAGGCCGATCGGTTTCAGAACCTGGCTTTTTCGGAAGAAGACTTCAAGACTGAAGCTCGGGCCGTCCTCGGCGAATACAACAAGAACAGCGCGAATCCGTTTCGAAAACTGTACGAGGTGCAGGCGGACAAGGCATTCACGACCCACACGTACAAACACACGACGATGGGCTTCATCAAAGACATCGAAGACATGCCGAACCAGTACGAGTACTCCAAGCTCTTTTTCAAACGGTGGTACGCCCCTCAGAACACGGCGCTCATCATTGCCGGAGACGTGAAGGCTTCTGAAGTACTACCGCTCGTCGAAAAGTACTGGGGCGGCTGGAAGCCGAGTAACTTCAAGGTCGATATCCCGCAGGAGCCGCCTCCGACCGGACCTCATTACTCGCATGTCCCCTGGCCCTCACCGACCATTCCGCTTCTTGCTGTCGCGTTTCGCGGCCCTGCATTCTCAACCACGGCCAAAGACTATGCAGCCATCAGCGTCATTGGAGACCTTTACTTTGGTTCAACCTCCGACCTCTACAAGAAGCTCGTGGTTACCGAACAGAAGATCGACGGGATCCAGCTCGACCAGCCATCCAGCAACGACCCCGCACTGAATACGGTCATCGCGCGAGTGAAAGCGCCGGCCGACACTCCCTACGTACGGGACGAGATCCTGCGAACGATCGCCCGGGCACGCACCGAGCTCGTAGATGCGAACCGTCTCGCTGATGCGAAGTCGAACGCACGCTATTCACTCTCACGTACCCTCGACAATACGGACGCGATCGCCGCGACGCTCGTTGAGTTCGTTCAGTACGATCGCTCCTTTGGCACGCTCAACAACTTCTACCGCACCTTCACCAGCCTCACGCCTGACGATCTGCGGCGCGCCGCACGTCAGTACTTCACGGACGAGGGCATGGTGATCACCACTCTGGCGAAAGACCCGCTGCCGGCGGGCATCTCCACTCTGCCGAGGATCGCTTCATTCGCACCGCAGACGAGTGCGCCGCGCAGCACGGCAGACATCCGATTCGTCACTCAGAAGACCACGCTGCCGCAGCTCAACATTAAGATACAGTTTCGCGCTGGATCAGCAACGGATCCGAAAGGAAAGGAAGGGCTCGCGACTCTGGCGGGTGCGATGATCGATTCGGCAGGCTCAGCCGAGCTCAAGATCGACGAGATTACAAAAGCGCTCTATCCGATTGCCGGCGGGTTCGATGGTCGCGTCGACAAGGAAGTAACGACCTTCACCGCATCCATCCATCGCGACAATGCCGATCGTTTTTTCGACATTGTCATGCCCATGTTGCTCACGCCCGGTCACCGCGCGGAAGATTTCACTCGCCTCAAGGACTCTCAACTCAACAACCTGCGAGTCGATCTGCGATCCACCAATGAGGAAGAGCTCGGAAAAGAGCGGCTGCAGGCCAACATCTTCCAGGGAACGCCCTACCAGCATCCGGCCGTCGGTACAGTCGCCGGAATCAACAACATCACTCTCGACGACGTGAAGAATTTCGTGACCTCTAACTACACACTGGCAAATCTCAATGTCGGAATCAATGGCGACTATCCGGAGGCATTGCTGAAGCGGCTTCAGCGCGACTTTTCGGCTCTTCCAGCCGGTACGACTGCTCCCACCGTGACCGTGGCGGGCCACCGGGCAACAGGGATCGAAATCGATATCGTGAAGAAGGACACGCGAGCGACCGCCATCTCTTTCGGGCATCCGATCGCCGTTACACGCTCTCATCCTGACTTTGCCGCTCTGTCCGTCGCTCGCTCGTGGCTGGGCGAACACCGTTCGTCGCAGTCGCATCTCTACGGCCGCATCCGTGAAACGCGCGGCATGAATTACGGCGACTACGCATACATCGAAGCGTTTCCCGGGGGAATGTTCTCCATGACCCCCACGCCTAACGTACCGCGACGCGCGCAGATTTTCGAAGTGTGGATCCGACCCGTGGTTCCCGTGAACGCTCACATGGCGCTCCGGATCGCCCTGTTCGAGCTGCAGAAGTTGATCGACAACGGAATGACCCAGGAACAGTTCGAGGGGACGCGCAGCTACCTGAGCAAGAATGTCTCGCTGGCGACGGCAACTCAGAATCAGCAGGTCGGATATGCGCTCGACTCGAAATGGTATGGCACCGGCGGCTATGTCGCGACCATGCGTGAGCAGCTCAGGAAGTTGACGCTGGCTGACGTGAACGGTGCGATCAAACGACATCTCTCAGCAAAAGACCTGTCGGTCGTGATCATCACCCAGGACGCGGAAGCCCTGCGCGCCCAGCTCCTCAGGGACGCCTTCTCGCCAATCACGTACGACGCCGCGAAACCGGCAGCGCTCATGGAGGAGGACAAGGTGATCGGGGCCCTCAAATTGAACATCCGGCCTGAGAATGTGAAGATCACTTCCGTAGAAGACGTTTTCGCGAAGTAAGCCACGCCAGAAAGCTTCACGATCCACCAGAAGGAGACCACGTGAGCATTGATCTCTCAGTCGTATTCACCGGAATCCGCTTCGAGAACCCGTTCCTCCTTTCCTCAGCGCCGCCGACTGAGTCTGACAGCAACATCAAACGAGCCTTCGAAGCAGGTTGGGGTGGTGTCGTGACGAAAACGATCGGCATGCATCCGGTCGTGAATGTCAAAGGGCCGAAGACCAAATTTCTTCGCGCGGATGCGGCGTCGAGCTCGCTTTCGATGAAGAAGCGGCCAAATTCTGCTCTTCACTCATCGTGGAACTGGGAGCTCATCTCGGACAAGTCGCTCGACTGGTGGATTCCGCGAATCGAAGGCATCAAAAAAGAGTTCCCGAACCGCATTCTCATCGCGTCGATCATGGCGGGTTCCGGCGATGAACGTGAGCTCGAGCACTGGCGCACGCTCACTAACGCAGTGCAGGATGCAGGCGCTGATGGCATCGAGATGAACTTTTCCTGTCCACACATGGACCGCGACGACATGGGCTCGAACATCGGACGCAACCGCGAGCTCTGCTGTCAGGTCACGAGCGTGGTCAAGGAGGTCGCCCGGATTCCGGTCTGGGTAAAAATCACTCCATCGACCACCGACATCGTCGTCGAAGCCCGCGGGGCCTTTGAGGGCGGTGCCGACGCAATCGTCTCGTCCAACACATTCCCTTCTCTGACACTGATCGATCCCGAAACGCTCGAGTTCGAAATGAATGTCGATGGCTACAGCTCGAGTGGCGGCCTCGGCGGACCTGCAATCCTTCCGATGTCTCTGGCCAAAATGGTCCAGTTGACGCAGGCCTTCCCGGAACGAAGCTTTTCAGGAATTGGAGGGATCTCCGATTTCTCTCAGGCTCTGAACTACTTCCTGCTGGGTTGCGGAACCGTGCAGGTCTGCACCGCCGCCATGCTCGATCACGCCGTCGGTCCGAATATCATTCGCGGTCTGATCGACGGGATGACGAAGTTTCTGGAGCGGAATGCCGACAAAGGCTGGACGTCACTTGAGGACTTTCGCGGGATCCGGCGCGATCGCATCGTGCCTCAGTCAAACATCAAGCGCCCCGACCAGTTCGACTATCACGGCGGCCACGACGCCGAGGGTTACGCGGCGTCTACGGAACCGGTCTCAGGAAAGTCGTGAGTCTGGATTTATCAGCGCGCTGACAACGAGGAGCGAAGACTCAGCACCAAGGACATTCTGCATTCTGCATTCTCACTAACCGGGAGGTTGCATGAAGACCCTGATCAAAAACGGCCGCATTGTGACGGCCGTCGATGACTACGATGCTGACCTCATCATTGAGGATGAGACGATTGCTCTGATTGGAAGGAACCTTCCAGACGCGGGCATGGACAGGATTATCGACGCGAAAAGGAGATTGGTCATACCTGGCGGAATCGATCCTCACACCCACCTCGATCTGCCTTTCGGCGGTACCTCTTCGTCAGACAATTTCGAGACCGGGACGATTGCCGCAGCTCACGGCGGCACCACCACCATCATCGACTTCGCCGTTCAATCGAAAGGGCAGTCGCTAACCGAAGCAGTCGATGTCTGGTTCGAAAAGGCGGAAGGCCGCACATCGATCGATTACGGGTTTCACCTCATCTGCACCGACCTGCCCGACAGCAGGTTCGATGAGATGAAGGGGCTGATTCGCCAGGGCATTTCGAGCTTCAAGCTATTCATGGCCTATCCCGGAGTCTTTCTCGTTGATGACGGGACGATCTTCAAAGCGATGATGACCGCCGGAGAGGCTGGTGGGCTCATCTGCATGCATGCAGAGAACGGTGTAGTGATCGACGTACTCGTCAAACGGGCGCTCGAGGCCGGGCACACGGCTCCGAAATACCATGCGCTGACCCGCCCGACGAAAGCCGAGGCCGAGGGCGTCCACCGCGCGATCGCTCTGGCTGAGATGGCCGAGTCGCCCGTTTACATCGTCCACCTGAGCTCGGACGACGCGCTCCAGGAGGTCGTACGCGCGCGTGATCTCGGGCTCCCCGCCTACGCGGAGACGTGTCCCCAGTATCTCTTCCTCGACCAGAGCCTTTACGAAGGTCCGGGTTTCGAGGGTGCAAAGTACGTGATGACTCCCCCGCTCCGCCCGATTGAAAACCAGGAGCGGCTCTGGCGCGGAATAAGGACGAACGATCTCCAGGTCATCTCGACGGACCACTGCCCTTTCTGTTTCAAGGATCAGAAGCAACTCGGAAAAGACGACTTCTCGAAGATTCCAAACGGAGGACCCGGCGTTGAGCATCGGATGAGCCTGATCCACAACGGCGGCGTTGTCAGCGGCAGGATTTCGCTGAATCGTTTCGTAGAAATCACTTCGACCGCAGCGGCAAAGATCTTCGGTCTCTTCCCGCGGAAAGGGACGGTTGCCGTCGGCTCCGACGCCGACCTGGTCATATTCGACCCGAACGAAGAGATGACCATCAGCGCAAAAAGTCATCACATGAACGTGGACTACTCCTGCTACGAAGGCGTCAAAGTGCGCGGCGTAACGAAGACCGTTCTGTCGCGGGGACAAGTCATCATCGACGAGGGGAAGTATGTTGGTAAGCCCGGCATGGGACAATTCCTCAAACGCGGAGAATTCAATTCACCACGAGTCGACGGACCAGGTCGGAAGAGTGAGCCGGGCAGCCGCGATGTATGAGACACGGATACCTCCCCTTTGACGAGAGTTGATCCCACAGCAAAACAATATCGACCATGCTTCCTGACAACTCCTCGCTCCATCCAACAGATCGAAACGAGGTCATCAGACATCCTGACGGCCGCGTCGAGCTGAGCGACTACTCGACGATACGAGCGAGCCCGCTCTACAACGAGGACCTCGCACCCGTCCCCATCGCGGAGCGAAACTGGACCACGTACAACTACGCGGCGCTCTGGATCTCGATGGCGCACTGCATTCCGACGTACATGCTCTCGTCCGGACTGATCAGTACAGGCATGAACTGGTGGCAGGCGTTGCTGACCATCCTGCTCGGCAACCTCATTGTGCTGATCCCGATTCTTCTCAACTCTCACCCGGGAACGCGGTACGGAATTCCGTTTCCCGTCTTCGCCCGCGCCAGCTACGGCACGATCGGATCGAACCTGCCGGCGCTCATGCGCGCAATCGTAGCCTGCGGCTGGTTCGGCATTCAGGCCTGGATCGGCGGGCAGGCACTTCACACGCTATTCGGCGCCATTCTCCCGTCATGGCACTCCTTACTCGGACCCCCTCTCGGAGGTCACACACCCACCGAGTGGTTTTCATTTCTCATCTTCTGGGGGATGAACATTGCGATCATCTTCCGCGGAATGGATCTCCTCCGCAAAGTCGAGAACTGGGCGGCACCCTTTGTTCTCGTGATGACGGCGATCCTCCTCGGCTGGGCAGTCTGGAAAGCCGATGGGGTTGGCTATCTCCTTCAGCAGCAAGGGAAGTTCAACACATGGCGCGAGTTCCGGCCGGTGTTCATCCCGTCGCTCACGGCGATGATCGGCTTCTGGGCCACGCTCTCGCTGAACATGCCCGACTTCACCCGGTTCGGAAGAAGTCAGCGCGAGCAGGTAGTCGGTCAGACCGTCGCCCTGCCAACGACCATGGCCCTTTTCGCGGCGATGGGCGTCGTCATTACGTCCGCTGCCGTCGTGATCTACCCGCACATGAGCATGAACGACTTGTGGGATCCGGTAAAACTCGTCGGACAATTCAAAAACCCCTGGGTCATTGCCATCTCGATGTTCACCGTCGTAGTCGCGACCCTGTCGGTCAACATCGCAGCAAACGTCGTTTCTCCGGCGAACGATTTCGCCAACGCTTTCCCTAAGTGGATCTCTTTCCGTCTCGGCGGATTGATCACCGGAATCCTCGGTATCGCCATGCAGCCATGGAAACTGCTGGCCGACCCCTCGGGTTACATCTTCACCTGGCTCCTCGGCTACTCAGGAGGGCTCGGGTCGATTGCCGGAGTCCTCGTCGTGGACTACTGGCTCATCAGACGTACGGACCTTGCTCTGCAGGACCTTTATCTAACCAGAGGTGCCTACAGTTTCCAGAAGGGATGGAACTGGCGGGCAGTCGTCGCCACCCTGGTCGGGTGCGGGCTTGCATGGGTCGGGCTCGTTGTCCCACAGCTCCGCATTCTTTACGACTATGCCTGGTTCGTCGGATTCGGCGCATCGGCGCTCACGCACCTGCTGCTCTCCTGGGGCGGGCGGGACAGGCAGGCGGAGTTGCTGCCGGCGTGAGTCCGAATGAAACCACTCTGGTTGCACTTTCAGGAAATGACGTGACATGAAGCAAAGGAGACTCTCATGCCGAGACTAGTCAAGTGTGGATTGATTCAGGCGACCAATGCCTGCAGCACAGATGAGCCGATCGAGAAAATTCGAGAGGCGAATATCGACAAGCATCTGGAACTGATCGATCGCGCCGGAGCGGAAGGCGTTCAAATTCTCTGCATGCAGGAGATCTTTACCGGCCCATATTTTTGCGCCGAACAGAACCCACGTTGGTATGAAGCGGTCGAGAAAATCCCCGATGGTCCGACTACGCGGCTCATGCAGAAATACGCGAAGAAGCATGAGATGGTCATCGTCGTTCCCCTGTACGAAGAGGAATCAACCGGGATCTACTACAACACCGCCGCCGTCATTGACGCGGATGGAACCTACCTCGGGAAATACCGGAAGAATCACATCCCTCACGTCGCTCCCGGCTTCTGGGAGAAGTATTACTTCCGGCCCGGGAACCTCGGATATCCGACGTTCGACACGCGCTATGCGCGTATCGGGGTTTACATCTGCTACGACCGGCACTTTCCTGAGGGTGCGCGGGAGCTCGGTCTCAATGGAGCCGAGATCGTCTTCAACCCCTCAGCCACAGTGGCCGGCCTGTCGGAGTACCTCTGGAAGCTCGAACAGCCTGCGCACGCAGTCGCAAATGGCTACTTTATCGGCGCGATCAATCGTGTCGGTTACGAGGCGCCGTGGAACATCGGAGAGTTTTACGGCCAGAGCTATTTCTGCGATCCCCGCGGCCAGTTCATCGCGACTGCATCACGAGACAAGGACGAGCTGCTCATCGCTGAGCTCGACCTCGACAAAATCCGGGAAGTTCGGAACACCTGGCAGTTCTTCCGCGACCGACGCCCCGATACCTACGGGGGACTGGTCAAACCGTAAGAGGAGCCGGGCGGCTAGCCCGCTTTCTCACAGAATGCGAGCGCAGGGACGCACGGCGTGCGTCCGGTACCCTGTCCCCCCGAGAAGATTGTCGTCGGCCATCGCTTTGGACGAGGGTTCATGCCGGATGCAGAATTCCTGATGCGAATGTCTGGGTGCCGGACGCAGGCCCTGCGTCCCTACACCCGCCCCGGTTGCTCTGGACTCAGCCCGGCGTTTCCGACGTTACGCAATCCTGCTCGGTGGCCCCTTGATGAACGTTGTCATTGCACTCACGGCCTGCCGTAGATTTTCTTCCTCGCTGCCAACCTTTTTCGATCGCTGTTTCAACGAGTGATCGGCATCCTGGATCCATTCGATGCGGATGGCGGACGACAGCTTGTAGCCCGCCACATCCAGGGGAGTACCAAACGCATCACGGGTTCCCTGCACGATGAGAGTCGGGGTCGTTATGGCCTCCAGGTGTGCGGTTCGGAGCGTTTCCGGCTTGCCCGGCGGATGAAAGGGATATCCGAGACAGACGAGTCCGCGTGCGCCAACCTCATCGGCTACCATGCTCCCGATTCGCCCGCCCATTGATTTGCCTCCAATCACGAGGCCCGAGCCGCCGCCAAGCTGCTCCACGACGGAGCGCCAGGTCTCCAGCAGGACCGGTTCCCGGTCAGGAGCCTTCCGACCACTCTTCATGTAGGGAAATTCGAAGCGGACAACCTCGATGCCCTCCGCCCCGAGTGCTCTCGAGACAGCGGCCATGAAGGGCGTGCGCATCCCCGATCCAGCCCCGTGCGCCAGGACGAAACGCAGCCCGGAATCTCTCGGTCCTTCGCTCAGGAAATCATTCATCATTCACTTTTCCCTGCCGGGCAACAAAGCAGCAAAGAACCTGACCTTAACTGTTCTGCATTCTTCTCCAACGCTCACTGAAGTCCCTGCGAGATTTCCGACGGTTGCTGTGACTGGAAATCCAGCCAGTCTTTCACCGCACGCTTTTCAAGCGGGTGTCGAAGAGTGCGATACGCAATCGCGCGGCTGCGCAGGAAATCCTCGCGCCACGGGACATGAGGCTCGTGGGCGAGGAACGCGCGGCGCGAGTAGTCGCTGATTGTCTTCTTGTCGATCATCCGAGCGAGCGTCCAGAGACCGAACAGGCGATCCCCGCGAATCGACTCGAGAATGAACGGCGCTTCGAGCAGCGTGAACAGCCGTTTTGCATAAGCTCCGCTCGCGTCTGAAGCGGCCACACTGTAAAGGACGGTCAGCGTGCGTGCCATGATTCCGGGATCGGTCCAGGGATCGCGTCGATAGCGGCCGAAAGCGGACTCGAGAGCGACCACTGCCTCCGCGTAGTTACCTTGCTTCGCGTGCCACCTGGCCGTGAGCGCATCGGCGTCCATCGGCTGCCAGCGACGCAACTCAGACAGGACAGGTAGCGCGCGGACATTCCCGGATGTCGCAAGCCCTTCAGCCAACATGGCAAGGTCCGTCAGCGTCTCAGGATCGCGCGATTGTCTGGCCCAGTGAGCCAATGCCCCGGGAAGATTTCCTTTCGTATATTGGGCGCGAGCCAGAGAACGCTCAACGAAGCCAGGATCCCGCCTCGCGAGATCCCTTGCTTCCGGCGCTGTCTCGCTGCCGAGGGCGGTTCGCTCGATTAGAGCATCCTTCAAACTCTGCTCCATCCGTATCACGGGCCGGTGCTCGTTTCTCGACTCGGACAACTTCTTGAAGGCTGCGAGACTGAACCGCGTGCTGGTCGCCAGACTCCGCGCGAAACCGAACTCCACATGGTTTCGATCGTCACTGTTGATGGGAGGCTCCAGTGCGGCGAATGCTGTGGAAAGGGAGTCACGCGCGATGAAATGCGAGAGGAAGCCAGCAAGGTCCGTTACACCCCACGCATGATGCAGCGCGCTGCGGTACGGCTCCTCTCCGATGCGGCGCGAGAGTATGCCAGCGTCGTAGCGGACGGGTTGAGCCGACGCGATCAGCAGAAGGTCGCCCCCTGCGGTGTACCAGATCTCGACGAACCGAAATTCCTTCTTGAGAGTTGCGATGACCGTGCGGATCGTCTCGGCGTCAACCTCGTACGCTTGCAGCCATTGCAGGAAAAGGCCTCCAGTGTTCAGGCGCTCGCTGGCTGCGTGATAGAACTCGCGTGTAAAGAGGCTCGAGATCCCAGCGCGATACGGATTCGATGGCTCGGAAAAAATAAGGTCGTAGCGTGAGCGCGTCGTAATGAGAATCTCGCGTGCGTCCCCGATCGATAGGTGAATTTTCGGATTCTTCAGAGCGCTGCGATTGACGGGCGAGCACACCTCCGCAACCTCGACGATCGCTGGCTCGAGTTCAGCCACATCCACGCGCTGCATGGAAGGGATCGCGCCCAGCCAGCCCGCACTGCTCCCGGTGCCAAGCCCGACAACCAGCGCATTGCGAGGCGCGCCGTGAAGAATGGCGCCCACGAGCGCCGCCATAACTTGTGTTCCCGCATCGCGTACCGAGTGCCCATCCGATTTTCCGTTGACAATGAACGCATACCCGTTCCCTCGGGCTAACGCAACGCTGCTCTCCACGCCTTCCCTCTCCCACTCGATACCGGCCCGCGCATCATTGAGAAACGCGCGCAGATCGTTCGGGTCCTGCTGAGGCCCGCGTGCCCGTCCCACTCCTATGGGTGAGTGACGCCATCCGGCCGTGGGTCCCGTGCTGAACAGAAGAGCTAGAGATAGAGCCGAGATCACCAGCGCAGCAATCGGGCCTGCGCCGAATCTGCGACCTCTCGATGTAAACACGACGGTAACGATGCTTAAAATCGCCAGAAGGACCACGACCCCCTTCCAGCTTCCAATCGCACCAAGAAACGGCAGCAGACCGAAACCGCCAGCCAGCGACCCCGCGATCGCGCCCGCCGTGTTCCACGCATAGGTCATCCCGATGTGCCTGCCGACCTCGGTGCGGCCGCGACCCAGAAGCGCGACCAGCATCGGAAACTGGACCCCTGAGACGAAGGCGGCGGGAAGCACGACGATCGCAGTCACGACTGCCCAACCAGCCACGTACCCGAAAAAGCCGATGGCACCGATGGGCCGGATGAGCATGGCGATCAGGGCGATGCGATCGCCCAGGGCGAAAGGGATCGCGATGAAGAGTGCCTCGAGCGCACAGGTCAGGGCGAAGCCCGCAGCCGTGACTCGCCTTGTTGCGCCAAAAAGAGAATAGAGTCCGCCGCCGAGGCCGATACCCAGCAGGGCGACGGCCAGAATAATTCCGAACGTGAAAGAAGATCCTCCCAGAAGCGGACCTAACATCCGGTACCACACAAGCTCCATGAGAAGGAATGCAAATCCCGCGATCGAAGCGGCCCCCAGGATGAGGGGAACGGGCACAGCGTGAGTTTCTTCGTCGACGGTCACGACAGGTTCGAGGCCTGGGTCGAGGTTCACCTCCGCTGTCTGCATCGACTCTCTGGCTGTCAGCGAACGCGATAGCGATCGTGCGGCCAGGGCGACCAGGAGATTCAGTGCGGACGCAGCCCACAAAGTCTGCCGGTTCCCCAGAAGCTCGAGAAGAAAGAACGTCGAAGCCAGCACTCCAATCACGGCGCCAAGCGTGTTCGCTCCATATAGCAGAGCGAAATTCCGCCTCGTCGCATCGTGAGAGGTCTCGACCGCCCTGGCCGCCGCAGGAAGGGTGCCTCCCATGAGAACCGTCGGCACCAGAAGCACCAGACTCGACAGAAACAACCGGAGAAGGGCGCCGCCTGCGACACCCAGAGACAGCGAACCACCGAGAGCAATGTAAATCGTCCGAACCAGGATCAGGAAAAGCGGAGTGACAGCCGCTGACAGAGCGATCGCGATCTCGAGACCGGCATAAAATCCGAGAGGGTTGGCCTTGCCATCCGCACGTCTGCCAAGCAGAAGGCTACCAGCCCCCAGACCTCCCATGAAGATCGCGAGCACTGCTGCCGACGCTGCCGTAGATGCTCCGAAGATCAGTCTGAATTCGCGAAGCCAGACAGTCTGATAAATCAGTGCGCAGAAGCCGGAACCAAAGAGAAGGAGGGAAACCTTCGAGGATGGAGACATCTCGAGCAGTTTAAGGCGTGAGGGCTCTCGGAGCTACATCGGATCACTCGCAGTCTCACCGTTCGTTCTTCGGGGAGTGACCTCCAGCTCCGCTCAGCGGAACTCGTAGTGCCCTCACCCGCAGCTGGCGCCAACCTGTCCCCCAAGGAGACGGGTTGCGCCTTTCGGCACGTGCGCGCTGCGCGCCTTTCGCCGCGCGAGCGTTGCTGAGGATTACTGCTTTGCGCGCGGGCCACCCTTGAAGTTCTCGTCGAGATCAGCCAGGAAACTGGCGAGATCATCGGCGTGCTCCTCTTCCACCGCGAGAATTCCCTCGAGCATTCTCTTCGTCGTTGTGTCGTCAGTCCCTATGTAACGAATCATCTCGGAGTACGAGTCGATCGCAACCCGCTCCGCAACAAGGTCCTCACGGATCATGTCGATCAACGACGTTCCTTCCACGTACTCGGCATGGCTCCGTGTGAGCAGACCCTCTGGATTGAAGTTCGGCTCTCCGCCCAGCTGGACGATCCTTCCCGCTATCTGATCCGCGTGACCCTGCTCTTCAAGCGAGTGCTGCATGAACTCGGCGGCGATGGGCTCAGCATGAATCCCCTGCGCCATAAAGTAGTGCCTGCGATAACGCAGCACGCAGACGAGCTCGGTCGCCAACGCTTCGTTGAGGAGCTTGATGATCGTCTCCAGGTCGCCGGCGTAGCCCCCTGTCACTGCGCCTTTCTCGATGTGCAGTCGCGCACGCCGGCGCAATTCGAGGACATCGGTCAGGAATGGTTTGTCTTTCAATGCCATGAGTGTCTCCTTGGTGTGGTGACCCGACTGAGCACTCCTGGTCGGTCACTGAGCTGCAACCTGCAACCCCCCTGCCGTCGTGACGCCGACTTTCGGCGACGGGAGCGAGTGGGAGGCTATTGATCGACCTTAGCCCGCATTTCTCACAGACCTTTGTCGTGAGACGGCGGAGAGTGGCTTGGATGCGAGGCGCACGGCGATTTTGTGACGAAGGCATAGTCGAGACTATGTCAAGGAGCAAAATTGCCGTGCAACGAAGCAGACACGCCGCTATCCGTCGTCTCACGGCGAAGGTCTGTGAGAAATGCGGGCTAGGCTGGTGGGAGCTGCCGCTGTGCGTCGAGAAAGTAGGCGGAGTCGGGATATTCGGTAATGATCCGCCTGTTCATCTCCGCCGCTTTCGTGCGGTCGCCAAGACGCTGATAGGAACGGGCCAGCAGCGCGAGAATCGAGTCATGCGGAACGAGACTTTCTTCCTTCTTGAGCTCGGCCTCCAGCTCGGTCGTTACTGCCTTGACTTCTCCTGCTTCGATTCGCATCTCATAGAGACTCATCTGCGCCGGGGCGGCCAGAAGATGTTCACGATGACTGGCGACGAAGCGCTCGAGTCGCGGCCGTGCCGAAGCGATGTCGCCTCTCCACGCAGCAATCCGGGCCAGGTAGAGGTCTGCAATGCTCGCAGCGTCGCTGCCCTTGTATTTTGTGACCACCTCTTTGAAAATCGGCTCTGCCTTCAACACTTTCTCGTCTTCAGTCTTGTAGCTCTTTCCCACGGTGGCGGGAGCGGGCGTTTCCGAGACGGGGGCGTTCATCACCTCGATCCCTTCAGCCAGACGAAGCTGACCCTTTGACTCCTGCCTGCTCTGGTACGCAAACCACCCCGCGAGAGACAGCGCGAGCAACAGAATTGCGCCACTGATTCCGAGAAGTCGTCTCTTGTTCTGCCTGGCAAACGAGTAGGCGGTCCCCACCTCTTCGACGAACTTGTCATGCTTCAGATCTTTGCGGTTCAAACGTTCAGACATCGGGTCGACAGCCTCCTGAAAAAGGGAGCAACTCTAACGTACGCTCTCTTGACCCGTCAATGCAGGCTCCGTTCCTCGATCCCTGCAGCTGGACCCGTCGCTCGGCGATCACCCGTGCAGCGAGGCTGATCAATGTAGGAAAAATCTTTCAAAAGTGATCGTCTCCGGGCATAAGTTTCACGAATTCTGGTTACAATAAGTGTCATCGGACTAATTCATTGCCGGACGAACAATCCGGCGTGGTAATCGGGCAAAATCGGGGAGTTGTGGGATGGTCGCGCGTTATCTGTTTACTGCCTTGGCTCTGCTTGCGAGCTCGAGCGCACTTGTCGCCGCTGAGGAGCCGGAGAAGTCAGCGTCGGCGATCGTGTTGTGCTATCACATCGTCGAGAACCCTGCGGACACTCGTTTCGCCATTTCGCCAGAGACGTTCCGCCAGCAGATGCAATACCTTGCATCCAGCGGCTTCAACGTCATTTCGCTGGCCGATCTTCAGTCCTTCGTGGCGGGAGAAAAGGATGACATTCCCCCGAACGCCGTGGTCATCACGATCGACGACGGCTGGCGTTCGACGTACACCGAGGTCTACCCCGAGCTCAAAGAGTTCCGCTTTCCGTTCACGGTTTTCATCTATCCGAAATTCATCGGTCAGGGAGCAAATGCTCTGACCTGGAATCAGGTTCGGGAGATGGCTGATGACGGGGTCGACATCCAGAGTCACACGTTCTCTCACGCTTTTCTCACCCACCGAAAACACAGCAGGCTCGACGACAAGAGTTATCACCGCTGGCTTCGAAGCGAGCTCGCTGACAGCAAGAAAGCAATTGAAGCTGAGGTCGGCCGTGAGGTCAGCTTCCTGGCGTACCCGTACGGTGATTACGATTCACGCGTAGCGCTGGTCGCCGGAGAAGTTGGATACGACGCAGCAGTGACCTGCGATTACGGCAAGGTCGTGCGGGGAAGTGACCCGCTCAAGATGAAGCGAGTCATCATCGACCGCAATACGACGTTTGAATCCTTCCGTCGCTCTCTGGGAGTCGGATCGATGATCCTGACATCGAACACTCCTCTCTCGGGAAAGGTTTTCGACAAAAAGCTCCCGATCGTATCTGCACGACTTCCCGAGTTCATGTCCTTCGAGCCGGCATCGGTCGGTATGGCAGTAGTAAGCATGGGACCAACGCCGTATTCGTACGATCCTCGCAACGGCACGATCTCCCTGATTGTCCGCGAGCCTTTGAAAGAGAACGTCCAGCGCGTGGTCGTCTGGGCGAATCGGAAATCAGACGGCCGCCGAGTCGAGGCGTCGTGGTCGTTCTATCTGAAAAAGCCTCCCCCGCCTGCTCCCGTCGTCGCCAGGAAACCGGTACGAGTGGATCCCGTCGTACCGCCCCCTGCACCGATCGTTGGTGAACCAGCGACCTTGGAGGAGCCTGCGACAGCGGGTGAAATGCCGGCCTCGAGCCCAACGGCCATGCGGCAGCCACGGCGTTAACCCGCATTTCTCACAGACCTTCGCCGTGAGACGACGGATAGCGGCCTGTCTGGCTTCGTTGCACGCCAATTTCGCGCCTCGACATAGTGTCGACTATGCCTTCGTCGCAAAATCGCCGTGCGCCTCGCATCCAAGCCACTCTCCGCCATCTCACGACAAAGGTCTGTGAGAAATGCGGGCTAGCAGCAGCACATCAGATCGAGCGTTGCGCGGGGGAGATACCTCCGCATCACCGACGGTCTCATCGATGTGCGAAAAGCTCAGGAACCGGCACCTCGGTTGCACTTCGATAGAAGCTCGCTCATGAATCGCCTACTCCCCCTCCTATTCGCAATCGCACTCGGCGCCCCGACTTTACCTCTCTCTGCGCAGGGTACCCCCCCCGGCGTTACGATTCTCTGCTACCACGAGGTCGAGCCCGAGGACGCGCCCTCTCACGCCACGATTCCGCGAAACAACGCGACCGAGTCTTCGACGGCAGAGCAGAAGCGCTACGTGGCTTCCATAACCAGCTTCCGGCAGCAACTCGACTACCTGAAGACGGAAGGATTCAACGTCATCTCGCTCTCGGACCTGTACGCATTCCTCACAGGCGAGCTCCAGACCCTTCCCGATAAGAGTGTGGTTGTGACCGTTGATGACGGATGGCTTTGCGCCCGCACGCACATCTATCCGGAGATGAAGAAAAGGGGCCTTCCCTGGACGTTGTTCATCTATCCGAAGACCATCTCGCGGGGAACTCACTCGCTCACCTGGAAGCAGGTTGCCGAGCTGTCTGCCAACGGAGTGGATGTGCAGAGTCACAGCTTCACTCACCCGTTCCTGAGTCGCGCGAAGCATCCCGAAATGAGCGACTCAGAGTACGCCACCTGGCTCGAGAATGAGCTGCTGGGAAGCAAGAAACGGATCGAGAAGGAAACCGGCAAGAGCGTTCGCTTCCTCTGTTATCCATTCGGAGATCACGATGACGGCGTGGCCGCTGCGGCGAAAACCTGCGGTTATGTCGCGGCGCTGACCACCGTACGCGGAGTCAATGACTGGACCAGCGAGCTCATGCATTTGAAGCGACAACTCATCCACAACACGACTACACTCGAACAGTTTGCAGGCTGGCTGAACCCCGCTCCATCGAAATTTCCGCAGACCATCGTGGTACCGTTCGGGACGCCTCACGACTAGTGGAGTGTATTCGATGAATTGGTGCCAGATGGCGATGGGATCGGCGGCGTGGGCGAGGCGCGGCGACGCAGGAATAGTGGTGACTATGCTGAGGAGTCGCAACGAAGCTCACGACGGCGAGACCAAGCCAGGTGGTACCAATTCATCGGATACATTCCACTGGTTGTCCAGGCTGAACCGGCACGTGGCGTGTCCATCTGTTCATGAGCGGGCCGCGCCGAATAAAGGACGCTGGTAGACAGGGAGATTTCGATGTCGCTATCGACGAGACAACGCACCCACCTCAAGGCTCTCGCGCACCCGATGGAGCCTCTGGTCAGGGTAGGACGGGGAGGCGTCAGCGAGTCCGTGGTCGCCGAAGCACGTCGAACATTTGACTCGCATGAGCTGATCAAGGTTCGGATCGAGAGCGATGAGCCGGCAGCGCGACGTGCGCTGGCAGCTTCACTCGCGGAACTCGCAGAAGCCGAGCTCGTGCAGACCGTCGGAAAGGTTGCAATCCTGTTCCGCGCCCATCCTGACCGGCCCAGAATCAAGCTGCCCGAATAGCCCACATTCCACAGTCCTCCCGCGTTACCTCCAGACTACAGAGTGTCCCCCCTGTTGCTCACAGCGAGGAATCTCTCGAAGAACGCCCCCCTAGCCCTGGATCGACAGAAAAGCCCGGATAGCCCAGCGTTTATGCGGGCCAGCGGCTTTTCTGCGACGCCTTTCAACACGACGATTCCCCGTGGCAGCCGCCGTGCAAACTCGCGCGGCGGGAGAACTAACATGAAACGTGCTTCCCCGGCGGGGAGAGGGTGGTCGCGTAAGCGACCGGGAGAGGGGCCGTGAGAGATACGAAGAGCTCGCCTTCTCAGCATCGGCACTGTCCCTCTCCGTCGTGGCCTTTCCAAACCGCACGACTGTCGCGAGACTTCTGCGCCCCTCACCCTGCTTCGCTGCGCTCGCTTCCCTCTCCCCGCCGGGGAGAGGGAACGCCGCTGCGCGGCTCGATTCCCGAACTCCGGGTGTGGCGAGCTGGTTCATCGTTGCACCTGCGTCGCTGCAGCACGGGGAGCCACGACCGGCGTCGCCAGCGCCGCTCCGGAAGGTGCGGCCGTTTGGACGTTGCCGCCTGCGACCCCGTCCGACATTGCCGCGCGGTTCCGCCTCATTCTTTCCACCAGAAGATGCTGCGCGCGCTCAATGGGCATACGGACTATGCCTGCCTGCTCATCGACCCAACCGTACGAGTTGATCTGCTCCTCGTGCTGGCGCGTCAGTTTTTCCATGTCACTTACAGGGGTGTGATTCAGCGGGCTTTCCTGCTGGCCGCGTGCATTTCTGTACGGAAACGGCTGGAGCAACGGCACGAGCGGCGCGTGT
>DATLXH010000148.1:0-48914 GCA_035576005.1 Thermoanaerobaculia bacterium | reverse complement strand
CCCGGGAGGGGCAGCGAGAGGGTAGCCGGTGGCTGAGCGCGGAGCGCGATGCCACCGGACCGGAGTGCAGAAACACTCATGCACCCCGGCAGGGGTGCCAGAAGCTTCTTGCACCCCTGCCGGGGTGCGAGCTGGCCGGTGGCATCGCGCTACGCGCTCAGCCACCGGCTACCCTCTTCGGCCCCTTCAGGGCCATCCATGGGCCAAGACCAGTCGGGCCGACGCGCCCCTAAAACCTCGGTCTCATTAGAAGCTTGGGCGTGTGGGCGGGAGGGCTCGGGACCACACTCGCTCGTGACTCGTGGAGAAGCGCTACATCCTGGCTCGCTGATTCTTCGACCGCCTCAACGGTGACTGGATTCCTCGCCGCTTTACCGTCGCTGGGCAACGCGAAGAATGAAGAGGTGTTGCGACTTGAGGCGCTCGTCAATCTCCACGATCTCGAAGCCGGCAGCTTCCCACTCTGCTCTCACCTGCTCTACAGACATCCGATGCTCCCGTTTGATGTGACCGGCGCTTTCCCCTTCCTGCCTGTACTCCACAAGGGCAACCCTCCCGCCGGGAGTGAGACTTTCACGGATCCGCGCGAGCATCGGTTGCGGCTTCTGGAACTCGTGATAGACATCAACGAGAAGTATCCAGTCGACGCTCTTTTCGGGAAGTCTCGGATCGGTCTCTCCGCCCAGCACCGGGACTATGTTGGTCACGCCTTCTTCTCTGACATAGCGTGCAAGCAGAGTGAGCATCTCCGGCTGAATATCCACAGCGAAGACTTTCCCGGACGGCGAGACGCGCCGCGCCATACGTCTGGCAAAGTAGCCCGTCCCAGCACCGATTTCGGCCACCGTCTGGCCGTCACGCAGTTGCATGGCATCCATCACGAGATCAGGCTGCTCTTCAGCTTCCCGCTCCGCTCGCTCCAGCCAGTCGGCCCCGTGCGAGCTCATGACCGGAGCCGGAACGCGAGCGGAGACCGCCGGTACCGTCGTAGCGCCGGTAGTCCTGACGCTCGAAGTGCGCGCCTCGGCCGCCGGCCGGGTGGAGCCTGCTGGCGTGACCCGGCACGCCACGAAACCGATCAGGATAGAGAGCCTGGCGGCGGCGCGGAACCTGGTCATAGTCGTTGTCATCAACATCTTTACGTTTCTTCACACCCACCGGTCTCATGCGGTTCGTTCCAGCGCGCGAGAACTCTGCGACACTACTCCGGCATGAACTCGAAACAGGAAGCTCTCGTTGAGATCGGACGCTACCTCAACCTGCGGAACTACCGATTCACCACGATCACTCCCGAGTCTCACCGCCGCATCATCAGCCGTGAGTCCCATCGCGAGGCGCACGACGCCCGAGGGGTTTTCGGCTGGAGTCTCCCCTTCCGTGAGGATCTGCTGCCGTCAGAGATCGTTCAACTCCTGGAGGCGGCAGATTGCCTCGAGTCCGATCACGATCTGTTACGCAGCACGGTGCGCTTCTCCACGGTCGGCGACGCCATTTACGCGCACAGCGCATTCCCGACCACGAGCCCGGATTCTGTTTTCTTCGGTCCCGACACCTACCGTTTCCTCAATTTGCTCGACCACGAAGTCGGACGCGCGTCACGGGCGGTGGACCTCGGATGCGGCTCCGGGGCGGGGGGACTGTCGATCGCCTCGCGCGCGGACGAGCTGATCCTGGTAGACATCAATCCGCGGTCGTTGGAACTGGCAGAAGTCAACGCCTCCCTCGCCTCTATCCGCCACGCGAGCTTCGTCAAGAGTGATCTCCTTTCGCAGGTTGGCGGAGAGATCGACCTGATCCTCGCCAACCCTCCTTATCTGATCGATGAAGAGTCGCGCGTCTATCGACACGGCGGCGGCGCTTTCGGGGAAGCGCTCTCGATCCGGATCGTGAAGGAAGCTCTCGAGCGGCTTTCTTCAGGAGGCAAACTCGTTCTGTATACGGGAACGGCAGTCGTCGACGGCGTCGACACGTTCCTCGAGTCAATTCGCGAGTTGATACAAAGCGCTGGAGCGACGTTCAGCTACCGGGAGATCGATCCGGACGTTTTTGGTGAGGAGCTCGATCGACCCTCGTACCAGGCTGTCGAACGGCTTGCGGTAGCCGGCCTGACCATGATCAAACCGTAGCAGCCGGCCCACGCTCACCGGGCGTTGTGAGCGGCAGTCACAGAACTTGCTACGCAGGTGCCGAAGGCGCTGTAACCCTCGCTTAGATAGCACGATTCACGATCCCAGGAGAGAAGTCTATGAGTGTCGTCCACATCGACGAACTGACCTACCCCTCAGTTCTCCCGAGCTCGAGTCCGGATGAGAATCTTCATCTGCGGCTGCAGAAACTGAACGAGTCACGTTTTCGCCCGTCGTTTCCTGATGATCAGTGGCAGGAGGCGATCCTCGCTGAGGTCGAGAATCGCTTCGCCGAGGGGGAGTTTGTAGAGTCTGAACGGCGCGAGATCCAGGATAGAGTCGCCAGCGTCCCTACAACCCCCGATGCATTCGTTGCCTGGTTCGAAGAGTTGAAAGAGACAGGACCGGGACAGAACGATCCACTCTTTCCCTGGCTCGCGACGAAGGCGACCCTCGAGCAGTTCCGATGGTTTCTCAGACAGGAAGTCGCCGGTGAAGCGGGCTTCGACGACCTGGTCGCTCTGACCCAGCTCAAGCTTCCCGTTCAGGCCAAGCTTGAACTTGCGCGCAACTACTGGGATGAAATGGGGCGAGGTCGCGAGATCGCGATGCACGGCCCACTTCTCGATCGGCTCGCCGAGGAGCTTCGACTCGGAAGTCACCCTGCGCCGATCGTATGGGAAGCGACGGCTCTTGGAAATCTCCTCGTCGCCCTCGCGGCGAACCGCCGTTACGCGTTCCATTCTGTCGGAGCCCTTGGCGTGGTAGAGCTCACAGCCCCGGGCAGGGCGGCAATGGTGGCGGCGGGACTTCGACGCCTCGGGATTGCCGGGCCGTCACGACGCTATTACTCGCTTCACGCCACCCTGGACATCAAGCATTCAGAAGCATGGAATCGCGAGGTTCTCCGGCCCCTCGTCGAAGCGAATCCCGAAACCGCCAGGCCGATCGCCGAAGGTGCGCTCATGCGACTTGCTGCAGGAGCACGCTGCTTCGAGAGATACCGACGCGAGCTGGGATGTTGAGGAAAGAATGCATTCTCCTCACAGCCATCCCCACTTTCGCAGTGACGCCTCATCCTCGCGAATGAAGCGGTCACCGATGTCGGTCCGATAACGGACGTTGGGAATCACGACCATCCGGCAACGGCGGTAGGCAGCGGCCTGCGCCTCGCGGACCGTTTCCCCTCTTCCGGTCGCAACCATCACGTATCCGATAAGTCCCGCCGTCACGAGCCGGCCACCGGCCATAGCGACCTCACTGAAGTGAAGCTGCTCCCGGTCTTCGTCACGCATCTCATCCGCAAAGACGATTGGCGCCCCTTTCGACAACTCTTCGTACCCGAAACGATAGGGAAAAGGCGGCACAGTCAGCACCACGCAAATCGCGTAACCGTCGTGCGTTTCAATTCGCGTTGCGCTTCTCGTCACGAGCTTGTAGAAGATCTCGTCCCACCGGTCGGCATGGAGTGCGTCGAGGATCGCGAAACCGGGATAGCCGAACCGGCAGGTGAACTCCAGCGGCCAGATGCCGTCTTCATTGACGATCGTGTTGAGGTTCACGTAGCCGCAGTAACCGGAGCTCTGCAGAATCGGAGCTATCCTCGAAAGAGTGGCCTCAAAAATCCGCTCGGCTCCTCGATAGGTTGCCAGAGTCCCCATCTCCCCGGTCAGCTCTCCCAGATCTCCCGGGAAGAACCGCTTGTGTTCCCAATCAAGGTTCGCTGGCTCGAGGAAACGCTCACCGTTGAAAAATGCGCCCACTCCAACTTCGACTCCACTCACATGCTCCATGAGGATGAAATGAGGTTCCTCGCTGTAACGCCAGCGATCGCGCTGTGTCTCCAGCAGCGCAATCATGTCGGCGCCCGAGGTCATCTCCCCAACGTAATTACGAGTCGACGCGAAACCGGAGCCACTGAACTTGAGTACGAACCTTCTACCCTCACGGCGCAGGAAGCGAATTGCCTCGTCGAAATCGTGAAATTCAAACGTCTCTGCCGTTTGAAGCCCAACATCGCGCAGCAGCTGTTGTCCGTACGCGCGATCGGACTCGAGGCGGTCACCCAGCGCGCTCCCCCCGACTACGTTGTACCCCTCGGCGCGCAGCCGGTCCTGAATCGCCCCCCAGCCGTTCCCCTCGAAAATAATGATCCCGTTCTGCTCTGCCTCCCGAATCCACCCGAGGTCAGCCTCCCAGTCGAGAGTGAAAACCATCATGCCCGACATGATGTCGCGCAACTCCGGGTCGTCGACGTAAACGCGGACCTCGTGACCGCGAGCTGAAAGGCGAAGGTAGAGATCGCCTAAATCATTGCCGTAACCGATGCCGAGGAATCGCACGATCAGGCTCCGCCCGATTGAGTGACGAGAGTGGAGCTCGCCGTGTCCCAACGCCAGAGTGAGGTCGAGCCCGTCATGTGAACGCCACCCAGCCAGAGATCGATCCCGTTGAGCTCCACGAAGTCACGTTGCCCGGAGAGGACTTCGTGCCCCACAGGAAGAATCGTGATGAGAGTGTCAGGAGGATCTCCCTCGAGTGACACCAGTGGTTGGTCACAGTTGGCGAGACGAGTCAGGTGATCCAGGATCTGCACGTCACCCAGGCCCGAGCTCGGATTCCGTTCCGCGTAGGTTTCGAAGAGCTCATCAAAACGGTGTATGCCGGATGCGACAAGCGTCAGCAACGTATTCTCTAACACACCCAGACCGTTGTGAGCGGATGGGAATCGTTGGAGATGACTGCACGCAAGAGCGACGATTCGAGCCGACGCCTCAGCCTCCCTGCTGAGACGCAGCATTCGAGATGGATCAGAGTCACTGAATGCACGCCAGAACGCGTTCAACTCGTCACGCCGTACGATCCCGAGCTCGGTCCGGCTCTCGTAGCCCGTCAGCAACTCCGCGACCTCGAGATCCGATCCATGAGTTGCTCTTCCGCTCGCCCCAGTCCCGAGACCGACGATCGAGACGCGCTGCACACGATCGTCCATGATCGATGAAACGACGGACGCCAGATTGTGCTGACAAAACGATTCTTCTCCGAACCAGAGGACGATCTCCTCGCGGTGATCCCGGAGCGACGCATGCATCGACTCGAGCGATCTGAGGACCTCTGCTGACGGAACTCCTGCGGAGCGTGCAAGAAAGTCCGCGCGAATCGCCTGCCACTCTCCCAGCACGACCCCGCCCGGCGAGGGGCCATGGATCGCGGCCTCCTGCCAGCTCAGAATCTCGCCCGGGACCCCGCTCTGCTTCAACCGCTGGGCGGTCATATCGCCATCGGCGATATGGAGAATCGAGTCGCGCTCCCGTTCGCTCCGGGTCATTCGATGGAGAAGTCGTAGGCACGTTCGACCTTCGCGATACGAGTGACGTAACTGCTGTACCACTTGTCGCGCCCAAGCCGTTGCGCTTCGAGATGAAAGAGATCGCGCTTCCAATCAGCAATCGATTCGAGGGAGCTCCAGTAACTCACCGTGATTCCCATACCGTCTTCTCCGCGGGCACTCTCAACGCCGAGGAATCCTGGCATGCTCGAAGCGAGCTCGTACATTCTTCTCGAGACCTCCCCGTACCCGTCATCGTCCCGCTTGACGGAAGTAAAGATCACGGCGAAGTAGGGAGGATCAGGGGTGCCTGCAACTGTCGGAGCAGCCGTCATGGAAACAACCTCAACGGGAGAATCGCGTTGTTGTGACCGTCGGTCTGGTAGCCGACGCGCGACGAGATGATAGTCGCTTCAGGCAATAACGTGGAGCGGTATCGGCGTGCAAACGGTCAGGTCGAAGTCGCCTCACACAGCGGTCGATCGAACTCCTCATTCGGTACAATCCAGAGATGGCGTGGAGAATCGATAAGCAGGAGAACGGTCTGTTCGCAATCTTCTCCACCAGGATCGACGACTACATCGTCATCGACGCTGATCCGCTGCGAATCGCTCAGATTTACGCGGAGAAAGGGGTGAAGGTCTACCTGGCCAGCGCCCGGATGCAGATCGAAAGAGAGGTCGCCGTCTCTGCCGCGGGTGAAGAAAAGATCGAGGCGAGCCGGCTGCGCGGCTCGCCTGCGAGTGAGGGTCCCGACGTTCCCATCGGCGTCACCGGCGTCACCCTCGGCGACTTCGACTCTTAGTAGTTTGACCTCGCGTCAGAACTTATAGCGAAGCCCCCCGAAGAAAATAATCGGCTTGATCCTGAGATCCGCGGCGTTCGTACTGACAGCCTTGGCTGATGTCTCGAGCGGAACATACTTCGCGTCGAGGTTCACAGCCCACTGGTCCGATAAACGGACATCAAACCCTGCGTTCACGACGAGGCCTGACTCCTGCTCGAATTCGATCTTTCCGACTGCAGTTTCGACGTCTTTCACGAAGGTATACGCGCCTCCGGCACCGATATACGGCCTGAGGTCGCCCTTGGTGGCGAAGTGATACTGCAGCACTGCGGTCGACGGATACGTGCGAGTCCGGCCGAGCTTGAGAATGGCGATCGAATCGCTCGAGGTCCGGATCCGCAGACTGGAGGTCGACTCCACAAGAGAGCTCTTGGCCTCAATCGACAAGTGATCGCTAAGGAAGTAATTGAATCCGAAGCCGACTCCACCGCCTGCGTCAAAGGTAACGTCGAACTGTGTTCCAACGACGTCTTCACGAAACTCGTTCATTCCGGTCCTCTGCACGAACTGCGCACCACCGAGAATGCTGAGACGTTGAGACTGGGCCGCCACGGGAGTCGCGATCAGCAGGGCCACCAGCAATCCCCCAGGAATGAAACGGTTCATGATTTCCCCCTTTTTCCCGAAGGGGGGAGCAAGGAAGAGGCCAGCAGGCTCGAATCGACTCTTACACCCGTTGAGGTGCTAGCCCGCATTTCTCACAGTCGTTCGTCGCCAGGCGGCGGAGAGTGGCTTGGATGCGAGGCGCAGGACGGTTTCGTGACGAGGGCATAGTTGACACTATGTCGACGACCGAAACCGTTGTGCAACGAAGCAGACAGGCCGCTATCCGCTGCTTGGCGATGAACGACTGTGAGAAATGCGTGCTAAGAGGGGCCTGGCGGCGCAGGTCTTCGAGAAACGCGGACGAAATGCACATTAACAGGCACAATCTTGGCAGCGGCGCCCCGGAATGAACCCGCAGGTATCGCCTCGCGCCCAGAACATGCCGGCCTCGCCCATCCGCAAGCTCATGCCGTTTGCCGATGACGCGAAACGTCGAGGAGTGCACGTTTACCATCTCAACATCGGGCAGCCCGATATCGAGACTCCGGCGTGCATGCTCGACCGTCTGAAGACGATCAACGAAAAGACGCTCGCGTACTCGCCATCGGGGGGAACCCCGGAGTATCTCGAGTCCATCCGCGTCTACTACGAGCGTCTCGGCATCAATCTGACCACGAAACAAATTCTCGCGACGACGGGCGGCAGCGAGGCCGTTCTCTTCGCCTTGTTCGGCACCACGAGTGTGGGCGACGATGTCCTGGTCATCGAACCTTTCTATGCAAACTACAACGCGTTCGCGAACATGGCTGGGGTCAGACTCGTCGCAGTCACCAGCGTCGGCGATACTGGATTTCACCTGCCCTCCCGCGAGGCTTTCGAGAAAGCGATCACTCCGAAAACTCGAAGCCTGCTTCTCTGCAATCCCAATAATCCGACCGGGACTGTCTACTCACAGGAAGAGTTGACGATGGTGGCCGAGATCTGCCGGGATCGAGGCCTCTTCCTCATCTCTGACGAGGTGTATCGCGAGTTCGTGTACGACGGAGGGACCTCGCTGAGCGCGCTGACTCTTTCCGGTTTCGAAGAGTTCGTGATCGTGGTCGACAGTCTGTCGAAACGCTACAGCGCCTGCGGCATCAGGCTCGGCAGCCTCGTCACGCGAAACAGTTCCGTATTCGACGCCGCGCTCAAAATGGCGCAAGGTCGCCTCTCCCCTCCAGGCCTGGCGCAATCGATTGCCGTCGGGGCGATGAGCCTCGGTGCCGAGTACACCCAGAACGTCATTACTGAATATCAGAAACGTCGCGACATTCTCTTCGAAGGGCTCAGCGCGCTTCCGGGTGTCTTTCTCCGCAAGCCCGAAGGGGCGTTCTACTTTGTCGCACGCCTGCCTGTGCGCGACAGCGAGCACTTCGCCTCATGGCTGCTCTCCGACTTCAATCACGAAGGCTCGACTGTCATGGTCGCGCCCGCGCCGAGCTTCTATGCAACGCCCGGCCTCGGACGAGACGAAGTGCGCATCGCCTATGTTCTCAATGAGGATTCGCTCAGAAAGTCCGTCGAGATCTTCCGCGCCGCGCTGCAGCGTTACGCGGAGCTCGGCTTCGGCAGTTCCCACACTGTCGAGCCCGCAATCGCCTCGCGCGCCTGATCTGCGGTCCTCGAGTCCGGTCGTTCCAGCCGCCGAAGGCGGCGAAACATCCGTAGCACCCGGCTTCAGCCGGGTGAAGAGTCGTGGCGCGATCGAATACAGCCCGTGTAACGGGCGAAAGATCGCGGGGAAGAAAGGCCTCTGCCGCCCGCTGCCGCGGGCTGGGTTGCCCGACGCACTCCTCACCCGGCTGAAGCCGGGTGCTAACGGATCTTTCGCCGCCTTCGGCGGCTACCTCCACCCCTGCGGCGGCCTCCACCGCAGCGAAGCAGCCAGGCCGCTATCCGCTGCCGCAGCAGAAGGAGTGTGAGAAATGCGGGCTAGAATCCCCGTCCATGATTGAAAGCATTACGCCCGCTCTCATCGCGTCTCACGGTCTCTCCGCCGACGAGTACTCGCGGATCGAACAGATCCTCGGGCGCGCTCCCAACTTCACCGAGCTCGGCATCTTCTCGGTCATGTGGTCAGAGCACTGCTCGTACAAGTCGAGCCGCATCCATCTGCGGAAGTTCCCAACCACCGGCGCTCGCGTCGTACACGGCCCCGGTGAGAATGCCGGCGTCATCGATATCGGCGATGGCTGGGTCGCAGCTTTCAAGATGGAGTCGCACAATCACCCGTCGTTCATCGAGCCATACCAGGGTGCCGCTACCGGCGTTGGGGGGATCCTCCGCGACATCTTCACCATGGGTGCGCGCCCGATCGCCTGCCTCGATTCACTTCGCTTCGGCGCTCTCGATGCTCCGCGGATGCGTTATCTCGTCAACGGCGTCGTGCGGGGCATTGCCGGATACGGAAACTGCATCGGAATTCCGACAGTCGGCGGCGAGACAACGTTCGACCCCCGATACAACGGCAACATCCTGGTCAACGTCTTCGCCCTCGGCATTGCACGCGCCGACCGCATCTTCAAGGGCGAGGCAACCGGTGTGGGAAACCCGGTCATCTATGTCGGCTCGAAGACGGGTCGCGACGGGATCCACGGCGCGACGATGGCGTCTGCGGAATTCGACAAAGATTCTGAGGAGAAAAGGCCGACCGTTCAGGTGGGCGATCCATTCACCGAAAAACTTCTGCTCGAAGCATGTCTCGAGCTCATGGAGCGCGACAGCATTGTCGGAATCCAGGACATGGGGGCGGCGGGACTTACGTCATCCTCGTTTGAAATGGCCGGTCGCGCCGGCACTGGCATCCGGATGGATCTCGACCGCGTTCCGATGCGTGAGACGGGGATGACGCCCTACGAGATCATGCTCTCCGAATCGCAGGAGCGGATGCTGATCGTCGCCAGAAAGGGGCGAGAGCAGGACGTCCTTGCGATCTTCGAACGGTGGGACCTCGATGCGGCGGTTATCGGTGAGGTAACAGACGATGCGACGGTAAGACTTTTCTGGAATGGAAAGGAAGTCGCAGCCATTCCAGTTGAGCCGATCGCAACGGAGGCGCCGCTCTACGATCGGCCGATCGCGAAGCCGGCCTGGTATGACTCGATGCCAGCCAGAGTTGAGCGCCCGCGGGAGAACGATCGGGATTGCACCGAAGAGTTACGCACTCTGCTGACATCTCCGAATCTTTCGTCCAAACGTTGGATCTACGAGCAGTACGACACGACGGTACGGACGAATACGCTCGCAGGACCGGAGCGATCGGACGCAGCAGTGATCAGAGTCAAGGGTACGGGACGGGCACTCGCAATCAGCTCGGACGTCAACCCTTCCTACTGTGAGCTCGATCCCTACGAGGGAGGAAAACAAGCGGTCGCCGAGGCAGCGCGGAATGTTGCGTGTAGCGGCGGGCGGCCGATCGCGATCACAGACTGTCTCAACTTCGGATCACCCCAGCGAGCCGAAATCATGTGGCAGTTCTCAGAATGCATCCGCGGAATCAGTGAAGCGTGTATTGCACTGGAAACTCCCGTGGTGTCGGGCAACGTCTCTTTTTACAACGAGACAGAAGGGCGAGGGATCCCGCCGACGCCAACCGTAGGAATGGTTGGGATTCTGGAGGACGAAGCATCATTCATCACGCTTCTCTTTCGTGATCTCGATCGATCCATTGTGCTGCTCGGGACAAGCGAGGACGAGCTCGGCGGCTCGGAGTTCCAGTCTCATTTCCTCGAGGGTACGCGCTCTCGTCCACCGCGAGTCCATCTCGATGAAGAGTCACAACTCGTGAAGCTGCTTCTTTCCCTCAACGACCGGGCGCTGATCGACAGCGCGCATGACCTCTCGAGCGGAGGGCTGGCAATAGCGCTTGCTGAGGCGTCGATGAACGGCGTTGGTTGCGACGTTCAGCTGGCGGGATATGCCGACTCGCTCGACTGGGTGGCTCTGCTCTTTGGCGAGACGCAGGCACGCGCCATCGTGACCTGCGAAGCTGCTAAGGTGGGCGAGGTGCTGGGCGAAGCCGGGAAACACTCGACGGCCGCCAGGGTCATCGGCAGAACGGCGCGCACGTTCAGGGTCTCGAGGAATGACGTATTGCTTCTCGAGTCGTCTCTCGATGAGTTGCAACGGATCTGGCAAGAGGCGTTCCCCGCCCTGATGGTCCACTGACGATTTCACAAGAACCCGAAGTTGTTTCCCGGCGCTCCGAAGGGGCTACTCCCTCTCCCCGGCGGGGAGAGGGTGGTCGCGTCAGCGACCGGGTGAGGGGCCGCGAGAGATACGAAGACTTCGACTTTCCCGACGGACTCTCGAGACTTTCACGCCCCTCACCCTGCGTCGCTCCGCTCGCTTCCCTCTCCCCGTCGGGGAGAGGGACACGCCGCTTCGCGGCTTCGCATCAGTTGGACCAGCGTCGTCAGCCCGCTTTGTCCGACGCTACGCAGACGACCCTCCCGGGATTCCAGCGATCGCCAACGCGGGAAGCACGTTCCGCCCTGCCCGCGTTACACTCATCCAAGCCCATGTCCGACAAGTTCCATGATGAATGCGGTGTTTTTGGAGTCATCAATCATCACGACGCCTCCAACCTTGTTTACCTCGGGCTCTACGCACTTCAACATCGAGGTCAGGAGAGCGCAGGCATCGCCTCGATGTCCGCGGACCCGACGATGTCCGAAGGCAACATCGGCTCGGCTGCCGGAACCACTGGGACTGGCGAGCGGTTGATCGCGCGAAACTCCACGCAGATCCATGTCGAAAAGGAAATGGGTCACGTCGCGGACGTCTTCACTCAGGAGCGGCTTCAGCGTCTTCCCGGTGAGATAGCGATCGGGCATGTTCGCTACTCCACGTCCGGCGGCTCGATGCTTTGCAATGCGCAGCCTCTCGTTGCCTCCACCAGCAAAGGCCCAATCGCCGTTGCCCACAACGGAAACCTCATCAATGGCGACGAGCTTCGAAGCAAACTCGAGTCTGATGGCGCGATCTTCAGCACGATGTCCGACACCGAGGTCATCGTTCATCTTGTCGCGCGCTCGCGCGCACCCGGATTCGAGCTTGCACTGGTCGACGCCCTCGCTCAGGTTGAGGGTGCGTATTCGATCGTGGCAATGGCGCCGGGCAAGATCATCGGCGCGCGCGACCCATGGGGCTTCCGCCCCCTCGTAATCGGACGTCTCGACGGAGCGCTCTGCATATCCTCGGAGACCTGCGCCTTCGATCTGATCGGAGCCGAGCTCATACGCGAAGTCCGAGCGGGTGAGACCGTGATGCTGACCGAGTCGGGAGAGATCCGCACGATCGATCAGCGAACAGGCCCTCGCGAGGCGCGATGCATTTTTGAGCATGTCTACTTTGCCCGCCCCGACTCCAGACTCTTCGGCCTCAATGTCGGGCAGACGAGAAAGCGCTTCGGGGCACAGCTTGCAAGGGAGCACCCCATCGACGCGGATATCGTCGTTCCCGTTCCGGACTCAGGAGTCTTCGCTGCCCTCGGCTACTCTCATGAATCAGGAATCCCCTTCGAATATGGACTGGTACGCAACCACTACGTCGGGCGAACGTTCATCGAGCCGCGGCAGGCAATTCGAAATTTCGGCGTGAAGGTGAAACTCAATCCTGTGGCCGAGATCGTAACGGGCAAGCGGATTGTCCTGGTCGACGATTCGATCGTTCGCGGCACAACATCGAAAAAGATCGTGAGAATGCTCAAGGATGTCGGAGCCAGCGAAGTACATATGCGCATCTCCTCCCCGCCAACCACCGGCCCCTGCTACTACGGGATCGATACTCCGAAACGGAAGGAGCTGATCGCCAGCTCTGGCAGCGTCGAGGACATCCGCAGTTACATCGAAGCAGATTCTCTCGGCTACCTGTCCGAGAGCGGGATGCTCGAGGGCGTGCGCGAGGATGGGCAAAGTGCGGAGCAGCTCTATTGCACCGCGTGCTTCACTGGCCGCTACCCCGTACTGATGAGAGGGCAACAAGACCTGGTGGAGTATGTTAGATGACGTGTTATCAGCAGGCGCAAGCCAGCGGTGACTCCGTGAAAGTGGTCCTACCTTGAGCCTGTCGAACCGCTACCTCCGCAACCTGCTTGTGGTTCCCGCAATCGTTTGCGGTCCGATGGCTATCGGGTTCCTTGCGCTCGTGATCCGGATGAGTGCTCGCGATCTGCTTTCGGTCACCGCTCTGGCACTCTCACTCTACCTCGCCGCCGCGCTGTTGCTGCGAGCATGGTTATCGCCGGCTTTGACAGAGCTGGAACGCGGTCTCGAAACCGAGGCTGACCTCTCGGTTCCGATGTCCCGCCTGCTCCGAAGAGTCGTTCGATCGACCTGGATCCTCTGGCTCGTTGGGGGCGCCCTCTTCACGATCATCGGTTCTCTCGTCGTATTCCCTACCCCACTCGGGTTCAGCTATTTCTTCGTTGCCGCAATCATCGCAGGCTCGCTCGGCGTCTCGTGGGGATACGCCGCAGGCAAAGAGGCCCTCCAGCGAATTGCTGCGCGCCGACCGGCCCGGTACGTAGGACGCCGTCGCTTCACAGTTTCGAAAAAGATTGCGCTGGTCTTTATCGGTCTCTTCATCGTTTCCGCTGTTGCGCTCATTCAGCTCGTCTCCTCCAAGGTTTCGACGACCCTGGAGAACCTTGCAATCAAGACGGCAGCGGAGAGATTCGAGCGGCTTCACGACAGCGCGAACCTGTCAGCGAAAATTGATGGAACACTCGTATCGACTCTCGAAGACTACATCCCCGGCGATTATGGCCTGCACCGGATCACGAGCCAGGGAACTGTGACGAGTCACGGAGAACCTTTGACCCCGCGAGAAGTGTCGGCGATGCTTCGGCTTCGGTCGGGAGACAGTTCCAGCTTTGTCTCGCCGCACGTTTCACGCTTCCGACCGCTCAAGGACGGCTCGATCCTGGTGCTCACCATCCCATGGGCGCCCTACAGAAACATCCCGGTACAGATTACTTTTTACACGCTGATCGTTGCGATCGTGACCACCCTGCTTTTCGCCCTTGCTGCGTTTCTGGTGGGCCGCGATGTCACGCGCGGAGTCGATAAGCTCCGGACGCTCTCCTCGGAGATGGCACGAGGGAACTTTGACGCGGACTCGAGAGTCTTCGCAGACGACGAGATCGGTGACCTCGAGGAAAGCTTCGGTCAGACGAGGGAGAACCTCCGCCGCCTTCTGGCCAGAGTTGGCGGCGGCGGCGCTTCGATTACCGACGGTGTCCGCGTCATCAGTGGCGGTACTGAGAGCCTCCTCGAACGCTCACGTGAGCAGCTTGCGTTGACGGACGAATCCACCGCGGCGCTGCAAAACGTGCGAATCGGGATCGGCGCAGTCCTCGAGGCTGCTGAGACCGTCAGCGAGCTCACAGAGGATTCATCGTCGCGATCGATTGAGCTTCAGGCATCGGCTGAAGAGGTGGCTCGAAGCATGGACGAGCTTTTTCAGTCGGTTGAAAAAACCTCGTCATCGACCACGCAGATGTCAGCAGCAGCCACAGGCATGGCGCAGAGGACCGAGGTTCTGGCATCGATCACTGAAGAGGTCCTCTCCTTTGTGACGCAGATGGACTCCACGAATGACGAGCTCAGGCAGAGCGCCGAGTCGACAGCGCAGATCTCCCGGCAGGTGCGCGAAAATGCGGTCGCCGGCGGTCAGGCCGTCAATGAGACAGTCGAGGGAATCGAGCTCTCGCAGCGTCTTTCGGAACGAGCCGCCGACGTGCTCGATACCTTGCAGAAGAGCGTCGGTCAAATCACTCAGATCCTGAGCGTCATCGAAGATGTCACCGAGCGCACGAATCTGCTGGCCCTGAACGCTGCGATCATTGCAGCACAGGCCGGCGAACATGGACTCGGGTTCAGCGTCGTAGCGGACGAGATCCGGGAGCTCGCCGTCAAGACTCGCGGCTCCACCAAGGAGATTGCGGGAATCATCAAAGCGGTGCAATCGGGGTCGCGCGACGCGGCAATCGCGATGCATGAAGGTGTTGCCAAGGTGCAGGAAAATGCGGCGGTTGCCCAGAACGCGGCAGGCTCGCTCAGGCAGATTGTAGAAAGCGCGGCCCGTTCTTACGAGATGGCCAACCGCATTTCGAAATCTCTCGTCGATCAATCGCAGGCAAGCCGGCATCTGAACGGACTGACGGTCAAAATGTCGGATCACATCGCGGAAAACAATCGAGCCATTCAGGAACAAGCTCGCGCGACTCAGCTTCTCGCATCGGAGGCAGAGCGGGTCCGTGAGGTAGCGCTGCAGGTCAAGACTTCCACGCAGCACCAGCTCACGGCCGGGCGGGGAATCGCTTCGGCGATGGAGCAGATCGCCGAGGACACGCGCTCGATCCGGCAGCTTCTCGAGAGCCAGATCCGGAACACCGACCAGATCGCGAGCGCCTCGCAGATGATGGGCGACATCGCCAGACAGAATGACTCCGTCGCGCAGGACTTCAACGGGACCGTCAACCAGCTCATCGAAAGCGGACGCGATTTCGAGTCGGAAGTACGGAAGTTCCGTTACTCAGGGAGCTGAGCTTTCCTGCATTCCGGCAGTCGCATTCACCAGCGTTCGCGGATTCGACCGGGGCGTCGTCCCGAGCGGGTTAACAGCGTGAGGACACGCCGGTGAAGAGGCGATGAAGCGTCCCAACATGGTACCGCAGGAGGCGCTTGTGGACGGACATTGGAATGTCCGGCCACAAAATAGCACGGCCAATGTTAGTGGCTTCATCAGAAGCGGGTTAACAGCGGGGACGCTGATGAAGAAGTGATGACACGCGGCGGGACTCGCGCCCGAAGGGGCGAATCCCTCTCCCCGGCGGGGAGAGGGTGGTCGCGCAAGCGACCGGGAGAGGGGCCGCGAGAGATACGAAGACCTCGCCCTTTTCGAAAGACTGGCGAGACTTTCACGCCCCTCTCCCTGCTTCGCTCCGCTCGCTTCCCTCTCCCCGCCGGGGAGAGGGATTACGCCCGCTTCGCGGCTCAACGGCGTCAGACAGTGAACCGGTGTCGTTAGAATTAGAAGCTTCGGCGTGTGGGCGGGAGGGGCGACATCTCGTTACTTTTTTCTTAGTCGCGGCGCTTTAACGAGCATCCGCGCGCGAGGACATCTCCGCGCTAGGCCTGAACTTTCGCGACTTCTGCGATCGCTTTCACGGCACGATCGAGATGCTCTTTCTCATGAGCTGCGCTGATCTGACAGCGGAGTCGCGCCTGTCCCTGTGGGACGACCGGGAAGCCGAATCCAGAAAGATAGATGCCACGATCGAGCAACTCGCGCGAGATCGAGATCGCCTTTGCCGTGTCACCGATGATGATCGGAACGATGGGGTGCGTCCCGGGCCGGATCTCGAGCCCCGCTGCAGCTGCCTGCTCCCGGAAGTAGGTCGTGTTGCTGCGCAGGCGCGCAACCATCGACGGGTCAGACTCGATCAGATCAATCGCAGCGATCGAGCCCATGACCACCCCTGGCGGAAGAGCGTTCGAAAAGAGATAGGTTCGCGACTTCTGACGGAGAAACTCAACAAGCACCCGAGGACCTGTGGTGAATCCGCCATGCGACCCACCCAGCGCCTTCCCAAGCGTCGAGGTGTACGCGTCCACCCTGCCGAAGACGCCGAGCTCCTCCGGCGTGCCTCTTCCCGTCCTGCCGAGGACGCCGGTTCCATGAGAATCATCCACAACAACGAATGCGTCATGCTCGCGTGCGATCGCGATCAGTTCTGCAACGGGCGCAAGCGAGCCTTCCATCGAAAACACACCATCCGTGATGATGAGCTTGTTCCTTGCGTCGGCATTCTCAGAGAGAATTCGCTTCAGATCTTCGAGATCGCGATTCTTATAACGGAGCCGGCGACACTTGGCGAGCCGGATCCCGTCAATGATCGAGGCATGATTCAGTTCGTCTGAGATCACTGCGTCGTTCTCTGCCAGCACTGTCTGAAACAATCCCTCGTTGGCGTTCCAGCACGAGCCGTAAAGGATCGTGTCTTCGGTACCGAGGAATGAAGCAATCCTGGCCTCGAGCTGTTTGTGGATGTCCTGGGTTCCGGAGATGAACCGCACCGAGGCCAGCCCATAGCCGTAGTCGCGTTCTGCCTTTTCGGCTGCTTCGATGATACGCGGGTGATTGGCGAGGCCCAGGTAGTTGTTGGAGGCGAGCATGATGACCTCGCCCTTCCCTTCGACCTCGACCACGGGGCCCTGAGGACCTTTGATGCGGAGCTCTGACTTGAGCGTGCCGCCTGCGCGCATCGATTCAAGCTCGTTCGAGAGGGTTTCGATCAGGGACATGAGTTGAATTGACGAGACGTGGAGGAACCCGAAAAGCCCTCGCGGAACTAACGCCCTGCGACTGCCTCGACGGGCCGTTTGCGTGACGCTCTGCCGGGATAGATGGGAGTAAGCCATCCATAACGGTCGGGCACCTCGCCATTGATGTAGGCGAAGTACTCGCGTTGGACGATCTCCGTGATCGGCCCACGCTTACCCTCGCCAATGGGAATCCGGTCAATGGATCGAACTGGAGTCACTTCAGCTGCCGTACCTGTGAAGAACACTTCCTCGGCTATGTAGAGAGCTTCGCGCGGGATCAATGTTTCTGTCACTTCGTAGCCGAGGTCCCGTGCGAGCTTCATCACACAGTCGCGAGTGATGCCTGCTAGGACTGAGGCGCCGAGCGGCGGAGTTGTAATCTTCCCGTCCCTGACGAGAAAAATATTTTCTCCAGACCCCTCGCACACATAGCCGTGAACGTCCAGGGCGATTCCTTCCGTATAGCCATCAATCGCCGCCTCGCTCCTGATCAGGATCGAGTTCATGTAGTTCGCTGTCGCTTTAGCGAGCGCGGGAAAGGTATTGGGAGCCATCCGGTTCCATGAGGAGACGCGCACATCGACGCCTTGTTCCAGCGCCTCCGCGCCCAGATACTTGCCCCACTTCCAGGCGCCAATGCAGACATCGACCGGACATGAGCCAGGAAAGACGCCGAGGGAATGAAACCCGCGGTAAACGAGAGGACGAAGGTAACAGTCCTCGAACTCGTTCGCCACAACGACATCGAGGCAGGCCTGCTTGAACTCTTCGACGGAGAAAGGAATCTCCATACGATAAATTTTCGCGCTATCAAATAGACGTCTCAGATGCTCGTCGAGACGGAACGCCGCGGGGCCGTTCTGGGTGTCGTAAACCCGAGCCCCTTCGAATAGCCCGGAGCCGTAATGAAGTGCATGCGTAAACACATGAATTTTCGCATCGGCAAAGTCGACCATGCGACCGTTCATCCAGACCTTTTTTACCTCTTCGAACGGCATCGCGGCGTCTCCAGGCGTGCAACCGGGGGCGGGACAAAATTCTCGGGAGTATAGGATTCCAACTTTTTCAAAGTCAATGCCAGTAAGACAGCGTGCAGACTACAGAATGTAAAGGCGTCAGGAAGAATGCCCACCCCTTGAGCATTCTGCATTCTGCACTCCCCCATGGATCTCAAAGGTAAGGTCGCGGTTGTCACTGGCGCTTCGAGCGGCATTGGCCGGGCTGCGGCCGTTGAGCTAGCAAGGCGTGGGGCGGTGGTGTCTCTCGTAGCGCGGCGCGAACGAGAGCTCGAGGTCGCCGCCGAACAGTGTCGCGTTTACAAGGTTGAGACTCTCGTTCTACCCGGCGATGTCTCGGTCGAGAGCGATTGCCGGCGGATCATCCAGACGACGACCGAGCGTTTCGGTCGCGTTGACGTCCTGGTGAACAACGCCGGATTCGGACTGTTCGACGACTGGGCGACCTCATCTGCCGAGGACCTTCGAGCGATGTTCGAGACCAACTTTTTCGGAGCAGTCAATTGCACTATGGCGGTGCTGCCTCAGATGCTCGAGCGACGCAGCGGCGCAATTGTCAACGTCTCATCGATCGCCGGAATCATGAGCTTCCCGAGGATGGGTGGCTACTGCGCTTCCAAGTTTGCCCTCATGGGCTTCTCAGAATCGCTGCGTGACGAGGTCATGGGTCGAGGCATTACCGTGTCAGCGATCTGTCCGTCGACAACCAGAACCGAGTTCTTCGACACTGCGCACCCCGGCAAGATGCCAGGCGCTTCACGCCTCGCGCTGGCAATGAGTCCGGAGAAGGTCGCCCGAGCGATTTGTCGCGCCGCGGAGCGAGGCCACTACCGCACGATCATGCCGCTGGTTGGCACAGCTCTGATCCGGTTCAAGGAGCTCGCACCGCGAAGCGCTCATGCAATGATCCGCAAGGTGTCCTCGCTCATGGAACCATCCGATTGAGACGCTTCCGAACCCCGCTCACTACGCTGCTGCTCGTCTCGATCACCCTGGTATTCGCACTCGAGTGGATCCGGGGAGGCACCCAGGAGAACGCCGTGTTGTACCGCATGGGCGCGATCCATCCGGACCTCTTTCAGGACGGCGAGTACTGGCGCCTTTTTGCAGCAATGTTCCTGCATGCCGGTGTGCTTCACGTCGCGCTGAACCTGTGGGCCCTGTTCCAGATCGGTACGATCTTCGAATCGATGTTCGGCCCGGGGCGGTTTGCTCTGACCTATCTCCTGTCAGGGCTCGCTGCCTCCATCGCGAGTGCTGTGCTGCCTCCCCACGGACTGTCCGTCGGTGCGAGCGGTGCGATCTTCGGAATCATCGGCGCGCTGATCCTGGCAATTCGCCGCTCCCCACACTGGCGGAACCAGCCGTGGGCCAAAGGGCTGACACAGCAGCTTCTCTTCTGGGCCGGGGCGAACATCGTCATCGGCTTCACGATCCCTCGCATCGACAATGCCGCGCATCTCGGCGGCTTCATCATGGGCCTGCTCCTCGGTCTGGTCCCGCATAGAGTTCCCCCTCCTCCGCCAGGCCAGGAGACGATCGACGCCGTGGTCACCGAACAGTCGTCCGCAGCAGTCTGAGCGCGTCAGAATGTCGGCCGCACGCCGTGCGGGCCAGCACCCCGCCCCTTACGCTTTGCGGAGAATGAGGCGAAGATCCTGGTCACCGAACACGCGCTTGTTGAGATCCGACACGAGCGCCTGCAGTGCCGGGTCCTCTGATGTCGTCTGCAGCTCGTGACCAGTCGAGAATGGATGGAGCGTCTGAACGCGCGCTACGTCGAATCCCACTTCCCTGCCAATCAACGCCAGCGCGGCGGCATGTCGCGGCGCGAGGTGCGTCGGGTCACGCCAGAATTCGGACCCTGCCATGAACAGGCTCGAGGCATTCGGCGTTTCGATCATGAAGAGGCCTCCGCGTTTCAGAATCCTTGCCGCCGAGCTGAACAACGTAAGTAACTCGCTGAACGGCAGATGCTCCACGACATGCGACGCGAAGATCGATCCGACACTCGAATCGCCGATCCCACTCAGACAGCCTGGAATCATCTCGAGGGAAACGTCGAGTCCCGCCGCCTTGAGATCCGAGACTGACCGCTCGTTCGAATCGAACCCGAGCGCTGAGATTCCTCTGGTGCGGCAGAGCTGGAGGAACTCCCCTCGCCCACAACCGAGATCGATCACCGGTTGGTGTTCGAATGCAAAATCGAGGTACGGCGTGAGCGACCCGGCGAGCTCTTCCTCACCACCACGAAGCGCGTCCTCTAACCGGCGATAGACGAAGTCGCTTCGGAATTCAGAAGGCGCCTGCCCCTGGAGCAACGGCAGCGAAAGATCACGGACGCGTGCGGAAACCGTCTCGATCTTGCGATCGAGTGCGCTCATCAGAGCGTCGTTCCTTCCGGCTACGACTGGAAGGAGCTCTCGGAGAGCAGCAATCTCGCGCATGAGGTCGGACTGAATCTGCTGGAGCTCGCGACCAAACGACGATTGGAGCGATTCGAGGTCCCGACGACCATCGGAGACGTCCCGCCGGGCATCGGCGAGCAGGTCCAGCGTCGCGAGGTTGAAGTCACGCTGGCGGGCGAGATCTGCTCGCTGGCCATCCCGGAGGCCGTTCAGCAGGCGGTTGAGCAGTGCGCGAAACCGCGTCGGCGGTTTCTCTGCCTTGTAGCGAAGGTTCTCGCGCCAGACCCTCTCCCAACCCTCCGCCCCTTCGGGCGGCTTCTCGACGAAGCTATCCTTCATGCGAGTGACACCGGTCCAGCTGATGTGAAGCCGCAGAGCGGCTTGTCCCTCTCCCCGGCGGGGAGAGGGACGCGAGCGAAGCGAAGCAGGGAGAGGGGCGTCAAAGTCTCGAGACTCCGGTGGAGAGAGCGAAGCCTTCGTATCTCTCGCTGTTTCCTGCTTCTAACGAATCTCTGTCGAACAGATCGTACCGCCGGCTTCCAGCCGGCTGGAAACCGGCGCTCCGAGTCGAGACGCTTCATGACCCTTTCACCAGCGCTGGACGCTGTTTCCCCGCTTGGGATGACACCCACGCGTGTCTGTCCCGCATCAGCTTATGCGTCGGCCTGGTTCAGGGGAACAACTTCAACCTCGATGTGCGCGGACACATCTTTGTGCAGCCGGATATCGACGGCATGAACACCACCGGTCTTGATCGGCTGGCTGATCTCGATGCGACGCTTGTCGACTTCGATGCCCTGCGCAACGAGCGCATCGGCGATCTCGGCGGCGGTGACAGAACCGAAGAGCGTACCCGTCTCGCCAATTCGCTTGTGAACGACGATCCTGGCGCCCTGGACTTTCTCGGCGGCTGCCTGCGCCACGACTTTCTCCTGGTCGCTCAGCAGCGCCCACTTCTTCCGCTCCTGCTCGACTGACTTCAGGTTCCCGGCCGTAGCCTCGCGAGCGAGCTTCTTGGGGAAAAGGAAATTCCGGGCGTAGCCGGGCTTCACCTGGACCACGTCGCCCCGGCTGCCGAGGCCGCGGATCTCGTCAATCAATATGACTTTCATGTGCATCATCCTTTTTGTTGAAATGTCTGAAATCGAAAAACGGATCGAACAGTCCCGCCAGAAACAGCAGGAACGGCGCGACCCCGTAGAGGGTCAGAAGAGTGACGACTCCGAACGCGACCGTCATCGCGAAGAATCCCGCCTTGACGCTCACGAGCATGAATCTGAGAATCGCCAGCCCCTGCAGGAAGTAAAGAAACCCGACCGTCGCAAGCAGATTGAGTCCCAGGCTTCGGACCAGGCCCGTTGCCAGAGGCGCGAGCCCGCCCGCAACGAATGCGAACAGAAGCGCATCAGGCAACACGAGATTGCGAAAGAAATAGGAAGAGCCAGTAGCCTTTCCGGCAGGAAGTCTCGACACCATCAGCATGCTGAGCACAAACATCGTAATGGTAATGACAATCAGCAGAAATGGCATGTAGGTGCTGGCAATCCCCTCGGAGAGGGATTTCATGATCGCCAGAGCATCCGCAGGCATTCCTGCTTTCTTGTAAAAGTCGAAAGAGCGAAGCGTGTCGCGCCGGAAATTGTTTACCAGCATCGAGTAAGGCGAGTGCGCGAAGCTGGCCTGCATCACCAGCTCCGTGAGGAGAAATCCCAGAACTCCGGTGCCCAGAGCTGCGAGAAGAATCGGCCCGAAGCGGAAACGCTGCCGGATCATGCCGAAAACCACGAGCGTCGGCATACCGACCTCAAAGAGCAGACGCGCGGCTCCCGAGATCTGTGCGGGCAGCTGCCCCGGCCTGGAGGCCGCAATCGCTACCAGACCGAGGAGGGCAACTCCACCGATCAACGCCCCCCACACTCCCTTCCATCCGTTGCGCAGCCCGGAATTGAGCAGCGTCGCCGGAACGAACAGGATCAGCGGCGAGACAAACATGAACGCCGCGACCAGCGCGTGAACAAGCGTGCTTCGAACCAACAGAACAGGATTGTCCTGTCCGGTTGCGATCACTGGCACCGGCTCGGTTGTGATGCTCATCGGCCTCTTAGTCGGTCGCGAACGAAATCAGAGCAATCGTTCTCGCCCGCTTGATCGCGTTCTGCAGCTTCCGCTGGTGCAGGGCGCAGGTCCCTGAGATCCGGCGTGGAAGAATCTTCCCACGCTCGGGAACGAACTGCTGGATCATTTTCAGATCTTTGTAGTCGATATACTCAATCTTTTCGACGCAAAACTTGCAGACGCGTTTGCGACGATAAAAGAACTTTTTCTTTCCGCCCTGAGCGCCGGCGCCAGCCGCGCCGCCTCTCTGCGGTGGTCGTGGTGTGAATGCCATCGTGATCTCCTCAGATTACTCGGTCGGTCCGGCGGATGGAGCGTCAGCTGTTGCGTGGGGCGTTGCCTCAGTCACCGCAACGTTCGAGCTCTCCGTTGCTGCGGTCGGCACGGCATCTTCCGAGACCGCAGAAGGACTCGATGTCGTGGGTGAGAACGAGGCGGTAGCTGGACGATTCCGCTCTTTCTTCGGGTTCTTGGCCGCCAGCTTCGCCGCTCTCTTGAGATCGAGGTCGGTTCGGACGATCATGTGACGAAGAATTCGATCCGAGTTTTTCATCCGGCGATCGAGATCGCCGAGACCGGCTTCGGTCTCGTAAACGAGAAGATGATAGATCCCCTCGTTGCATTTATTGATCGGATATGCCAGACGGCGACGACCCCATGGCTCTTCGTTTTTCAAAGTAGCGCCAAGCTTTTCGGCAACGCCTTTGAAATCGGTGATCAGGGTCGTGCTTTCTTCCTCTGTTACTTGCGGAGAAAGAATGAAAAGGACTTCATAAGTCCTCATAGAAACCTCCTTACGGACTAGCGGAACCCTGTCTCTTACAGGGTCCAAGGAGCTAGCAGGTTGTCAAAAATCCCGTGACCGCACGGCCAGGGAGCGAGATTCTAGCGCAAGCGGGACCAGCGGCCAGTTATTCCAGTGCGACTGGCCCGCATTTCTCGCAGACCTTTGTCGTGAGACGGCGGAGAGTGGCTTGGATGCGAGGTGCACGGCGATTTTGCGACGAAGGCATAGTCGACACTATGTCAAGGAGCAAAATTGCCGTGCAAACGAAGCAGACAGGCCGCTATCCGTCGTCTCGCGGCGAAGGTCTGTGAGAAATGCGGGCTAGTCGCGATCATCGTGGGTGGCAACCATTAGAATACGATTCGAACATGACCATCAATCGAGCAACCGAGCCGGCGGCGCCCGTCCGTCCGGGACCGGCGGCGAGCAATAGACTGCTCCCCTCGTCGAGAATCCCCGTTTTCGTCATGATCGCGATAGCACTCGCAACGGCGGCTCTCGCGGCGTACTTTGTCCTGTCCAGGCGAGACGCACTCGAGCCTGATCTCCGTCCCAGGCCGTCAAAAAGCGCCTGCTTCCCGCCGCAACCCGCGCTGCTCTGGATTTCTGCTTCTCAGTTGACGGTCGAATCTTCGATCGCCGAATAGCGCACAGCGAACCGCTCGATGAGATAGCGCCCGAAAGGTGATTCGAGAAAGAGCCTGACATCGCCGAGCCTGTAGCAATGACGGTGGCTGACAGGGGCCGGTGTGAGGTCGCCCAGGTGCTCCATCAGATAGATGAGGCTCCGAGATGCATCAAGCGCGGTTGCCAGTTCATCGACACTGAAAACTTCGTGGGGCTCTTGTCCTCTACCAGTGCTTGTCATGTTGCGAGATTACGCGACCGATGTCACATCAGCGTTAGCCGGACCGGCAAAAGCGCGTTAATTCTCGCTTTCACAAATGAAAAATCCGTTATTCGACTTTCTTGTAAAAATGACAAGGTCCAGGATGTCGGACCCAACGCCCTTCCCCGTTGCTCGCGCGCGAACATCTCCCGCGGGGAGGGGGCCGTTGAGACGGTTATGCGACCAGAGTGTCGAAGTCGCCTTTGATCGCCCCATAGCATTCGCAAACAACTTCTTCGAGGAGAGCACGGCTCCGGATCGTGACCTGCTGCCGACGATGACTGATGGCACCATCGCGCGTCAGGTCGCCGAGGGCTACGGTCACCCCGGCTCGACGTGCTCCTAACATGTTCGAGAGGAACTCGTGGGTGACAGACAACGTATCCAGTCTGATGCGATCGTGGTGGAGCAACAGCCACTTCGCAAGCCTGCTCTGGACAGTGTGAAGGCGATTGCATGCAACGTTCTGAGTTGCCATCAAGAGGAAAAAGTCCGCGTATCGGATGATCATGTCGTGGATGGGACCAATCTGCTTGAACTCCGATCGAAGAAAGGCCGCGTCGACACAGGAGGCACGCCCGGGGGACTGGACGACCCCCATGTCGCGATGTGGTGCCGAGCTCATCACCGAGCTCAGTGACACCAGTCCTTCGAAACCGGCAAGACCCACTTCGACCGAACTGCCGTCCGGGAAGGTGCGGACCACCGAGATAATGGTCTGGCCGTGCGGGAAGTACACACATCCGGGAAGGTCTTCGGGTTCGAACAAAACCTGCCCGAGGTCGAGGTCGATCTCCTGGTGATAAGGGCGGAGGGTCTCGGATCCCTCACTCGTGAGAGAGGAAAGAATGAGGTTGGGAGGGGATGCCGAAAGTTTCAGACGCGAGGGCATGGGTTCCTTGGAAGCCGGGGTTAGACACCACGACGACACAAGGGAGGAGTTCGCTCCATAAACCCGATGCCGAAGGAGGTGGGTAAGCCACCTCTCATCGAAAGTACCTTACGCCATTCAACCTGGCAACGGAGGGGGCCATTCCATTAAATCATCACGCTTCGTCCCACTTTCACGCCTCATGGGAAATGACAGATTGAGAATTCCACTGAGCGCAATAACGGACGAAATGATGACTTTTTACGGGATGCAGAATCACCCTATGCCGCTGCACACTTTTGCGAACAACACGTCTTTGGATCGACCATGATATGTCAACGCCTAACCCACCACTGCAGCATGCTACAACCAGCGTGTCGACTGACCGCTGCACACCTGACAGTTGGAATGTCCGGCCACAAGCGTCGCCTCCTGCGGCTCCCAGGGAAGGACGCTTCATCATCTCTTCAACAGCGTTCAGCGCTGTTCTCTCGCTTCTGATGACACCGGTTCACTGTTGACGTAATTGAGCCGCGAAGCGGCGTATCCCTCTCCCCGGCGGGGAGAGGGAAGCGAGCGGAGCGAAGCAGGGAGAGGGGCGTGAAAGTCTCGCCAGTCCCGTCGAAAGGGCGAGGTCGTCGTATCTCTCGCGGCCCCTCTCCCGGTCGCTTACGCGACCACCCTCTCCCCGCCGGGGAGAGGAATTCGCCCCTTTCGGGGCGCGAGTCCCGCCGGGTGTCATCACTGCCAGAGAGACGAGCTCGTCCGATGAGATCGGCGTCGAGATCGATCAGCCCGACGAGCCGGTGCTCATGGGAAATGTGGACTCAGTCCATCTACGATTTCGCGTGCTGGTCAACAACACTCTCACCTCTCCGGTGACTGTGCGACGCATCTCGTTACAGAGCGCGGGCAGCTCAACCATGGACATCCCCATCTCGATGAACAAGTTCAGTCGAGTGATCGCAGGTCAGGCCAGGGACGCATTCGACATTTGGGCGACTGCACGATTTTCCTCACCGACTACTGAACCGGTTCGGGTCCCCACTGCTCTTCGGGTCAATATCGCCTTCACCAACGGCAGCGAGAAGAAGGAGGCAGTGTTCATCCGTCAGGTAAATGGCCGGGTCGGCGTACGAGCATGGCAGTAATCTCTTCGCTTTAACGCACAGTTCCCTGGATGTCAGGAACGGTTAGAGACAGCCTGGGCCACTGCAAAACGTCACTTCACTCGATCGGCGAGCAGGCTCGCGGTTTGCGCGATACTACCTTAATACAGATTGAGTGGCGAGATGTACATGCTGCAGCCGCCTGTCAGGGCATTTACGGGCGGTATACCCACCCTCGAGGAACATCCTGGCCTCCACCTCGGAATCCGCCTCGCCGGTCTTCCACTCCCCGATCCTATCCCGGCAACGCGAGTATTGCGGCGCGGAACGGGGACCCTCACCCGCCGCTCGACGCGGCACCCTCTCCCGCCGGGAGAGGGGAGCGCGCGCCTCCAGCCGCTGGGTGTCCAGAACTTGCAACGTCTCGGCGTAGCCGCCGCGGATTCGCCCTGTCAAACAGAAGGAGCACACGAACATGACGCCAAAGAATATGATCTGCCTCTGGTTCAACAAGGACGCAGAGGAAGCCGCGCGCTTCTACGCGGCCACCTTTCCCGATAGCAAAGTGACTGCTGTTCACAAGGCGCCCGCTGACTACCCGAGCGGCAACGAGGGCGATGTACTGACGGTGGAGTTCACCGTTCTGGGCATTCCTTGTCTCGGTCTGAACGGCGGTCCGGAGTTCTCGCACAGCGAGGCCTTTTCGTTCCAGATCGCCACGGAAGATCAGGAAGAGACGGACCGCTACTGGAATGCGATCGTCGGCAATGGAGGCGAAGAGAGCCAGTGCGGTTGGTGCAAAGATCGCTGGGGGCTGTCGTGGCAGATCACCCCGCGCGTGCTGACCGATGCGCTTGCGGCTGGCGGCGGTGAGGCAAAGCGGGCCTTCGAGGCGATGATGCCGATGAAGAAGATCGACGTCGCCACAATCGAGGCAGCGAGGCGGGGCTGACATCGGGATTGTCCCCGCTCCCTTCTCCCCACGGGAGAAGGTGGCGCGTCGAGCGCCGGATGAGGGTCCCTGTGGATTCGCTGAGAAACTGTAGCTGACCGCACTGTTACACGGCTGTGGTTTGCATTAGTCGCTCTGTCTTGCCGACGATTTTGTACGGCGTGTCCACCCGCTTACCGACGTAACATATGAAGTGCACGCGCGCGCTACGGATGCGGTGTGATGGCAACGATCGTCAGTACCGGGACACGTTTGCTGCCCACAATGCGATCGGGTCCGTAGAAGAAGAAAATTCTGTACGCTCCCGGCGTCTTGTGTTGCACGTACGCCTCGAAAACATCTTCCCCCTCCGGCCCCTGCAGAGAATCAAAACGATGTGTCTGCAGCGATGGATGGCGGATGTTCGTTTCCAGAAACCCAAGCGTCTTCCTGACCTGCTGCAGCACTCCTGTTCTGGCTCGGTCGGCCTCGAGATCGTTCAAGTTGCGAAAAGCCTCCGGCGTAAACCGGAGCTCACGGTTCATCGTCTTTGGCGTAACGCGCGAATGAGGATGCCTTCCTGGTCTTCCCTTCCGCCGCCTCATTCAACCCGCGACGGACTGAGTCGAGCGCTTTCCCGTTGCGGTATAACCACGCCTCAGAAGCGGGAATGGATACCTGCGGATCGAGGATAATCCGCCCCCATTCGTCGAGATAGACGTTGAACCTGGGGTCCTCGAGATCTTTCAAAGCCTTTCCCAGGGCTACGCGGCCGCGCACGTCGGGACGGACGTCACGAGCGATGGGATTCGAGGTTTTCGTCCTGGCCATTGGTTCAGTGTAACAGTGATGGTTATGTGGGTAATACCCACTTTCCACTACCCACCCTCGCGTCGCATCTCGAGGGACCCTCATCCGTCGCTCACGCGACACCTTCTCCCGTGGGGAGAAGGGGGAGATCGATAGGGCCCACCTCGTCTTACCTTACGTTACCGCGGCAACCGCGTCTTCCAGTCCTTGACGATCACGACTGTGGGCGATTCCTGGTCGGCCAGCGTATTGATTAGAAATTTCTGGCCGTCCGTGGTGACGTCGTAGCCACGCGCCCCGGGTCGCAGAGTCATGGGGAAGAGGGTCTCTGGCGATCCAAATTCGAGCTCGTTCCCGTTCCCGTTCTCGGTTACCGCGGTCACGGTCATGCGACTGGACAGGTCGATGAAGAACAGCTCTTTCCCGTCCGCACGCCAGCGTGGGATGGTTCCCCCATTTACCGAGACCTGCCATTTCAACTCCAGTTGGGTGAGGGAAACGACGAAGATCTCGGCACGTCCGTTCTCATCGGAACTGTAAGCAAACCACTTCCCGTTAGGCGAGAAGACCGGGCTCAGGGCGGTCGTTCCGACCGGAGTCATCGCTACCGGTTTTCCCGGCGGATCGAGCGAGATGCGCTCGATTACACCGGGGCCATCACCCAGCAATGTCTTACCATCGGGCGAAAGGGAGCGCGGTGAGTAAGCAGTCTTGCGCCGGTCGAGGACTCGCTCGGCGCCGCCGATTCTCTTCGAGATCAATGAATGGACCCCGTTGCGAAGCACGTCGACATAGATGGACGTCCCGTCACGCGACCACACGGCGACATTGACCCATCCGTTGAGCGTGATCTTTGTCCGCGTGTTGCGCTGCAGATCCTGGATCCAGAGATCGCGCTGAGGGTCGCCGATCGGGAGGATCGCTTTCTGCTGGTTCGGCGAGAACTCGACCTCCCAGTACGAATCCTTCTCGCCGACGGTCGAAGTGACCGATCCGCGGCGATCAATCCAGGCCAGTCTCGAGAGCGAGGATGCCAGGCCGGAGTGATAGGTGAGCAGGCCGTCGCTTGCGACCGAGAACCCGCCGCGCCACACGCCACCGTCGTAGAGAGCATCCCGTGCAATCGCCACCGGATCGCCGTCGAGCGACAGGTCGCTTTTCAACTTCTGTGCATAGAGGGTTAGGTCTCGATCGAAAAGGAGATATCCATCCGCATACACGGCGTTGGAGATACTGCGGAGGATCAGTCGTGACGCGCTGCCTTCGACCGACCCCAGATAAACAGCGTTGATGCTGCCGGCTGGATCCTGGTGGTTGCTGGCCAGATACAGGAACCGTTTGCCGTCAGGGAGAAACGACGGCCACCGATGACTGGTGTGCCGCGTCGTGTCGAGCTTCGTAACCGCTGCCGGTTTCCCGCCCGAGGCGGACACCCTGTAAATCGCATCCTGAGTGTTCGGCGTGAAGACGATCGTGTCGTCGGCACCCCACGATCCGCCCCGCGCTGCGCTGACGGCGCAGACCGGAACAGGCGCGCCGCCCGAGACATCGACACGTTTGAGCTGAGCGCTGGTGGAGAATCCGATCTTCCGGCTGTCCGGCGACCAGAAGGGGAATTGTCCTCCCTCGGTGCCCGGCATCAGCCTGGTCTCGCCGGTGAGCAGCGAGCGGTGCATCAAGCGGTTTCCGGTCGCGTCGGCAACCGAGTACACAGCTTGCGTCCCGTCCGGAGCAACAACCAGCGGGCCGGCTTCGTCCCCCACGGCGTTGAATCGCATTCCGCGGGGAGAGGCGATGTCGGCAACGAACGGCCTCGAGGCTTTTTGTTGTCTCGAAAACAGCAGCGCGCTCACGCCAGTGAGCGCGACCGCCAGGATTCCTGCCAGCAGCCAGGCCAACCGCTCGCGCTCGCGCTTTCGCATTGTGATCGGCGCGGCTACACCGGCCTGCGATCCGGCCTCACTGATCCACGACAACTCCGCGGAGATGTCATGCGCGCTCTGCCAGCGATCGTCGGGGTCCTTCTCCAGACACTTGCGCACTACGTGATCGAGAGCGGGAGGAGTCATCGGCGCGACCGACGAGATGGGGGCTGGTTGTGACGTCACGATTGCGGCGATGAGGCTCGTCCGGGTCTTCCCTTCGAAGGCTCGATGTCCCGTGGCCATCTCATAAAGCAGAGCGCCGAAACTGAAAATGTCCGTACGAACATCCGCTTCCGCCCCTTCCAGCTGCTCGGGCGCCATGTACTGGAACGTGCCGAGAATCGTTCCCTCCTGCGTAAGCGGTTTGTGCTGGGTGGCCTCTTCGGCGCTGACGGCGCTCGCGGCGATGGCGCCGGCCGAGGACTTGGCGAGCCCGAAGTCGAGAAGCTTCGCGCCGGTTCTGGTGATCACAACATTGCCGGGCTTGAGGTCGCGGTGCACGATCCCGGCACGATGGGCGCGGTCGAGTGCGGCTCCGATCTGCGTTCCGTAGCGCAGCACTTCCACGAGCGACAACGGCCCTTTGGCGAGGCGATCGGCCAGCGACTCCCCGTCCAGCAGTTCCATCACGAGGTAACTCGTATCGTTCTCGTGACCGATGTCGTAGAGCGTGCAGATGTTTGGGTGGTTGAGTTGCGAGATCGTTTGGGCTTCGCGCTCGAAGCGTGCCCGAAACTGCTCGTTCCCGGCCAGGGAGGCCGGAAGAACCTTGATGGCCACGGGTCGGTCGAGGCGCGTGTCGCGTCCACGAAACACCTCTCCCATACCGCCCGCGCCGATGCGCGAGACGATCTCGTAAGGGCCGAGGCGCGTGCCACTGTCAATCTGAATCGTCAATGAATAGAGGGATCAGGCGGGATTATATAGGAGAGGGTGTACCGACCCCGGAATGTCCCCCCTCCCTTCTCCCGTGGGGAGAATGGAGAGCGATAGGGAACAGCTCGCTTTGCCGCCAGCCCACCTCCCCTCACATTCCAAAGTCACAGAAGCTCTCGCTCGACCGCACTCGCGCGCATCTCCTTGAGAATCTGTCGATCGAGACTGCAACGATTTCGTTACCATCCCCGTGTTATACAGATTGGACGGCTGGCGCAGGCAGGTCGCGCGTTGCCAGCCAGACTAGACCCTTTCCTCGTGGAGATGAGTGTCGCACTGCACGGTGAGACGCTGAATGGTTGAACAGGAGCAGCGTATGAACGACGTTCGAAGATTCACAGCGATGATCTACCGCGAGGGCGATGGCTATGTATCCCTCTGCCCCGAGCTCGACGTCGCCAGCCAGGGCGAGACGGTTGAACAAGCCTCGGCCAACCTTCGCGAAGCCGTTGAGCTCTTCCTCGAGACCGCGGCCCCATCGGAAGTCTCTGGGCGGATGACCGGTGAGATGTACATAACGGCGATGGAGGTCACGGCTGGCTAGACTCCGCGTCCTTTCCGGAGCCGAAGTTTGCGCAATTCTCTCCAGTCAGGGATTCGTGGAGGCTCGCCGCAGGGGCAGTCACATCGTCATGCAGAAGGAAACCAGCGACTCCACGATTACAGTACCTGTACCCGATCACCGGGAACTTCGTATCGGAACGCTTCAATCGATCATCCGCCAATCCCAACTTTCGAGAAAGCTGTTCGAGATTCGCACATAACCGACGCCGTACATCGCCTCCGGGACTTGTGCCACACCCTTCGACACGACCGCATCGGCTACGGCCATCGCGGCGGTGCGAACGCGCTTGCGCGCTTCGCCCGTATCTGTCGCGTCAGCCGTGTCATGCAACCGTACCTGGACTCGATCGCATGACAAAAAAAGAACCCGCGAACGTTGCGGCCTCAGTGATGAACCGGTTCGCACGGCCGTCAGTTGGTCGCCTGCTTGCATCAGGGTCACTTATGGCAATCAACGATTTTCCTTCCATTCTCGACGAGCTGTCAGCGCATCTCGGGCCGAACATGATTCAGAATGTGAGCAAGCAACTCGGTACGGACACCGCGGCCACCTCGAGTGCAATCTCGATGATGATTCCCATTCTTCTCGGCGGACTGTCGAAGAACGCCGCCAGCGCCGAAGGCGCGGCCTCTCTCGATACGGCGCTCACTGCGCACGACGGCGGCATTCTGGACAACCTGGGCGCACTCTCCCCTACTGCAGGCGGAGGGATGGGCGCTGCGATCCTCGGGCACATTCTTGGATCCCGCCGCGCCCCCGTCGAGCAGGGAGTGGCGCGCGCCAGCGGCATGAACACGCAGCAGGTGGGCCAGCTTCTGATGATGATCGCGCCTCTGGTGATGGGCGTTCTGGGTCGCATGAAACGCGATCAGAACGTCGGCGCGCAACAGCTGCCTGAGGTGCTCGGGCAGGCCGGTCTCTCCATGACCAGAGACTCACCGGCGGTCGGCGAGCTCAGTCGGATCTTCGACAGCAATCACGACGGCCAGATCGCCGACGACGTCGCCCGGATCGGCGCCTCACTGGTTGGCGGTCTGTTCGGCACCGGTGGCGTGTCTTAGGGGGAGCGAGTGGAGTTTCAACGTATCGGCGCCCGTGGTCGACGAGGTCACCCTTGTCGGCTCGCGGTGCGGATCATTCCAGCCGGCCCTTCAAATGCTGGTATCAGGAGCGATCGATCCCAAACCGCTCATCGATGGAACCCATCCGCTGGACCCCGCTCTCACGGCGTTCGAGCATGCACAGAGGAGCGGTGTGTTGAAGATTCTCGTCGATATGTAACGTCGTGGCGACAGCCTCCGTGGCAAGGATTTCGCGAGGCCCCCCACTCCCTTCTCCCGTGGGGAGAAGGGAGAGGGATAAGACTAGCCGTCCCTCCGTCGAATCCGACTGGGTACGGCGTCGATTGCTTTTGCCGTGACTTTGTGTTACATATCCTCGGTAGTTATTCTTACATACCGAGGATATGTAACATGAGCACGGCACGCCGCGCACTCCGGATTCTTGCGAAACAGGGGCTGGCCACCTCCACCGAGCTCGAGCGCCGCGGCATCTCGCGCAGCCAGGTCGGACGCCTGCTTGCACGCGGCGAGATCGAGCGCGTCGGACACGGCCTCTACCGGCTCCCCGACGCTCCACTGACCGAGCACCACAGTCTCGCGGAAGCGAGCCGGCTCGTACCGTCCGGCGTCGTTTGCCTTCTGACGGCGCTCCGCTTTCACGACCTGACCACGCAGAATCCGTTCGAAGTCTGGATGGCCCTTGAGACGAAAGCATGGCGGCCGAAGAGGGACGGTCTCAAACTTCGCCTCGTCTATTTCTCGAAAGCAAGCTTCGAAGCCGGAATCGAGGATCACAAGGTCGAAGGCGTCCGCATCCGTGTTTACAGCGCGGCGAAGACGGTGGCCGATTGCTTCAAGTTCCGCAACAAGATCGGAATCGATGTCGCCGTCGAGGCGCTCAGGGATTACATGCGTCTGCATCGCGGCGGTGCGAACGCGCTTGCGCGCTTCGCTCGTATCTGCCGCGTCAGCCGTGTCATGCAACCGTACCTGGACTCGATCGCATGACTAAGAAGGAACCAGCGAACGTTGCGGCCTCGGTGATGAACCGTCTCCTGAACCAGTCGAAAAGGACTGGAGACGACTATCAGACGATGCTCATCGCCTATGTTTGCGAGCGTTTTCTTTTTCGCCTCGGATCGTCTGCAGCGAGAGAACGGTTTGTCCTCAAGGGCGCCATGCTCCTTCGAGTCTGGTCGGAACAACCATATCGTTCGACGCGTGATCTCGATCTGCTTCGCCGCGGTGACGGAACGGCGGAAGCGATCCGGCGAGACTTCGAAATGATTTGTACCACGCCAGTGGAAGCCGACGGCCTCGTCTTCGATGTCACTTCTATACGGCTCGAACCCATCCGTGCCGAGGAAGAGTATGTTGGGACGCGGGTCAGGATGTTTGTTCTCTGCGACCGTGCGCGAATCAGGCTTCAGGTGGACATTGGCGTCGGAGACATCGTCTTTCCGCTGCCTCAGGTGCGACGGTATGCAACGCTTCTCGGCTCTGTCGAGCCGCAGATTCTCGCGTATGCGCCGGAGACTGTGATCGCCGAGAAGCTGGAGGCAACGCTGGTCCTCGGCGAGCGCAACAGCCGCATCAAGGATTTTTTTCGATCTTCGCTGGTTCGCGGAGAACTTCGAGTTCGACCGTAAGATTCTTACCGAGGCCGTGCGTTCGACGCTCTCGCGCCGGAGTAGTCCGATACCTGACGATGATCCGATCGGGCTGACGGACAACTATTGGGATTCTCCGTTCCGACCGGCGCAGGTGCGAGCGTTCGCTCGGCGGTCAGGCCTCGCGGCCTCAGCGGAGAATGGGAAAGAGATCCTCCGCGTCATTCGTCTGTTTCTCATACCGATTCTCGAGGATCTGCGCCAGGGGAGATCACTGAAAGGAAAATGGCCGCCGGGAGGCCCGTGGTAATGAGCGGAAAGGTGCGGCGATTTCAAGGTTTATCTGAAGTACAAGGATCGGTGCGACTGTGACGAGATGGAAGCGCCCCTTCGGGAGCGGCGTCGAACTCGTCGACGGCGGTGATGATGCCGCGACGATTTCGCACGTTGGCGACTGCGCCAACGCGGGGAGAAACTGCAGAAGGTTTGGTCATAGGTTTTTCCAGACTCATGCTGGCCGGACTCGGTCGCGGCATTATGCCCTGTGATTTCGGCAGGATCTTAGACGGTGACGACAACAGTGACATCGAAACGTTGGACGCGCGATCGTGAGCGCCACTACTTACTGAGGCGCTCCTCTGCCGCAGGCGGTTTGAGGCCGAAAAGACCGAACAGCTGCTCGCCCGTCAAACTGGTGCGAAGGTCCATTGAGACGTCGTCGACCAACTCATCGAAGAGCTCCTGTTTCTTAGCGAGAAGCTCATCGATCCGCTCCTCGATTGTTCCTTCGCAAACATACTTGTACACGTTCACCGGGTGCTGCTGACCCAACCGATGACTTCGCGCATCGGCCTGGTTTTCGATTGCCGGATTCCACCAGCGGTCAAAATGAAAGACGTAGGAAGCCTCCTGTAAGTTAAGGCCCTGTCCACCAGCCTTTAACGAAAGGATGAGGACACGGCGTGTCTCATCCTCTTTGAATTCCTTGATGACCGCATCGCGCTTCGGTCCCATATCTCCGGTGTAAATCAACGGCATCTCTGTCTCAATCGCCGCTGCAATCGCTCGAACACCGAAACGCAGGTCGGTGAATTGCGAGAAGATCAGCGCGCGATGGCCCTGAGCTCGAAGGGTGGAGAGACGCTCGCGCACGTCTGTCAACTTGGCCGACTTGCCGCTGGTTGGGCAGAAGTTGCAGATCTGCTTGAGTCGAATGATCAGTTCGAGGACGTTCTGGATGCGTACGGTCTCGCCTTTCTGTTTTAGCTCCAGCACTCCTTCTTTCTCTGCACGGTCATAGCTCGCTCGTTGCGAGCCTTCGAGCGTTAGAGTCACCTTGCTTGTAACCTTGGGCGGTAACTGGGGAAGCACCTCGGCCTTGCGTCGCCGGAGTTGAAGGTTGCGATGACGACTTCTCGTCTGATCATTCCATTCGAGACGCCTGGGTCGCTCCGCCTCGGCCAAAGGCGCCACGAACTCGAGGATCGAACAGAGGTCATCCGCTTTATTTTCGAGTGGAGTCCCCGTAAGAGCCCATGAGCGCCGACGGAACAGCTGTTTGCACTTGCTGCTGACCTCGACGTCGCGGTTCTTGATCTTCTGCGCCTCATCGAGGATCACGACATCCCAAATAGTCCGACGGGGCGGCGACTGTGGGTTACTGGTGAAATCCGATCTCAAAGTCTCATAGCCAACAATGTAAATCTGCGCCGGTGCATCCCATTGCCACGAACGGTCAGCGACCGAGCCACGGACCGTGGAAATGCGTAACTCCGGGGCCCAGTGCTTGATCTCTTTGCGCCACTGGACTATCAGTGATGACGGAACAACGATGAGGGCCTTACTGAGCTTCTGTTGCGCGTAAAGGATTCTCAAAGCGGCGATCGCCTGGACGGTCTTGCCGAGGCCCATATCGTCTGCTAGAAGAAGGGCTGGATTGGAAAGGAGGGCGCGAACGCCAGACAGCTGGTATTCGAAAAGCGGAGCTGGCCAATCGAGGCCCGATGGATCGAGAGGTTGGTCCTCGAAGGGGACGAAGGTCAACTACTCGCCATCACCTTCATCGCCGCCAGCCTCTTCGGTAGCGATCTCCAGGTTCTTGTCCTCACCGTAACTCGGAGCCAGGGTGTCGGCTGAGATATTTGGCTTGTACGATGGGTCAAGCCGAGTCAGGTCCCATTCTGTGATCCAGCGTTTTACGTACTCCCTCATGCGGGTGCTGGTCGTTGCGCCTGAATCCATCACATCCGGGGCATTCCACGCATAGGCACTTGTGTAGATGTCACGCACAGCGTTATGGGTAGCGAGTCGGTCTTCCGCGTCAGGGGGGCGCAATGCTTGCCGCTCTTTCTGGATGATCTTCATGCCCATCTCTGCTTCGCCGGCGAGTAAGAGATCTCCATCCGCGGCGCGGCCGCGGAGCTTTCCTGGAATCTTTTCCAGGTCATTCTTTTCTTCAAGCACGGCACTGTCGAAGTCGTTCGTGATTGCCATAACGGTGATAAGTCCTGGAATCCGCGAGTCAAACCGTCCCATCAGTCTGGCTAACTCGGCGTACGACCTCGCACGCTGCGTGAACGAATAACGGCCGATCAACTCGACCTCGTCGATCAACAGAACCCAGCCCGTGTAGCCGGCCGCCACCATGAGTCTCGAGACAAAAGTGAATCGATCATGCGCAATATCGCGCGGCGTCCACTTCTCCAACTTATATGTTGCGCCCTGGCCGCAAAGCCGAAGATAGCGCTTCACTTCGCTCATGCTGATCTTGCCGCCCGCCCAGAAACGAGTGATCTTGTTCATCAGCTCGTGCTCATGCTTGAGCCGCTCGAAAAGGAACAATGTCGCGGCAAAGACTTTGTTCAGATCTTTGCCCAGGCCCTGATTCACCCATTGATAGAACTCGGCGTAGCGAGGGCTATTGAAGTTGAGTTTGGTCGTGATCTCGGTAAGCGCCTGACCACGCCTGCCGGGCACCGCCGCTCCTTCAACAGCAGCGATGAACAATTTTCGCGGATCGTACAGCGGGGTCTCTTTGCTGATGACAACCTTGCTGCAGACAAAGTTGGAGGAGAGGGATACATGTTGCAGATACTCGAGCAGGTGCGACTTTCCAGACCCGAACTCCCCCGCGACCAATAATCCGTCGACTCCAGTTCCCGCGGACAAACTTCCGGATACCTGGTCGAGCATGGTTCGAAACTTCGTCTCGATGTCTGGTTGCATACAACCGAGCGCTGTGACAGCGTCACGATTAGGCACACCGGAACGGAGCGCTTCAATAGCACGCCGGGATGTCATCTGATCAGCCAAGTATCCTCCCTTTGAGCTGAGGCTATTGAGAGCGAACGAGCGGAGCGAAAGGATTCTCTCGAATGCGGTCGCGGACCTCGTTGGTAATTCTCAGACGAAGAGCGTCGTAGCGATTGACTCCGCGTTTCTCATCGGACACGAAGTTCACCGATGTGAGCACACAAATGAACACGCCCTCGAGCTCATCTGTAGCATCGATGAATTGCCGCAGAACTTCGTAAGCATCAAGGGTGGCAGGGACGCTGTAATAAAGATCAACTACCTCGCCTTCCACCGCGCGGGTGGTGTTCAAGTATTGGGAGACGTCGAGAATCAGCACGAGACCATTCATCCCAACTTTCCGGAGCCAATGGGCAAGGGAGAGCAGGACGTTCCGCGCATTGTGACGGTTGATCTTCTGAAATATCAGGGCTTCTTTCACGCCTGAAACGAGCCGTAGATTCCCTTGCAACCAATCTTTAATTGAGTCGCTGAGAAAGGGGGTCGCATCGTGACTTCCCGTCTGAGCGATGCAAAGCTGCATCATGGCCATCCTGAATTCCTGGCTCATTTCAAAGTCGCGAAATAGACGTCCGGTCAGCCATCCTTGAAGGTTCTTCTGCAGCAGTTTAGGTTCGGCGAGATTTAGTTCAGCGATGGTCATCAGGTCGAACTCTTTGCGTTCTGCTGGAATCTCATATCGGTTCTCTATGAACAACTGGCGCACGAAGCGGTACGCCAATTCATCCCAGTTGATCTGTCGTGCGACTTCATGGAAAAGCTTGTCGATCATGTGAATCTTTGTCCGCTTCGCATCAACCTCGCAGACGATGAAGCCTACGTCCTCAGCTTCACGCCGCAGTTCGCGACCGACGGTCTGCCTACCTTCTTCGTCTGCGACCACGAATTTGACCGCGGCCCCTCCCGATGCGATAAACCCTTTTAGATACTCCTCCCGAATCAGCGGAAACCACTTGTCAAATGAGATCGCCACTATTTCACCCCCGTCGGAGCCGTGAATGACAAGCCGTAGTACTTCTTCTCTTCGCCTTTTTCCGTAACGATTTGGAGCATTTTCCCCGCTGATTTCGTGCCCGTGCTCGCTGGAAAACTGACTCGCCAATCCTTCTTCGTCCTGTCCCGTCCGCTCTTATCGAGGGAGTAGATATCTCGCGTGAATTCGATCTGAGAGTACTCCTTGGATTGCCCGGGCAGGAGTGTCATGATCTCGTAGATTTCGGCCAGCGGGATTACACGTCCTGATACAGGTTCGGTCGTGCGCGACCCCGATACATAGGAAAAAGCGTTGAACAACGCTTCGAGAAAAGCGTCGGCTTTGAAATTGGGTGGCTGATTCTGCGCCGCGGCGAGCTCTTTGGCCACGCGCGTGGGGCGAATGGCTCTGCTTTTTGTTTTGCCGAGGCCGATGCTCTTATCGGCGGGGTAGATCCGCACAACGGAGGGATAGCAGAACAGCCGGTCGTCCTGCTCGTACAGTTTCACACCAGCTCGGTCACACGCGCCCTTCAACTCTTTGACGAAGTCTTGAGACGCAAGAAAGGTTTCGTCGTCAAATGTCTCGGCCTCCCTCTTCGCGCTTTGGTATTGAATGCGAAGAGCGCTGATGACGTCGTCAGATGTCGAGAGGGCCCGCTTAAGCTCGCGGAGGTCGCCTACTCGCGACGCCTTCTGCAGCCGTTTGAGCGCGGAGACGGAAGCTGCGGCCGTCTTCAGAAGTCCATCAACGGCAGTTTCGGTCTGAGCCAGCCAGCCTTCGAGAGTTTGTTTCTGATCAGTAGACATTCATTACCTCAGGACGAGCGAGCAATCGGAGAATTGATTCTATCTGTTCACGACCGAGTACCAAGGAACGGCCGCCATCTCTGCGAGGAGCAGTGGCGCCGACAGCGGGATTGAGGTTGCGCCACGCAACACCTTATCAGTCTCCGACTCTGAAAGTTGGACAGGCAAGTCCCCCCAATCGCGGCGTACCACCCGGCCACTCCACCGGTTCCGCGCGGACCCAAATAGATAGAAATGCTTCGCGACCCCCAACTTGGGGAGCCCTTCGTCGGTAGCGTCTCCTCAATTCCTGACGCTACTCGTTCGTCCTCATCAAGGTAGACCTCGACGCAATAACCAGCGCGAGCTCCTTCTGCTGCGCTCGCTGCATCTCAGGGTCAACATTCATAGGCCAGCCGATGATGTTCGCATGTCGCGGCGGCGGCTCGTCAGCGACGACTTCGAGACGCTGCTCGCGGATGCAGCGAACCTTACAAACCGCAGCTCCGTATATTCGAGCGTCAGGCCCGAAGAGCTCCCTCGCGATTCGCCAGAGGTCTTCGCGAGGCTCGGCTCCGTGACGGAAAACGGACGTCGCCTCATCATTGGCGGGCATGAACGCAGAAGCCTTTACGTAGGATGCCGTGAAATGACTAGACGACCTGAGAACTCTCGTGATGTCCTCATCGTCTCCGACCGAATCAGGCAGTCCTGAAAGCAACATCCCCGCCGTCCTCGACCTGACGGATGCCGTCCATGATCAATCCCGGGATCGCGGTTCCATCGAAGCGAGCCACGGCGTGACCACGATCCGTTCCATCAATCCAGGCATACGCCAGCCGGTTCGTCGATCCGACGCTGACGGAGAAAACCCTGGTACGACTGGAAATCCAATCGAGGGAGAGTGCCCCGTCGGGATCGGCCGCCACCTGAGGCAACCTGACGTCGTTAGGAAGTGCACGAATGAAGTTTATGGCCCGCTCCACTACGATCGGGTATATCGCCGTAGCTTCCTCGCCATCCCATGCGGGGTCGATGCAGTCCGCCGCGAGATCATGAATCTCGGAAATGACGATGCTCTTGGGTCCAAATAATGTGATGGACTTCTCGAGTGAATCCACGAGTGCACACGCTGAACGCCTCACGGCCTGAGCTTCGGCCGATACGCCGCTGCCAGTTCGCATCGCAAGATTGAGGGCCATCACATAACCAGCCACTGCTATCGAAATAGGTTCAGACATTCTTCTGTCAGTGTCCTTTCAAAAACACGATTCTTCAAAGTTCGCAGGGAAAGTATGGCGTCCTGTATACCGAGCCAGTGATCCGGGGGACGCGTTCCAGAACTGTACGCATCAATATCCAAAATGAGAGGGAACTTGTCTTGTTCAAGGGACTGCATGATCAACGTGATATTAACCCGATTTCCTGTTTCCTCTTCGATGGCTGAGTGCTGATTCAAAAAGCCGACCAAGACCAGCCGATCCACATCGGGCAATTGGGGACTGGCCCTCAGATAAACATCGAGTTCCACGGTTTCATCAGTTGCAGGCAACAAAATACGGTTAATGAAGCGAAGCCCGATTCTCCGCACTTCGACCGGAAACGTCAGGTCCCTGAAAATGCCCCAGGTTCGTTCGATTTCTGGCAGGTACTCGTCAAGGCTCTTATAAGGCGCGAGACGATTGAATGAAAATCCGTCCGGCCTGATTTGAACAATCTGCCTCTCATCCTCCGTCAGGAACTGCAATGCAGCAATTCCTTGACGGACTGAGACCTCAGGAGGTTTCTCTCCCTCTTTCCGAAATTCGTGCTCCTGCACCATTTGTCTGCGGGATTTTGGATATGAGGCCCGAAGCGCCTCTTTCGCTGTCTCATGCAATTTCAGAAGGTCGGTTGCCGGTGGAATGTCGCAGTTGATATCGATAACAGCCTCTACGATCGGGGCGTTGACGAGCCTCAAGCCGACCGGGGTCATATGTGCCGGTCCTTCAACAGGCCATGGACGAGGGGAGTAATCCTGTTTCCCGCTCTCAATCCCTGCGGCTTCGCGAAGTGCCGCCCGGCTTTGCTGCGCAGGGTGAATCCCGCCTGCTCGTCGATCGCGCGCTCAATTGCCACGATTCAAGTGTACCGGTTTGCTGGCTACGTGGAGGAAACCTCGCGCCACTGCGAGGGCCATGAAACTTGCGATGGCCCTGCGGCGCTCGAAATCGGATGCACAATAGACGTCCATGCGGGGCTTCATTGCTAACACCGACTACGACTGGTTCACTTATCTCCGGTCCCTCGAGCCTGCGGTAGATGAAGTCAATTTCTGGAAACCTGGTGCGGCCTCGAATTTTAGGGCCTTGCAGCCGGGCGAACCGCTTTTTTTCAAACTGAAAGTTCCTCACAACGCGATCGGTGGCTTTGGGTACTTTGCTCATTACTCCAGATTGCCCGTGTCGATGGCGTGGGAGGTTTACGGCCAGGCAAACGGCGCTCCGAATTTCACAATGATTCGTGAGCGGCTGTTGCGGTTTCGGAACCGTTTCGAGATGGAGACTGATCCCAGGCAAGACTTCTGGATCGGATGTGTCCTGATCAATCAGCCCACTTTCTTTGACCAGAACGACTGGGTTCAAATGCCGGTGGACTGGTCTTCCAACATCGTGCAGGGGAAGGGCTACGATCTCAGCTCAGGCGAGGGTCTCAGGATCTGGACGGAGTGCCTCGGCCGTGCTGAGGCTCGATACGAGAATCTTCAGAAACTCATCCCGATGGCCGTTACCGAGCGTGAACCTTACGGGTCGCCCGCGATCATCTACCCGCGACTGGGGCAGCGCAGTTTTCGCGTGGCCGTTCTAGACTCGTATGGTCGGCGCTGCGCGGTCACAAGCGAGCGCACTCTACCTGCCCTCGAAGCGGCCCACATTCGCGACTACCACGATCTCCCGTCGCACTCGATCAACAACGGGATCCTTTTCCGCGCAGACATTCATAAGCTATTCGACGCTGGATACGTGACAGTGACTCCTGAGCATCGGTTCGAGGTGAGTCGCCGGATCAAGGAAGAATTCGAGAACGGCCGGCAGTACTACGCGCTTCATGGGACGGAGATTCGGTTGCCTGAGAATCCAAGTAACCATCCTATGATCGAGGCCCTCTGGTGGCACAACGAGCAGCGGTACCTGGGATGAGCTGAGCCCTACTGACCGACAACGCATTTTGAGTCGATGATCCCCACGACCGCGGGAGAACGCTTCGAGAAACCTTCACCGTACCCTTGCGACAAATGACTTTGCTTCGAGTCGGCAGGAATTCTCCAGAGCACCGGGCAGCGAAAACAGCCGCGGCTTGTCGCGAAAAGCGAACAGTCTGTAGAGTTGATACTGATCCTCAAAGTCGCTCGAGAAACTCACTTCATTCTGCGACACCGTAAAACGGCGCCTCCCTACCAAAACCAGTCGTCTTGACTTCGATAAAGCGCTCCTTCCCAGAATTCTCGAACGAAAGAACGTCGTAACCGGCACCGTCGCCCTTGACCTTTGAAGTCCATTCCACTTTTTCTGCAAGCTTTGCCGCACCGGCGAGCAGCAGGCGCGAACGTTCTAACTGAACCACGAGCTGTTCGCCAGCGGCACCAAGGGAGCGGTTTCGCGCCTCTTGTTGAAAGTAATCCACATGTACCGGGCGATAGTTTCGCAAAGAGAGATTGTTCGCCTCAAGAACATAGAGGCCTGGACTTTCAGGAGCGGGCGGCTCCTCGAAGAACAGATCAGTTGATGTCGGCATGAGGGGTTCCTCTGTGACGACCTTCATCGCCAGTTCCCGGAGAGGAGCGTGGGCTGACAGATTGTCAAGGACCACGTCGCTTAGCAGCCGCTGGTAGTTCCCCAGCGGCTTGTAGCCTAGGATCCAGGGAAAGTCTGCCTTGATCAGTATCGCGCTGATGTTTTGGTGCTTGCGCTCAATCGATCCGTGGCTGCGATCGCTAAGTAGACGAGAGAGTCGGCGATTGTGTTCCGCTTTATTCAGCGGCTGACGTAACAGCTCCCGGGTAAGCATGCCGAAATAGTCGGCCACCGCGGCTTCTACCTCTTCCAGTGACCAAGGCATCTGAGACCAGGATACAGCCGGAGAGCACGTAAGGGCTTGCTGTGGTCCGCCAGATGTTCGCGAGACTTTGACGCCCTTTGCCTGCTTCGTAGGATATTCGGAATCACTCCGCTCGTTTCGGCGGCGGGAAAAGACCTTTTGGGGCCGGGCCTTCAAAATTCAAGACCGCCGAACAAATTTGTCGCGGGAAGTGGGGTCGTATCAGGAAAATCAACTCAACGATTAGAGCGATGCGTTAGCGACTGTGCTCGCACGGTGAGAATTCAGACGACGTTCAGTTGATTTTTCAGATGCGACTCGAACTTCTTCGCGACCCCAACTTCTTCGCCCTCCGCTGCCTGACGAAGGCCGCGACGAGGTCACGTTGCCTCACGGAATGAGAAGGATTTTTCCTGAGGTGCCGCGGCTCTCGAGAAGCGTATGCGCCCGGGCGCCGTCGCGCAGTGGGATCTTCGCGGCTATGGTGATGCGCAGCTTGCCGTGGCGGACTTGATCGAAGAGATCTGAGGCCCGCTTTCTACGCTCTTTTCCGCTACGAAGGACGTTCCAGAGGTCGCCGCCCGTCAGCGACTTCGAGGTGTCCATGAGCATGCGGGGATCGATGTGTGGAGGATTGCCGCCCGCCATCCCATAGAAGACCACGTGTCCGCCGGTTCGTGCCGCGGCGAAGCTGTCGAGGAGCGTCGTGCCGGCCGAGTCGTAGTACGACGTCCACTCCTCCAGGCGAGAACTCTCGTGCCACGGTGGGCCATTCCTCTGAATAGAGGGCGATCGCGTCGGCACCGTGCTGCAATGCCGATCGCGCCTTCTCGGGTGACGAGGTTAGACCGAGAACGCGCACGCCGCGGGCCTTAGCCAGCTGGACGAGAAGCAGGCCCACGCCTCCGGCGGCAGCATGCACCAGCGCCGTCTCGCCAGCCCGGAGTGCGTGACTGTCGGTCACCAGATATTGCGCAGTCAGTCCCTGCAGAAGAACAGCCGCGGCAACCTCGGCTGTGATGTCATCGGGAAGAGGAATCAGTTTCTCGATCGCTACGGCGACCCGCTCCGCGTTCGCGTGCGGCGCGTCGGCAAATCCGACGCGGTCACCCACTCGCAGATCGGAATCGCCGGCGATGGATTCGATGACTCCTGCCGCCTCGTAGCCGGCGATGTATGGTGGCTTTCCCTCGAGATGGTAGTCACCGCGCCGTCGATAGACGTCGGCAAAGTTCAGGCCGATGGCCTCGGTTTTCACAATGGCCTGCCCTGGCCGGGAAGCGGATCGGGGACCTCGCGGTATTCAAGAACCTCGGGGCCGCCGAATCGGTCGAACGTGAGAGCCTTCATCGCGCGAATGGTACTCCGGCCGCGGGTGAGGATCGGAAGCGCGGATGGACGCACGGATCGAGAAGTTCGAGCGGAGTCGACGGGGTCAGACGCGGGTCAGACGCACACTTTTCACGATCTTGTTTGTCCTGACGTATTTTCCGCCGCCAGATTTTTGAGCCCCTGGTTGCTGAAGCGAAATTTCGTGGTCGAGGCGCGTCGCTCTCTGACATCCGGGCCTCCGTCCGCACGACTGCAAACACTGTTATCGTTCGCGCATGATGAGATTTCCGTTCTTCGCGATTTCAGCCGCAACGGCGCTTCTCCTGCTCCCGGCGTGCTCTCATGCGACAGCAGTGTCGCGAGAGGCGGCCATGAGCCGCGCGGCAGAGACTCGCGTCGCAGTCCGTTCCATCGTGCTATGCACGACGACAGAGAGCGATCTTCGGCGCCAGTTTGGAGTCCCTACACGGGACGGCATCCTGCACGGAGGACGCATTCTGAGCTGGATCATCGGAGAGAGCGATCCGGTGAAGTATCTGGCTGTGATGCTCGATGAGAGAGGAGTGGTCGTCGACCTTTACTGGGACATTCCGACGGAGATTCCATGGATCCCTAAGGACCAGTGCTCATCCGTCCGCCCATGAGCGCAACCTGAACTGACCGGGCTTGTTGCCTAACTCCACTCTCACCAGCGATTCGTCATCGTGAGCGAAAGCGAAGGATCTCAAAATACGAAACTCATTGATTTCACAGCGTCACATTTTGAGATCCTTCGTCGCAGAAGCGCTCCTCAGGATGACGAACGCTCCTCTGTGGAGTTAGGCAACAAGCCCCGACCGTTAAGGGGTGGAGGCCGGCTCATCGGTGCTGGAAAAAGATCCTGTTCGCGTGAGCGGCGTCGTTTTGAGGGGGTGGAACTGAGCTCGACCCGACGTACTCATATTTTAATTCTTGGCGATGTATTAAAATATGAGCACGCCGCAGACGCAGCTGTTTCAGGCGCACCAAATACACGAGGCGAACTTGAGAGTGAGGGCAGGCCGATACGTCAAGCAGTTGGAGGGTTACCGGGCGTTCATCCCGGAGCCGCTCCCGCCCAGGGAGCCCCCCATCGCGTTCGATCCGGAGCTGGTCGCGCTCCTGTCCGAAGCGGATCGCGCGCTCGCGAGGCTGGACGGCGTCGGCTCGATTCTACCGAATCCTGACCTCTTCGTCGGGATGTACGTCCGGCACGAAGCGGTCCTCAGCTCGCAGATCGAAGGAACGCAAAGCACGCTCGAGGACATCCTTCAGCTCGAGGCCGACGGCAAAAACGCTGCGCTTCCTCTTGACGTTGAGGAGGTCGTCAACTACGTCCGCGCGCTCAACGGTGGTCTCGCCCGGCTGAGCGAACTGCCCCTGTCGCTCCGTTTGATCCGTGAGGTTCACGCGATCCTGATGGAAGGAGTCCGTGGTTTCACGCGCGATCCCGGAGAGTTCCGACGCACCCAGAACTGGATTGGCCCGGCGAACTGCACGCTGGCGAACGCCAGCTTCGTCCCTCCGGCCGTCCCGGCGATGCACGAGGCGCTTGGCGCTTTCGAGCTCTTCCTGCACGATCGCCAGTCCCTCCCCCCGCTGATTCACTGCGCGCTGGCGCACGCCCAGTTCGAGACGATCCATCCCTTTCTCGATGGCAACGGTCGCGTCGGGCGTCTTCTCGTGACGCTGCTCCTCTGCGAACGGGCGATCCTGGCGAGGCCGCTCCTCTATCTCAGCGCGTATCTCAAGGCGCACCGTGCCGAGTATTACGACCGTCTGACCGCCATTCGCAACGATGGCGACTGGGAAGGATGGCTGAAGTTCTTCCTGCGCGGCGTCGAGGCGGTGAGCCGCAACGCGACGGCGACGGCTCGAGCCATCCTGGCCCTGCGCGAGCAGCACCGCCAGGCGCTCGCGTCGAATGCGAACGCGGTGCGTCTGCTCGACTATGCGTTCGAACACCCGATCCTCAATGTGCGGATGGCATCGCGGCACCTCCGATGCGTCTACGTCACGGCGTCCTCTACGATCGACCTCCTTGTCGAGAAGAAGATCCTGCGCGAAGTCACCGGACAGAAGCGAAACCGCATCTACCGCTTCGATGCTCTGCTCGATCTTTTCCGCGACCAGATCACCGGCACAACCGTCGCCGCGACCGAAGCCCTCACCTGATGGAGAAAGAGCCCAATAGGCGCGGTGAGCCCCGCAAGGGGCGGCATCGATGCCGCCGCTTCGCGGCTCCGTGGAATTCTCGTACCGACACACCCCACCCTCACGGGTGGGGCTATAACCGATGTCGCCGCTTCGCGGCTGCGGGAACGCACGCCATGGGGAGGCGTCTCGTAGCCTGACGCGAGTACGCGGAGAATGCACTGCCGCGTCACGTGGCGCTTGTTTGCGATGTCCGCGAGTTGACAACAGTCCCAAAATGGGACTATTGTCGCGACCCGTGCGGGTGATCGCCCTTTCAACACTGAAGTCGTTCTGGGGTCGGCGCACTGAATATCGGGACGCGGAGGGACCGACTCTCGCGTGGTACCGGGATGTGCTCGAAGCGGACTGGTCGAAACCGAGCGATGTAAAAGCGCAGTTTGGAAGCGCCAGCATCCTTCGCGATGGTCGTGTCATCTTTAACTTAGCTGGTAACAAATACCGCATCGTGGTCTGGATCAACTACCCGTACCGGGTGGTCTATATCCGGTTCATCGGAACCCACAGACAGTACGACGCCATAGACGCACAAACGATTTGAAAAGAGGGTTCATGAACATCAAACCCATCAAGACCAAAGCTGACTATCGAGCCGCGCTCAAGGAAATCGAATCCCTGATGACGGCGAAGGCCGGTAGTCCCCGAGGCGAGCGTTTGGATGTGATGGCAACGCTGGTGGAAGCGTATGAGCGCACGCATTTCCCCATGGACCTTCCGGACGCCGTGGAAGCGATCAAGTTTCGCATGGAGCAGCAGGGATTGACCGTCAAGGATCTCGAGCCGGTGATTGGCCACAGCAATCGTGTCTACGAGATACTGAACCGGAAACGGCCGTTGACACTTCGGATGATCGAAGGCCTGCACCGGACCTTCGGCATACCTGCCGAAAGCCTGCTCCGTCAGTCGACTCGGTGAGTGCTTCGTCGGTCCGTGGCAGCGCAGAGCAGTCTTGGATGCCATGCGCAGAACGGCTTTCGCTACGGGGACATAATTACACTATGTACATCACTCCTCGCAGGACGTAAAGCGCATCGCCTATGCTCCTACAGAACCCTCTCCCAGTAGCCGACATCAATCCAACGATCGAACTTGATTCCAACCTCGTGAAACTGGGCCACCTTCACGAATCCGAACTTTTCGTGGAACGCCACACTGGCATCGTTTGGAAGAGCGATTCCACCGAATGCCATGTGCAGCCCTAGCGCTTTCAGCATGGGCAGCAGCTGGTCATAGAGTTTCGATCCAATTCCGCGGCCGCCACAGGTACGATCGAGATAGACGGTCACCTCTGCGGAGAAGCGGTATCCATATCGGGGTTTCCACTTCGTGGCGTAGGCGTATCCCACAACCTCGCCACCTCGGACGGCTACCAGCCAGGGAAAGGATTCCCTCTGAACGTCCAGAAGCCGTTCCACCATGTCGGCCGCATCCAACGCCTCCTCCTCGAAGGTGACGATCGTCTCCTTGATGTAGAAGTTGTAGATGCGTGCGAGAGACCCGGCATCGGCGATTTCGGCGGGCCGGATCTCGATGTCCGTAGCAGTGTCTGGTTGCACGTTCATCCCTCGCGGGAAATGGTAATGAAACTTTTAGGGCTTGGCCTTAAAAAGTTCAAGACCGTCCAGAGGTCATCGCGCGCTCCGGATCCGATCGCTCATCTTTCCTTGTGGTATGCAGGAGCGTCGATCACCGGGCTTCTCAATCGTTGGCGCGATCGCGTCTCACCGAACTACGCTCGGCGATTGCAGCGCGACACAACTGTGCGCGCGGAGTTGGCTGAGCCGCGAAGCGGCGTATCCCTCTCCCCGTCGGGGAGAGGGAAGCGAGCGGAGCGAAGCAGGGAGAGGGGCGTGAAAGTCTCGCCAGTCCGTCGAAAGGGCGAGGTCTTCGTATCTCTCGCGGCCCCTCTCCCGGTCGCTTACGCGACCACCCTCTCCCCGCCGGGGAGAG
>DATLXH010000147.1:0-59090 GCA_035576005.1 Thermoanaerobaculia bacterium | reverse complement strand
CTGATGACACCGGTTCACTGTCTGACGTCGTTGAGCCGCGAAGCGGCGTAATCCCTCTCCCCGGCGGGGAGAGGGAAGCGAGCGGAGCGAAGCAGGGAGAGGGGCGTGAAAGTCTCGCCAGTCCTTCGAAAAGAGCGAGGTCTTCGTATCTCTCGCGGCCCCTCTCCCGGTCGCTTACGCGACCACCCTCTCCCCGCTGGGGAGAGGGATTCGCCCCTTCGGGCGCGAGTCCCGCCGCGTGTCATCACTTCTTCAACAGCGTTCCCGCTGTTAACCCGCCCTGGGATGACACGCCGTGTGTGCGGGCAGAGGAGTTGTGAGAAATGCGGGCTGGAACCACGTCCCCGCTAACACGGTCGGTTTGCCAGTTCACCGGACAATTCCGTATCATGTCGCTAAATTCACCCCTCGTCCTGATCGTCATTTCAACGCGGAGCCGACTGCACCACCTGCAGGTTCTCGTCCGTTTTCGGAGAAGATATTCATGAGGCTCACGGGATTCGCCAAGGCATTCATCACCCTCGTCATCCTTGCAATGATCGGGTATGTGGCTTTTCACTATCGGGATCGACTGCCGAAGATGTCGCAAATGGGGACAGACACGGGAAGTGCCCCGGTTGATCGAAGCGATCCCTCAGCCACCACCAGCGCGGCTGAGCAGCCTCCGCCGCCGGAAATCCGGGGAGTTCTGGCCAAAGTCCGCAAGTCGGGAGTTCTGCGCGTGGGGATGGAGCCTGATGCACCGCCGCTCCATTTCATCAACGACAGTCAGCAGGAGGATGGGTTTGATTTCCAGATCGCGGCCAGGATCGTCAAACATATCGGAGCAGATCGCGTGAAGGTCGTCGAGGCGGACTATGAAGATCTCCCGCCGCTTTTGTTGAAGGGAGACATCGACATCATCATGGCCGGCTACGTTCCCGACCCCGACATCCGCGGCGTCGACTGGAGTCAGGGGTATCTCGATTTCGGCCTTTGTCTCATCGTCCAGGAAGGAATGGTCGCGGAGTATCGTGAGCTGTCGGACCTCGCCGGGAAGGTCATCGCCATCTACGATGACCCAGCCGCGGAGAAATGGGTGCAGACGAATATCCCCGGTTCGACCATCCGCAAGTTTTCGGGCGATAAGGGCTGGTTCGAAGCGGTTGAGAGCGGTCAGGCCGACGCATTGGTTTACGACTATCCATTTGCCGCGGTCGAAATCAAAAAGCACCCGCAAACCGTGATCGCAAAGTACAACCTCAACAAATCAAAGTATGCCGTCGGGGTCGCCACGAACAACTACGATCTGATCTACGAGATCAACCAGGCCCTCGAGAAAGTCCGGGACTCCGATCAATACGCAAAGCTCATGAAGACCTATCTGTCCAGCACATCAGAGGCATTCATGAAACCGGTTCCTGGTCGCAGGACACACAAAGTTGGACCGGGGGATTCTTTGACCAGCATCGCCCGAAGCAAACTCGGCGATGCGCGACGGTGGGAAGAGATCTGGAAGCTCAACTCCGCTCGCGTCGCCAATCCTGATTTGATCTACGACGACCTGGTGCTGTTGCTGCCCTAGCTCTCGTGTGGCGCCTCCCGCTACGCGAGGGACTCGGCTTACAACGACGCGAACGTTCTAACACTTGCAACCTCTTGAATAAGGGATTCGTCATGGCAAGAACTCCACTCTTTTCGTTCGTGCGTCGCTCAATGCAGCTTGCCACGGCAGCCTCGAAACCGGGGACTCCGTCAGTCGATGATTTTCTCGGACGCGTTTCCGAGCTGCAGTCCGCCGAGGTTTCGCGACGGCTATTTCTCAGGACCGCGGCTGTAGCCGGAGCGGTCGCCGCGACTCCCGATCTCTATACAGCGTTTGCGAAAGAGGGATCGTCGCGTCCCCGCACGGCCATCGTAGGCGCCGGGATCGCCGGACTGAATTGCGCCTACAAGCTGCGCAAGGCAGGAGTGGACGTCCAGGTCTTCGAGGCGTCGAGCCGTGTGGGCGGAAGAATGTTCAGTGCTCGAAATCTTCTCGCGCAGGGACTGACGACCGAAATGGGCGGGGAGTTCATCGACAGCGGCCACGAGGAGATGCTGGCCCTTGTTAAAGAGTTCAAGCTCGACTTGTGGGATTTTCAGAAAAAAGATGGGAAAAAGTCCGACGCGTTTTTCTTCAACGGCAAACACCTCACCGAACAGCAGGTCGTGAAGGCGTTCATCCCGCTGGCTAAGCAGATTGCCGCGGACGCCGAAACGCTTGGTGAAGAGGTGAGCTATCGCGAGCACGGGAACGGCGAGAAGCTGGATCGCACTTCGATTGCCCAGTATCTCGATCGCATCGACGCTCGCGGTTGGATTCGTGAGCTCCTCGAGGTCGCTTACGTAACCGAATATGGTCTCGAGGCGGAAGAGCAGTCGTCATTGAATTTGATTTTTCTGATTGGAACGGACACCGACGACGGCTTCAAGACATTCGGCGAGAGTGATGAACGGTACACGGTGAAGGGTGGCAATGAACGTGTGATCGAAGGTCTCGCCTCCCGCCTCGGCGGAGTGGTCGAGCTTCGTAACCGCCTCCAGGCAATCACATCCAAAGGGTCAGGATTCAGGCTCACCTTCGAGGGCCCGAGTGGAAAATCCGTCGATCGCGATTTCGAGAGCGTGGTTCTGACGCTTCCGTTCACGATGTTGCGCGAGGTGGACATCCGCGTTCCCCTTCCCGAGGTGAAGCGACGCGCCATCAATCAGCTCGGATACGGAACGAACGCAAAGGTGATGGCCGGGTTTCACAACCGCCAGTGGCGAAAACTCGGCTATCGGGGAACTACCCTGACCGATGAACAGTTCCAGTTGTGCTGGGATAACGGAGCGTTCCAACCCGTGACAAGTGGCGGCATTACATTCTTTTCAGGTGGGCGACGCGGAATCGATGTCGGCAAGGGAACAGCCCGGGAGGCTTTGTCTCGCCTGATGCCAGGCTTCGAGCGGGCGTATCCCGGATCGACGGAGCTGCTCAACGGAAAGGTTTCGCGCATGCACTGGCCGACCCACCCATTCACGAAAGCGTCGTACTCCTGCTACAAGCCGGGACAGTGGACGTCGATCGCCGGTTCCGAGGGTGAGTCTGTTGGAAATCTCCATTTCGCGGGCGAGCACACGAGCGCCGATTTCCAGGGCTATATGAATGGTGGCGCGCAATCCGGCGCCGACGTAGCCAAAGCGATCCTGTCGATGGTGAGCACGAAAGCGGCGAGACTCTTCGGCAGACTGCCACGCGGGCCGCGACGCGCGATAGCGTGACGTCGGATTGTCCTCCCCTGTGGGGCCGGGGTGGTTCCGGCCGGGGTGGGTGTAGGGCCGCACGGCGTGCGGCCGACACCCTGATGACTCTCGCCTGAGCAGTTGTCCCGAACATGATCGCGGGTCCCGTCCAGCGCGTGCATGCCAGGGATCTTTCTCGAAGTCGGCCCGACCTGGGATAGGGAGGCCCGGAGATCATCTCTCGTAAGAACGTCTCCGTGATTGTTCTACATCCGCGAGAGTCATCAGGGTGTCGGCCGCACGCCGTGCTGCCCTACACCCACCCGCCAAAACTCGCGCTGCCGACAAGAGCCGAGCTCGCCCGCAACTACATCGTCTTCTGGCCCTGCGCTGCCTGCTGCGCGGCTTTGCGGGCTTTCATCGCGGCGAGCTCCTGCTTGGCCTGCACGTCGCCGACCTGGTTGCGCAGGTTGGACAGTCGTGAGTCGAGCGAAGACTCGGAGAGCTCTTTGCCCAGGTTTGCTTCGGCGATCGTGTTTTTGATGTGAGTACGAACGTTATCGAGCGCGCGCACCTCCTCATCAACCGACAGTCCGTCGAGCTGCTCCTGAATTTTCAGGCGCGCCTGAGCGGACTGCATCCTGGCCATCATGGTGTCGCGCTCCGCCTTGAGCTTGCGAATCTCAGTCTGCACCGAAAGCAGAGAGGACTTTGCCGAGTCCGCATCTGAACGGGCCGTCTCCATGTCCGTCTTCATCTCGGTCACATCGGCCATCAACTGATTTTTCTTCTGGATCAGGATCACCGCGAGGTCATCCTGATTGGTCTCGACCGCGGTCGAGAGCTCGGCTTCCGTCTGAGCCAGCTCGGCCGTCGTCTTCTTGTATCGCTCGTCAAGATCTTCCCGGCGGCGGATGATCGCCGCGGTTGCGCTTTTCAGCTTCGCGTACTTGCCGACCATCGAGTTCAATGCGTTCTCGTACGCGATCTCGGGATGTTCTTTTTCGATGTCGGAAATCCAGATCGAAAGAAATCCTTTCCAGAGATTGGCCAGCCTTGAGATCACGCTCATATGAGTCCTTTAAGTTTTAGTTCTGGGTTCATGCAATTTGGGCGATTCGCGCACGACGCGAGCGACGGCTTCCTGACCGAAAAACTCGAGCACCTTCTGGACTTCCAGTTTTTTCACGTTGCAGGCGCGCATGACTGCATGCTGCTCATCAACACGCTCCTGCATCACCGTACGGAGTTTTACGATTTCCTGTTCGTATTGTTTGATCCGTTGCTCAGCCTCGGCGGTCACCTGCTCGGTGTCTTTCGCGCCTGCCCGTATGTACGCCTCGAGAGCCTGAAGCTCTTCCGCCCCGCTCTCGATGATGTTCTCGATCGGCACGCCGAAGGCGCGCAGCGAAGCAAGGACGATCTGTTTCTTGACGGTCTCGTCGGTACCGGGCGGCAGCGAGTTCAGAAGCTCGAGCGTCCGTTCGATTCGCTGCCGTTCCTCAGCCTCCACTCCCGCCGACTGGTACACCTGATCGAAGTCCACCTGTCCGCCATGCGACTGGGGCGGTGCCGTACGAAAAACCTCGAGCGGCTGTTCGTCCTGATCATCGTCCTGAAGCATGGCTTCCTGGTCAGCAGTCATCGATGGATAGGAGTGCGAGCCGGCACCTTCGGACGTCTCGTCCTGGACGATAAACCAGCCCCTGACCGTTGATCCCCACTTCTTTTTCTCAGACATGTTTTGAGCAGTCGATCATAGCATGCGGTAACGCCTGCAAAGCCGGGGCGGGAGACGAAGATTTTCCGCGTCCGGGAGTGCGCGGGCGTTACTCTTTCGGGCAGGAGAGGCTACTCGATGATGACCATTGCGCCGCCTCTCTGAGAGACCTCGACGACGCGGTTACAGGAAGAGAGCAGCAGCGAAGCAGCGTTGAATGTCTCATGAGATCGCATGCGCTCAAGGTTCTCGCACTCGTCGCCACGTCAGCTCTGACAGCCCCTGTCCGAGGGACGGAACTGCGCATCAACGGCGCCGAGCTCGCGACGATCGTGCAGAAGGCGTTCTCCGGCACCATCATCCGGCTGCATCAGCAGTCACCCCCCGGGTTGAAGGATCCCAGGAGCGGTTCGTTCGTACAACTGGGCCCCCAGCTGGGACGGGTCGTTATTCCCTTTGCGATCCCCCCGCACGAGTTCTCGCTCGGTCCCTTCGGGTCGGCCCGCTACTACGTCAATGACGTCAACTCCAATCCCGATGCGCTCGTCAACAGTCCCGCCGGAACGGTCAGGATGGGTCAGACCATCACTGTGGGCGCCACGCCGGCAACATTCATCGTCACGATTCGATTTGAAGATTCCGGAACCGAGATCAAAGGTGTGCCTCTGGGACGAATGGAGCGGCTCAAGGACGAGACCGTTCCGGATGTCGAGATCAATAACATCCGGCTGCAGATTCTTCTTTATCCTGCGGCCCTTCCCAACGGCCAGATTACATTCAAGCCCTCCCTGGTGACGTTCTTTGGCGACATTCAGGCTCGCGGCGTCGCGGATTTGTCGCTCTTCGGCCGTCGCTTCGATTTCCTGAACGAACTGACGAATTACAAAGCCGAGATCAAGCGCGCCATCGAAGGTGAGGTCAAACGAATCATCGACCAGAACCTCAACAGGATCGGCAGTGCGATCCAGAGCGAGGCGGGGAGAAGAGGAAGCGCGATTGGAGTGCGGATCTCCGGGGTCCGGTTCGAGGGGACGACGCTCGTCGTGTCCGGCACCGCGGCGCTGTAAATCCCGATCGAATTCGTCCTGATCGGACCAGTCTGCATCAATTCACCTCGCTCGGATCTGAATAAAAACGCGCTACCCTGTACCCGTCATCCCGATCATGCGCAAGGCCCCCGAACAACAGGCACGCCAGAGCATTGACGCCCAGCTCACCGAGTGCGGGTGGCTGGTCCAGGATATGACAAACGCAGATTTCTCCGCGGGCCCAGGAATCGCCCTTCGCGAAGTGCGGCTCAAGACCGGGCCCTGCGACTACCTTCTCCTCTTTGATCGTAAGCCGCTCGGAGTCATCGAGGCGAAGAAGCAAGGAACGACTCTCTCCATCATTGCGGATCAGTCGACCAACTACGCGGACAATCTTCCGGAGTACCTGGCGGCGGAGCTTAAGAATCCGCCCCCCTTCCGCTACGAGTCCACCGGTGTCGAAACCTTCTTCCGTGACGAGCGCGATCCATACCCTCGCTCCCGCCCCGTCTTTACATTTCATCGTCCCGAGACCCTCGGGGAATGGGCCTCGCAATCCGATACGCTGCGCGGCCGTCTCACCCGCATGATTGACGCCTCACCGCTCGCGACCGCCGGGATGCGTGAGTGTCAGATCGAGGCGATCCACGGACTCGAGCGTTCCTTTGCCGAGGCCCGCGCGCGCGCCCTCATTCACATGGCGACAGGCGCTGGAAAGACCTACACAGCCTGTGCGTTCACCTATCGGCTCATCAAGCACGCAAACGCGAAACGGATCCTCTTCCTTGTCGACCGCGCCAACCTCGGCGAGCAGGCCCGCGACGAGTTCGCGACCTACCGCACGCCTGACAGTGGCCGCCTCTTTACCGAGCTCTACAACGTGCAGCACCTCACGTCTCGACACATCGACGACGTCGCCCGGGTCACCATCTGCACGATCCAGCGGCTCTACTCGATCCTGCGCGGCGAGGAACTTCCGGAGGGAGCCGACGACCTCACGGGCGCGGAGCTGGCGCAGGCTCTGGGCGGGACGCGATCGAAGGATGTCGTCTACAACCCTGTCGTCCCCATCGAGAAGTTTGACTTCATCATCACTGACGAATGTCATCGCTCGATCTACAACCTCTGGCGCCAGGTGCTCGAGTACTTTGATGCGTTTCTCGTAGGCCTCACCGCGACACCGGCCCCGCAGACGATCGCCTACTTTCACAAGAACCGCGTTGCGGAGTACAACCATGACCGAGCGGTCGCCGACGGCGTCAACGTCGGATACGACGTCTACCGCATCCGCACGCGTGTGACCGATCGGGGCGGCAAAGTCGAGAAAGGTCTGCTCATCGATCACAGGAGTAAGGCCTCGCGCGCGGCGCGACAGGCCGTGCTCGACCAGGACCTCGACTACACGCCGGCTGATCTCGATCGCTCGGTGGTCGTTCCCGACCAGATCCGCACCGTGCTGAGCGCCTATCGCGACGTCGTCACCACAGAGCTCTTCCCCGGCCGCACGCTCCTCCCGAAGACCCTGATCTTCGCGAAGGACGATTCACACGCCGAGGACATTGTTCATATCTGCCGCGAGGTGTTCGGGCGCGGCAATGATTTTTGCAAGAAGATCACGTATCAGTCGAAGCATCCCGTCACGGGGAAGCCCGCGAAGTCCAAAGAGCTGATCAAAGAGTTCTGCCTTTCCCCCACACTGCGCGTCGCCGTGACCGTCGACATGATCGCCACCGGGACCGACGTGCGGCCGCTGGAGGTTTTGATCTTTCTGCGCGACGTGCGCAGCCGCGTCTACTTTGAACAGATGAAGGGCCGCGGCACCCGCGTCCTCACACCGACCGATCTGCAGGCGGTTTCCGGTGCTGAGGCACGCGCCAAGACTCGTTTCGTGATCGTGGATGCCGTCGGCGTCTGCGAGAGCGACAAGACGGAGTCGCGTCCGCTCGACCGGCAGCCAACAATCCCCCTCAAGACGCTGCTGCAGCGCGTAATTTTCCCGGGAGGACGCGACGAGGACACTCTGACAACGCTCGCGTCGCGCCTGGCCCGGCTCGACCGCGAGCTCGATGCGGATCAACGCGCGCACATCGTCAAGGCATCCGGAGGTGTGACGCCCGCGGCACTTGCAGCCGCTCTGCTGAGTGCGTTCGACCCCGACGCAATTGCCGCACGCGCATCCGGAGATCCGGACGCAGACGCCGACGCGGTTCCGCCGGAGAAGTTCGCTGCGGCTCGCCAGGAGCTCATCGCCGCGGCGTGCGCACCGTTCGACAAGCCTGCGCTGCGGGAGACGCTGGAGACGCTGAAGCGGGAGACGGAACAGGCCATCGACATCTTCACGTTGGACGAAGTAGCGTCGCAGGGCTTCGACGCGGCGGCGAAGGACAAAGCTGCGGGACTGGTGCAGTCGTTCCGCGACTACCTCGAATCGCACCAGGCGGAGATCGACGCCCTGCAGATTCTCTACAGCAGGCCCTACCGGCAGCGGCTGACTGAGGGGATGCTCAAGGAGCTGGAGAAAAAGCTGCGGGAGACGAATGCCACATGGACCGAGGACCGACTCTGGGACGCCTTCCTGGTAACGGCTCCGTCGAAAGTAAGTGGCCGCTCCCAGGCCGGACGGTTCGCGGACCTCGTGGCGCTGGTTCGCTTCGCGCTGGAGCAACAACCGCTCCTGGCGCCCTTCGCCGACTCCGTGCAGGAGCGGTACGAGCAGTGGCTGAAACGGAAGGACGAGAGCGGGACCGTCTTCACGAACGAGCAGAGGACCTGGCTCGGCCTCATCCGCGATCACATCGCCACGAGCCTGAGCATCGAGCCGGACGACTTCGACTACGCCCCGTTCACCCATCGCGGCGGCCTCGGCAGGGCACACCAGCTCTTCGGATCGGATCTGCCGCGCCTACTAGACGAGCTGAATGAGGCGCTGGCAGCGTGAGCATCCGCGAGGTCATCGTCACGATCAATAAGGTGGAGGCGGATGGAGTCATCGACCGCTACGCCATCGGCGGAGCCGTGGGAGCGACGTTGGATATCGATGTGTTCGTCGCGTTCCGAGCGGAGCCGGGGCCGCAACTCGTCAGTCTCAAGCCGGTCTTCGACTATCTTGCAGCGCGTGGCTATTCGATGAAGGGGGAGTACGTGATGATCGCTGGCTGGCCGGTGCAGTTTCTCCCACCGACGGGGCCACTCGTGGAGGAGGCTCTCGCCCAGGCAGCAACCACCGACGTGGATGGCGTCCCCGCGCGGGTCTTTGGCGCTGAGCACCTTGCAGCCATCGCGTTGCAGACCGGGCGGGCAAAAGACAAGGCGCGGCTGCTTCAGTTCATTGAGGAGGGCGCGGTGGACTCAATACATTTCCAGGAACTCATCCGCCGGCACGGCCTCGTTGATGTGTGGACTAAGTTTGAACGACAGTTCCTTGGCGACACCACGCCATGATCGAATCACTCCGGACGATCCTAGAAAGCAAACGCAGGCTCCGGCGCGAACAAGCGTCGCGGCCAGTGACGGAGAAATTGAAAATGCTAGATGCGATGCGCGAGCGACAATCGAAGATCGCACCCGCTGCTGGAAGGAATCGGCGCCTTAGGAATTTATTTGAGCGAGACATCGAGTGACTCAGTCCTTCACGCCCCCTCCGGGTTGGACTGAAACCTCGTTCGGCCGCTTGGTCGAAAGTATATCCATCAACAAAAAAAAGGTACCCAAGACGAGCTACTTGGATTCGGGACGATTTCCGATAGTCGATCAAGGTCGCATGTCTGTAGCCGGGTATTCAAACGACGAAACAAAAATCGTCTCCGAAGATCTACCCGTCCTGGTGTTCGGGGATCACACAAGGCACTTCAAGTATCTTGATCGGCCATTCGTCCCGGGCGCCGATGGTGTCAAGGTGCTGAAGCCCATTGGGGTCCACCCAAAATGGTTGTTTCATATTGCGCACGCTATCGAGTTCGCTGATAAGGGATACGCACGTCATTTCCAACACCTAAAGTCCGCAAGACTGCCCGTCCCTCCGTCGCACGAACAAAGTCGGATCGTGGCGGAAATCGAGAAGCAGTTCACACGGCTGGATGTGGGGGTCGTTTCCCTCACGAGGGTTCAGGCGAATCTCAAGCGTTACCGCAGCGCAGTGCTCGCTGCTGGGTGCGCAGGACAATTGTTCCATGACCGGGGTCACGGCGGCGCTGCAGAGCGCATGACGCACTTTCAGCCGAACTCGCATCAAAATCTGCATCGGGTCCCGGCAGGATGGAGTTGGACGACGGTAGGAAAACTTCTGATTCAAAAACCTTGTAACGGCATTTCCGTGAAAGGGAGCGACAATTTGCCGGGAATTCGCTCATTGCGGTTGAGTGCAATGTCCGACGGAGGGTTCGACTATTCCGACGTACGTTATCTTCCACTCTCGCCTCCCGACGTCGATGATCTCTGGATCGAGCCTGGAGACTTCTTTGTTTCGCGCGGCAACGGAAGCCTCAAGCTCGTTGGTCGCGGCACAACAGCGCAAGCTTCGCCCGAACCAACAATTTTCCCGGACACGATGATCCGTCTGCGCCTTAGGGATGAGATTCGTCAGACACAATGGCTCTCCACAATTTGGCCTTCTCACCTTGTTCGGAAACAGATCGAAACACTTGTCAAGACGACTGCGGGTATCTACAAGATTTCGCAGCCCGAACTACTTTCTATACACATTCCCCTGCCGCCCCTCGACGAACAAACACGCATCGTCGCGGACATCAAGCGACGGTTCAGCGTGATCGATACGTTGGAGAACGTCATCATCGCAAACCTTCAACGCGCAAGGACCCTTAGGCAATCCATCCTGCACCGCGCCTTCTTAGGCAATCTCTGACACCCATGACCGAAAATCAGCTCGTCGCGAAACTCTGGAACTACTGCAACATCCTCCGAGATGACGGGCTCTCGTATGGCGACTACGTCGAGCAGCTCACGTTCCTCCTCTTCCTCAAGATGGCGGATGAGCAGACGCGGCCGCCGTTCAACAAGCCTTCAGCCATCCCGAAAGGATTCGGCTGGGATGTGCTGGTCAAGCTCGACGGCGACGACCTCGAGACGCACTATCGGCACACGCTCGAGGAGCTTGGCAAGCGGCCGGGCATGCTCGGCATCATCTTCCGCAAGGCTCAGAACAAGATCCAAGACCCGGCCAAGTTGCGCCGGCTCATCGCCGATCTGATCGATAAAGAGGAGTGGTCCTCGCTCGACGTCGACGTCAAAGGCGATGCGTACGAAGGACTGCTGCAGAAGAACGCCGAGGATGTGAAGGGAGGGGCGGGACAGTACTTCACGCCGCGTGCGCTCATCGAGGCCATGGTCGAGGTCATGGCTCCACGCCCCGACGAGACGATCTGCGATCCTGCCTGCGGTACCGGCGGCTTTCTCCTCGGTGCCTACAACTATCTCGCTGATGCGAAGCACTACAAACTCGACAAGGCGCAGAAGAAGCGACTGAAGGCCGGCACGTTCTTCGGCATCGAGCTGGTCGACAGCGTAACGCGGCTCTGTGCCATGAACATGCTGCTGCACGGCATCGGCGGAGACTCCGACAACGAGCTCCCCGTCGTCACCAAAGACGCGCTGGCCGGCAAGCACGGCGAGTACCATCTCGTCCTCGCCAATCCGCCATTCGGCAGGAAGAGCAGCGTCACGATCGTCAACGACGCAGGAGAGACTTCGAAGGAATCGCTCGTCATCAACCGCGACGACTTCTGGGCCACGACCAGCAACAAGCAGCTCAACTTCGTCCAGCACATTTTCACGATCCTAAGGCAGCACGGCCGCGCGGCGATGGTTGTGCCCGACAACGTCCTCTTCGAAGGGGGTGCGGGCGAGACGGTCCGCCGCGAGCTGCTCAAGCAAGCCGACGTCCACACCCTCCTCCGCCTCCCCACGGGCATCTTCTACGCACAGGGCGTGAAAGCGAACGTCCTCTTCTTCGACCGCAAACCGGCCGCGGACAAAGCGGCATGGACCGAGACGCTCTGGATCTACGACCTCCGCACTAACCTCCACTTCACGCTCAAGGAAAACCCGCTCGAGCGCACCGACCTGGACGACTTTGTCCGCTGCTACAACCCCAACAACCGCCACAACCGCACGGAAAGCGAGCGCTTCAAATCCTTCACCTACGACGACCTCATCAAACGCGACAAGCTCAACCTCGACATCTTCTGGCTCAAAGACAACAGCCTCGAAGACAGCGCCAACCTCCCCGCCCCCGAAGTCATCGCCCAGGAAATCGCCGATGACCTCCATGCAGCACTGGAGCAGTTCGCCGCGATCGCGGAGGATCTGACGCACGCAAGATGAGCCCCTGGTTGATAGAAGTTTCTGGTGATCGGTTCGACACCGACGAAATTGCGTACTGGTTCCCTAGCGGGGACGTTTTTGGTGTTGAGTTAGACGGCGGCATTTACCTGACCGGACCCGGCCTGGACCAGTGCATCTCAGCAGCCGAGGCCCGGGAATATGGTGCCGCCGCGCTCGACGAGTTCGCCGCTGCGATCAGTGTGCTTTCGCCGAAGTTTGTAAAGCCTGAGGTCGGCTCCGTAATCCTCCTGGACGATGAAGGCCGCCGGCACGCCACCGTGTTCGCCATGGCTGCTAGCATCACGGTTCGCGCAAAAGCACATGGGACACTAGAGATATCGGGTCAAACACAGCCCGCCGAGACTCAAGGCCAACGGCTGATCAGAACGGTTCGAGAGAGGTCGCATCTCATGACGGCAGCGAGTCTTTGGTCCGAGGCCAACCGATCGTGGCCACGTCTCTACCGCATCCTAGAAGAGATTGAATCGGACCTTGGACAAACAGTGAACCGAGCCCGATTTTGCTCAAGAAACGAGCGTCAGCGGTTTACGCAGTCTGCGAACTCAGCGGAAATCGCCGGAAAAGATGCGCGGCATGCCCGCAGTAAGTTCGATATCGCTGACGATCCAATGACCTTGTCTGAAGCGTTAACCTTTATCCATGGACTTCTTCAAAAGGCGGTTCAGCGCCGAGAGGTGAGACCCAGCAGGCAGATTTGATAGCCGCTGTCTGTCGAGGAAAGGGAGGCACGAACCACCCGTGACTACCCCAGAAAGCCATAACGGCAAGACTCCTTGCAACCTCAGTGATATGGGCATGCAATTCGCAAGCGGTAATCAGGCGTAAGTTGAACTGAAAAGGAGACGAAATGAAAGATGATAAGTTCGATCAAAACGCTCAAGTTCTTCTGGACCTCTACCCGAAGCTGATCGCGGCTCGCAGCGAGCTGAAGTTCAACGATACCGCCTCAACGCCTCGGCAGTCTTTGTATGCTGACTCGGCTATCACTGGTGTGCTCCAGCGACTTCATCAGATCGCGAGCGATCCAGATAGTTACAAACATCTCATGGAAAGCTACGGCGATAACTTTCGAGCGTTCGCCGAGAACCTCGTGGATGACTGTATCTGGTTCATCAACAATCAAGTCGGAGGAAAAGATGTACCTCCGCAAGGCGCCTCACGTCAGCGTCCGTCCAGGCCAGAATCAAGCTCTTAAAATAAATCCATAAGGTTTCGGTCGGGCCCGCAGATTCGTGAACGGCACCGCGAGCCTGCCGTCCCTGCCTGCCGGTGCCAAACCCGCGACGATCCATTGGTTGTGCGCCTTTCTTTTACGGCACCTATAATCGACGAATGGCATCACTGCAAACAGTACCATTTCTGCGTGAAGTTCAGATTCGGAACTTCAAAAGCATCGGCAAGTGCGCCGTCAAATTTCGAGCTGTCACCCTTCTCGTCGGACGAAATGGTTCTGGCAAGAGCAACTTTATCGATGCTTTGCGGTTTGTCACAGAGGGCTTACAAAGCTCTCTGGACCACGCCATTCGATCCCGTGGCGGAATTGACAACGTACGACGCAAGAGTACCGGCCATCCTCGAAACTTTGCGATCAAAGTAGAAGTTTCTCTCGAAGAAGGCAGAGTCGCCCGATACGGGTTTGAGATCGCGGCCAGGCCGAACGGTGGATTCGCCGTAAAGAGAGAAGAACTGACAGTCTGGCGTCATGACGAGACTGTGCTTGCTTCGTACAGCCGGGAGGAGAAGTCGATCAACCATGCCTCTCATTCCAACATGCCGCCGGTACTCGAAGATCGTTTGTATCTCGTTAATGCAGCGGGATTGCCGGACTTCAGGCCTGTCTACGACGCGCTCACTAGTGTTGGATTCTACAGTCTGAACCCGGAGGCCATGAAAGAACCGCAGAGCCCCGATGCCGGTGAACTTCTTCACGCTGATGGGTCGAACATAGCCAGCGTGGTGGGACGCCTCATGCGGCAGCAGCCCGCAACTGTTGATCGTATCCGGATCTATCTATCCACGATCGTTCCCGGCATCTCAGCCTTCGAAAGCGCCTCTCTTGGCCCTCGAGAGACCCTCCAATTTTCGCAAAAGGTTGAAGGGTCACAACATCCATGGCGGTTTTATGCTGCGAGCATGTCCGACGGAACCTTGCGAGCCCTCGGAGCATTGGTTGCTGTGGGTCAACTGGGAGCAACGAATTCAGCGGTCCGGCTTGTTGCGATCGAGGAACCCGAGACTGCTCTGCATCCTGCGGCCGCAGGAGCGCTGATGGATGCGCTCCGCGAAGCCAGTATTCATACGCAGGTGGTAGCAACGACACACAGTCCCGATCTCTTGTCTGAGGTCGACCTGGAGCACGATGGCGTGCTTGTCGTCGTGTCACGGGATGGCAATACGCGGATTGGTTCAGTCGACCCGGCTAGCGTTCTGGCTGTCAAGAAGCATCTCTACACACCTGGTGAGCTTCTCCGGCTCGATCAACTCCAGCCAGATGAGAAAGATCTCTCGCGACAAGACCAGATGAATCTGTTTGCCTCAACTGTTGACGCATGAGTGCTTTGGCGATCGCCTCAATTGTTGAAGGCCACGGAGAAGTCGAAGCGATCCGCATTCTGTTGACGAGAATCTGTGCGGAGCTGATTCGTCCTGCCGTCTACCCCACTATTCTGAAGCCGGTTCGAGTTCATAAATCTAAAGTCGCCAGTCAGGAAGGCGAGTTACTTAGAGCCGTTGATTTAGCGATACTCAAGTTGTCGGCGATTGAAAGCAGGGGTCTGGTCTTGCTGCTGCTCGATTCCGATGATGATAAAGCGTGCACTCTTGCGCCCGCGTTGACGGCACAGGTTCGCAACGCAAGAAGTCACGTCGACTTCGCCTGCGTCCTGGCGGTTGTGGAGTATGAGACCTGGTTCGTTGCAGGAGCGACGTCTCTGAACCTCTTTCTTTCATCCGATTCTCTACTCCATGTTCCCGCTGACCCCGAAGCTGCACGTGCGGGCAAGGGGTGGATCGAGCGCTTCTTCCTGGAACCAAAGTATTCAGAAACGGTCGATCAACCTCGGCTGACTGCGGCGTTCGATCTCCCGAAAGCTCGTGAGAATTCACTCTCGTTCGACAAGCTTTGCCGCGAGTTGGAAAAGCGAATCCACGGTGAGGAAGCGCCCAACGACTGAGAGACGATCATGGGTCGGCCACCCGGGTCTCACGTCCTCTAAGGCTACGAGCGGCTCAGTAAGAGTCAACGATGGTGCCCTCATTCCTCAAAAGCGGCAAGCTGCGGCTTCCGCACTCCAAAGCTTTGCACACTCTCTTTCGGGATATTCGAGGCTAGGGTTCCGGCAGGTGTAATGTTCTTGCGTCTCGTTCGTCATGGTTGGTGAACGCACGAAATGGCGTGAACAAGGAGTCAATCATGAATACACAGAACCCGCTTCAAGGTTGTGAGTGCGGTAGTCAGTGTGGTTGCGGTCCGGGTTGCGGCTGCTGACAGGCAGGAGAGGTCAGACGCCGCCTGGGCGTCTGACCTCGGATCCGGGAGAATGATGGAACAGACCGACAGCGCGCTCAATCCCCCACCGGTCGACGTCGTTGTGGAGACACTCGTCGCCAATCATCGTCGCTTTCTCTCATTCCTCGAGAAACGGGTTGAGTCCCGGGAAGTGGCGGAGGACATCCTCCAGGAAGCGTTTGTGCGAGGGCTCAACTCTCAATCGTTGCGGGATGCCGATTCGGCGATCGCATGGTTCTATCGCTCTCTCCGCAACGCCATCATCGACCACTACCGTCGACGCGGCACCGAAGAGCGAGTGCTGGAACAGATGGCGGCTGAGCCTTCAGAAGAGCTTCGTCCGCAGGACGAGCTGATGGAGGCCGTATGCGCGTGTGTCGCCACTCTACTGGACACGCTCAAGCCCGAGTACGCGAGCGCGATTCGACGCGTAGAGCTCGAGGAGATATCCGTGCGCCAGTACGCAGCAGAAGAGGAGATGACGCCCAACGCGGCTGGCGTGCGCCTGTTCCGGGCACGCGAGGCACTCAAGCGTCGCCTCATCCAGACCTGCGGGACCTGCACTGAGCATGCATGTCTCGACTGCCGCTGCGGCAAGGGTCGCGACCGCGCTCAGACGCCGGTCTTCCTCACGAGATAGCCTGCCTCTTTCGTCACAAGATCGACCACTCCGATGGAGATGAGCCCCGGCCCCTTCCGGACGATGACATCGACCGAGAATGTGTAAGGTGCGCCGTTCAACGCGCTTTTCTGCGTCGCGGTGAGCCTCACCCTCAGACTCTGAGGGTCAGGCCCTCAGGAGCGCTGAAGCGGACGAGACTCCGGGTCTCAACCTCCTGCGTCGCTCGCGCGACACCCTCTCCCTCGGGAAGGGGAGCTGAGCTGACGTTTGCGCGAGCGCTGGCAGAAGGCGGCACTCCTCAATTAATATGGAAGGCTCATTAACAGGGAATGTTCAACCGGGGGCCCACGATGATTCGTAAGACAGCTCTAGCACTCATGATTCTCGCGTCTCTCCCTGTCTTTGGCGACGGACGATCACGGTCGACAGGAAACGCGCCCAGCGACGCCGCATTGAAGCCGCTCACCGTTCCGGGCGCGACTGTGAGCGGGGCGGTGACCGCAGTGAGTGGAAGCGTCATCTCGCTGGCCAATGGCCTCGTCACGATCGATGCGTCGCAGGCGAAGATTACCGGCGATCACAGCGGTCCGGCGACGATCGCCGCGATTGTTCCGGGTACGCAGATCTTCGCGGTACTGAGCTCGGCAAGCGTCGCGCCGGGTGCCCCGCTGCCAGCGGCGATGATCGCCGTGACGCGCATCGCGCAGGTGACCCTGAGCGGTCCGGCTCAACCGAATCCCGGCACCTCGACCTTCACCCTGCTCGGTCGAACCATCACCGTGGATTCGAAAACCAGCTTCGGAGGTGGGCGTCACCACGGAGTCGCCGACATCCTGCCGAACGATCTCGTTCAGGTTCAGGCCAACGCAGTCGGTGGTGCGCTGCTCGCGTCGAGCGTACTGGTGTTCCCTCCCTTCCCGAAGCCGTCGACGCTCATCCTGGGCACAGTGAAGAGCATCGGCCTCGACGCGTGGGTGATTACGGACCGCTCGACGAAGGAGTGGACAGTCGTCGTGAACGCGCAGACGAAGATCATCGGCGACCCGAAGGTCGGCGATGCGGTCGAGGTTCTCGTGAACGTCGACAACTCGAACCGGCACGTGGCGGTCTCAATCGTGAAATCCATCGTCGTGCATCCCGCGATCGTTTTCAGTGGCCACGTGAAATCGATCAGTCCCACGTCGTGGGTCATCACTGCTGCTGCGCATCGGGAAATCACAGTCGCTGTGAATTCGCAGACGAAGATCACGGGCGATGTGCGGGTCAATGACGCTGTGAACGTCACGGCGAGCGTGGACGCAGCTGGCAACCACACGGCTCTGGCAATCACGAAGCTCGTCATCATCCCGCCCACGATCATGATCCGAGGCCTCGTGAAATCTATCGTCGGAACGGCGTGTGCGGCCACCCCCTGCACGGAATCGGTCTGGACGATCGGGCCCCTGGGCGGTCTCGGTCCTGATTTCCTGGTGCGTGTCAGAGCAAGTACGAAGATCGGAGGCGATCCGAAAGTTGGTGACCAGGTGGAGGTCGTCGCACAGCTCTCTTCTGATGGAGGATTCGTCGCGCTTTCCATCGCGAAAATCTGATTGTTCCCTGGACGGCCCGAGTGCGAAGCTCAGATCGAGAGCGGAAGTCGGGTCAAGTCACGATTCACTTCGGGTTAGAGTGATGATCATGTCCGACTTCAATTGATGCCCGGAGCTTTGGCGTTCCTGAGGTGGTAATGCGATCGATGCTGCCATGAGAGGAATCTTCAAACAGCGATGACCGGTGTCGACTGGCCAGCCAATCGAGCCTCACGGGGCCTTCTTGAGCACCATTGCCACTCCGCCGATCGTTGCCACACCTGCCACCGCCAGTCTCGTCGTGACGGGTTCGCCGATCACCACGACGCCTGCCAGGGCTGCCAGAACCGGTACCAATAGCTGGAGAACCGACGCCACAGTCGCTCCGATCCTGGGAACGACGGCATACCAGAGGCTGTAGCCAACTCCGGAAGCGAGAGCACCCGACGCAATTGCCAGCAAGGCGCCGCGCACGGTTACCTCCTGCGATCGGAGGGCAATGGCGCTCACGAGAAGCGCCAGCGGGACGGCACGACAGAAGTTCCCCGCCGTGTCCAGGAGGGGATCACTGCTCCGGCGTCCGCGCAGCGAGTAGACACCCCAGGAGACTCCGGCGATCGCCATCGACACAGCTGCAGCGGGATGTGGGGCACGAACGCCGGGCGCACAAAGGATCACCAGTCCCGCCAGTGCGAGTATCAGTCCTCCCCATTGCATGAACCGCAGACGCTCGCCTCCGTAGATTCCGGAGCCGATCATCGTCACCTGAACCAGGGTGAAGAGAATCAACGCTCCCGTCGCAGCAGTGAGCTGCACGTAGGCAAGCGAAAAGGCGATGGCATAGACAAACAGTGCAAACGCTGAGGTCCAGTTGCCTCGGGCCATGGGAGACTTTCGACGTGCTGCGGAGAGCAACGTAAGTGTTGCCGCTCCGGCCATCAGGCGGATTGAGGTGAAGCTCGCCGGATCGATCGTTCCGTCCTCCAGCAGGGCCATCCGGCAGAGGATCGAATTCGACGCGAAGCCGATGAGTGCAAGGGCCGCAACCAGCGGCAGAGCCGCATCGCTTTTCACCGAGTCAGACTACCGCATGACGATGGAAATGCGCGCTCCGGCGGGTTAGCCCGCATTTCTCACACTCCTTCTGATGGTGCAGCGGATAGCGGCCTGTCTGCTTCGTTGCGCGAAGGTTTCGCTCCTCGACATAGTGTCAACTATGCCCTCGTCGCGAAACCGTCGTGCGCCTCGCATCCAGGCCACTCTCCGCTGCCTCGCGACGAAGGAGTGTGAGAAATGCGGGCTAGCCCCAGCGCGGAGTTTCATCCATACCTACCCCGAGATACGTCTTGGCCACCCACTCGTGCGTGAGCATGGAGTTGGCCGGATGGATCCGGCCGAGCCTGGCGTCTCGGAACAATCGCTCGATCTCTGACTTGCGGAAGATGCCGAACCCGCCGCTCATCTCCATCGCCAGGTCGACCACGCGCCACGACTCCTCGACAGCGCGATATTTCGCAGTGACGATCTTCGCGCCCCATGCGGTGCCGTGATCGACACCCTTGACCCACTCTTCGGCGATGCGCTCGATATGAGGCTCGATCCCTTCGAGAGCGATCGACATCTCGGCAACGGCATGCTGCACGCCTGCGTGATAAGCCATAGGTCGGGACATCGCCAGCGAGGTTTTTTTCTTCACTGTCGACACAGTCACGTCGAAGGCCCGCCGCGCCAGGCCGTAGTAAATGTTCCCGAAACCGAGTAGAGCCCACGCGAAAATCGATGCGATGAACGGATCGAGACCTGCCGGGCCTGCCGGAACTGTCCGGGCGATCAAACGATCGGGGACGTAGACTCCTTCGAGGAGCGTGTCCTCGCTTTTCGTAGCGCGCATTCCCATGACGTCCCATGTCTCGCCGATCGACATTCCTGCTGAGGCTCTCGGAACAAACGCATGGACGACCCTGGGGGCTGCGGGGTCGCTCACATCCATCCCGTGCATCCCGAGATACGTCCAGACCGGGGTCAGACTTCCAAATGACTTCCTTCCAGTGAACTTGTATCCGCCGCTGACTTTCTCCGCTTTGGTCGTGGAGAGCAGCACTGGCAGGTCATTGCCGGTTTCGGCGTGTCCGGCAGCGAAGATTTCGCCCTCGACCGCTGCACGCAGGACCCACTCGAGTGAGCGATCGCCGGCGCGCCAGAGGTCGCCCGCGACTCCCAGCCAGTAGAGGTGCATGTTGACGGCGAGCGCGGTCGGCGCGGCGTGATAGGCCAGCCGCCGCTGCTGTCTGCAGAGCTGGGCAAGATCGAGCCCTCCTCCGCCAAGTTCTTTGGGCACGTTGGCAATCAGATAGCCGGAGCGCCGCAGCTCTTCGAAATCTTCGCTGAAGAAGCGGTTTTCCCGGTCGTAGATGGGGGCGCGGTCAGAGAATCTTGCGAGCATTTCATCAGTTAGCACGTTGGTTTTCCTTTGCCTTGATTTGAAGTTTGAGACGAGTGGTATACAGTATTGGCGAACCGTGGAGGAGCGATGGCGAAGTTTGTGATCGAACGGGATATACCCGGTGCAGGGCGGATGACCGAGAGCGAGCTCCGGGAGGCGTCGCTCCGATCGCTGGAAGCACTCGGCGAGTTGGGACCGAAGATCCAGTGGCTTCACAGCTGGGTAACTGATGACAAAGTGTATTGCGTTTATCTGGCTCCTGATGAAGAAACAGTCCGGCGTCATGCCGACATGGCCGGGCTGCCGGCGAATCGGATCTCCGCCGTTCGCGGACTGCTGGATCCGTCGAACTATGCGTGATCGCCCGGAGAGCTCCGATCAGGAAGGAATTCGGCAGTCTGTATCACCTCGCTGAGGCTCATCGAGGCACCGCGCCGCTCGGCCGTGTCAGCCTCAGACGTCGAAAGTGCAGCGCGCGCGGCTCCCATCCACTTCGATAGTTCCTCTCCGTCCGTGATCGGCCCCGGCAGTCCTATCTGCCGGCGGAGTTGAGCCGCCGCGTTCGACAGGATCAGGGCGCGTCCAGGCTCTCCGACCTGCGCCGCGAGGATGCTCATGACTTCGAGGATCCGTGAGATTCCACGCCGATGTCCGAGACGCCAGAACAGAAGCAGCGCCTCTCGGTACAGCGTTCCGGCCGAGGCGCTGTTGCCCTGCCGGCAAGCGACGGTGCCAAGATCCGCGGTCGAGCTCGCAACGCCCCAATCGTCCTTGAGCGAGCGGAATACTTCCAGCGCGCTTTCGTAATGAGTGGTGGCCTCCTCCCAGAATTGCTGGTCGCGCGCAATGTCACCCTGGTGGTTTCGCGCCCAGGCGCTGCTGAGATGATCTCCGAGCGTGTCGAATCGTGCCGCTGCCTCCTCATGGAGCCGGCGCGCCTCGGCGTACTCTCCCTGCTTACGGCGAACGAAGGCGAGGTTCGAGAGGGAACGCGCGTAGCCGCTCTCATTCGCCACTTCCTTCCAGGCAATCAGCGCATCTTCCAGATGGCGAGCCGCCCGGCTGAAATCGCCGAGCTCGGTCAATTGAATTCCCAGGGCGTTGTGAGCGACGGCGACGCCATTGTGATCGCCACGGCGCCGATGAAGGGCCAGACCCATTTCGGTCTGCATGACGGCGTCGTGAGTGTCACGAAGAGCAGCGGCAAAAATGCCGAGAGCGTGGAGAGCACGAGCGCGAAGACCCTCGTCATGATTTTCGCCTGCCATCTCCAGCAGGGCCTTGATGCGCCGGCGGCCTTCCGCCAGATGATCGCCGCGTTCCCAGAAGTAGAAGAGCGCGAGCGCCATGCGGAGACCCCAGGCTGCATTGCCGGTCGAGACCAGCCAGTCGAGGGCGGCCCGGAAATTGTCGTGCTCGCGAGCGAGACGAGCCAGCCACTCCGGACTCTCCTGAGCGGCGAGTATGCGCGCGGCCTCCTCCGACACGACCAGAAAATATGCGGCGTGAGCCTGCCGCGCCAGCTGCTCGTCACTGCTCTCGCCCAAAAGGCTGGTGGCGTACTCGCGGATCGTCTGCAGCATGAAGAACCGTCGTTCGTCGCTCTCTCCCTCCTGCCGCTGCAGAAGACTTTTGTCGACGAGCGAACCGACGCTCTCCACCAGATCGGTCTCCAGCTTTCCGAAAGGATCTCCCACGGCCTCTGCCGCTTCCAGCGTGAAACCTCCGGCGAATACGCTCAGCCTGCGGAACAGGGCCTGTTCGGCGGAATTCAGCAGACCGTAACTCCAGTCGATGGTACGACGCAGCGTATGCTGCCTGTCAGGCAGGTCCCGTGGGCCCGAGGTCAGAAGTTGAAGACTCTGGTCGAGGCGGCCCAGCAGGGCGCGCGGTGGCATCATGCGGACTCGGGCGGCGGCCAGCTCCAGTGCCAGCGGTAGTCCGTCGAGACGGCGGCAGATTTCCGCTACTGCAACGGCGTCTTCATCGACTAACCGGAAGTTCGGATCGGCAGCCTTCGCTCGCGAGACAAACAACGCCACCGAAGGAACCGCGGCCAGCATCGCCGCCGTTCGATGGATCTCCGGGTCGGGAACAGGAAGTGGATCAACAGCGACATCGTGCTCGCCGTAAAGGCGCAGCAACTCACGGCTGGTGATGAGAACCGACACGGACGGACAGGCTGCGACGAGTTCGCTGACATCGGAGGCGGCACCCATGACCTGCTCGAAATTGTCGAGAATCAGAAGCGCAGGAGTAGTGGACAGATTGACCTCAGCGGCCACTGCCGCGATGGGCGAGTCGGTCGCGCCGACGGTAATCTCCATCGCCCGTGCGATCGCGGTACCGACTGCGGCCGCGTCATCAATCGTTGCGAGCGACACAAAAAAGATCTCTCCGCGAAAATGTGACTGAAGTTCTGCTGCAACTCCGAGAGCGAGGCGCGTCTTGCCTGATCCCCCTGCGCCGGTGAGAGTGACCAGCCGGGCACCGTCCCGCACCAGTGCGTTGACCTTCTCGACTTCGCGCTCACGGCCAAGCAGAGGAGTGCGCGGAGCCGGAAGTGGTTTCCGCGGACGCCGTACGGGAGGAGCCTCCGTTCGCGAGTCGAGGGTCTCACGAAGAACGTCGCGGACCTGGGCGCTGTTTGCATAGCGATTTGCCGGATCCTTCTGCAGACATCGCGACAGCAGTTTCACGATCGCCCCGGGAAGATCGGCGCGCTCGCTGCTGGCCGGCGGCGGATCGTCCCTGAGCGTCGCCGCCAGCGTTTCCGCGGCGGTCTTGCGCCGAAAAACGGGGCGGCCGGAGAACATCTCGTAGAGGATCGCTCCGAAGGAAAAGATGTCGGCGCGGTTGTCGACCGTACCGCCCGACAGAATCTCGGGCGCGGCATAGCCGATCGTACCGACGACCAGTCCACTCCGTGTAAGCCGTTTGAAAGTTGCTTCGTCGGAGTCCTGTTCCGAGCTCGGCTGGCTGATGAGTGCCAGACCGAAGTCGAGAATTTTGGCGACTCCCTGGCGGGTGATGAAAACATTGTCCGGTTTCAGATCGCGATGAACGATGCCTCGTTCGTGCGCTGCGGCAAGCCCATCCGCGATCTGCAGGGCGAGTCGCATCATCGTGTCCAGGGAGACGGAGCCGCCGCCGAGGAAACTCCGCAGACTCTGACCCTCGAGCAACTCCATCACGATGAATGGCCGCCCCTTCTCCTCGCCGATATCGTAGACCGCGATGATGTTGGGATGATTTAGAGCGGATGCGGCTCTTGCCTCCTGCTCGAATCGCGCGATCGCGCTGGAGTGACCTTCCATATCCGCGCCGATTCGTTTGATGGCGACCTCGCGCCCCAGGCGGGGGTCGTAGGCGCGAAACACTTCGCCCATGCCCCCGGCACCAAGGACGGCGCGGATCTCGTAACGACCGAAATGATCGCCGACTTCGATAGTCATCCTGAACGATTATAGAGACGAAAACGAAGCGTGGTAAGGCTCCGGAGCGATTCAGCCGCGTCGGAAGCTCCAATCTTCGCCTGTTGCACGCTTCGTATTCGATCGCGGGACTCGACGTCACTCTTTCGGCGCCTGACTTAACCTGCCCAGGCCTCACTTCACTGTTGCCGCGATGCGCACGCTTACAATGTCGCGATTGGAGGCCGTATGGAGCTCGCAGATTTGAACTATCTCGCTGTTCTTGTTGGCGGCATCATAATCTTCATCCTCGGGGGACTCTGGTACTCCCTGATCTTCGCAAAGACCTGGATGAAATTGCATGGCAAGGTGGCCGAGGATGTTGAAAAATCGGGACAGAAAGCGGGAGCGGGACCTTACGTGCTGGTCTTCTTCTGCGGCCTCATCTCATCGCTCGTGATCGCGCTCCTCTTTCATCTGTTCGGAGTTGACGACGTCCCTCGAGGCGTGCACATCGCGGCGCTGTTCTGGCTTGGGTTTACTGGACCGGCAATGCTTGCGAATACGATCTTTTCATTTCGCCCCTGGAAGTTGTGGCTGATCGACGCGAGCTACTACCTCGTCGCGTACATGGCAGTCGGTGCGCTTCACGCGGCGTGGCATTAGCCGGATTTCCTGCGTCGTAACTTCAAGGCGTCGGCGAGAACTACCCGCTACAACGGGCGTGCAGTTCGGCGGCGCTCTGGGCTTCCGGACGGTGAGCCCACTTGATAGAAGGTCGATCGGGAGACAGTGTTGCCTGCGACGTCGCGCGCCGAAACGGTGAAGACCTTCATGCCCGCACTGCTCGTGTCGATTGGCGTATTGGTACACGCGGCAATGCCGGAGAGGGCGTCGCTGCAACGGAAATTTGGCACGACAGCCTGTCCCACAAGGTAGCGGGTGCCCTCGGTCGGAGAAGCGATCGTGATGACGGGAGCCGTCTTGTCGATCTGTACGGACGTGCTCTTCGCCGTTTCGATGTTGCCCGCCCAGTCGCGAGAACGATACTGCACGCTCGTCGATCCTTCGATTTCGAACGTAATCGTGCCCGCGTATGGCTGCCACGTCGCCCCGCCATTGACGGATGTCTCCGTTGCGACGACTCCGGTGCAGTCATCGGTCGCGGAGAGCGCTATCGTGACGTTCTGGTTAGTCCAGCCGTTCGAGTTTTGCGCGAGTGATGTGCTCGGAGCACGGAGCTCCGGCCTCGCATCGGAGCTCGCCACCAGTCCGACGCTCACATTCGCGATGCACGCGTAGACCGTGTCACTGCCGAGGGTCACGCGCGCGCGATGGGGACCGGGATCGAGGCCGACAGCACCGAAGAATCCACCGCCGTCGCTGTTCGTCGTTCGAATTGCGCCCGTCGTTATGTTTTCAATCACCACGACGCCGGTATCGATCGGCGTTCCATCGGTGCGATACCCGAATCCTCGGAGATGGCCGCGTGCAGGTGCCTCTTTCCAGGGCATTGCCGGAATTGTCGCCGGAGCAGCGAACACCGAAGCAAGAGTCGATGACTCAAACCGCGAACCGGTTGTGCTCGATCCCGTTGTCACAGCTGAGAAGAACTCCGCATTCGGTCTCTTCGGCGTAGGGGCACCGGGCGTCGGAAACGACAACGGGTTGTCGGAGACGGCCGCGTTCGTGCTGCTGCCCGTTGTTGTACCGGGCAATGTGTTGCCGAGAGCGTAGATGAGAACGCCGTCCGCTCTGGCGCGTGCTGTGTATGGCGGGAGGGCGAGGGAGCGCCGGATCTGTGCAAGCGTTCCCTCGATCGAATTGAGGTACGCACCGAGTCCGATGATCGATTGACGGCCGGTCGCGGCGGCGAGCGATTTTGAGTAATCGCTCCAGCGGTCGAACTGCGCCCTCTCCGCTGCGATGTGCTCGCGCTTGTAAACCATCGGACAGATGATGTCGAGAATGCCCTCGCGAGTCCACGCGTCCCAGTCCTGAAAGACTCGCCTGTACGGCTCGCTCGCCGTCCAGCCCCCTGGGAATGCCCCGATGTCGAACGACGCGATCAGAGCCGCCGACACTTTGATCCTGGGGCGCACGGCTGTCACCGACAGGTAGAGACGGCGTACGAAATTCGTGACCTGATCACGGCGCCACTGACTCCATTGTGGGTCATCGGTACGCGGATAGCCGACATCCCCCGATCCGAGAAACTTGACGGGGCTGTCACTGACCTGCTTGCCGACGTCACCAGGCTGATAGAGCGTGGCGTTCGGGAAAAGCGCCTTGAAACGTGTGACGTTCGTGTGGTTGTAACCATCGTTCGGGTAGTAGTTGGACCCGTTGCGATCCAGTGGCGCGTCAGGATAGCGGACTCGGTCGAGATGGATGCCGTCGATGTTGTACTTGTTCGCGAGGTGCGTCAGTACGTTGACGGTGTACGCCTCCGCGTCGGGATGCCCGAGGTCGATGTAGAAATCGCCACCGAAACGTTGACCGTCAAACGTCGTGCCGTCCTGATTGTGAGGTAGGGCACGCGTGGCCCATTGACGCGAGTCGGTGAGCGGATGCATCGCCTTCTGATTGTTGTCCCAGAAGTGTCTGAGGAAGACATGTCCTGGATCCTTTGGTACGCCGATGGTCGTCGGATGACTGCCATAGATTGCCGTGATGATCACGAACGCATGCACTTCGATCCCGCGCGCGTGCGACTCGTCGATCAGATACCGTAGGGGATCGAAGGTCCAGGTGCCACTCACCGGCTCGCCGACATTGGCTACCTCTGTAAGCGGCTCGAGCGAGTCGATGTACCAGGAGTCGCCGCGCCGACGGACCTGCGGAAAGATCGCGTTGCAGCGGCTGTCAACGCAATTCTGAATGACACGGTCAATCTCGGCGCGCGTGCCGAGCTGACTGTTGAATGTCTCGACCCAGTAGCCACGATATTCGGGCCGTGTCTGGGCGAGGGCGGCCATCGGAGCGGCCGTCAACGCGCCGACGGCGAGAAGAAGGATAGGGATGTTCAGTGAGAGTGTCCGCCCCGAGATCGTCGGGTGACCGTATTCTAACCCTAACGAGCCAGGACACCTCGCCGCGTCAGGGGCGATTAAAACGGAGCCGGGACGCAACGATGAGGCAGGATGACGGTTGGTATGTTCAGCCGCGAGGGAGCAGCGTGTAACGCTGGTAAAAAGCTGACGGATAAAAACGCAGGCTACCTCGGGATCGTTAGAATGATCGTTGGCGATGCACGTGAATTCGTCAACCTCACCTGTGTCATAGATGTGGGCGACATTGGGATGGTTCACAGCGGAGGCAAGCCGGGCCTTTCCTGCAGATCTTGACAGAATCTCAGCAAACGCGCTCTACGTCGGCTTGGGAGGATTCAGAACGCTTCCAAACGACTGGGTTCAGTCTGCGACCGCCGGGCGTTGATCCGTGGTCGGCCGCTCGGAGGTCGGAGCCTGTTCCACGAAGAACGACGCCAGCGAGGCGGTGATGTAGCCGAACACTGCGACCGAGTAGAGCGAGAGAAAGAGCGTCAGCGCACGTCCAGCTCCGGTACGCGGCCACGATTCCGAGGCGATGGTGGTCATCAGCATGGCCGTCCACCAGAGCGACGCGGGGTATGTCTCGAACAGTTCGCGGTTCGGACCCTCCCGCTCGAAGACCATCATCCCGGCTGCTCCAACGAGCAGAACAAGGAGTGTCGTGGCAGTCACATAGCCCGCCGCTCGCCGGTGCAGCGCGCGGCGTAGCGCTCGCATGCCGCGGTTCAGTGACCCGAGGAGTTTCGCCAGCCGGACACCGCGCGCAATGCGCACGAGCCGCAAGGCTCTCCCCACGCGAAGCAGGCGAAATGCCGGGAGAAGCAGAGTGAGCGCGGCTATCCAGTTCCGTCTCACGAAGTGCACTTTGCGCGGAGCGATGACGAGCTTTAAAAGGAAATCGGCGACGAAGATGCTCCAGATCGCGATGCTGGCAATCTCACCGGTGCGGCTCAGGCCGTGCGTCAATTCGATCACCGCGATCACTACCCAAACGAGCGACAGAAGGACGAGCGGCCATTCCAGAATTCGCTCGAGCTGCACCAGTAGACGCGCACGTTCAGTGTCAATCGTATGCATGGGCAACTCCGGATGATGAGATGAGCACCTCCGCCGGATCGATTGCAAGAATCGGTTCCTCCGCGGCTGATGCATACATTCGAGTCGCTGGTCGTGGCCTCGACCGGGTCGATGCAGCATCAGACCTTCACCGAGATCTCTCGCTCGTTTGCCGTGACGTTCGAGAGTTAGCCCTGGGAGCAGCAGAGGCTTGCCGAGTCTGTAATCTTCCGGATCATCTCGGGACTGGGCGACCATGTCCTCACCTCGTAACTGGATGCGGCACTGACGGGTCTCGTTCTAGCCTCCGTCGCTCCATGCGGCAGGCCGCGGCCGTGGAGACCGCGAGAACGGATCTCGAAGCGTCCGTGGGGAAACTGAACTCGCGCTCGACGCGCGTGCCGGACCGAGCCTGACTTACCTGGTATGCAACTGGCAGCCTCCACGCCCTGGCCTGGTCCCAGCTACGGTCGTCAACGATTCTGCTCTTGCACCCTCGATCCGGACCGCGATCACCGCGCTGCGCCGGTTGGTCCGTATGGTTAAGAAAATGACGATGTGGCGGACGATCGCGATTGTCGCTGTCGCTGCCTTCGCAGTGACCTTCACGATGGTCATGGTGGCGAATCTCTCCTCCCGGGACGACGCGGTCGAGCACCGCATCCGTCCGCTGTACGGCGTACAGACTGAGCAGTTCAAGCGGACGATGAGCTCGATGGTTGGCCCCCCGCTGGTCAGCGGCAACTCCATTGCTGTCTACCAGAACGGCGCCGCATTCGCGCCGATGCTCGATGCGATCAAAGGTGCGCAGCGCAGCATCACGTTCGAAACCTACATCTACTGGGAAGGGGAGACCGGTCGCAGTTTCGCCGAGGCAATGGCGGAGCGTGCCCGGGCTGGAGTGCGCGTTCACGTGCTGCTGGATTGGGTAGGGTCCCAGAAGATGAATCAGGCGGCGCTTGACATCATCCGATCGGCAGGCGGAGATGTTCGCCTGTATCGCCCGCTCCGCTGGTACAACCTCAACCGGATGAACAATCGAACGCACCGCAAGCTGCTCGTCGTCGACGGGCAGGTTGGTTTCACTGGCGGAGTCGGAATCGCCGACCAGTGGCGGGGCGATGCGTCCGACCCGACCGAATGGCGTGACTCGCATTTCAAAGTGGAAGGTCCGGTGGTGGCACAGATCCAGGCCGCGTTCATGGACAATTGGACCCGGATTGGCGACGAGGTACTTCACGGAGAGAACTACTTCCCGGAGCTCGCCTCCATGGGATCCTCCCACGCTCAAATGTTCGTGAGTAGTCCTGAAGCCGGCAGCGAGAGAGCGCGTCTGCTCTATCTGCTCTCCATCGCCGCGGCACAGAAACGCATTCGCATCGCCACGGCTTACTTCGTTCCCGACGAGCTTACGATTGAAATGCTCGTTTCCGCGCGCAAGCGAGGCGTGCAGATCGAGCTGATCGTGCCCGGTCCTCACGTCGATTTCGCCGTCACGCGCCGCGCCTCGCGCGCTCTCTGGGAGCCTCTGCTGGCCTCGGGTGTGTCCATCCATGAGTTTCAGCCAACGATGTTCCATACGAAAGTGCTCATCGTTGACGACGTATGGGTGTCCGTCGGCAGCACAAACTTTGATAATCGGTCCTTCAAGCTCAACGATGAGGCCAACCTCGATGTCTACGACTCGGTTCTCGCCCAGAACCTGAATCTCGCGTTCGACCATGACCTGGCGCGCTCGAAGGCGGTCACACTGGAAGGCTGGCGGACGCGCCCGCTCACTACCAGGTTGAAGGATCGGGCGGCCTCACTCCTGCGATGGCAACTCTGATCGAAGGGACGAGCCATTCATTCCGGCTGTTCGTTGTTTCGCGCCGCGCGAAATGGAAGTAACGGGGATGATTTCGCGCTTCATCACACTCCATTCCCATCCTGGCGCAGCAAGTGGGCGAGCCTCTCCAGGGCGGCGTCGATTGACGCGCGGTCCGGCGGCGGATGCGCGCATCGCGCGGCCGCGGCGGTGATCAGATCGGCTTGCTGCCTGAGCGCCTGACGCCGTTCAAAGCTCACGGTCCCGCCGGCGATCGATTCCAGCGAGTTCAGGAGTCGCGTCAGCACAGCGATGTTGCCATCGGCGCTCTGTCGAATCTGCTCGAAGGCTTCGTCGAGAAACGTCTCGAACCGCGGCCCGCGGCCGATGACGCGTAGTACGCCGTCGTCGACGGAGACGGGGGCTGCGATGCGACGTCCGCTCATACGCACGAGAATCGCAGACAGATAGTCGACGCACATCACGGCCGTCGTCGAATCGTTGATCCCGGGCGAGAGAGCGCGCAAGGCGATGTCGACGATCTGCCGGATTCCGAACCCTGCATCCTGTTCCAGCGTCCGCTGCCTGCTGATCAGGAACGCGGCATGGACCCTGGACGACGCGGACTCGCTCATCGCACCCGAGACCAAAACCAGCGGTGCCGATTCGACGACGAATTCGCCGGCGCAACGCTCCACTCAAACGATGACGTCGTTCTCTCGTGCTGCAGCCAGCAGAGCGTCGTGATCAACGCTCTCGACGTAGCCGGTCTTGTCCGAAAGAACGCTGGTGCTTAGAAGAATTCGGGCAGTGGAGTAGGAATCGTCGCCTCCCTCGCTGGTATCCGGATCGGGATACAGCCGGTCCACTGCGGTAATCGTCTCGCGAGCCACGGTGGCGATGATAGTGGAGGCCTGAATGGAAACAGATATGTGATGGATGAAGTAGATGAGGAAGCCGATCCCGACGAACGCCAGGATCAGTCCTCCCATGACCGCCAGCGATGGCACAAACATCCCCTCGTCGCCCGCGCGGATCGTACGCAATACGACCAGGCAGTAGGCGAAGATTCCGACGAACACGCCGAGCACGATCTGGTTGATGGTATCCCGCATGAAATTGCGCAGGACACGAGAGGTGTACTGGCTGGAAGTGAGCGAGAGGGCTACCAGCGTGATGGAGAACACGACACCGGCCACGGTGACCATCGATTGGGCAACGGCGGTCAGCAGGCCGCGGGCACCCGCCGCGCCAGCCCCAAAGAAGAGCGGCCACTTCTGAAGGACGTGCAGATCGGCGCGGGTATCGATGCCGATGAGCGTTGCCGCCAGGGCGACCGCGCCGAGAACGAGAATTCCGGGAACGAACCAGAAGCTCGAGCGAAGCTGCTCGAGCCAGTGTCGCGGTTTGATTCTCAGCGTGGCGCTCCCGTCACTTCTTTCGCGGTCGGATTCAATTTCTGGCTGGCGATTCGTTTTTGAACCACCATCCTTGCGAAGGTCTCAGTCAAAGTGTGACCGCGGCAATGTCGTAGAGAATCGGCGGAGCGTGGGTGGATTAGAGGGCCTGTCGCCACACGCTCCGACGGGAACAGTGCCCGAGCTTCAAGGGGATGGCGTTCATCGTCGCCGGTTGATTTGCAACATCACTGCCGTGGCATGGGCAGCATGGCAGCAGGTTCGGCATCGTCGCTGCGGCGTCGTCGATGCTCACGCCACCAATCGAAGTAAGATGATCAGGGGCGGACTGCGAGACACGGAAATCGCCGCGCGCCTCGAGATTACCGAGGGGACAGTGAAGTTTCACCTGCACAGCATCTACGAGAAACTCCGGATCGATGGGCGCTATGAGCCCATGAGCTACGCGAGGGACCATGGCTTGGAATGAGGTGCGGCGGTACGGGAGTGCGGTTCTCATGGTCGCGGCGGCGGTGCTCCTGGCCCGGGCCCTCCACCCATACGTTGCACCGCACGTGTTGTCCCCGCCCTATTTTCTTGCCGTCATGCTCTCCGCGGCCTATGCGGGAGCGGGTCCCGGCCTTCTCGCGACACTGCTGGCATCGCTGGCCATCGCCTTCTTCGACCTCGGAACGGCGCGCCGGCTCGACCTTGGACTGGACGACGCCGCTCTCCTGGCCGTGTTCATCCTGACGGCGCTCGTCATCAGCTCCATCAGCGCGGCGCGAAAGGCCGCGGAGAGGGATCTTCGGATCGCACTCGACGAACTGTCAGCCCTGGACCGGTCGAAGGACGAGTTCATCGCCACGGTCTCCCACGAGCTTCGGACTCCGCTCACCGGCATCATCGGCTGGCTGCAGATCGTCCGCGAGAAGGAACTCGACGCGGATACACGCGCTCTCGCGCTCGAGAGCATCGAGCAGAGTGCGACGACGTTGACGATGCTCGTCAATGACATGCTGGATGCATCGCGGATCGTGCTCGGGAAACTTCATGTCGATGCACAGCCGCTCTTCGTGCGCGACGTGGTGCGCGAGGCGATGGCGGTCGTTCAACCGGTGGCCGATGTGAAGAAGATCGGTATGCAGGTTCACGGACTGGAAGAGTCGATCGTCGTGAACGGCGACCGTGAGCGCCTCAAGCAAGTCGTATGGAACCTCCTCTCGAACGCCGTCAAGTTCACGCCGGAGGGCGGCTCGATTCGCGTGCGGGTGCTCCATGACGATCGCGACGCCATTATCGAAGTTGTCGATGACGGCGAAGGAATCGACGCTGATCTGATCCGCCACATCTTCGATCGCTTCACTCAGGGCGCGGGAAGCGTGCGCAAAGGCGGCCTCGGCCTCGGCCTGTCGATCGCACACCACATCGTCGAGCTGCACGGCGGAAGCATGGACGCGTTCAGCGCCGGACGCAATCGCGGAGCTGTCTTCACTACACGGCTGCCGCTGCTGCGCGACGTGGAGCACCGGCCTGGCCTCGCTCTGAGCGACGATGCTTCAACGCTCGCAAGCTGATCGCCGCGATCACGGGTTGGACGAAGGGACCGTTGCTGTCGCCTGTTCGATCAACACGATGCCACTCAGGACTCGGAGCTCACGCGCGTGGCAATGGCACTTGCGGACTTCCCGGAACCTGCGGTGTCACTCACCTTGCCGTCCCGTCTTTCCGAAAAGGCTGCTCGGCAGGCGCAGAAGCAGATCGTTGTACTGCTTGACGTGGCTGGCCGGCAGGTGCCGGTAGCTAACGATGGACCGACCGAGCGTTTAGCCATCGTTCGGTTGTCGTTCTGATGTCCGAAATGGCAGGAGGGAACCAAATGGAAAACGTCGAGCAAGGTCGGCGGATCGTTCGACGCACCCATTCTCTAGTACTACTCCATACTGAAACATCGACCACAAGGAGGAGCACATGGACCCATCACGAAAACGTCTGATCATCGGCCTCGCCGTTGCCGCAGGGATAGTGCTCATTTTCGTCGCTGGCTATCTTCCGGGCTCGTCGCGAGCTCGTCGCGCCGCCGAGGAATCGCGCCAGGCATAGCAACGCCTGGGTGAGACACAGACCACGCTTGCAAAGACGCAGTTCGATCTCGAAGTGGCACGCCTGCACGGGCGTCTCGGCGAGGTTCTGCACGAGACCAATGCGAACAACTTCGGCGTCGCTGCCGAGAATGCCACGGCGTACTTCGATGGTCTGTGCAGCGCTGTCAACAGCACGCAGCTGCCTGCCGGCTCTGAGAGACGAGTCGTCCTCGAAGGGATCCTCGCGCGCCGGGACGAAATCTCAGCCGACCTCGCCCGCGCCGATCAGGGGGTGAAGGCCAAACTCGCGGAGCTTTACATGCAGTCGGGACAGGCGAGCGAGTAGGCAGGCGTCAACTTCGCTAGTTCACGGCCTGCCGGTCGTATCAGCCGGGTTACCGAACTACGACAGCACGCGGACAGCGAACGAACCCTTCTCCCGCTGTTTGGCGTCATACATCGCATCGTCGGCAGCCTTGATCAGTTCTTCGGCAGAGACTGAGCGCCGGGCGATCGCCAATCCCAGCGACGCGCCCAGGCCAGTGCCATCAAAGTCACGGGCGATCAGCCGAACCTTCTCGAGGATCCGTCGGGCGATTGCCTCTGCATCGGCGAGCTCGATCTCTCGAAGAATCACCGCGAACTCGTCGCCGCCCACGCGAGCGGCCACATCCGTCGCTCGAATACAATCACGAAGCGCAGCGGCTGTCTGTTCCAGGACTGCGTCGCCTGAACCATGGCCGAACGCATCGTTCACCCGTTTGAAGTTGTCGAGATCGACGTACATCACGCAGATGACTTTCGTCTGGCCAACGGCGGTTTCCAGAAGTTCGAGGAAGCCGCGCGAGTTCGTCAAATGTGTGACGGAGTCGGTCCGTGCGAGCACTGCTTCACGACGGCGGTCCTCCCGCAGCATCGCGATCAGGAGTCCGGCGGGTGAGGCCGTTCCACAAGGATAAGGGAAGGGACACACGGATGACGTAGTCCGCAAGAAACCACGACGCGGCAGCGGTACTCGCGATGATTAGAGACGCTCGCCGCCCGAAATACCACGCCGCAGCAACGATCGGCATCAGGTAGAACAGTGAGAAACCAATCTCCGGCCCAGTGACATAGTCCACGTAACCAATCAGGACGACGACTCCGACCAGTCCAGCAAGCGATGCAGCTACGCGCGCGCGCGTCATTCCGGTGGGTCTGCCGAGCGATTCGACGGCCGTACCGCGCCGTCGCGGTTTTTCGGCCACACTAACCCGCATTTCGCTTCGCATCGCACGTCCGCTGCTGACCATCTGCGTTCTTCCCAACCTGTTGTGGCGTCACTGGTTTGGGCGATAGGTGGAAACGTTCACCTGCTCCGCATTGCCTGCTTCCGCGTATCGGAACGTATAACGATCTTCGTCGAGGCGTGTCTGGAGAATCATCGTTTGACCCGGCTGGAGCGGAGCGGGGAGGGACGCTCGCATCCGTTTGCCTTCGATGATCAGCTGGTGCGGCGTGGTGCCTCGATTGGTCACGCGGAAGACTGTCGGGATAGCGGGGATGAGCTTTCGCACGCTGATCGAGTGGTCGTAAAGAACCACCGGCTCGAACTCTATGCGATCGTTTTTCCACGGGGATGGACTCCCGGACGTAGTGACGATGGGCGTCCGGCCGATCGTTTGCGACGCCGCGGAGGGGGGCCCCGGTGTCCCAGGTATCGGTGACATCGTCGTGGATCGAGAGTTGTCAGCGCGTTGACAGGCGAAGGAACTTACAGCGATCGCGATCACTGCCGCGGCTGCGAAGATCGTATTTGTCTGGCTGGCTGTCATGTTCCGTCCTCGACGGGTGATGTTGTCAGGTAACTATGGCTGCGAGTCGATCGCCATTGATCACAGAAGCTGTTCGGGGGTCCAACTTCGAAACTCATTCGCCCTTTCCATCGGGCCGCTCGCGAAGCGCTCGCGAAACAGCGCCATCACGCCCGTAAACGTCGTGGCGGAATTGAACCGTTCCTGATTCGTCGACCCACGCGGTCCAGTAGAGAATGTGCACGGGAACGCTCTTCTCCAGGTTCACCGTCAGCGGTGAGCTTCGTTCCACGGCGCTTTCGACCTTCTCCATCGTCCACCCCTGGTTGCGCAGTAACTCCTCTGCCAGCTGCAGCGGCTTTGCCAGCCGGATACAGCCGTGGCTGAACGAGCGTGAAGTCTGTTTGAACAGCTCACGGGCCGGGGTGTCGTGGAGGTAGACGCTAAAACGGTTCGGGAACATGAACTTCACGCGACCGAGGGCATTCTCGGGTCCGGGGAGTTGGCGGAGGCGACCGCTGGGGAGCACTTCGATGTCGTGTTGGCGCATGTAGTCCGTGCCCTTGGGCAGAATCTCGTCATGGGCGATGGACGAGGGGATGTTCCAGTAGGGACTGAAAACGATGTAACGGATGTCATCGCTGAAGATCGGAGTGCGGCGGTAGGGTTTGCCGACGATGGCGCGCATTCCGAGCGTCAGGCGGTCGTCGTCGTAAAGCCCGGCATTGAAGCCGGCGATGTTCACGAGCACGTAGCGCTCGCCGAGGTCGGCCTTCAGCCACCGCCAGCGCTCCAGATTGATCGTGATCTGTTCGATGCGTTTCGCCACCGGAACATTGAGCGCGGCGCGGGTTGCAGGACCAACGACGCCATCCGGATCGAGACCGTTGCGCGACTGGAATCGACGCACGGCTGCATCGAGCGAGTCGTCGAATGCATTGCCGGCGTCGGGCGCGAGATCGCCGGTGATGCCGAGCCGTTTTCGCAGCGCCGCGCCTCCCGCGCCATGGTCGCTGGCGCGCAGCGAGGCGCCTCCGCTGAGCGGCTTCCATCCGCCTTCACCTGCGATCGAACGATACCGCTCGAGGGCTTCGCGCAGCCGGTCGTAACCCGGGTTCCGCGGAAGCAAATCCGCAATGCTGGCGGCGGGATCACCCTTCGCGGCTCGCACCAGGCGTGCACGCAGGTCGACGTCGGGACGATCGATGTTCCAGTCCGCGATGCGCTCCTCGGTTACTTTGCCACGGCCAAGATGAAGGGCGTACGTCAGAAACGCGTCACTCGCCAGTAGTTCGAGCTCGGCGGCGGCGCTGCCCGTGAGCGACAGCCCGGCACGCTCAGCAATGCTCTTGTAGTGATAGTCGCCGCGGCGGAGTCCGTGGCTCTCCGCTCCATCCAGCACGCCGAGCAACGCACGCAGACGGGCAGGATCGGAGACCCACACCGGAGCATAGTCGCGATCCTGGTAGACGGCGACCAGATCGCCCGGGTCGTGAATGTGCTGACCACCGATGGAGAGCGACGACCATGTATCCGCTTCGAGCAGACCGCGAATGGCGTCTGAGGTCTCGTCGCCGTGGAGCGGCGCCACGAGGCAGGTAATGGCCAGTGCGAAGAGCAGCGCAAGCTGGCGCACTACCGAATGCCTTCCGAATCGAGGGGCCTCTCGGCCCGGAATCGCGGCGATGAGTCTGTGGAAGCGACCATGACCCGATTCTGTCACGGATGTTGAGAAAAGTCGTTCTCGTCGCCGAGCTGAATTTGCCGACCATCGTCATCCGCATCAACAGACCAATCCAGACCGATGGTCATGTGAAGGGCGTGCATGCTATTCCGGTGCAGCCGAGAACCTCGGAACCGGCCGCGCATCCGCCTCGGCTCGCGTCGCGGCGAGCCCGTGGGTGCGGATGTCGCGGATCAGCCACTCCATTTCGCTGATCTCTCGCCGCTGCGCCTCGATGATCTCATCGGCGAGCTTGCGCACGCGCGGGTCTTCGATGCGCGCGCGCGCGCTCGTCAGGATGGCGATCGAGTGATGGGGGATCATCCCCTCCATGTAGTCGACGTCGCTGACCGTGATCTGGCTGCGTACCAGCCAGATCGACGCGACGAGAAGAAGGGCAGCGAAGGCGAAGATGGCTGCGTTCTTTTTCCGGTCTTTGTACATCCCCATCATGTAGCCCAGCATGATGGCCATCATGGCCGCGGCCATGATCAGCGCCATGAACATCCGGGTCTCGCTGAACCAGGCATGGTCGAGGACCTGGTAGGAATGCACGTACATAAGGATGAACATGACCACCGTCGAGGTGGCGATCATCAGAAAAAAGCGCAGGTAGTTTCCGTGTCCACTCTGGCTTTCGAGCTGGTGATTTTCCATGGGGCCCCTTCCTAATCGAACTCGACGGGGCTGCAAGGCAAGTACCATCCCCGAAGTGGACCCCGCGTCAGCGCACGGCGTCATATTGAGAAGATGATCAGAGTCACGGCGAACCTGCGCGTCGCCGGCGCCAGCGGCGCCATAGCGAACATTCTGAAGATCCACGGAGCGACCTCGCGCCTGGATCGCATGATGAGCGATCCGAACATGATGCAGCAGGTGACTGAGCCGATGATGCAGAACTCCGAGCCGCGCGCCCGCATGGCCGAGCACATGTCAAAAATCCTGAAGCGTGCCGCAACATGATGACGGCAATGGCCGGACAAATGGACTCAAGCAGGGGCCTGACCCGCATGATCCTCGCGCCCTAGCGATGGCCATTTCATGGAGCCGGGGGAGGAGCGGCACCCGCCGCTCCCGATGGTTGGCCCGCTCGGACCGACAATGCCATAACCTCTGCGCCGACGAAAAGCGACAACACCGCGAAATAGACGGCGAGCAGGACGATGAAGAGAGATCCGGCCGCACCGTACACGCTCAGGATGTTGGCGTTTCGAAGGTAAGCAGCGACCGCATAACGACCAGCCGAGAAGAGAAGCGCGGCAGCGGCCGCGCCGCGCATCACATACTTCCATGGCATGCGGATGTCGGGTACGTAACGCAATGCCAGCATGGCCAGGAAAGCGAGCATCCCCGCTGAAAAGGCGAGGTCGACGACTTGCCAGACAACGTAGTCGGCTGGAACTCGATCGGGGAAAAACCGTATGGCCAGGGTCACACTTGCCGTGACGGCAAGGCTGAGCATGAGGAACAGCATGACGGCGATGACCATGGCGACGGCGATGAGCCTCGATATCGCGAGATTCAGCCATGCACGCCGTTCGTTCCTGGGAACATCGAGAATGATGTGGAGCGCGGTGCGAAGATGATTGAACACCGCGGACGCACCAAACATGAGCAGAACCACGCTGAAAATCGTCAGGCCGGAGGATCGCCGGCTGGCAACGGTCTCAGCGATGTCGCTGAGGGCCGCAGCCGTCCTGGGCGACACGAATTGCCTTATCGATTCGATGACCTGCTCGCGTGCGCCCTCGCGGGTCCAGAAGAATGAGGCGGCGGTCATCATCAGCGACAGAAGCGGGGCGATCGAGAAGATCGCATAGAAGGCCACGCCGGCCGCCATGAGCGCGGCATGGTCGCGGGACCACGCCCGCCCGAACCTGGTGACGGCGTCGATCAGGCGACGAAATACTCTTGGCGCAAGGGGCCAGAATGTCATACGTCTTCTGGAATTCCGCACATGATCAGGCGTACAGTCGCACGAATGGCTCATCAACGATCTGCCGGGGCGGCGGCCGATCACTTGATCCCCACGAGGTAGAAGCAGACATGGTCATGGCAAGCTGCAGCATCTGAGCGAACCAGCCGGATCGCCAGCTTTTGTCACCGAAAGCGCGTCTGAAGTGCCGGTCCAGCGGTGAGAGATCGAGCATGGTCTCGATGACATCGAAAACAACCACGGTGCGCATGACGACTCCGTTTGTTAAAGTTGATGACGAGTACGCATGAGTCGTACCGAGCCGTTGATTCCCGCGCTCGTCAGCAGCAGCTGCCGATCGTCCGTTGATTTCGCGATCGTGTGTTTCATCCACTGGACGACTGCATCGCTGTACTGATCTTCCGTTGCGATGAAGGTTCAGCTGCGCCGCCCGCGCACGTCGCTCAGAATGGCAGCTTGCCCGCAGCGCCCTGCCTTGATCCCGCGATTGCAGTGTTGAGGGCTGCGCTCAAGCGCTGCCTCGTTTCGTCTTCAGCGTCAGAACCGCCGGCAGCAGGGTCACGGCCGCGAGGCAACTGAACGCAATCCCGAGCAGTGAGGTGTACCCGATCGAGCGCATCCCCGGGAAGTGCGAAGTGACGAAGGAGCCGAAACCGACCATCGACGTGATCGCAGCCATGGCCACCGCCTTCGCAGTCTCTGAACCGTGTGTTACGAAGGAGGACGGTTCTTCATCGTACCGCTGCACGATGTAGATCGCGTAATCGGTAGCCACGCCAACGAGCATCAATCCGACGAACGCATTCACCAGGTTGAAGCGGAGGCCGAATGCACTCATCAATCCGACCATCATCGTGCAGCCGGCGACGAGCGGCAGGAACATCAGCAGCGCACGAGTCACTGAACGGTGAAAAAGCACGAAGAGAATGAAGACGGCGACGAACCCCCAGAGCGTCGAGCGCACTGCATCGCGCTTGATGATCCGGCGCAGCGTCATGCTCACGAGATTCACGCCGGTGACCACGCCGCCGGTGGTGTCCCGCCACCGCATGATCGGCTCCGGCACGTCCGACGGCCATGCCCCATTCTTCGGATAGAGGTAAGTCACGCTCATCCAGCGATCGCCATGTTGCTTTACGAAGCGTTGTAGTACCGGCGCGAGGCTCGTGCGCTGGAGCGCCGAATAGTCAAGCGGTCGCTCTGGCTGAAGCATCTGGCGGAAGGTCTCGAGGTAGTCGTCGAACGCCGTCGCTCGGAAGCCGTTCGCTTCCAGCGACTGGCGGAACACACCTTCGATGTGCTCTACGTTCAGGGTTGTGTCGCGCCTCTGAGCCGCGAGCGCGATCATCTGGGTCTGTTGCCCGAGCGGCGGGAGGAGCGTGGCAATCGACTGGTACGTCCCGATACTTCCTCCGGCTGCAAGGCGGTCGAGCGCCGGTCGCTGTGCCGCAGTCGCATCGATCGCTGCGCTCAATGTTGGTCTCTCCTCCACGTACAGCATGGCGCTGAACCCCTGTCCGAACGATTTCGACACGCGCTCCTGCACCGCCGTCGCGGGGTTGTTCTTCGATCGAAAGCTCGAGATCTCCGGGTCGAAACTCACGTTCCGCGCTGCGACCGCCGCTCCAGCGACTGCCACTCCCCAGAGGACAATGGTCGCGACCGGTCGCCGTACAGCAAGGTTCATCAAATGTTGCGAGCCGAAGGAACGGAGCTCCACGCGCTTGTGCGCAGTTCGTCGGCCGTCGACCGATGCGATGAGGGCCGGTAGCAGCAGCGCCACCGCCGCAAAGAAGAGAACGACTCCCGTTCCGACCAGGAGACCGAGCTCACTCATCCCGCGGTAGTCAGTCAGTAGATACGCGTAGAACGTGCCGGCGGTGGTGATCGCTGCGACGAGGACGCCAGGCATCGTCGCACCGTAACTGCGAGTGAGTGCAACGGGCACGGGATGGCCGGCGTTGCGCAGGTCGAGGTAACGTTCATAGGCGATCGTGACGAAGTCGATCCCCAGCCCCGCCACGAGCGCACCGAAGACGGCGCTGGCCGACGAGAGCTTGCCGAGGACCAGCGCGGCGAACCCGAACGTAACGCCGATTGACAGGACCATCGGCGCCGAGGCGTAGAGGATGGAGGCGAAGCTTCGGAAGGCGTAGAGAAACAGAAGGAGAATCAGGACCAGCGACGTGACGACGTTGATGGTCACATCCTTTCTGATGAGAGCTGCGTCGGCGACCGCGATGGCATACCCGCCGGCAAACTCGATGGCCGGCCGCTTCGACTCCGGATCGCCGCGAAGAAACTCGTCGACCGCCTCGGCGGTGAGTTTCTCGGAGTCGCGCAGCAGCGTGCGCGCGAACGGAATGTCCTGCGCGGACCTCCGCGGTTTGACGTTGACGAGGAACATCCGCCGATCGCTCGACAGAATGAATCCTGTTGAAGCGTCGACGTTCAGCCCCCCGCCTCCCGGTCGAGCTTTCTCCAGAAGAAGCGGCGCGAGACGAAACGGGTCCCACTCGATCAACTGTTTGACGACGGACGATTGCGGCGTCTGCAGCATCGCGGCGTTCTGCTCGACCGAGGCACGAATGGCAGCATCCGTGAGCCTGGCTTCGATCTTCGGCAGATCCTCCGGGGAGAAATAGAGCAGCGCGTACGGCAGCATCTCCTTCACTACGTCGACGACATCCGGGATCTCGGCGTCGACCGACGCCACTGAGGGGAGCCCGCGGAATTTCGCGGCGAGGGACGCGATCAGCGGCGCGTAGGCAGCAGCATCGGCGTTCGGCGGCAATGTGACGGCGACCAGATGTTGATCGATCGTGCCGAGGCCCGTCAGAACGTGGCGGAACTCGTTGATCTCGCGGTTTTTACGGGGAACGAGATTCAGGATGTCGGGATCGAGCTCGAGTCGCGAGGCGATGCCTATCGCGGCTAGAAAGAGAACCGCGGCCACGAGCAGAGTGCGGCGGCGATGCTCGACGACGGCCGCCGTGAGCCGTTCGAAAAAGCGCGTCATCGGACGGGATATCCTCGACCGCGATCCGTCTCAGCCTGCTTCATCGTACTGGTTGCATTGGGACTACGCATCACGCCTCCAAGGGGATTGCTGCTCTCGCGGGGCTCGCCTCGGTTTCGCTCGCCCTTCATGCTGCGCTCGCAATCCTGGCGCCCGGTAACGGCTGGCGTGACACCCGCACACGGCCGCGGTCGCATTCTGGGTTTCAATCCTGGGGGTCGGAGCTCCAATCGGAGCTTGAAGCAGGGATCGGCGATGAGATGGTGCGTAAGAAAGCCGGGCTCTGGAGTCGTCACTCCGGCCTTTGAAGCCAACTGAAGCTGCGACCCTAACGGAGCGATCGCTAACGGAGCGATCTAACGGAGTGACCTAAACGGAGGAGGGGATGCAGGAGCAGATGGAAGTGATTCGTCACGACCACGTTCGCGCCGATAGATACGTTCATATCGACGCCAGCTACGACAAGCAGTGGGAGGAATCGTTAGCGATCGCCGCCGTCCTCGAAGATCTTTCTGACGGCGATTGCTGCGGCCCGGCGATGGAATACGTCGCTGCTCGACGCTGAGTTCCAGTGCTCTTGCTAGTGAGCAGCACGGCCGGAAGCGTATCGACCCCCCCTGATCCCGGGAACGTTCGTTAACTGACGCTGGCCGAATGCCTCGTGGCCGGGATGCTCTGCCACGCGTCATTGACAGCGGCAGCCCATCCGGCAGGACCGGCAGCGGACGCGATTCTTGCGTGCGGGACCCTGGTCACCAGCTCTACGTCGGCCCGTCCATCGCTGCGCGGCACGATGATCGGGATCTCGGCCAGCGTAAGGAATTCCAGATCGATCAGGGAGCCGCCGACACCGATTACGACATCGATTCCTAACTCATCTCGAACGCTGGTAAAGGCTGCCGCCCCTGCGTTTTCATGGCAGAGGTAGTAGAAACGTCTGCCGCGCCGGATGGAAAAACCAATTGAGGTTGCGGCTTTCATCACGGCGGAGATCTCGCCGCTTTCAATCACAAAAGGCTCACTGAATCGGCAGCGAGTCGATGCCTGCAACATGCTACCCGATCGCCCGGAAAGCCGGGCTGCCTCCAGCTCCGGTAAGGCCGAGTAGAGCAGAAGGTTGGCGCCGGAACGATTTTCGATGTCTCGAACTACGTCCAGCAGCGCATCAGACGTTGGCCCGCACGGCTCAATTTCCCACGTGCCGTCGACCCATCGTGCGATCGCACCACCGGCTTCGATGACCATCGCATGCCTCATCCCGAGATCGCGGGCGATCGGTTCCACCTCGTCAAGGGTCATCACCGTCATCGGGATGATGGGAATGCCGGCCTCGTGGAGGCGATCTACCACCTCCCGGACTGGCCCGGCCTCGAACGTATCGGCGTCAAGCAGGGTCCCATCGAGTGATGTGAAGACGGCGAGTTTGCCGGGACCACTGGAATCGTCTGAAAGGGTTGACAGAGCTGACTTCCGGGCTGCGGACTGATTGATGGAGTTCATCCATCCAACTGTAGAGGTTCGCGCGGCCGGCCTCAATCCGGTAAAGGGGGGAGACCAGTCTCTGAGTCGATTCATCTCCCCTGCAGACCGGATGTACATGGCCAGGTGGCGGCTCTATCTTTTGAAGCCGCGCAGGGGCGGCGTGATCCGTTGCCGCTTTGGATCGCGGGGAGACTCAACGGAGAGTCCGGACGCCCGGGTCATCCGCGAGGAGGCTGAATGCAGAGCAGGCGAGATCTGAAGACCCGCACGTATTGGTTGCGCGCATCATCAGCGACGGGGCGCGACAGCGCCGTCGTCATTGTCTGCGCTCTCGTGGCCGCCGGGGTCATCTTCGGTCTTTTATATGACGTGTTCGATCGCGCCTTGAGGCGATGGACGGAGCGCGATCTCAACCGTCGTGCGCATCTGATCGGCAGCGCCGTCGCCTCGCACACTGACGACATCTCACCTGTCAGATTACAGCGCGCCCTCGACACGCTGTCTCGTAACGGCGAAGGTGCGGGGCTCGTGGCCTGTAACGCCTACGGACGCATGGCTGCTGAGGCAGGAAGGGTTCGGGGTATCGATTGCCGCTCCGCGCTGGCGGAAAAGGCAGTTCATGCCGAAGGAAGGTCCGTCGGTGGGACCCTCGGAGGCGTCAGCGTTTTCGTAACGGCGCACCCGATCGGCGAGGGCTGGTTGCTGCTCGTGGTGCAGGATCGAACCTTCATCGCGTCCCGCCGAACCCATTTGCTGCAGATGATCTTTGTCGCAGCCGAGGTGGCGCTTCTCGCGCTCCTTCTACTGGCACGAGCCGGAATCCGCATCGGCAGCCGCCGCACCGAAGAAGCGGCGCGTTCGGTCGTCCGCCAGATGAGATCTGATGGCACTGGCAACGCGCCGGTTCCCGCCGGAATGCGACTACTCGTCCACGACATGCACGACACGGTGGCGCGACTCGCCAGCCAGCGGACGCCACCTCGCACCGGAGCGGAGCGTCTGCGCGACATGATGAATGCAGAGGTTCCGAACGGGGGTCTCGTCGTCATTGCCAACCGGGAACCTTACTCGCATGAATGGAGCACGAGCGGAGATGTCGTCGTTCAACGTCCTGCAAGCGGGCTGGTTACCGGGATCGAGCCGATCCTTCGCGCGTGCGGCGGAACGTGGATCGCTCACGGGAGTGGCTCTGCCGATCGGTTGCATTCCGATCGTGCAGGACGTCTCGCCGTTCCTCCAGACGCCCCCGACTACACCCTGCGCAGGCTTTGGCTGGACGACCAGGAGTACGAACGGTACTACTCTGGTCTCGCCAATGAGGGCTTGTGGCCGCTCTGCCACACGGCTCACACGAAACCGTCATTCCGCGCAGCTGACTGGACCGCGTATCAGTCCGTGAACGAGAAGTTCGCCCAGGCCGCGATTGATGAGACGACCACCGACGGACTGCTCCTGATCCAGGACTACCACTTCGCACTCGTGCCTCGAATGGTTCGTGAACGGGCGCCGCACATCATTACAAGTATTTTCTGGCACATCCCGTGGCCGAATTCGGAAGTGGTGGGTATCTGTCCATGGAAGGAAGCGCTCCTCGAGGGAATGATCGGCGCGGACATCGTCGGATTTCACACCAGGCAGTATTGCCTCAATTTCCTCGAGACTGTGCAGCGCTATCTGGAGTGTCGCGTCGATCTGGAGGAGATGTCCGTATCGTACGGAGGGCACCGGACGCTCGTTCGTCCCTACCCCATCAGCATCGAGTGGCCGTACCCGGCGGCGTCACGCGGACAGGGTGCAATGCTACGGCGCTCGCTCGGCATTCCCGATGGCGCCCATGTGAGTATCGGTGTCGACCGTGCGGACTATACAAAGGGCCTTGTCGAGCGCGTTGCTGCCGTGGAGTGTCTCCTGGAACTGAACCCGTCACTCATCGGACAGTACGTTCTCGTCCAGCTGGCATCGCCCACCCGAACGGGAATTCGGAAGTATCAACAACTGGCGGAAGAGCTCGAAGAAGCTGTCACCCGCGTGAATGCGCGGTTCGGCAATTCGCTCTGGAATCCAGTCGTATTGAAGATGCGAACGTTCTCGCCGGATGAGGTACGGGAACACTACGCGATGGCCGACAGCGCTCTGGTAACGCCGTTGCACGACGGAATGAACCTCGTCGCGAAAGAGTATGTGGCGGCCTGTGAGGACGGCGACGGCGCTCTGGTGCTCAGTCTGTTCGCAGGCGCAGCCCGGGAGCTCGAGGGGGCGCTGCTTGTTAACCCCTACGACATCGAGCAGGTTGCTCAGACGATCCTTCGCGCTGTCCGGATGCCTCTCGTGGAAAGGAGGGCCAGAATGGATGCGATGCGCGAGCAGATTGCCGGCAACTCAATTTATGACTGGTCAGGCAGGCTCGTGACTGACATGCGCGAGGTTCGACAGCACGCGGTGCGCTTCTGGCCCGGGCGCACCGCATCAGCGACGGCGAAAAGCCGGAAGGTTTCGGCTCGATGAGCGCCGGATCGCTCCTGCTGGCGTTCGACTTCGACGGCACCCTCGCTCCGATTTGTGATGATCCTTCCCGCGCCTACCTCAGCCGTGCTGCCGCAGTGTTTCTCGAGCAGGCTAGTCAGATAGAAGGGGTCGTCGTAGCAGTCCTGTCGGGACGAGACTTCGACGACCTCTCGAGGCGTGTGCGGTTAACGAATGCGTACCTGATAGCGTCGCATGGGCTCGAGATTCGCGCCCCTGGCGGCATCCTGATTCGTGACACTCCACCGCTGGCCGCCTCGATTCCGGCTGAGCTTCGGTCTGAGATCGGCGCGAGCGGGCTACGCCTCGAATCGAAGAAGCATGGGGTGGCAGTTCACTGGCGCGGGGTACCCTATGAAGCAGTCGAACCGCTCATCGACCTTTTTCGGGCTTGGGCGGGCTCAGCGCATCTCGACCTGATTGAAGGCCGCTGCGTGGTGGAAGCACGCTACCCTGGTGCAGGGAAGGAAGACGCGTTGCGATGGCTGTTCCGTGCCACGGGCGCGGAGAGAGTCGTTTATGCAGGTGATGACATCACCGATTTCGGGGCCTTGCGATTCGCGGGCGAATGCGGCCGGGCACTCTTTGTCGCCAGCAGCGAGCGCATTCCTCCTCCGGGGGTAACGGTCGTCCAGTCGTTTCGCGAGCTTGTCCATCTCGTGCGACAGGAAGTGATGATCTGACAGAGCGGTTTCTCAAGTCGTTGACGATGAAACTCTTGAGTGGATGGCACCGCGGATTGTTCAGGACGTGGCCTGTAGCCGCGGCCGCCCTCGGCGGACTGCTGCTTCTGATCGGGACCTCCGTGCTGAGCACATCCCGCAAGGCAGAGGAAATCATCGCCCAACTCGATGACCTCAACGCTCGCCATCGCGAGGTAGAAGGGCAGCTCCGGCTTCTACGCTCAGAACTGCATCTGTCCGGAATCTACATTCGAGATTATCTGCTGGATGTCGATAAAGAGCAGGCACCGGAGTACCGCCAGCGTCTGACAGAGCTTCGTCAGAGTCATACGGTGACAGTCGAACAATTGCGCACCCTCTCCCCCTCGGCAGTGCGGCCACGCGTCGACAGTATGGAAAGACGGCTCGATGAGTACTGGCAGGCGTTTGATCCACTCTTCGACTGGACCGTGGTCGAGAAGATTCTGCGGAGCGCCAGGTTCCTCCGCCGCGAGGTGCTTCCCCGGCGAGAAGCGGTTCTGGCCATCACAAAAGAGATCGAAGAGCTCAACAACTCGAACCTCGCCGCTCAGCGAGCCGAAGTGTCGTGGCGGCAGGCTCGGTTTCGTGAGGAGCTGCATCGTGAGTTCCAGCGCACATTGCTGCTCGGGTTTGGGGTCGCCTTTGTCGCCGTCTGGCGTCTGCGTACGCTGGAACGACGCTCGGAACGTCAGCGGACTCTCACCGAAGAGGCGGAAAAAGAGATGCGCCTGCTCTCTCAGCAGCTCGTTGCAGCGCAGGAAGAAGAACGGAAGAAGCTCACGCGCGAGCTTCACGATCATGTCGGTCAGATGTTGACCGCCCTGCGGATGGAGATCGGCCGTGCGGATCGGTCGCGAGGCCGGCCGGAAGCCGCGCAGGCCCTCGGGGAGGCCAGGAGATTGCTCGATACCATCCTGGGGTCGGTTCGTGATCTGGTGATGGGGCTGCGCCCGAGCATGCTCGACGACTTTGGTCTGGAACCGGCACTGCAGTGGCACGTACGGGATTTCCGCCGCCGCTTCAGCATTCCCGTCGATCTGGCCCTCACTGGCGACCTCAATTCCCTGCCCGATCTGTACCGGACGTGCGTGTATCGCATCGTGCAGGAAGCGCTCACAAACTGCGCCCGTCATGCACAGGCAAAGCGCATCGAGATTACGGTCAGCTACAACGAGTGCCGGCTCAATCTCATGGTGTCCGACGATGGCCGCGGTTTCGATCCCCGGCGCGCGCAGGGCATGGGACTGCTGGGAATTGAAGAGCGAGTTCGCGAATTGCACGGCACCTTCAGTGTTCGCGCTAGCGAGCAGGAGGGGACTGAGCTTCACGTGTCATTACCCGTATCAGGTGTGTTCGGGGAGGCCGAGCTTGCGCGTGCTGCTGGCTGATGACCATTCGATCGTCCGCCGCGGAATGCGATCTTTGCTCGAGACCGAGCCGTCGATTGAAGTTGTAGCCGAGGCCGCGGACGGGTTAGAGGCGCTCCGTTTGTGCGCGGAGTATCGACCCGATGTGCTGATCCTGGACATTGCCATGCCCAAACTCAATGGCATCGAAGTCGCGGCACGTTCCCAGAAAATCCAACCGGCGCCTCGCACGATCATGCTCAGCATGCATATGGACGAGTCGTACGTCATGCGCTCGCTTTACGCAGGCGCTCGAGCCTATCTGCTCAAGGATGCTACGGATGAGGATTTGCTGCCGGCCATCCGCGCTGTTGCAGCCGGCAAGTCATTTTTCAGTCCTGCAATCACGGCTCTCCTTATAGAGGAGCACATGCAACAGTTGAAGGAGCGCGGCCTGACCGATTCGTACGAGTTGCTCACCGGGCGTGAAAAGGAAGTTCTGCAGTTGCTTGCTGAGGGTCGATCGAATAAGGAAGTAGCAGTGCTGCTCGATATCGGTCTCTCAACGATCGAGACCCATCGATCCAATCTCATGCAGAAATTGAATCTGCACGGTACGGCCGAGATCGTGCTCTACGCCGTGCGAAAACGCTTGATCCTTTAGCGGGCTATCGTGCGTGGCACAGCGGCGGGGTAGGCCGGAGCCAGTCAGGTGAACCCGCGCATGAAACCCGCATGAGTCGCGGGCGCATGCCGCTATCCGAGAGTCTGCGAGTTTTTCTTCAACAGCGGCTCCCTTCGATGGAACAGATCGAGGTGGTCCTGTTGCTCCGCAGAGAACGGGAGCGATCTTGGACCGCTCCTGAGGTTGCGGCCGCCCTGGCGACTGCGCCGGAATCGGCAGCAATGCGGCTCTTCCTGCTGGCCTCCGCAGGAGTCATCGTCTTTGAAGCGAGCAGCATTCCTCGATATCGGTATTCGATTTCCGATCCCGAACTCGAGGATTTGCTGGCAGAGCTCGAGAAAGTCTACGACGCAGACCGTAACCAGATCCTGGACGTGGTCGACACAGGGCGGCGCGATCCGGTCCGCAGCTTCGCAGATGCATTCAAGTTGAAGAAATAGGAGCGACTGTCATGTTTGGCCTCATCGTCTACACACTGTGCGCCGCGACGAGCATCCTGTGCGCCGTCCTCCTGCTTCGTGGTTACCGGCAGTCGGGAGTGAGACTTCTGTTCTGGAGCGCTTTGTGTTTCATCGGCCTGGCGATCAACAACGTACTTCTGGTGATCGATCTTCGCGTGATGCATACAGTCGATCTCTCGACATGGCGAATGATCCCGGCCGTCATGGGAGCCGGTGCACTCATTTATGGCCTGGTGTGGAAGGCCGAATGAACGCCCTCCTTTCCGGTGTGCTGATTGCGGGATATCTGGTGATTGCATTGTTCTTTCTTCGATTCTGGTCCCAGTCGCGGGATCGTCTCTTCCTGATGTTCGCCGGGGCGTTCGGGATTCTGGCCGTGCAGCGGCTCGCCATCGCGTTGACACGGGAGGTGATCGAACATCAGGCCCCGCTTTACCTTCTCCGTCTGGCGGCATTCATGGTCATCATCATTGCAATTATCGATAAGAACCGAAGATGACATGTGTGGAACCTCGAAGGGATCGACATTTACAAACAGACCGGTGACGTGACCGATACCACCCTGATCCGAAATCGGAGTCGATTTTCATCTTCGACGAACACCGGTCCCTGGCGATAGCGCTCGAAAAGCGTCGATCGTTAAGGGTGGATCGTCGAGAACCAGACCTTTCAGCTGGCACCTGGCGAGGCACTGCTTCTTTTTACCGACGGCGTGACAGAGTGCGAGAACCCTGCAGGCGAAGAGCTCGGGGGAAGCGGTGTAGTCGAATTCGCCACGCCACTGCTCGGCAAGTCCGCGCCTTCGATCATTCTGGGGCTCAATTCGCTGGTGATGAACTTCGCCGGACTCACTCCGCAAGGCGACGACGTCACCCTGGTCGCCCTGAGCCGGCGCCCGGTCGCGACAGCGACGCCTTGACATTGGGCCGGGAACGGCGTCAGATACCCGCCTACAGAAGGGAGTTTGATATCGCATCTTCCTTAGAGCTCGCAGCCCGCTTGTCTGCGGTCGTTTCCGCGCAGCAGGAGATTCTTTCTGCGGTCACGGATCTCGACAAGGTGCTCGATGTCATCGTTCGAAGCACACCGGAAGTGACCGGAGGAAGTGGCGCGGTTGTGGAGCTGGTCGAGGGTGACGAGCTCGTTTATCGGGCTGCCTCAGGCAGTGCCGCAGGACATGTCGGTAAGCGCCTCGCTCTGGGTGGCAGCCTGTCCGGCAAGGCCGTTCAGACGCGGGAGCTCGTTCGATGTGACGACGTAGAACGCGACCCGAACGTCGACCAGGCAGCGTGTCGTGCCATCGGGATCCGCTCGATGATCGTTGCCCCGCTGTTGCACGGGGACGGTGCGATCGGAGTGCTCAAATCGTTTTCACGCGACACGAAAGCGTTCAATGACCTCGATTCTTACGTCGTTCAACTTCTCGCGGGCATCTGCTCGAGTGCGGTGATGCAGGCCCGCGAGTTCGCAGAGCACCTGGCTGCGGAAGAACGGTACCGGCTGCTGTTCGAGCGGAATGTGGCAGGCGTATTCCGATCGACCCGTGACGGACGATTGCTGGACTGTAACGCCGCGCTGGTCAACTATCTTGGTTACTCGTCGCGTGATGAGTTACTGGCGCGGGAAACCTGGGACCTCTATCCGCAGCGCTCGGACCGCGAGACATTCATCAGGACCCTCGAAGCAGGCCAATCGGTGACTAACGCCCGGATGCAGTTCAGAAAAAAGGATGGTTCGCAGATCACGGGCATCGTCAATGCGAGCATGATCGCGGCAACCGCAGGAGACGACTTGCAAATCCTGGGGACGCTCGTTGCGGAGTAGGATAGTACGGGCATGGCCCGCCCTTTTTCGCAACTCATCGTGGTTGAGCCGCGAAGCGGCGTATCCCTCTCCCCGGCGGGGAGAGGGAAGCGAGCGGAGCGAAGCAGGGAGAGGGGCGTGAAAGTCTCGCGAGTCCGTCGAAAGGGCGAGGTCGTCGTATCTCTCGCGGCCCCTCTCCCGGTCGCTTACGCGACCACCCTCTCCCCGCCGGGGAGAGGGATTCGCCGCTTCGCGGCTGCGAGAACGCACGACTTCATCACCTCTCCACCCGCGTTCCCCGCCATTCTCCCGCTCCGGATGACACTCTGGCGCGTGCGGCGAGGAGCGCAGCAGCGAGCCCTGACAGCGGTTTGAGCTGACGTCCCGATTCGAATTTTCAGTTCACTTGTATTTCATCTCTCGAAGCACTGCTGCGAAGCGTGGATCGGAGTGGAGCTTGATGAATCGAACCTCGGTTTTGAGTTCGCTCATCAGGCCGTTCGGCTCCGCGAGATCGTGCTCGAGCCACTCGAAGGCACGGTCGCGATCGCCGAGCGCGCTGTAGACGATCGCCAGATGGAACCCGAGAGCCCGCTTTTTCTCGAATCGACCCTTCAGCGTCTCGATGGTCTTTAGAGCTTCCTCGCGGCGGCCGGCATACGCGTAGGCGTGACCCAGGTTGGCGAGCTGCTCACTGACCTGACCCGAGGTCTCGACAGCGGTCGCCGTCGTCGTGATTGCCTCCTCATGCCTTCCGGCAAGCGAGTAGGTCACACCGAGAACCCCAAGAAGCTGCGCATATTTCGGGTCCAGCTCGAGGTACTTTTGCGCCGTGGCGATAGCCTCGTCATATCGCCCGAGAATCGTCAGAACGTCGACCACATTCGTTCCGATGATCATGGAGAGAGGATCGAGTTGTTGGGCCTTGCGGATCACTTTTAACGCTTCGTCGACTCTTCCCACACTTCGTAGACTGATGTTGTACCAGTGGTAAGCTGTGGGATAGTTCGGATTCAACTCGATGGCCCGCTTGAATTCCGCCTCCGCTCTCTCCCATTGCCACGTGTTGTGATAGATCAATCCGAGAGTAGCGTGTGCCTCGGCGATGCCCTCATCGATTGCCAATGCCCGACGGATCGCTTCTTCTGCTTTCGGGACAATCTCTGAGGATCGAGCGTCGGCGTACTGTTCCATGAGCGCATAGGAGTCGCCGATTCCAACGTGGGCGAGAGCGAAATCGGGATCGCGATCGACTGCTCGCTGGAAATACCCGAGTGCTTTGTGCAGGTCCTCACCTGTCCGCTTGCTCCAGTGATGGCGGCCCTTGAGATACATCTGATATGCCTCGGGGTCGTCCGTGCCGCGACGGTCGATGCGCTGCTGCTCAACGCCCGCAAGCCGCACCCGGAGCTTGTCGGAAATCTGTTTCGAGATCTCCTCCTGGAGAGCCAGCGCGTCGGAGACCTTGCGGTTGTATCGCTCACCCCAGATCTGCGAGTTCGTCTGCGTGTCGACCAGTTCCGTCTGGACGCTGAGCATCTCACCGCGCTGATGAACGCGTCCTGAAAGGACGGCGCGCACGTTGAGCTCTTTGGCGACAGCGGGCGGGTCGATCTCTTTTCCCTTGTAGCGAAATACCGTGCTCCGCGGAGTAACTCGAAGTGAAGCGATCTGCGTCAGATTGTTGATGATGCTCTCAGAGATGCCGTCGCTCAGGTACTCGGTCTCGGGGTCTTTGCCGACATTCACAAAGGGAAGGACGGCGATCGAATCGATCGCGGTCCGGGCCGTCGTCGGACGGCGCTTCCAGACGAAGGTGGCGCCGGCGATGAGAATGAGAGTGGTGGCGATGGCTGCGAAGATCATACGTACACGCCGGCGAGGGGAAGCGGTAGCAACCTCACCTGAGCTCGAATCGCGTTTCAGGTTTTTCAGATCGACGACCAGCTCGCGTGCCGACTGGTATCGCCGGGATGGCTCTTTTTCCAGAAGCTTCCGGATGATCCGCTCCAGCTCGGGCGGGATCGAGTAGTTGAATCGAGCGATCGGATCCGGTTGCGTGTGGGAGATCTTCTCGATGGTCTCGCTCGTGGTTCTGCCGACGAAGGGGAGATGACCTGTGAGAAGCTCGTAGAGAACAATTCCAAGGCTGAACAAATCGCTACGCCCATCCGTAGGGCGACCCAGCGCTTGTTCGGGGCTCATGTACGAGCAGGTCCCCATCACCAGGCCCGGCGACGTTTTGAGATTGGTGTCTCCGTCGACCTCGCCTTCCGGGTCCGTGACATGAACTTTTGCGAGACCGAAGTCGAGTACCTTCACATGCCCTCGCGGTGTCAGCATGATGTTCGCAGACTTGATGTCGCGATGGGTGATCCCACGGTTGTGCGCTTCGTCGAGCGCGTCGCTGGCCTGAATTGCTATGTCGAGGATTTCTGCAGTTTCCATCGTGCGGCTCGACCTGGCCTGCGAGAGCGTGACACCTTCGATGTACTCCATGGCAATGAAAACTGTACCGTCGGCACTTTCTCCGACCTCGTGAATGACCGAGACGTTGGGGTGATTGAGCACTGAAGCCGCATGAGCTTCCTGTAGGAAGCGCGTCCTGCGCTCCGGATTGTTCGCAAACTCCGCGGGGCAGGACTTTGAGTGCGACCGGACGGTGAAGTTTCGTATCTTCGGCGAGATAGACCTCGCCCATGCCGCCTGATCCGAGCTTTCGCTTGATCTGGTAGTGATTCAGTGTGTCAGTCATGGTTGGTTGATGACCAATTATGCCAGACGGGAGGTCGCCGAGGCCGGGAGCGGCTCACGCGTCCGGCGGATACATCCGATCGAACTCCGGATCGTCGCGCAACAGGGCAAGATCGGGATCGCGGCGCGTCCAGTCGGCATCACGAAAGCCTGCGTCGTACGCTTTGCGCAGTGCATTCATCGCATCATCCTTCCTGCCCAGGCCGCAGAAGACACAGGAGACGTTGTACATGACCAGGGCGTCGTTCGGACGAAGAGCCATGGCCATGTTGGCCTCTCGCGTAGAGTCATCGATCCGATTCAGAGAGGCATAGTCTCCGGCCAGCAGAACACGCGCTCGTGCGTCCTCAGGTACCTTGTTCAACTGCGCCTCGAGTACCTGCACCCTCTGTTGTCGCACGTTGTCGGTGTTTTTGCCGAGCGCGCCGAAGGCGTTTACGATCGGAACGTAGATGTTGTAGTTGTCGCCGGAGTGAGCGACGGCGTCGTCAGTCATGTCGACGACTTCGTGATAGCGACCGGCGGCAAACAAGGCCCGTCCGAGCAGGTAGTACGCGCTTTCAGCGTCCGGCTTTCTGGCTATGGCCTGTCGTGCACGCGCAGCCGACTGCTCATACTGCTCCTTCATATAGAGTACCCACGCCTCGGCGACGATGACCTCGGGTGCGTCCTTTCCGAGGGCGCTGGCGCGTGCGCTCGAGGCCATGGCCCGGTCGATCCATTTGGGCTCTCGCTCGTATAGATTGTGATACTGCGCGCAGGCGTTGGCGATGGCGGCATGCGCGAGCGCGAATTGTTGATCGAGCGCGACCGCATTCTCGAACATCTGGAGCGCGAACTCGAGGTCCTGTCGTGTCAGCCGCCGGGTGTAACTGCGACCGCGCAGGTAGAGATCGTAGGCCTGCAGGTTCTCGGTTGGCTTCGTCGCCAGAGCCTCCTGCTCCTGCGGCGTTAACGTAATGCGCAGCGCCTCGGCGATGCGACGGGCGATCTCGTCCTGCACCTCGAAGACATCCTTCATCTCCCTGTCATAACGCTCGGACCATAGCGGGAAGTCGGTTTGCGTGTCGACGAGCTGCGCATTGATGCGGATGCGCGTCCCTGCCCGCCGGAGGCTTCCGGTCAGAACATACGCGGCGTTGAGCTGCTGTCCGATGGTTGCCGGCGTAACCGTTTTATCGCGATATGCCAGTACGGTCGCGCGCGAGAAAATCTGCAGACCCTTGATCTTCGAGAGCTCGGTCACGATATCTTCCGTGATCCCGTCGCGTAGATATTCGTCCTCTTTGACACCGCTCAGGTTTTCGAAATAGAGAACGGCAATCGACTTCTGCGTCGCCGCCGCTTTGCGTGAATCGCTCGACTCGGGAACCCGGCGTCCTCCCGAATCCGCATCGCGTTTGAGCCGTAACATATCGGTCTTGAGGTCCGTCGAGCTCTGGTAGCGAAGCGTTCGATCCTTCTCCAGTGCTTTGCCCAGGATTCGCGTGAGCTCCGTTGGCAGAGCGGGATTGACCTGATGAGCCGGTGCCGGGTCATGATTGAGGATGTTGTCGAATATGACGGCCGATGTATCGCCCTGGAAGGGCAGGATGCCGGTGGCCATCTGATAGATCACGACACCGAGCGAGAAGATGTCCGTGCGCGCATCGGTGAGTTGTGCGCGAGCCTGCTCGGGGGACATGTACGAGACCGTGCCCATGGCGGTTCCGGCCCTGGTCAGCTCTTCACGCATCGCCGTCGGCCCTTCGGACTGCTGACTGGAAACTGCCGGGCGGTCGATCTTGGCAAGGCCGAAATCCAGGATCTTGGCCTGTCCTCGCGTGTTGATAAAGATGTTGGCCGGCTTGACGTCGCGATGAACGATGCCTTTCGCGTGCGCTGACTCCAGCGCGTCGGCCAGCTGAATGCCCACGTCCAGCAAAAGTGCGAGGTCAAAGGGGCCTCGGCGGATCCGTTCCCCAAGTGTTTCGCCTTCAAGCAACTCCATGGCGATGAAGTGCTGCCCTTCATGCTGGTCGATCGCGTACACGGTGCAGATCGCGGGATGGTTGAGCGCAGAGGCCGCGCGTGCTTCGCGCTGAAAGCGCTCGAGGAGCATCGCATCCTGGGCCATCTCTGCGGGGAGAAACTTCAGCGCTACGTTTCGTCCCAGCGTGGTGTCCGCGGCTTCATAAACCACGCCCATTCCACCGCTGCCGAGTTTGGACTTCACTCGGTAGTGGGAGAGGGTCTTCCCGATAAGCTCACCGTTCATCGTTAGGAATGAGCGGCGATGGTAGTCGAGGGCGGGCGCTGCAGCAAGCGTGAAGAATCGGGGGCGAAGGCCTCGGCCACGAGCTCATAGGAGCGGAGTCGATCGTGTGCGGCGTAGGTCGTCGTGGCGATCATGATCTCGTCAGCGCCAGTCTCCTCCGCGAGTGCACCGAGGCGCGCCCGCACCGTGACGGGGCTGCCCACGACCTGAAGTGCGCGCCGGGCGGCGATCACTGCCCGGTCCTGGTCGGTGCAGGGGTAGGCCAGTGCCTCTTCCGGGGTCGGGATCGGAGCGAACTCGCCTCGATGGAGTCGGACCCACACCAGGTCCATGGGCAAGGCCAGATATTCGGCCTCCTCGTCAGTCTCCGCGCACATGACAGCTGCTCCCAGAATGACGTGGGGCCGCGGGAATTAGGCGCTTCGCGGCTTGGTCTCTCGGCGCGTATTGTGGATGTCATTCACGTGCGCGCCTTCGTCCTCTATCACCTTTACAGCGGCCAGTCCTGGTTTACCGCTGGTCTTGTGTTCATGACAATCGTCGCGCTGGAGATGGGCGATGTGTTCTCATCACGTGAGCGGGCGCGCGGCGTGGCACGCGTAACTCTGATACTTCTGTTCCCAATCGCTCTTTTCAGCGGGACGCCGATTCCTCTGGTTCTCGCGATTCCACTCGCCGCGAGCACCATCGCCTGGGCTGGGTTTTTCATGGCCGGTCGCCACTCGCGCGTCCTGGGCGCCGCCGCCGTCTTCTGCGTGCTCGCGGCGCTGCTGGTGGAGTTGCCATATCACTGGGGGCGCCAGGGCTCGCGGCGCGGCGCAGCGGAGCAAATCGTGGTGGTTGGGGATTCCTTGAGCGCGGGAGGGTTTGGGGAGGACGCAGCCTGGCCTGAGCTTCTCGGGAAACGAACAGGTGGCGGGCTCCGAAATCTCGCCAGACCGAGCGAGACTACGGAATCGGCTCGTGATCAGCTCTCGGGTCTTCGCTGGGCGGCGACGACTCTGGTGATCATCGAGATCGGGGGAAACGACATGCTCGACGGAACTTTCCCGACGCTGTTCGCACACAATCTCGAAAAACTCCTCGCGATTGTCGTTCCTCGCGCTCCCGCCGATGAACGAGATGTTGTCATGTTCGAATTACCTGTCGTACCGGGAGCGTGGGCGTACGGCGCTCACCAGCGTCGACTGGCGAAACAGTACGGAGTGAGGTTGTTGCCCAAGCGTCTTCTGGCCCGCGTGCTGTCGCAGGAGCAATACGTCGCGGATGGGCTTCATCTGACCTCCCTGGGACACGAAGAGCTCGCTCGGATGGTGGCGTTGTTTTTGGAGTTTGAGAAACCGGCAACGGTGTCGTCGAGCTCGCAGAGCAGACGGTGGCGAGGTCCTCGTGTAGCGCAGGCGTCCCGCCTGGGCTACACCTGTTACTCGGTCATGGTGGCGAGGCATAGAACCCTTCGCCCGATTCGCGCTCGCAATTGACAATCGACGTGGGAATGGATCAACGTTTGACCTTGAAACTGTCCTGGAGACGATAACGATGCGAAATCCGAAAACATCTGTGCTGCTCGTGGTCATGTTGTCGGTGACCCTCGTTTCCGGTCCGCGCTGTCGCGCAAGCGTCGGCACTGAGAAGGAGACGAGACCTGCAAAAGCTGGCAGTGGGGGAGTGGTGAGAGCGATTCGCGACATGACGACGAAACGCGCGGCGCACACGGCTACCTTGCTCAACGATGGAACGGTTCTGATTGCGGGCGGGTTTGCCGGCAACAGCGGCGGTTTGTCCAGCGCAGAGGTGTTCGACCCGAAGACAAACTCCTTTACGTCGGTGAAGAGCATGTCGGCTGCACGCTCCGGTCACACGGCGACTTCGTTGCCCGGCGGAAGAGTTTTGATCGCCGGGGGCTACAACGGCGATTACCTGGACAGCGCCGAATTGTATGACCCGGCTTCCGGTCGATCGACGTCAGCTGGAATGATGATTACAGGCCGAAGCGGTCACGTCGCCACGCTTCTGGACAACGGCAAGGTCCTTCTTGCAGGTGGCGTGGGCAAAGGCTGGACCTTCCTCTCTGACGCCGAAATCTATGACCCAGCCACGAACACGTTCACGGCGACGGGCGCGATGTCGACGGAACGCGAGTCGCACACCGCGACTTTGCTGAAAGACGGGACGGTGCTGATCACCGGCGGTCACAAAGGCAGGCGCTCGGCGATTACCATTTACACGAGTGCCGAGATCTACAGTCCCGCGCGGGGAACGTTTACGGCGACGAGCAATCTGACTGTCAAGCGACACAAACACGATGCCACGCTGCTGGCCGATGGCAGAGTCCTGATCGTGGGCGGCTCCGACGAGCGAGACGGCGACGGCGCGTATCGAAACGTGGAAATGTTCAATCCGGCGGGGGGAACCTTCACGGCCGTCAGAAGCAGCATGAAGGCGTCGCGCTACAAACTGCAGGGGACCGCAATACTCCTCGAGAGCGGCAAAGTTCTGATTGCGGGCGGAGCAGATCGAGCGGAAGTCTTTGACCCGGCCAACAGCAGTTTCTCCTTTGCCGACGGCGATATGGGAACGAGACGATTGTTTTCGACGGCCACACTACTGAAGAATGGTCGAGTCCTCATTACAGGCGGCTGCCATGACGGCAATTCAGTCAGTGCGAACGCCTGGATGTATCGGTCGTGAGCTCAAGAGTGAGTCGATGCGCCGATCATTCGACTCGCATGACGGAATCTCCTGAACCGTTATCAGTCGAGAGTGTACGGCATGACTGCGCCGTCACCTCCCACCACGTCGACGTCAGTTGCACGTTGTGGAGATCGCCGGCGGTCTCGCCAGCAATGAAGCTCGCAACCCGGCGAAGGCGGAAACGTTCGGTCACCAACGTTTGGTGGGGTTGTACGAGCCGGGGGTCGGCGGACGATGTGAAGCTCATATGCAGCTCTCCAGGACAGGGATTATCGGGATGGGGATGATCCAGAGAAACACACGCCGTCGGTGAGCAGCGGCGTGGGGTCGTGCGACACGACGGCACTTCGGGAACCGGCCATTGTAGCAAAGTACATTCTTCGGGGTGAAAAGTTGGTTGCGCCCAAAAGTGCTGAACCCGAAAGTTTTCTCGTAGAATCCGCGCCGCCCGTCGTGGCGTCGTTAGCCCGCATTTCTCACAGACCTTCGCCGCGAGACGACGGATAGCGGCCTGTCTGCTTCGTTGCACGGCAATTTCGCTCCTCGACATAGTGTCGACTATGCCTTCGTCGCAAAATCGCCGTGCGCCTCGCATCCAAGCCACT
>DATLXH010000146.1:0-26850 GCA_035576005.1 Thermoanaerobaculia bacterium | reverse complement strand
GGCTGGTTCGAGTACTTCAAGCACTGTCGTCACCGCGTCTTTCCGAAGCTCGACAGCTGGATCCGGAGGCGACTCCGCAGCATCCTTCGCTCGCGCCAAGGTAGACGAGGGCTCTCTCGTGGTGCCGATCATCAACGCTGGTCGAATGCCTACTTCCGGCAGCTGGGTCTCTTCACCATGTCTGAGGCCCATGATCTGCTCATCCGCTCTCTACACGAGAAACATCAACCGGAGAGCCGTATGCGGGAGATCCGCACGTACGGTTCGGAGGGAGGGGGGGCCTACCAGCCCTCCCTACCCCTATATCTGGTGCGGGAGACCAATCGACTGCGAGCCGTCCTCAAGAGCTACTACCCGCAAGCCCTCGAGCTCGTGGGGGATCTGGATACGCCTATGGCCTGTGACTTGATCGAGCGTTGGCCATCGCTGGACAAGATCGTGCGATCCCGGCCGTCGACGCTGCGGGCGTTCTACACGCAGCACCGAAGCCGCTCGAAAGAACTCATGGAGCAACGCCTGGAGATTGCCCGGACGGCAGTGGCACTCACCAGGGACCCGGCCATGATCGAGAGTGGGAGCATTCAGGCCACGGGTCTGGTGCGAGTCGTCCGTGCTTTGCTCGAGTCGATTGCCGAAGTCGACCAGACGATCGCGGAGCGTTACCAGGCGCATGCCGAGCATAAGCTGATCGACAGCTTTCCCGGAGCGGGAGCGGTCATTGGGCCCCGCCTGATTGCCTTGCTTTCTTCGGACCGTGAGCGGTTCGAATCGCATGAGGATCTCCAACGGATGACAGGAGTCGCACCCGTCACCTCGAGGAGTGGTGGTCGCGACGGCACCATCAGCGTCCACAGACGTCTCAAGCGATCGAAGTTCATACACCAGACCATTGTCGAGTGGGCTGGCCATACGCTCAAGTCCAGCCAATGGGCTCGCGAGTACTACGCAACCAAGGAAGCCACTGGCGCTTCGCGTTTCAAAATCCTACGCTCTCTGGGATACAAATGGCTTCGCATCCTCTATCACTGCTGGAAGACACGCGTGCTCTACAACGAACAAACTCATCAAGAGGGACTCATCCGCCGGCGTTCACCGCTCGCCGCCAGGCTATTGCCTGCCGCATAGTTGACACATTGGACCACCTCAGATATCCGAGCTTGGGTGTGCGGGCGGGAGGGGCGAGGGACCTCGCAAGCTTGTACTCGGTATCGTAAACGTAGATGGACACGGCGCAACAGCATCAGCGATCGGAAGCTGCGGCCTTCACCGCCTCTACGCGGCGGCCGTCGCGTCGATGTGACCGGCGTAGAAGCTAGCGAGGTTTCTCGCCCCTCCCGCCCACACACCCAAGCTCGGGACGACACCTCGTGTCGGTTTTCCTCTCGGGCTGACGCGCTCCCTCACCCCCTGGCGAAGAAACTTTCAGGTGGGGGATAGACAAACTCAATCCTCCGAGGTTTAATCGCCCTCTTACCTCAAATAACCGTAGCGAAAACCTGGGCGGGCGGGCGGGCGGCCGAATGCTGACCAAACTATGCGAATCCCATCGCACTTCCCCGCCAGATCCTCGGTCGCCCTCTTTGCGATTCTCACGCTGCTTCCGGCTCTCGTAACGCCCCTCTGTGCAGCCGTCACCCTCTTTCCCGAGCCGCTCCACCTCACGCGAAAGGTAGAGAGCCCGATTGACGGATCATCCCAGATCATCGATGAGTTCTACTCTGGAAACAGAGTCGTCTCGGTCAGCGGCGCGAAGATCACGATCGCCGATTATCAGAAGCAGGAATTGATCTCCATTGACAGATCGTCACGAACGTTCGCGGTCACGACGTTCGCAGCGATCGCCGCAGACGCACGAGGCTGCGACTCGCCCCCTTGCGAAGAGAGCGCCGCTGCTGTCCATACCGCACGACCCTCGCCGCGAAAGGTTTCAGGCAACCGCGAGACGTACGAGATGAGCGAAGGCGATCGTCCCGACGAACGGATGGTCGTGACAGTGGATCGAAGCACGATGATCAGCCGCGATGCCTTCGACGTGATCGTTGGCTCTGCGTATCCGAACTCCCGTTCCCAGGAGACCGATCGCCTGGCGATGCTGGCAGCGCGCGACGAATCCTCTCCCAGACTTCGTTCGCAGTCCGTAGAGGGGGCCGGGTACGGCCTCCCCATTGAGCAGACGACCACGATGGTAACGCCGGCAGGTGAGGTGACTGTTGGCAGTGTAGTGACCCGGATCGGCCGCGAGTCGGTCCCGGACGACCTCATCACGATTCCGGCAGACTTTCGTCGGGTGGAGTCTCCACTCGGTATCCGGAAGCGCCAGCTTGACGAGCTCGACACCCTGCCGATCAGCGGGGCCCAACGTCCTTGATCCTGATGCCTCCATGCTGCGGGCGAATCCTGTGACGATCTCTAACAGGATACTGCTTCGCCTGCCATCACGCCTGCGCGCCGTAGCGGCTGCCGCACTCGCCCTATCCCTGCTCGTTTCCTCTCCCGCAAGCTCTGCGGAAATCGCGAAGGCCGATCTCGAGATCAGAGGCAGCGCGAGCAGCCTTACAGTCGTGACCATCTCGGCCACGACAGGGATCGACATCCCGGTCGCCATCCAGACCGCGTTCGGCGGTAAGCAGAACGACGAGGCTCCTCTGGTCGAAGGGCTGACGGCGGTTGCAGAGCTCACCGGTCCCGGGCTCGAGTCTCCAATTCGCCTCGAGACCGCGCCTGGACGGCAGTTCCAGATCCCGGGCCTCTCGCGAGAGGGAAACTATCTTCTTCAGAACATACGGTTGATGAGGGGAGCGGAGTTCTTGCAATCTGCGACGCCGGCCGTGGTCTCGATCGCAGTCGCGAACGTCCTTCAGACCAAAGTCCGCGTCCGGCAACTCTCCCCGGAAGAGCTCCGGGCACGAGGAATCACGGTCGACGCACGCAACTTCGACACCTTCGAGTACACGTTCTCCTTTTTCGTGAACGGTCAGACGGTTGAGATTCCCTATTTCGTCAATATCGACCGCACGACTCGCGCGGTGCTTCCCGTAGCGAATGAGACGCCGTACGCACTCCCACCGATCACTGCAGTCAAGCCACCTCGCTGGACCCCGCCGACGGCCATCCCGACCGAGCTTGTCGAAGACGTTCCATACACCCCACGTCCTCCTGACGTGGAAGCGAGTGGCCGTCCTCAATTTCGCCCCAGCATTCCTGCTGCGTTGATCATTCCGAGCAGCATTGGTGTTCTCCATCAGTTCCGGGCCGGGGCGAGTGAGAACCCGTTGCGCGACGGGCATGGCGGGCTCCTCAAACAGATCATTCACGGCGGTCTCTCCTACGACGACCCCATCGAAGTCACCAGCGTCGACGGAGCGGTCACCATCGCGCCAGGCGTGACGCCACCCCTCACGCGCCTCTATCCGATCTACGACGAAGTCGGAGCAGGCGATCTTCAGCTCGTCCTCAATCAGAATGCAGAGATCGTCGCGCGCAGCGTCCCGAACGACCCATACGGAGCCGACACTCTCTCTCTGAGCGGAGCTGCGGCCGATCGCATCGCCGTTGTTGGAAAGAAGAACGACACGGGTGAGCTCACGGTCGAAGTCTCGCTCCGGACAACTGAGACCCTCGCAGCGTCGAGCATTGCAACAGGAGTCCGCCTCGCCACTCTCGACGCGACCGGCGCACTCGTCCGTAAATCCGCCGTCGAGCCGCAGATCGATCCCGCCAACCCATCCACAATCCGCTGGACTCTTACCTACGCGGAATGGCAATCGCTCATCACCGTCTCGCCATCGGGAACCGAACCGAATCTCCTCTCCATCGCCGCCACCAACACCCTCCGCGCCGCCGCCTGGGGCGCCGAGGTCCCAATCCTCCCAGCCCCCGACTGGGCCGCAGCCACCCAACCCGTCTACAGCTCCGCGGCCCTCCCCATCGAAGCCCGCGCCACGCTCGCCAGCCTCGCCACCTTCCTCGCCGGCATCCCCACCGCGACAACCAAAACTCTAACCCTCTACGAAGTCGAAGGCCTCCCCCTCCTCGCCAGCGCTGGCGGCGACCATGACATCGACTCCCTCCTCACCGCCACCTTCCACGCGCATCCGATGTCCTCGCGATTGGGGCAACTCGATTACGTGAGAGCGCGGTGGCTGCACAGGACGACCGGAACGTGGCTCTCCCCTGATCCGGAGGGGTACCGCGACTCATCGAATCTGTATGCGTTCGGAGGTGGCGATCCGGTCAATGGAAGAGATCCGTCGGGTGAAGCGCGTCGTACGAAAAATGGCGGCATGAACTGGTTCGGCGATTGGGGGGATGAGACGGACGACGGTGTCGGCGCGATTGCAATCGCAAAGAACACAATCGGCAACACGCTCTCCGATCTCCTCATGCTCGACGCGTGGGCTGACGCCAATGTGGTCTTGGGCGACTCGTCGCGGTCAGGCAATGAGCGTTCGATTGCCGCAGCTAAGGCTGGGGGTATTGCCGCTCTAAATCTTGTCGGCGGCGAGATCGTCGGAACAGCGGGGAAAGCGCTGCTGAAGGTTCCCGGTGCGAAGAATCTAGTCGGGAAACTCGGGGAGACGAAAGTTGCCCAGGTTCTCGCAACGGATGTTGGGAGCCTCCTGACGAAGCGCTCGGTTCAGGCGGCCAACGTGGCTGACAACGCCGTCGCGAGTCTTGCCGACGATACGATCCTGACACCTTGGGGTACTCGTTCACGGAGCACGGGTAAGTTCGTTGTCGGTGAGCGGAGTGGTCTCGATCCCGTCGAAGACTTTATTGTTCAAGCCGAAGCGAACGGTTTTGAAGTATTGGGACGAGAGATCTCGTTCAAGACTCCGTTTGAAACGCGGCGCATTGATGTCGTTCTGAGAAATCAGGCCACCGGTCAAGTCGGCGGCGTCGAGATCAAGTCGTCACTTGCGGAGTTCAGTAAACTTAAGAAGGAGCAGTTCGCCGCGGATCGATTCATCAATCAGCGTGGCGCCACAGCGGTGGGTGAGAACGCACGACAGGCTGGGATTAAGCGAATCGACAGCGTCATGAAGATTCTTTGGGAGCGGTGATGGATCTGAATAAAGGCCGGCGGACGATCACGTCGACGTTCCAAGAGCCGCTCCATCAGCGGGGCTTTTCGGAAGCGAAGAGGCTTACGTTTACACGCGGGACGAGAGACCGTATTGAGATCATCGCGTTTGGTTTGCGAAAGGCCAAGGTGGGTTCAAAAGCCGGACATATTTGCTTCGGTGTCGGCGTCGGAGTCCGGTTCGAAGCGATCGAGAGAGCGCTAAGGAACAAGAACACGGATGATCGAGAGCTCTTTCCTACGGTGGGGTTGTCGTTGCATCTTCTACGTCCTGAACGGAAATACACCGAGTGGTGCTTCGACGACACAAATTCCCCGTCGATGGAAGTCATATCTGATGTCGATCAATACGCGGTCCCGTTCTTCGACAGGTATCAGAATATCGACGACGTTCGAAGCGCTCTTGTTTCGGAAGATCCGAGAAGTTGGTTTACGCTCAGCCCAGCAGAACGACGCGAAATGCTCGACGCTATCGCTACCCTTCAGTCAGCTACTTGAAACGTCGCGACCTTCTTCAGGACATCACGGCGAGGCGGCGTCGATCTGGCGACACTCGAGGACGGAACCGTCATCGTAGTCAATGAAGCGAAGTTTGCAAATAGGCTCCAATATGATGACTTTACGTCAGTTACCACTAACCTTCGGTCGAACGTCAACGAGGTCCTGTCCTCTCTTGACTCAAACATCACATTGCCGCCTTCTGACAAGACACTAATCCGCCAGACGCTCCAAGAGTACTTGGACGGCGGAACGCCAGCGAATTTGAAGGTTCGCGTCGTCACTGGCAAGTCAGCCGTTGGACCAAGGCTTCAGAAAAAACTGCAGAACAATATCGATCTCCCGGTCGAGTTTTCGGAGCACTGATGAGCGAAGTTTTCGAAGGAATTCTCGTGAGTACTGTCCGCGACGTAGCACGCACATGGGCGCGTGACGAAGAGTTGCAGCTGGCGTTCGACGTTCTTACCGGGATGAGCGTGATTTATCGTGTTGATTCGAGAGACGGCTTTTCTTTCTCGAAGCGCTCGGAAGAGCTGGCCGCTCGGATTTCAACGAAGGCATCGCGAGCGCTGTTGGTCAGGTACGACTCTCGTGCCGGTTTCCGTGCTTCCGTTGCATTCAGAGACGGTTCGGAATTGATGCGATATGGCCCTGATGACGAACTGTACGTTCCTCTGGACAACGACGGTGAGCCGCGCTCAGATGTACCACCAGCGACGCTTTCGGATCTTGATCCGGAAGAAGAGTACGAAACGGCCGTAAACGCGATCGAACTTGGGCTGCGCGAGATCGACGGTCCGCCGTGGTCAGTCCTTCGGTCTTTCATAGCCTCTCACTGACGGGACCGCAACGACTGCAGAGCGAATGGGTGTCGACGAACCGCGCGATGGTGCTGTGGCTGGCGTGGTAGGACACTCTGAGGGTCAGAGCTTCTCAACGTCGAACACCGCGTGCATTGGGGCCGAGCCTTCAATCCTAACGCTCATTTCGTCGCCTCAATGACTGTCTCCCTCAGAAGAGAGAGAGAGAAAGAGAGAAAGAAAGCGCCGAACTCAAGACAAAAACGCAAAAGGCAAGACATGGCTCCACTCCGCACACTCCTGGACGTCTCCTGGTTGGGCGACAGACCTCCCCGCAATCTAACGCGACGAGATTTCAGACCTTTGCGCGCCAAGCTCCACAAACGGCAGGAAGTTCGCCTGGGAGCAGCTCAGTCGCCGAATCCTTTCGACACGGGCGGGGCGCATAACGAACGTGGCGGGCTGAGCAGACGTATTAAGAGTTAGGCCGACGGGATTTCGATCGGCGCGTCGGACGTTGAACCGCGTCATGGCAATTCTCGATTTGTTTTCGAAGCGCCAAAAACGGTTACGCGGCGAACTAACCGATGTCTACCAATACGATGCTGTCTCGGCATCATTTCGCGTTCAGGTCGTACATATTTGGCGTGACGCTTTCGGTGAACCTCGCGCGTACGAGTCGCGAACCAATGAGGTCTACCGAACGATCCACGACATGCTCGCGCGCGAGTATGGCCTGTTCGTGCTATCGCAGAAGACCTCACTGAACGACCATCAAGCCGGACTCATCGATTTCTTCCTTTCAACGAAAGAAACAGAGAAAGCTCTCGACGCGATCGAACTCACCTTTACCGCACTCGACCGTTTTTGCCGAGACCGGCAATTCATCAATGGGTCCCATCCGAAGATCGACGCTGACAGCGCTATTGCTGAACTCAATGACCGGTTCCGCGAGAACGGAATTGGCTACCAATTTGAGTCCGGCCAACTTATTCGCGTCGATTCGACCGTTCTGCACGCGGACATCGTAAAACCCGCCCTCGTGCTACTCGCGGAGCCTGAGTACGCCGGCGCAAATGCGGAGTATCGCGTCGCACATGAACACTATCGGCATGGGCGGTACAAAGAGTCTCTGAACGACTCGCTAAAGGCTTTTGAGAGCACGCTAAAAGTCATCTGTAAGAAACGGTCTTGGTCTCACAATCCGACCGACACAGCGAAGAAACTGCTCGACGTGTGCTTCGCGCAGGGCCTCCTCCCGCCATTTTTGCAGTCGCAGTTCGCCGCGTTGCGCACGCTTCTCGAGAGCGGCATACCTACGGTCCGTAACAAGGTGTCTGGCCACGGCCAGGGCTCGCAACCGCAAGCAATACCTCAACATGTCGCGACGTATGGGCTACATCTAGCGGGGAGCTCTATCGTCTTCGTCGTGAACGCGGAGAAGCTCTTGCCTTAGTCGCGACCCAACTCAGCGTAGCACCCGTCGCGGTTCGCCAGGCCCGGCGGCCCAGCCGCCGGTGCTGCGTGGGTGAAGAGTGGGCACCATGGACTAAGGAGCTTCAGTCACGCCACGGAGCTGGTGGCTCCGCGCTGTCGTTACCAACTCAAGCCCTACGAGCGATTCACGATCTGTCGCGCCACCATTGAAGCTCCGACCCCAAAGGCCCTTACCTCGGCGCAGCGGAGCGTGCGCTGCTGGCCAGCAAAGGAACCGACCCATGCGAACGCCGACAGCATGCGAAATGGTTTAATCCAGACGCGAGGTGAGCTCTGGGGTCGCTTCAGTCGAAAGGCCTACATTGCGAAGGGTTTGATCTGGACGCGTCTGAAGCTCCGACCCCAAGTCGCCGACCGGCCTGGGGCGCCGAGGTCCCGATCCTGCCAGCCCCCGACTGGGCCGCAGCCACGCAACCCGTCTACAGCTCCGCAGCCCTCCCCATCGAAGCCCGCGCCACCCTGGCCAGCCTCGCCACCTTCCTCGCCGGCATCCCCAACGCCACGACGAAAACTCTAACCCTCTACGAAGTCGAAGGCCTCGCTCGACGCAGCGTCAAACTTCGAAGATCACCTCGACCGTTTGAACGAAAGCATTTCACGGGCTTTGGAGGATTTCGAACCCAAAGGAGATCTTCAGAAGCTGTTCGTACACTTTCAGTTCGATGCTGAACGTCTTCCAAATTCAGTTCGGGCATCAAGGGGAGAGTGGGGTCACATCTAAAGTTTCAAGTGAGTTATTCGCGCTCGAGCCGCGAATCCATCCTCAGAAAGCGAGAAGTGTGGGGTCAGAGCCAGTCACAGGAATCCGGCGCCTCGAACCGAGCGCTAGTAATAATTCACTTGAAACTTTAGATGTGACCCCACTGGCCACGAGCTCACCGAGCTAGAGAGCCTTTCTGACGTAGCTCGAGCCAATCATGAAGCCGAGGTATCCTCGGCCTCGTTATGAACACACGATTCGAATACGTCTACCGTGATGCCTCCAACTACAAGAAATGGCGCGAAATCATCTTCGCCGGCAGAGCCTCAGAAGGTCTGGCTCACCGCCTGACGGCCGCGCTGCATGATGGCGAGTGGTTCATCGCTGAACAGGTGCGTCTACCGAACCTGTTTCTGCTGGAGTTCTCAGTCAATGAAGACGATCATTGCTGGCACGAGTTCCACTCACTGACGCAGACAAAAAACGTAGCAGACGATGCGTATGCACGAACGATCGATGAGTTCGTAACCGAAGTGGAGAGAGTACGTGTGAAAGGCTGGAAGGAGTTCGCTCGACCAACTTAACGGCCTCCAATGTCAGCCGGGACACTTAAAGCAGCGCGCATTCTGTCGGGCACAGGCTCAGGTAGGCTCCAACGCACCGTCATCGGTGCCGTACCGGTGAAATCAACAAATGTCACGTCCCCGCAGAAGATGAATGGTGCCGATCTGCTTCCGATCTTCTTGCTCCTGCGTACGAACAAATGGACGGGAACTCCGCCCGGGGAATGCTCACGAATCAGTCGGCCGTCTTTTCCATCTGCGGCAGTTCTGTTCTGGCTCTGCCACTCGAATAGCTTCGGAGACAGAAATCGGTCTCCATACTGAAAGTTCTCGGCGTGCTCGCCTTTCTCTAGCGTTACTAGCAGAATCACATGGCCGCTACGCGCCACATAACCAACATTCCAGATCGCTGTTGAGAACTCCATTCCGAATAGGGGCGGTATAAGTTCCCGCGAATATGAGCGCCAAAGTTGGAGCTCGCCCTGCCGTTGACCCTCTGGCGCCGCATGCCATCCGCCATCCTTGCTGGTGAAAAGGACGGTTGCCCGCGTGCCTGCGAAACCAACATCAGCACCGAACCACTTGCGTAAAAGATCGACCAGTTCATTCTGGCCGCCCTCCGTTCGGCGCGCGACGGTAACGGCGAGGTCCTCGAAGTCGAACAGGTAGCTGATGTCACCGACGTTTACCGGCGTAGATCCCCTGGGAAGTTCGGGATTCGCATCGCGATCAGGTAGAGACAGTCTGGGCCGGCCATCCACGTGACTCACCTTCATGACGAATCGATCGGTAATGCCGTCTTGAGGTTCAGCGCGATTGAGGTGTTCGGCAAGCCGCCATTCAACCACCTCGCGTACCAGTTCCTGAAGCCCGGCGCGAGGTTCGGCTACGACTAGCGTGGTCCGGAAAGATCCGTTTTTGTAGGCGAAGTACTGCTTGTTTCCCGTTCCTCTCCCACCGGTCCATGCATTGACTGGATTCGTCTCGAGCAGTTGACGCATTCTCGTGGGATCGCTTAATGCCTCACCAAACTGGGAGCGCAGTGCGGCAGACGCGTCGGCGATCCGCCGAACTTCGGCTCCTAGTTCATCGATGCCAACTTCCCCTGGGAATCTATCGAGATTCAACATGGCCAAGAGAACGATCATTTTGAAGCTATTCGATATAGGCGTCGTCTCGAGCGAGGTAAGAAAGTCTGAGTGGTCGTCTAGCGCGACCTTCGAATCAGCGTCGAGGTCCTTCATCGCACGAACGAAACCGACCCATGACTTGTAGTCCTTCCGCGCGGATCGCGGGTTGTACGAGTCGTGATACGCCTCGCTGGCACTAGGTCGCACCCCATGCAGTTCGCGGAAATCTTCGTAGTAACGGCGGAGCGCGTCGAGGTCGCCGCGGCCACTCTGTGCCAGTTTGCGTAGGATATCGATCGTTTCGAGGTCGTATGTGACCTCACACCCAGGAGGAAGCTCTAGCTCGGCGTTCTGATACCGTTCCAGGAAATTCAGAATCTCTGGCCGCCCTGGTGAAAGATCAAATAGAGTTTGTGGCTTCAACAAAAACGTCCTGTGGTTTCCGATGTAGTCGATAACGTTCAAGTGGGGTTTGTCATCGGTTTTTCGCAGGCCGCGACCGAGTTGCTGCAACCACAGGATTTTCGACTGTGTCGGTCGCAGCATCATCACGGTGTCGATCTCCGGCACGTCAACTCCTTCATTGAACATGTCAACGGCACAAACGATGTCGAGTTCTCCCGCTGCAAGACGCTCGAGCGATATCGTGCGCGGAGCGCTGCGGGGCCCGGAGTGCACCGCGACGGCGCGTACTCCATTGAGGACGAAATAATCTGCCGTGAAGTCTGCATGTCGCTGCGATACGCAGAAGGCGATCGTCTTCGAACCTCCTCGCGAGCGCCACTGTTCAAGGATGTTCTCGGCTCGCCGCTGAGTGGCGAGTGCATTAGTCAGCTCCTCTTCGTCGAAGCGATTATTTCGCCAGGGGATGTTCGCGTAATCCACGTCGTCCGGAACCCCGAAGTAGTGGAATGGCGACAACAGCCCTCTGCGTATCCCTTCTGATAAGTCGCACCTGTAAACGAGATTCTCGTGGCAGAGCGCGAGCAGGTTCCCGCCGTCGCTCCGTTCGGGTGTGGCCGTGAGCCCCAAAAGGAAACGCGGCTGGAAGTGGTTGATGATCTTTCGATACGTAGGCGCGCTGGCATGGTGGAACTCATCAATGACCAAATAGTCGAACTCGGTTGGGTCAAATCGCGCCAGATGCTCGGCTCGCCCCAACGTCTGCACCGAGGCGAATACCACCTCTGCACCAGGATCGCGGGATGTTCCGTTGTACAAGCCGAGACGTGCGTTTGATCGAACGTGTCGGAAGGTTCGCATGGCCTGATTGAGAATCTCCTCTCGGTGCGCGACGAACAACACCCGCCGGAACTCAGGCCTAGCGGTGTCGAATGCGCTCAGCCATGTCTTTCCGAGGCCGGTGGCAAGAACGACCAAACCAGCCTTGTTCCCCTCAATTCGGGTGGCGTCCAGCGCAGCAAGTGCTTCTCGCTGTACCTCATGCGGAGTGGTTGCGCCGTAAGGTTCCGGGGCGACTTCGCGAACAAGGTCTGGCATCACCAGCTCTGCGATCCGTCTTCGCCTCTCGTAGGACTCGATCCACTCTTGCGTGAGAGGGACCGTATCTTGCGATTGGAACAGTTGCTCAAACGCCTGACGTACTTCGGCAAAGCCCTGTGGTTCTTCAGAAGACGTCACTCGGTAGTTCCACTCTATGCCCCGCCGCAATGCTGACTCGCTGATGTTGGAGCTGCCAACGAATGCGACGCCATGTTCATCGTCAGATCGAAGGACATACGATTTCGGATGAAAAGACCTGAGAAAGCTGGACTCAAAAACCCGCAAGTCGATGCTGCCTCGAAGATCCAGCAGACGCCAAAGCGCTTCCGGTTCAGTTGCGTCGCGGTAGTCACCTGTCAGGAAGCGGATATGTCCGCCCCTGGCGAGCAGATCCTCTAAATGGGGGTACAGCAACTCAACGCCGCGTGTGAGAGTAAACGCCACGGCGATGTCCAGCGCCTTTGCCTCTGCTATGTGCGCGACCAGTTCTGGGAACAGCGGATCACCATCCCCACCGCGAAAGAGCCGCTGTGAAGGCGAGACGATTAGCGATGAACTGATGCCTGCATATCTCTGTTTAGCAGGGATGACCGCGCGAACGCCTCCGCGCGGATCCGGGACATCGCCGCGATAGCGAGGAATGACGTGAACGTGAAGGTGGAAAATGGTCTGGCCAGCCGTCTCACCTACGTTGATGCCGACGTTGAAGCCATGCGGTGCGTAGAGTCGAGTGATTTCTTGCTGAACCTTATCCGTTGCCTCACTCAGCGCGGATCGTTCATCGGGCGTCGCTTCGAACCAACTCGCTACGTGTCGACGAGGAATGACGAGAGCATGTCCAGGCGATGCGGGAAAGGCATCCCAGATCGCGAAAAATTCAGGCGTGGTAAAGATCGCCGCTTCGTCAATGATGTCGCAAAACGGGCAGGTCACAATGATCGGTCCAATCGCTCGATGATCAACTGTCCGGTAAGCCCGGAGGCGGTGCACGCGGCGCAACGCCACTGGGTCACCCGCCGGGCCGCGGTACGCTGCATCTGGCAGACTTCGCAACGGTGAACGAAGGTGGCGCGCTTAATATCGACAGTCTGTTTGTCGGATCGCCATGCAGTGCGACGACAAGCGCGGACTGCAGTTGCGCGAGGCAAAAACCCGGCTTGCGCTACCAAGGTGCGCCACTGTTTCGCGTGTGGGCGTACAGAGTTGCCATAACGATCACTCGTTACGAGATGTGCCAACTCGTGGCAAAGCACTTCGAGGTAATCGTGCAGCGGAGCCGATACCATATCGGGTCTGACTTCTACTGTCCGGGTTTCGATGCGCAATCGTCCTCGAGCGGATCGCATACGGTCGTTCACTTCGACAAGGAAAGTGAACGTTTTATCTGTCTCCCACAGACGAAGCCATCGCCGAACGTGTGGACCAAGCTCTCGCGAACGGATCGTCTTCACGCGGCGATTATGACGTAATCAAAAACCTAGTGGTCTCAGACGAGACAGAAGGCACGAGCCGCGGAGTGCGAAGTGAGTCGTACGCAGGCGTTGGTCAAATGCCGAGGCGCCGCATGACCTCATCGTGGGGAATGCCGCGTCCTGCATCCAGCTCCGCAAGCCCTGTATCGATTTTCGCAAGAAAGACGAGGCGCTCGATCGCGTCATCGAAGGTCGCGTTCGGCGGAAGATCTTCAAGTGATTGAAGGATCCTGTCCCTTGTCGTTGGTTCCGGCATAGTCACAATTCTAGCGCCATTCCTTCAAGTGCGGTCCGGGAAGGAAGCCGCGTGCCTTTTCGAAGGATCCGGTAACCGCACTGTTCGGGGGAATGGGGGTCAGAGCTTCGCATACGCGCGCGGTGTAAACGTAATAGCATTAGCGCCTCAGCACGACCCGGGAACGGAATCTTACGGGTCGGAGCTTCAATCGGAGCCTGAACGGAATCTCAGGGGTCTACCATCGGAGTCCTAAGCAGGGATCTGCGATGAGATGACGGATAAGAAGCCAAGCTCAGGCCTTTTCACCTGGTGCGGTTAGGCCGGCTTTTGAAACCAACCTAAGCTGCGACCCCTGGGTTCCTTCATCAATGCACCGGAGTTGCGGGTGCGCAATGCACTATGGAGTTGAATCGGTTGTGAGGAGCGATATGAATTTAGACGGCGTGGTGAGCGTCAGGTGGGAGGAAACTCCGGCCACAGAAATCTGTCCAGGGATTCGGAAGCGGGTTTTGTGGACCGGGCCGGGTGGCGCGGAGGCGCAGATGCTCGAGATCGAGCCGGGAGCCGTGTTTCACAAGCTGGATGTGCATGCGGCCGGTCCCGAAGAGATCTTCGTGATCTCCGGAACTTTCGGTGACGGCGTTCACGAGTATCCGGCCGGCTCGTTCATCCACAATCCCGCCGGGTCATCGCATGTACCACAATCGCGAGACGGGTGTGTCATCTTCATTTTTGCGCCGAATGGCTAATGTTCGCCGGCCCCGCACGGCCTTTCTCTCCGGCTCGGAATGCAGGTTCATCCGCGCGCCTGAGGATTCGAAGCTCCCGTACGACGCCACCATGAGCACGGGCTTGAACCTTGGCGGGCTTGAACCTTGGGGTCGTAGCTTCAGTTAGCTACGAAAGCAGTTAATCGCTGACATCAAGGTACTTCTGGTCGTCCGCAAGCCGGGTGGTTATGCGTCAGCCCGCTCTTCCGCGCCATGTCGTCCAGATCCGTGCTCTCCGCACCGATTGAACGTGTGACCCCAGGGTGTCGAGTCCGATAGAATGGTTCAGGCTCTCGACGACCATGACTAAAGTTCAGGCACTCGAAGAAGAGATCAAGAAGCTTTCTCCAGCAGAGTTGGCGGAACTGCGGGCTTGGCTTCTCGAGAGGGATGCTGACGCCTGGGATCATGAAATCGAACGGGATGCGGCCGCGGGCAAACTGGACAAGCTGTTCGAGAAGTCGCTGGCAGATCACCGCGCAGGCAAGAGCCGCGAAATTTGAGGCACTTCACCAGCCCTGATTTCTGGCGTCTCCTTAACGAACTTCCGCGGGAATCCTGAAGTTGGCGCATGACAATTACGAGTTGCTGCACAATCCTCGTCATCCATCTCTGCACCTCAAGAAGGCCGGTGGCTACCGGTCCGTGCGAGTTGGCCGCGGTTATCGCGCTCTCGGCAAAGATGTCGATGATGGCATTCTTTGGGGCTGGATCGGTGCGCACGCCGAATACACCAGGCACCTCTCGTCGTAGGCTCGCCACCTAACTCGTCGCTGCAGGGGGCGCGCACGCGCACGTTCGTTCAGCGCTGGAGATATACTCTTCAGCTGCGGATCCGCGCCCGTGCGCTCGGATCCGTTACACTTCACCGGCCTCACTCCGGAAAACTTGTGAAGACCGTATGTCGAATGGCGTGCTGGTTGTACCGTCACCGTTGCGATATTGCTGAAGTGGTGATCGCCCAGAAACGCGCGAACGTGCGACCTTAGATCGGTTGGATCTACAAATAAGCCGCTTCACAATGCGCGTCTGACCCACATCCTCAGATCACGGCGATAAAACACCGACGCCATATACTGTCCGGAACCAAATGGCCGACGGAGTTGCTTGCCCAGTTTGCGAGACGCCCCTTCCGGAAGGCGTTACCGATTGCACCTCCTGCGACACGGTAGCGCAGGGGATGAGGTTTCCCACTCCAGGAGCTGCGTTTCCCGAGATTGGCGGCTACAAGGTTCTGGACAAGATCGGTCAAGGTGGCATGGGCGCGATCTACCTGGCCGAGGAGCTGGCTTTGGGAAGGCGGGTGGCGATCAAAATGGTGGTCGGGAAGCTCGCCACCGATCCTCAATCGCGCGGCCGTTTTCTCCGAGAAGCACGCGCCCTGGCCACTGTCGAGCACCCGAACGTCGTCAGGATCTACTCGTACGGTGAGATTGAAGGCGAAGCCTATCTCGTCATGGAATTCATCGACGGGGAGACTCTCGCCGACCGCATCACGCGTCATGGGCCGCTGTCCGTCGGGGACTCGCTTCGAACCCTCCGACAGATCCTCGAGGCGCTCGAGGCGGCGTGGGAGAGGTCCATCGTCCACCGTGATGTCAAGCCGGCGAACATTCTGATCGATCGGAGAAATCGGGTTCATGTCGCCGACTTCGGTCTTGCCAAGCCGATCCACCTGACCAGCACCGACGCCTCACTCACGCAGGCCGGCTACATGCTTGGGACGCCTCACTACGTCGCACCAGAACAAGCCCTCGGAAAACCCGTCGACTTTCGTGCTGACGTTTACTCATGCGGGATCCTTCTCTACGAGATGCTCACGGGCAATCGGCCATTCGAAGGAACGACCCCTTTCGGGATCGTTGCTCAGCACTTGAACGACCCGCTGCCTCCCGTTCGCGAAAAGCGGTCGGACGTCCCGGTGCAGGTCGTCCGCCTTCTGGAGTGGATGACGGAGAAGGCTCCGTCGAAGCGGCCGGCGTCGTATGCCGAAATCGTCTCGACCCTCGACGGGATTCTCGAAGGGACCTCCCCCGACCCGGTCGAGAATTCCGGGGCGGTCACTGCCATTCAGGCGGCCATTGGTCATCAACCAGGCATGATTGACACGCTGAATCACTACCAGATCAAGCGAAAGCTCGGGTCAGGCGGGATGGGCGAAGTCTATCTCGCCGAAGATACGAAACTTCACCGTCCGGTCGCAATCAAAGTCCTGCCTGCCGAATTTGCAAGCAATCCGGAACGCAGGGCCCGCTTCCTACAGGAATCTCATGCGGCTTCAGTGCTCAATCACCCGAACGTCTCGGTCATTTACGAGGTCGGAGAAAGTGCCGAAGGCAAGATTTTCATTGCGATGGAGTACATCGAAGGGGTCACGCTCTCACAGGCGAGATCGAACCGCACGATGGAAAGCGCGGAGATCCTGGACATTGCAATCCAGGCCAGTGACGCGCTCGATGAAGCGCATAGCCGTGGGATCACCCATCGCGACATCAAATCTGCGAACATCATGCTGACAGCGCGAGGCCATGTGAAGGTACTCGATTTCGGTCTCGCAAAAGTTCATGTCGCCGACCCGGAAAGCGAGGACGACGGAGACACCAAAATCAAAACTTCGCCCGGGCTGGTGGGGACTTGCTCGTACATGAGCCCCGAACAAGCCCTCGGTCGCCCTACCGATGCGCGCAGCGATCTTTTCAGCCTTGGAATCGTGCTCTACGAGCTTCTTACCGGTCATCTCCCCTTCGTCGGCAAAACTACAAGCGAGACAATCGAGAAGATCATCCACACGCAACCGGATCCGATCGCCCGGTTCAACTACTCTCTCCCGCCCGAGCTGGAACGGATCATTCGGAAGCTTCTGGAAAAGGAGCCCGGCCGACGATACCAGTCTGCGCGCGAGCTGCACGTCGATCTGAAAAATCTTAAACGCGACTCGAGCTTTGGTGAAGTCGCTGCCGCTTTCCCTCAGCGGCGTGCACGTACGATCCTCGCTGCCATCGCGGCCGCTCTCATTCTCATCGCCGGCGCCACGCTCGTCTGGAAGCGACGACCGGCGACAGCCCGGACCGCGATCGATTCGATTGCCGTCCTTCCCTTCGTGAATGTCGGCAAAGACCCCGAGACTGAGTATCTAAGCGATGGCATCTCGGAGAGCATCATCAACAATCTGACGCAGATCGCTTCGCTTCGAGTCATCCCGCGAGGCACGGTGTTTCGCTACAAAGGAAAAGAGATCGACCCGCCCGCTGTCGCCAAAGAGCTCAAGGTGCGCGCCGTCCTTTCAGGACGCGTTCATCAGCGCGGCGACATGCTCAGCGTGCAGACCGAACTGGTCGATGCGAAGACGAACTCGCAGATCTGGGGTGAGCAATACAACCGCAAGGTATCTGATGCGCTTGCTTTGCAGAAGGAAATCTCTAGCCAGATCTCCGACAAGCTCCGTGTGCGGCTCGGAGGCGCGGAACAGCAGCGTATCGACCGTAGAAGCACGGACGATCCCGAGGCCTATCAAATGTATCTGAAGGGCCGCTATCACTGGAATAAGCGGACTGGTGAGGATCTCCACAAGGCCCTCGGGTATTTCCAGCGAGCGGTCGATCGTGATAGCGATTTCGTTCTCGCGTATGTGGGAATCGGCGACTCCCATCTGCTCATGCAACAGTATGCCGACGCTCGAACCTCCGAGGTGATTCCGAAGGCGGAAGAAGCGATTCGCAGAGCGTTAGCAATCGATGAAGAGATCGCCGAGGCTCACGCCACTCTCGGGATGATTCTTGACAGCACCTGGCAATGGGAGAAGGCGGAGGCGGAATTCAAGCGGGCCATCGAGCTGAATCCGAACTACCCCACCGCCTATCACTGGTACAACCTCTATCTCCGAAACATGGGAAGGGTCGACGAAGCAATGGAAGCGATCCGTAAGGCCCAGCAGCTCGATCCCCTCTCCATGATCATAGGCACGAATGTGGTCGTCGACCTGGCGATTCTCGGACGATATGACGAGGCCATCGCCACGGCGCGGAAGTACCTCGAGCTGGATCCAGAGTACGGGCAACTCCTCGGGATTCTCAGTGTGGTCTATTCGCTCACCGGTAGATATGAGGACGCAATCGCGACCGCGACAACGGGGTTTGAGTCTTCTGGCCAGGTCAGTGAACAACTGGCCAACCTGGGGCATGCCTATGCTTATGCCGGCCGGCGCGAGGACGCTTTGAAGACCATCGAGACGTTGAAGGGCCGTTTCGAGAATCGGCGAGCGCTCGGGTTCCATGTCGCGTCCGTCTACAGCGCGCTCGGCGATCACAGCCGTGCATTCGAGTGGCTCGAGAAGGATCTTGCTGAACCGACCGGCATGATCAACAGACTCAAGACCGACATCCATTTCATCAAGCTTCGCTCCGATCCCCGCTTCGAGGCAATCCTTCGAAAGATGAAGATCCCCGTGAACTGAACGCTGGAATCACGAGGAGCGTGTGCTGCGCAGACCATCATCGCTCACGTGCCACGCCGGCCTCAGCCAGAAAGGGAACCTCATCGGTTTATCGCACTTCGTCGTTCTGGAGATTGATGAGGTACCAGCGGGTCATGCCGCACTGGCACCCCTTCTCCCCGAGTCAAAAACCCCTCCTCGTGAAGGATGTCGCAGACTTCCGCGGCTTCTTCTACGGTGCCACCCTGACTGGCGACGTCGAGCTCAGGGCAGAGAGAGAGTATCCCGACGCTTCGCGGTAAATCAGTGCAGTAAAGTGTCTTGACTGCGTCATGTTGTCCTCTCCAGGTTCAAATCGTAAGTGACCAGACTGAGTCTAACCAGCATTTCTCACAGGTTCATCTATTCAATGCCGGAATTGTGTCATTCCGAGCGTCGAGCGAGGAATCTGGGTGGGGGCCTGGCGCTGTGAATTCCGATTCAGAAATAGTTGCCGGTGCATCAGGCTCCCGCCCAGATCCCTCGCTCGACGCTCGGGATGACACTCTGTGTGCGTTCACGGAGAGCTGTGAGAAATACGGGCTAATGGAATTCCTTACACCTGGAACGTCGGGGGCAAACTCGCTGAGGTGAACTCCTCAGGTTTCTCCATTCACTCTGCATGGATCGTTGCCAACATCACTTCGCCGCCGCGTTCTTCACGTAGCGGTCCAGCCACGTATCCATTTCCCAGAGCATGTGCATCACCGATTCTCGTGCTCGGTACCCATGCGATTCATAAGGCAGCATCACCATACGAACGGTGGCGCCGTGGCCTTTGAGAGCGGCGTAGAGTCGTTCGCTCTGGATTGGGAACGTGCCACTGTTGCTGTCCTCCATCCCGTGAATCATCAGAAGCGGCGTCTTGATGTTCTGTGCATACGTGAATGGCGACATCTTGATGTACGTGTCCGGTGCCTCCCAAAAGGTCCGCTCCTCCGCCTGGAAACTGAACGGCGTCAATGTGCGGTTGTACGCGCCACTGCGAGCGATGCCGGCGCGGAACAGAGTGCTGTGGGCGAGGAGGTTGGCGGTCATGAACGCACCGTAGGAATGTCCTCCGATTGCCATCCGATCACGGTCGCCTACGCCGCGCCGGACAAGCTCATCGACGGCAGCCTTCGCTCCTGCCACCAGCTGTTCGATGTAGGTATCGTTCGGCTCTGCTGTGCCCTCTCCGATAATCGGAATCGATGGATCGTCGAGGACTGCGTAACCACGCGCGAGGAAGGGAAGCGGTCCGAGTGCAGGGGCGCGAATGAATCGATATGGCGAGTCCGTGACCTGCGCGGCGGCGCTCGCTGTCTTGAATTCCTGAGGGTAGGCCCATAACAGCACGGGAAGTGGCCCGCTTTTCGGGTCATAGCCCGGCGGCAGATAGAGCGTCCCGCTGAGCTGCAGACCGTCGGCACGTTTGTATCGGATCAGCTCCTTGCTCGCCTTCGCCAGTTGGGGAGTTGGATGCGGAAAATTCGTGAGGGCGACGACACGCTTTTTGCCGAGCTCGCGCAGGAAGTAGTTCGGCGGGTCGTTGATCGACTCACGGCGCGTGATCATCCGTGTTGCGTCGCCGTCGAGTACCTCCACCACAAACTCGAAGTCCGGCGCGCCGGATTGCCAGAGACGATTGCTCTTCCGGGTCTCCAGATTCATTCGATCGAGGAACGGCCGATCGCCCTCGGACGATGCACCTTCGCCGATCAGGAGGATCGAGCGGCCGCCGTCGGCCGTCAGCAGAACTTTGCGACCCCATCGATTCGCGTGGAGAGCCGGCGTGCCCGGGTCGCTGTAGCGGTCTTCGAACGAACGCTCGAAGATGAGCTGCGCACTCTTGTCCGGCTTCGACGGGTCGATTCTCCATGTCCTGGTCTTCCGGTCCTTGAACCAGTCCTCCGAGACGAGCGCGAGGTCGTCCCGGCCCCACAGGACGCTATCGAATCGGAGTGCAAGCTCGGCGAGCTTTGTCGCGGTCGCTGTGAATGGAGCGTCCAACGCGTATAGCCTGTCGCGGACCGCAGCAGCCACTCGCGGATCACCTTTGTCCTGCGCCTCGACCCAGAAAACCGAAGCGGGCTTATCGTCGCGCCAGCCGGCATCGCGAGGTCCTTCCGCCGCCGCGCTGAAGTCGGTGGGAATCGAGTCGGCGAGCGGAAGATCCGCGAGCTGTCGGACGATTGATCCGCTGCGGTCCCAGACCTCCAGCCGCCGGGGAAATCGCGACTCCGGCAAGGTGTAGGAGAAGGGGCGGCGGACCGTCTCGACCAGCAGGTAGCGGCCGTCGGGAGAAGGCTCGAACCGTGTGATGGGTGCCATGGCACCGACCGGCGTTGCTTTGCCGTCGAGAGTGACGAGCATTGGTTGCGACTCCAGGTGATGCTCGAACAGAGCCGCGTCAGCTGGATTCTGAAGGAGATCGGGATATGTCCTGGCCGGAGTCTTCTTGCCGAGGTTTTGCTGGATGACGGGCCCGTCGGCGACAGCCGAGACGACAGGCCGTGTCCGAGGTGTGATGGGAACGGCACGCACCGCAAGCGTCGTGCTCTCCGAGAGCCACTCATAAGGGCGTTTCGGAGAGACGTTGTTCAGCAGCACGGTTCCGACGCGACGGGCCACACGGGTTGAGACATCGACGGCCCAGAGCTCCACTCCACCTTCCCGGGCGAAGGTAAATGCCAGCGATTTACCATCGGGCGACCACGCAGCGTTGCGGATGCGCGCATCAGCGGGGAGACCGGTGACGCTCTGCACTTTCGCGCCAGCGACACTCAGCAGGCGCAGGTTCCTGTAATAGGTCGGTCGTGTCTGGTCCAGGGTCACGGGATTGAAACGAAGTCCGGCGAGCTTGAGCTCGGGCTGAGCCAGATCGCCGAGTGTCAGAAGAGGGGGCACTTCAAGCAGGGCGACCGTGTCTCCGGTCGGGCTGACTAATGCGGATGGCGTGAGCGGAGCATCAGCGAGCGCGGCGATCTCAGGCGGAGGCATCCGGTAAGCATCAACGTCCTGAGCGGAGATTTCGAGAGCGAAAAAGAAGAGAACCAGAACGAGCGAGAAGGTACGTGGCAAGGAGGCCTCCTGAGGTGTCGATCAAGTAACGGGCAGAGTCTGCCACAAGTGTGACTCGTCTCCAGAGCCTTAAAGCGTCCTCCGCTGGTCGAGGCTTGGGAGCTGCGGATGCCGACGCGGTGGATGATCTCCCGCCCATTCCGTTGAGCCAAAGGTCTATAATTTCGCCCTTCCTGTCTTTATGGAGACTTCTTGACCAGCGCAGCCCTGACCGCGAGCATCACTCTTACCCCACCAAACGCTGACCCCGTGACCCACGCACTTACGACGGGGACGCATACCCTCGGTCGCGGCGCGACGTGCAGCTTCCCGATCAAAGACCGCTTCCTGTCACGCCATCACGCGGAGATCACCCTGGTTTCTGATCGGTGGGTGCTGAAGGATTGTGGCAGCGCGAACGGGACGTTCGTAAACGGTGCGCGTGTACAAACTGAAGTTCCGCTCTCGCCCGGGGACCGCATCACTCTTGGGGATACCGAAATCGCGTTTCACGGAGCGTCAGCGGTCTCCCCGCCGTCGGATCTGTCGGTCCATGACTCGGCTCCCCTGACGAATATTTCGATTCTTTTCCAGCAGGCGGTAGCCGACGATACGCAGGGATATCGCAAAAACGACCGGTTGCAGATCCTCAACGCGCTTGCGCTGGAGCTCCTTGAGGACCGGCCTCTGGACGAGCTTTTTGACTTCATCGTCGAGCGGGTCCATCGCCTGCTCAGGCCGTCGCGTGCGGCAATCGCAATCCTGTCTGAGGACAAGCAGTCGTTCGTCAGCGTGACGGTCCACAAGAGCAGTGCCGACGAGACCTCGCAGCTGACCATATCGCGCACGCTCATGCGCGAGGTCGTCGATGGACGAAGGGTCATTTCTTTCGTCGACGTGGCCGAGAATGAGAAGTTTCAGAGTGCGCAATCCATCATCGGACAGAGCATTCGCTCGGCGCTGTGCGCCCCCCTGATCGTCGGCGAGACCGTCGTGGGAGTTCTCTATCTCGATTACCTGCTCGGTCGATCGAACATCACGGAGGAAGAGGTCCGGCTGGTGGCGCAGGTCGCTCGAATCGCAGCGATGAAGCTGGAGACAACGAAACTTCGCGAGGAGGCTCTCACCAAGCACAAGATGGAAGCCGAGCTGCGGACGGCTTACGTGGTGCAGAGCCGCCTTCTTCCATCCTCACCCCCCGTTGTGGAGGGCTACGAATTTGCAAGTTTGAGCCGGCCCTGCAACACGGTGAGCGGGGACTATTACGACTTCGTCGTCCGCCCTGATGGCCGCGTCTATTTCGTGATCGCCGACGTCAGCGGCAAGGGAATCACTGCGGCCCTGGTCATGGCGGGACTGGCCACTGCATTCGGAATCTTCACTCGATCGAATCCCACAGCGGCGGATCTCGTTCGCGACATCAACCTGACGCTGGCCCCGAAGACCGCGCCATCGAAGTTCGTCACGCTCTTCGCAGGCATCCTCGATCCGGTCAGTGGAGAGGTGCAGTACGCCAATGCCGGTCACGTCCCGCCACTACACGTGACTGGCGACGGAGTTCGACAGCTGGCGGTCACGGATATGGTGGTCGGCCTCTTCGTAGCGGCGAACTATAGAAACCAAACCCTTCAACTTGCACCCGGCGAGTCTCTGCTTCTTTTCACCGATGGCGTCACGGAATGCGAGAACGCGAAAGGCGAAGAACTGGGCGGAGGAGGGGTCCTCGAGTTCGCAGCGCCACTCCTCGGCAAGTCTGCGAATTCGATCCTTCTGGGCCTCAATTCGCTGGTGATGAACTTCGCCGGCCTCACGCCGCAGGGCGATGACGTCACTCTGGTTGCCCTGAGCCGCCGCTGAGCTGAGCTCGATCCCGAATCGGCGTCCTGAGATTGCCTGCGGAACGGCGTCAGGCTCCCTCAAAAAGGAAGAGAGCCGGCCACAAGGGCTGAACCCGCATTTCTCACAGACCCTCGCCGCGAGACGACGGATAGCGGCCTGCTCAGCGACGGGAGCCGACGATGGCGCGGAGCTGGCGGAGGCGCACGTCGAGCTCTTCCGGTGTGATGCTGGCGTACTTTTCCGGGAGGAGGCGGCGGCTCGACGCTTCGAATACGGCGAGTAGCTCCATGTATTCGAGAAGCTCGACATCGCGGCTGGGAAAATAATCGCCCGCAGCGCGGACGAAGCGTTCGGCGCCGACCGTTACGACCCCCTCCCGGGCAGCGTCGTCGTGGGCCATGAGGATCACGGCTTCGACATCGGCGTTGCTGTAACCGACGAGCTTTGCCGAGAACTGCTCACGGATCTCGGCAAACTCGACGTCACTCTTCACTTTGTTCTTACGGATGAGAGCACGGGCGATGTTCTCGACCTCTTCCGGAGTCTGCGAATAGAGAAACGGAATCTTGCGATCGAGACGGCCTGCGCGCTTGAGGTCGACATCGAGCTTGTCGGGACGGTTGGTCATGACCAGGAACATGATCCGTCCTCGGTTCGAGGTATCCGACATGAACTCCTTGATGCGAGCGATGACTCGAGAAGAAGTTCCCCCGTCGCCATCGCCGTCAGATGTGTTGCCGAACGCACGATCGCCCTCGTCGATAATTACCACGACCTGACCGATTGCCTTGATCACGTTGAGGATCTTCTCGAGATTCCCCTCGGTCGCTCCGACCCACTTCGATCGAAAGTTCTTGAGCTTGATCGTCGTCAGACCACATTCTTTCGCGAAGGCCTCGGCGACAAACGTCTTGCCCGTTCCCATCGGCCCGGTGAAGAGAATGCCCATCGGTACCCGGGTCGTGAGTCCGTCGCGAATGCTGGCAGCGATGACCAGCAGGTCCTTCTTGACCTCTTCCATTCCACCGACGACATCGAAGCCATGCTGTGGCTCAACGAACTCGACGAGACCGAAGCACTCACGCTCGATGATCTCGCGTTTGCGTCTGGCGATCAGCCGGTCTACCTCGAGTCGCGCCTGCTCTCCTCTGTCGCTGCCAGTTAGCTCCACAGCTGTTGCACCAGGGGCGAGCAGCTTGCGGATCTCATCGTGATTCATCCCGGCGGTCAGCTCGGCAAGCTTCGCTGCTCGCTCCGGAGCGTCGGGTGCGCCGCCGAGCAGGCCCGCGATGAAAGCTCTGCGATCCTCCGTTTCCCCTTCGCTCGCGGGAGGAGGGGTGAGGATGGAAATGATCTGGATCGATTTGAGGCCAGCCGTCACATCAGCGTAGCGTCCCGATTCCTTTTCGGAGAGTCTTCGGTCGGCAACAGCGGCTGCGGCCCGGCGGGTGTCGCGGTCGGGCATCGGGACATCGACGACTGCTACCTTCGGATTGGAGACCAGCTTCGGCGCGAGCTCAGCGAGATTCTCGGCGATGAGAATGACCACGTTGTCGCTGCGCTCGATCTCGGGAAGGAATGACCAGCGGTGCAGAGTCACGATCGCAGCACGGTCGCCGTCGGCCTGAAAACCCGGGTCCCCTGCTGGTGCGAGCACTTCCGCGTACTCGAGGATCACCGCGGTTCTCGAGTTTCCCATCAGCAATCGTTCGATCGCACCGAGCACCTGAGGCTTCTCGGCCGACAGAAGCAGCTCATCCTTCGTGCCATTCTCGACGGGTGCACGTTTGAGGAAACGGACCCCAGTGGCAACGTTATAGACGGCGATGGTTTCCTTCGAGTCCTTGAGGAGCACATGCCCGAGGAAGTCGGTGAGGGTGTAGGTCTTGCCAGCGCTCAGAACGACGTCATAGACGTTTCCGTGCAGGAGGAAAATCGACGCTTCTCCGCGGATGTAACGTCGCCTGAGGTCATCGGCCCAGGAGGGAAGGTTCTTGTCGGTCATTTCTTCACGATTCTACCGTGGCGACGAATGAGGTGGCATTGCGTTAGACGGTTCGCCATTTCCATTCTTCCTAAATCCCGAAGGTAGTGATCATCTTCTCGGTGTCGAGCGACGTCTGGCGGATCGACTCCACGCCGTCCAGGAGGTCGTCGAGCTGGCCGGAGAGCTCCGCAGGCGACTGCATCATCACAATCTGATCTGCGATGAGCTGGAAGGAGTTCTCGATCAGGTCGAGCTGCGCTCTGGCGACGCGGAGGTAATCGCTGATCTCGCGGATCTTCTCGATCCGTTTCATGATCACTGCGAAGTTCTTCGCTGCGATGTCGCGCTCCTGCGTTGAGCTTCTCTCGTCGCGCGATCGGTCCAGCCAACGTTCGCGGTCGCGCTCGATCTCCTCTCTGTCGACAGTCTCGAGATAGTTCTCATAGCGACCGCACGTCACTGCCATCTCTATGTAGGAATCGACGAGCCTCCGCGTCTTCACGAGCTCGCTTCGAAGCAACTCGCCGGTGAAAGAGGGGTTCTGCGCGGCCAGACGGTTGATCTCTTCCTGCTTTCCTGCGAGCTCTCCCACACGAGCACGCACCTCGGGAGCCAGATCCTTGATCCTTTCTTCCCGTTCCTTCGTTTCGAGAGCAAGGCGAATTTTGTCGAAGCGCGGATCCCAGAGGAGCTTTCGCAGCGTCGACGACTCCGGACCATGCAGCAACCAGAGAGCCTCCGCTCCCAGTGCAACCGCCGCCAGGATCGGATTCGCAGTAGCTACCGCCGCCGCAAGCGTCCCCATCAGGAGCGAGACGTTGTACGGGTTGGCAAAGGCCGCCTTGAGATACGGCCTCTTGTCGAAAACCGCGGACTTGACGGCGTCAGTGGCGGTCTCACGAATGGCCCGCTGAAGATCAGCCGGCTTCTTCTGTTTGAGGTCCTGCTTCCGAGTCGGAGGAGGCGTCTGAGTCTTGTTGGTTGAGGGCACGACACCATGATTCTACGCGAGACCCGCATCGCGCCACTCCGCGCGCATTCGCGTCCTCAGCCCGCATTGCCGACGACATCTCGTCTCTTTCTCTCAGTCGCGGCAATTTTGCCGTGCAGCCGCTTCTGATGACACCGGTTCACTGTCTGACGTCGTTGAGCCGCGAAGCGGCGTAATCCCTCTCCCCGGCGGGGAGAGGGAAGCGAGCGGAGCGAAGCAGGGAGAGGGGCGTGAAAGTCTCGCCAGTCCTTCGAAAAGAGCGAGGT
>DATLXH010000145.1:0-21834 GCA_035576005.1 Thermoanaerobaculia bacterium | reverse complement strand
AACCGCGTCACAACTTCACGCCGTCCTATCGCTTGGAAGTTGAGTTGCTCCCCGTTACACTGTGTCTGTTGCACGCCGCCGCCTCCCATGTTTTCAAGTTGTTGGTCACACTCAACTTAATAGCATGGTGCGGCGGCTTTTTCTTTATCAGTGTGAGAAATGCGGGCTAGCTAAGCTACAGCTGGCACGCGCAGCTTTCGCTCCCCTCTCCCCGCGGGAGAGGGTGCCGCGTCGAGCGGCGGGTGAGGGTCCCATGCACGTGGCAACACGCGATCTCGCCACCTCGGTTTCCCAACTGATTCGGCTAGAATCCCTCATCCCCTCCACCCTTTCCCTCCCCGACCGCCTGCTGGCAGCCTTCGCCGCCGCGATCCTCCTCATCACCATCATCCTCGCTCACTCCCCCTCCGCAACCACCACCCTCCTCCCCCAACGCTCCGCCTGCTGGAGTGTGCGTCTCCTCAATCGCGAATGCCCCGGCTGCGGTCTGACGCGAAGCTTCATCGCACTCGGGCGAGGCAACGTTGCAGTCGCAAATATCCTCAATCCCCTCGGCCCCATTCTTTTCGGCGCACTGGTCACGCTTCTCATCATCACAGCAGGCAAGGCGTTCGCTCCTGCCTCGAGAATCTGGCGCCTCCTCGACTTAGCTCTGCTGGCCACAATCGCGATTGCTTTAATCGTTCGGTCCGCAACGTTCTACAGCAGCTGAGCATGACGGCCACGTCCTGCCGTCGTGGCTCAGAGCGAAGCAGGGAAGTTCACCTCTGTCTCCGGGAATGTCATTCCGCCGCATGAAGTTACGCCCGCTTGACACTCACGGGTCGCTTCATTACCCTCCGCTTCCCTGCCAATCTGGCGCATTCGTCTAGGGGTCCAGGACGCCGCCCTCTCACGGCGGTAACACGGGTTCAAATCCCGTATGCGCTACCAACCTAGAATCAACAAGTTACGCAGGTTTTTGGCCCCCTGAAAATCCCTCGACGCGCAGCCCGCGCAGCCTTTTGAGGGGTCGCTGAGCCGATCCGGCCAACGATCCCGGTAGCCTCCGCCAGGTGCGACGGGGATAGATGCGCATACCGGCCCGTTGTCTGAATGTTGGCGTGACCCAAGAGCTTCTGGATTGTGTGAAGTGCCGTCCCTTCCATGGCCAACCAGCTCGCGAAGGTGTGGCGGAGAGTGTGCGGAGTCAGCTCCTCCCGGATGCCGGCCAGGCCCCTCGCCACGGCGAAAGCGCGTTGAACCTCGAGCTTGTAGAACGGCCGGCCCTCCCCGTGTGTGAACACGAACGCCTCCCCTATCCCGCGGGAAAGCGCCTCGAGCTCCACGCGGAGAACGTCAGCCATGGGGATGGTCTTCGCCTTCCTGGTCTTCTCCTGCAGGATGGTCAAGGTTCCCTGCTTCAGGTCGACGTCACGCCAGCGAAGGGAAAGAATCTCATTCAGCCTCGATCCGGTGAAGAGCAGAGCCTTGAACACGGGAACGATAGCTCTAAGCCGGTTGAGATGGTCAATCGTGTTCTCAGGTTTCCTGCCTGCCCCCACCACGGGCCCGAAGCGGCGAACCTTGCCGGCGTGAGCCTTCCACGCCCCTTCATCATCGAACGCGGTGATGAACCGCTGCCACTCGTCCGGCTCGAAATAGACGGTTCGGCCTTCGTCAGCCTTCAGCCGTTTGATTGCGTCGCGCCTCAGAGGGTTCCTCTCGATGATTCCCTTCGTCTCTCCGAAGTTGAGCAGCGCCCGGAGAACGTTCCACTCCCGGTTGACCGTCGAGGGGTTCGCCTTGGCCGTGAGTCGTTTCTGCCGGATCTGTTCGACGTGGTACGCCTTCAGAGCCGTAACACGCATCTCGCCGATGTAGGGAAGGATGTGCAGGCGGAGAATCTCTTTCGTGCGGCCCAGGCTCGCGGGTGCGAGTTGCGGCCCGTGTAGCTCGAGGTATCGATCGGAGAGTGCCTTGATCGTGAGCCGGTCATCGGTTTCATCCCCTCGCCTGGCCTCCGCGGTTGCGACCCTGGCCTTGTGCTTCGCAACTGCCTCTTGATAAGTGGTCCCCAACGGCAGAGTTTCCTGCCGTTGGGTGCTCTTCTTCGATGCTGAGGCGTAGTAGCGGATGACGTACTGCCCGTTTTTCTTGCGCTTCAGGCTCATGTCATTGGACCTCGCCGCAACGACCGATGACGACTCCGACGAGTTCGAAGAGGTCAGACTCTTTGACCGGCCAAGGCGTATAGCGCGGGTTATCGCTCTTCAGGAAAATCCCCGCCTTACGAATGGCCAGCCGCTTGACGAATAATTGCCCGTTGACGCTGCAAATGATGACCTTCCCGTTTGCGGCCTCAAGGTCAGTTTCGGGTTTTGCATAGAGGTCGTCACCGTTGCTGATCTGGGAAGGCGAGCCCGCCATCGAGTCTCCCTCAGCGTTGAATACCATCGTGGCCCCTCTGTCGCGAAAGACGCGATAGAGCGGCGCCTCTGGAAGCTCGGGTTCTGGAAACTTCAACAGGTTCTTTCCGCTCATTGGCGCACCCCGCAGTTCTCCGCCGGAGTCCCTTCGTAGCGGTAGAACGTGACCACACCATGCACGCGGTGACGGTTCACTTTGAGCGACTCGCCAGTCTTGAGAGAGCGCCCGTATACGGTCCGCTGTGTGCGCCGATCCAGAAGGAGATACCCCTCAGTCGTGCTGAGAATCGCGCCGGGCTCTGAGCTTCGAAGGGACGCAACCGTGCAATCAACCACGGTGTAGTGCAGTTTCTGAGTCGTTGCCATGCATGACACTCCTTTGTCTGAAGAGGGGTGCCGTCCACTGTTCACGGTGATCTGTTGAAGGAGAGAAGTGTTACGATTGCGGTGCAGGGTTTCTCTCGTTCAACTCGTCAAGAGTCGGGCGGCGAAGCTCCCGAAAGGCCCAATCGTTCCAAGCGATGGGCCTTTCGCCGTTTTGGGGTTATCGCTTTCTCGGTTTGCGCTTGACCGTCACTTGCAGCCCGAGAGCCTCGCAGAGCTTCTCGAGGTTCTCGACGTTGACGCGGGTTTCGCCTGAGACCAGCCGCGAGATAACCGCCTGGTCGACGCCGGAATCCTTCGAGAGCCGATAGCGGGTGATGCCCTTCGCCTCGGCCGCACGAATGGCGCTCACAACTTCCTCGATCAGGCTCCCCATCGCCAGGAAGTTTACAAGGCGAGCGGGGTCGCTGTCCTGATACCGTTCTGCAATTCGATCCGCGGGTGTCTTCATGCTGCCAGCGCCACCCGTCGAATTCCGTGAAGCGTCCATGTCTTCCCCTTTTTCGTCGGGATGCCCCGAGCGTTCAACTCTTCTGCGATCGCATCCCAGGTCATGCCCTCAGCGCGCATGCGTCGAAGGTCTGCAATCGTTGCCTGTTCCGAGAGATCCGCGACAAGAGCGATCCCGTCCGCGGCGAGCTGGAAGCCGAATGGGATTCCGCCGATTCGCTCGCCCTTGGACTTCTTGAGCCGCAGGACTTCTTTCGTTCGCTCGCCGGTGATGTCGCACTCGAACTGAGCAACCGCGGCCAGAACATGGAAGATCAGTTTTCCGGTCGCCGTGGTCGTGTCGAGCTGCTCGCTGAGCGAGACGAAATCCGCACCGGCCTTGCTGAGCCGCTTCACGATTCCCGCGGCATCAGGAACCGAGCGCGCCAGCCGACTGAGCGAATAGACAATCAGCACGCCTTTCGACTTGCACGTAGCGTCGAGCGCGGCTTTGAGTCCTGGCCGGTTGCTCATCTTCGATCCGCTGATGCCCGCGTCTTCGAAATGGCCGGCGATCGCAAAGCCGTTCGACGTCGCATATTGCTCTGCCCGTGCGAGTTGCGCCTCGAGCGATGCGCCTTCCAACGCCTGGCCCGCGGAGCTCACCCGCGTGTAAATGATCGCTGTCTTCATTGCCCTGCCTCCATTCATAGGAAGCATCATATGCGCATACGTGCGAATATGCAAGCAATGTATTTCTGCAATTAGAACGCCGCGCCCGATCATAGAACTATCGTCGCCCGCGTTTCTTCGATCGAGCAGACTTCGCCAGGGTAATCAATGCCCGCGATCAGTCTCGCCAGGTCCTCGAGCGGAATGAACACGAAGCCCCGGCGACCGCGACTGACGCCCCAGCTCTGCTGGAGCTTGGCCCAGCCCTTGAGCATCGCGGAACTCTGAGGACGCCTGTATTCCGCCTTCCGGTTGACACCTACCCACGCGATCGCGTGACCGCCCACGACGTCGCCAGTTGCGCGGATGAATCCGTCCGCGTCCGCCCCCATCATGCCCGAGGTCCAATCAACCCCGAGCATCGTCGGTCCTTTGATGAGAACCGCCCGCACCCCGGTTTCAATGTCGCGCGCCCACTCGAACTTGGTGATACGCCCAAGAGACCTGAGCGCGAGCGCGGTCCCGTCTACTGAGCTGCCTTCGTACGCGTCGCCAGGCCACTCATCGAACCTCTGTGCGAGCTTGTACAGCCCGCGAGCCTGCGTGTTGGTCAGGGAAGGCTTATGCGTCCTCGGCCCGCAATTCACAACGCCAGCCGCCGCGAAGCCGGTGCACGCGCCTTCCTGTCCCTGGTCCAGGATCGGACCCGGCGTGTGATGCTTCCACCCGCGAGACAGAGCCAGCTCTTGCGCCGGTGTCAGTGACTTCTCCGCCTCCGCCAACGCATCCGATAACAGGTGAAAGCGTTGCGTTGCCTTCTGCCGCGGAATGTAGACCCGATCGAATACCCGAGTGATTGTCACTTGTCAGACCCTCCCCGAATTCTCATAGACCTCTACCGCCCCAAGGACCGGACCCGAGCTTGCCGCCTGGGTAACGTCCACCGAAGGTTGAACCGCTGCCGCCGTAGCCCGAGCCGCCCGAAGTCCCGCCAGCCGGCCTCAATCTGTCTGCCATCTCCGCCATGTTCTCGCGGCTGAAGCTCCGCCCCTGTGGCTTCGCCAGCGCGGCGTAACGAGCGCTTACGATGTACCTGGCGCTGTCGCTAAGGTGTGAGCGCTTCCAACGCTCATCGCCCGATCCGCTCGAGCGCGCATGCTTGACGATGTCGAGTCCGTCACTCGTTAGCGTGACGCTCATACAATCTCGAATCAACTCGGGACAGAAAACCGGATCGATCCAGCAACTCCGCACCCCGAGCGCATTCTCGAGCTTTGCATTCAAAGCCCTGACGCTCAGAACGATTGTTGGATTCACGCTCGGCACAGTGAGGATGAATCTCCGCCCCAGCTCGGAGAACACGCGGGAGACAATCGACCAGTTCGATTCTGTTCCCGCGCTCGCCATAGAGCGGCTGCGTCCCGTCGCGTCACCGTAGACATGGACGGGCGCCTGATGCTCGCGCAGTCCCTTCCAGTTCGAAGGGAAGTTGCCGCCCTGGCCGGTAATGAGTCGCTCCGCCAACGTATGCGAGTCCATGCCCGCGGCATCGAAGAACTCTCCGAAGAATCCGATATGCTCGAGACCTTCGCGCTCGTGCTCGCTTGGATATTCGCCAGGGCGTAGCGGATGCGCGAACACCGCAGCCGTCGGCGCGGCGTTGAAATCTAGCCCCACCTACAGGGTGCGTGAGGGATCGTAGCGAACCGGGTGTTTGTTCACTTCATCGAAGCCGGAGTAAGCCCGGCCCGTCTTGTTGCGGACCAGCTTTCCATGGATCCGAAGGTCCGCGGTCTCGCGATCCATCGTGCCTAACAGACCTTCGATGTACTCACTCCCGATCGCGTCGACGTTGTCGTAGCTCGAGCTCGAGATCATCCGGTAAGCCTTCGGATCCATTTTCTCGAGGTAGTCGTAAATCCAATGGTCAGGGGAATCTGGTGGATTTCCGTGCACGAAAATTTGATGGCGATGCCCGGCCGCCTTGCACGCTTCTTCGCCTATGCCGCACCGCACGCGCTCGATGATGTAAGAGAGCGCATCTTTCTTCATGCCCGCGGTTGCTTCCTCGATGATCGCGAAGCCGAATTGAAACGAGCGGAATTGCATAAACGCATCGCTGTGAAGGGAGCCCGTCACAAGCTGCAGCCCGCTATCAAGTGTGATGACGCCGGCATGATTCGCCAGTGGCGACGGGGTCTGGATCCCAAAGCGCTTCCATCTGGCCTTCCACTTCTCGGGAGGTTGACGGCCGTAAACGTAATCGATCCGCGCAAGGTCCAGCCACTTGAACACCTCGGGGATGATGGTCTGTTGAAGCTGCTTCGAAGTTGTCGCGAACAGACCGCCACGCTGTGAGACATCGAAGCTCGAGCGATCGATGATGATGAGCCCGGCAACGGCGGATTTCCCCGAGCCGACTCCGCCGATGCTGAAGATCAGCCGGTGCTCATGGTCGAACAGTTCCTCGGCCTGGTGCGGGCGGAGCTGCATCTCATAGCCCGATTCGATCGCTCGCGGCTGCTCTGTCATGGCAGCACAATCACAATCGAGAACTCAAGGCTTCCTGCAACGAAGTTCGGTACGTCGTCAACATTGACCGGCTTCGGCACCGTGACCTCTACCAACAAGAGGAGATTTCCCGCCGTCAGTGCATCGAAGATTCCGAGGTGAGTCACGACTCCCCAGCTCGCGGTAGGCTGGGGGAACACGACGTCGGCGGCATTGTAAAACGCCAGGTGGCCCTTTGAATTTCTGCCCGCTCTCCAGTTCACGTCAAGTGAGCGTCGAGCGTAAGACCCCCAATGACTTCCGTCTTTCCGCCGGGCCATGTCGTGAAGAGGGCCAGCGCGATGACCGTCGGCTCACTCATTGCCGTTCTCCTCGATCAGCCGATCGAACTCCGAGCCGAAGTCCTGACGTTTCTTTTTCTTCGACGGGGGATCGACCTGCACCCATGGGTAATGGCCGGACTTGAATCGAAGCCGTGCCGCGTTCGGGGCGAGTCCATCGTGGCTCAACCAGTAGCCCATTTCATCGATGGCCGCGGCCTTGACGCGCTCGAGTGCCTGGGTCAGGTGACGGATATAGACCGCGGCCAGCCATTGCGGCTCGTTGAAGGTGCCCCACTTGAAGGGGGTTTCGTAGTCGTCGTTATAGTGTTTGTACAGAAAGCCCTCGATCGCGGCTGTCTCCATGGTTTCGAGCGCCAGGGCGAAGACTCCCGCGCTGCCGGAATCGACCATCGCGGCGAGTTCATAGGCTTGATACTTCCCGCGGTCTGGGTAAACGAGTCGCCGTTTACAGTCGCAGGGAGCGGGTTTCGAAAGGTTCTGGTTGCTGCCACCGCTCTCCTGATGCAGCCCGGACTCATCCGCCGGGCTCTCTTTCGCGCTGCCGGGCTCACTCATCGCGGGTGCCTGGGGTGATATCGATGATGGATCTTTCATGTTCGCTCTCCTGTTCAATGTCTGAAATTCCTTGATTGCTGGCCCGTGGTGACACGATCGCGCCGGGGACAACGAGTGTTAGCCCGCGGGTCAGGAACGCCAGCCCCGCTTCGTCGCTGCCATCGCCTGAACCATCCCCGGCGATCTGTCTCGATATGAACTGCGCCCCGAGAATGATCGTGTTTCCGCGCCGGGGATCCAGCTTGCCGGACTTCACTTCCGTCATGACGTTCAGCACCACGCGGCAAAGGTCTTCCTGCGTCTCGCTCGTCATGAGCTCGGCGCCCGACTTCCCCGCGAGAATCTCGTTTGCTTCTGCCTGCTTCGCGATCTGCCGGCCTCGAGCCTTGCCGCCCTTGATCGCCCGCGGCTTGATCTCATGAGCCCGCGCGGGGTCGTGATGCAGGCAAAGATTCGATCCGCGAGGGGGAAACATTCCGCAGGGGGTACCGTCCCGCTTGATGCCCTGACACTGACTCTCCGCGTAAACAGGTTCAGCGGGGAGGGTAGGTTTTCCGCTTTGGGCGAGGGGGGGGCGGCGGGGTTATGGGATCGTTTTCGGTCACTTTCTACCCCTCAAATGAGCCAGTACCGATGCCATCGGTACTCGTGATTTTTTCTTCATCGGTTTTTCCCTTGCTCTCATTCGGTCGGTACTGTCATCGGTACTGGTCTAACTCTCTATCTTTCTAACTGTTTACGTCTTGCAGTACCGATGATCGGTACTGGTCGGTACTCGTAGGTACCCTCTGGCGTGAAAGCGATGGTTTTTTGCCGCAGAAAAGGACCGAGATTGTTCTTTATGGTTTGGGGAGCTTTGTCTATGCGCCTGGCGAGCTGAGCTAGTGTCATCGGACCTTCGGACTGGAGCAGTTCGGGGATTCGCTTCGCCGCGGATACCGAGGACATGAGCGTTTCAAGTTCGGGGGAGTTGATGTCGGCCGGCCTTACCCTGACCGGCTGATCGCCATTCTCGTTTTCGAAATCGAAAGAGAACTCGAAAGCCAAGTCCTTCAGGAGCGGCCCGAAGGTCGATTTGCGATGACGGATCCCCATCGTTCCGTTTTCCGAGCCTGCCGCAATGACCGAACGCGATAGGTTCCACTTCGTCACCCCGCCGAGAGCCGTCGCGTCGAGTTGTTTTTCAAGTGACATGTCAGCCTTGCCGGTGTGGTCAATGACGAAGACTGTAGGCGCCAGACTCCGAATAATCGCCATGACGAACGCGACGTCATCGTTTCCGTTCGAGTTGGCGCTGGCGCCCGTTGATGCCGCGGTGTAGGAGTCAATGAACACGATGAGAGGACCGTAAGACTTGACTAGCGCGCGAATCTGCGCCTGGAGCGTCTCATCGCGAACCGATTTCGAGGGCTGCAGGTAGGCGAGTTGGTTTTTGGGGAGTTCGGATTCGTCGAAACCTAGCCCGAAGTGGAGCGACCGAACGCGCCGGGTGAATTCGTCCTGGTCGAGCTCCCAATCGAGCCAGAGGACCTTTCCCTGCTTGGTTGATTGGCCCATGAACGAACGACCCTGAGCGATCGCCAGCGCCAGAGTCAGAGCCCACCACGATTTGAAGGATCCGCCAGGCCCGAACATCGTTGAAATCGCGCCGGCCGGGATCCACTGACCGAGGATCCACTCTCGGCGCGGTGGCCTGGGCAACCGGCCGACATAAACGGGGACAAGTGCGCCGGGTTGTTGGAGGGGAACAGCTTCGGCGATGAGTCGATCAAGCTCGCCGATCGTGCCGCCGTTCTCCAGGAACCACGAGACGTCCTCCGCCTCCGGGACCGGCAGTCGGACGACCTTGACGCTCGCTGCAACCGCTGGAAGATCTGTGAGGATGGCCTGAAGGTATTTCTCTCCCGGCTGGTCGTTGTCTGGAAGGATGACGACGTCGCGGCCGGCGAATGCCGGTGCAAACCGGCTGTTCCAGCTTCCCGCGTTTCCGCTCGTGGTCGCGAGATACCCAAACCGGCGAAGGGTCTCGACGTCCTTTTCGCCTTCCACAACGAGCACGGGCGTTTTCGGATCGGCCGACGCAACCTCATCGCCGCGGTAGAGTGGAAGCTCTTTGAGGGAAACATCCCCGTCGGATGTTCGCCACGAGCCGCCCTCGAACACTTCCCACCCTTTCTTTCCGCGCTTTCGTTGGGTCGGCAGGTAGTGATAAAGGCCCGTATCGGGTGAGCTCAGGTCAGCCCAGGACAGACCGACGGCCCGCACTACGGCATCGTTCGGACATCCTGCGAAGCAATACAAGAGCAGGCGCCCTTCGTCACCCTCGCCGATCGATAGAGAGGGAGTCTTATCATCATGAGCAGGACACCGCGCCTTCCATTGCCCTGCCCCTGCTTTCTTCGGCGGGGTCTGCAGCGCGGTGAGGAATCGCTCGATCGGTCGTGAGCCGTTGCCTTGAATCGAAGCAGGTGCTGCGCCGAAACGATTCGGCGCGCCCTGGATCCCTGGTGTAAGTTCAACGCTCATAGACCTTCCTCGATCGATCTTGATTGCCGCGTGCGGGTTACTCGCCGAGCTCGTCTCTGAGCTTCTTCGCGCCCTCGCTGAACGAGACTTCAGTGCCATAGGAAGAGCGAATCTGTTTCGCGACTCTCTGAGCGGCCGCTGCATCGCCAACGGCTTTCATGTCGGCTTTGAGTGACTCGACCGGGAACAGCAACTTCGCGCCGGGTGCCCCAACTGCCTTCCTGAGCTCGCCGAGTGCGTAGGAATCGGGATAGCGACCATCCGCAAAGTCTGCCGTCGCTCTAGCGACTTTCCTAACCGAGGCTGCATCTCTCGCTGTTTCATTGAAGTCTGCGGCCTCGAGATTCCACCGTTTTGCAACGTCTTCGGCTGATTTCATTGATCTGTCTCCTGTCGTATTGGTTGAAGGTTGATGGTTCAATCCGGGGTCACCGGCCCGTTGCCGTTTTGCTTGCCGTGTTATGCGCTCTTCCGGTCTGGCATTGCCTTCGCCCGGGCGAAGCTCGCGAGCTCGTCCCGGTTCATGATCGGCGCCCCGCGAAAGCGAAGAATCGCGCTCAGGCTTTCGCCCACGCTTCGTGCGGCAACTCTCGCGGCCAGGAGGGTCGACTCGTCTTTGACATCGCTCAGCTCGATGTACGCGGCCACGGCGCCGGCCACCATCGGATCCGCGAGAAGGTCCGTCATCTGCTGGCGCTCGGCCTTGTCTTCCCGCGCTTGCGACTCGAGCGCTTCCTGCTGCCGAATTTCCTCGGCGTCGAGATGCTCGAGGATGCGCTCGCCCTGGGCGTGAAGCGCTGCCCGGATTCCGTCGAGCTCGATGCCGTTGATGAGGAAGGTTTGTGGCGCAGTCGTGCTGTCCCATCGCTCGGCTTCTCTGGGGTCGTAGGGAACGAGCTTTCCGTCGATCAATGCTTCATGCCGCACAGACGTTGCGAGCGCGACGTAGCCAGCGAACTCGGAAAAGAGACGTGCGTCGAGATCCACGTGTCGCAACATCGCGCGTGTCGCGTAGCTGCGTCCATCGGCTCCTATTCGATTCGCCGCGTTGGTGGCTCGTTCCTCATCGCGGAGAATCCGGTTGATGGCCTCGAAGTGGCCGAGCTCTATACCGGTGTTTTTCGTTCGGTCCCGCGAGCCTTGATGCAACGGTACAAAGTGTTCTTTGAGTTCCTTCACGATGCTTTCCATATTTGCTTAGTCTCCTAACAGTTAGTGACAGGTGGCGCTTCGGAACGAGGGACTCTAAACAGAGGTGATAAGTCTCTGCCCTTCAGACCCGCGAGGACGGGCGAGTCCCTCGGATCCCAAGCGCCAGGGCGATCGATTCGAGCGGAGACCTGACAGCACGGTAGGAAGCTCGTCGGCCGGCCGAGGTCAACGTGAACGTTGAACATCTCCAGCCTGGCGAACGTCGGCTCTCTCCGGCACTCGAAAGTCACGTGAGGGAAGCTCATGCGTCCACCTCCTCGAGGAACCTTCTCAGCGCAGTAATCGTGGCGAGTCGGCCGGTAATGCGCTCCTCGGCCGGGTCCAGCGTGATCGCCTGGCGCTTGAGGGTGATGATCCTGAGAATTTGCGCCTGGCTGAGAGTTCCCAAGGTTTCGAGCTCGGCCGTTGAAAATCGATGAGGCGGTACGCTATGATCGGAACGCCCCTGCTGTGATGAATTTCCTAACACCGCCTGCCTGGGCGGTGTTTGTGTTTCTGTCGTGCCCTGCATGGTGAGTCTCCCTTACCCTGTTTTGTTACAGCGTTAACTCCCTGTTTCCCTCTTCACGCGACATCCCCCGCGAGCCGCAACGGCGAACGCATCTCAGACGACTTCCGCGACTCCTGGCGGAGCATGAAAATCAAGATCTCCGAGCGCCGGTAAGACACAGCTCCTCTCGTTCCTTCGCCCTTCAGATAGATCGGTCCCCGTCCCTCGCGGCGTTCACGACGGAGCGCAGCAACCGAGCACCCTCTGAGCCGCGCACACTCCGACTCGCTCACGGCCGGATCCGAGCCGAGGTCTAACATCCGGCTGAGAATCTCGATGAGGCGATCGCAGCGGGTGCAGTCGTTCACGCGATCTCCCGCGGTTGTACGGCCTTCGCCTGTTCACGACGGCGACCGATCGCGCTGATCGCCTGGTGCAGCCTGTCGAGTTCTCCGCTCCGTGATCTCTCGGGATAGCGCTCGAGGATCGACGCGCGGAATAGAGTCGTACCGGCTTCGGTCGCGACTTCTTGGAGCGTGATGCCGGCCTGCAGCCTGACGAGGCGCAAGGCGGTTGCTGGCTCGAACTTACGGGTACGCGGCTTGTCAGTTGTCGATTGCGCTGAGCTCATGGATTCGTTCCTTTTGTATCGGAACACGATTGTCTGAGCAAATCGCTATTGCACCCCAGAGTGGGGACAAACTGCAGACCTATTAAATGCAGCGCCACGTTAAGGGAAGGACGCTCTGACCCCTATTTGACCACCCCTTGACCCCCATTTGACCACCTCTGCAGGGGGTTCCGTGGCAACAGGAATTCAAGTCAAAACCGGCCGATGCGAACAGGCTCCCCGCCTACTTGAATGCGAAAATCGAACGCGCCTACGTCTCGGCCTTAGCCGATCGTTGCAGCGCCTTTTTGGTGGCAGCTTCGCTCTTGCCTGCCTTGCCAGCGATCGAACGAATGAGCTCCGCATGAATCACGTCGCTGGCTGAGCGGCTGTCTTTCTTCGCTTTCTGCAGCTCTAAGCTCATGGCCTGTTCAAGATCTGCCGGGGTGACGAGTCTGGCGGTTCGACGTGCGCCATTCCTCGTCGCCGCCTTACCAAACTTCTTGAAAGTCTTTCGGGATGGTTCGTCGCGAGCGTCGCGCAGTAGTTCTTCGCGTTGCGCCTCGACCATTTGATCCAGTCCGTCCTTGACTCGCTGGAGAGTGAGAGCAGCGGGCCCCCACTTCTTCACAAGACGAATCGCGGCGAGTGGTCCCTATGTCCTGGCATGGTCGTAACGTGTGATTTTGCTCGCTGCAACCGCGAGGTTGAGCCCGAGAGGGTTCGACCATGGCCAGGGTCGAAAATCGCCGCTAGCGTCTTGAAGTTCGGCGATATCATCCGCTTCCTCTCGATCGACGACGCTTGCCAGGTTATCGAAGGCGTTTATCAGCTTCAAGACGTGTGTTTCAAGCTCAGCGGCCACAAGGGTCCGCCCATCGCCCGGCCCGAGCTCTAACCCGTGCTCGGCGAGGTGTACGGCGCCCAGCTCGTTGAGCGATGCCGCACCGCGGAGCTCAGCTACACACTTTGCCAGGACCGTCCGCGCCGCTGGATAATTCGGATCTGATTCGGATGCGACCGCTTCGCGAATCCTACCTAGAGACATTTGCCGGAAGCGCTTGATTCGGCTCTCGAGGGGGCGGCACCCACTCACCATGACGGAGACGGGTGAAAGGCATGCACAGCCTTCCATCTGATAGGCGCCGAGTGCAGAATAGAGAGTCGCCCAGTCTTTGAAATATTCACTCGGCTTTTCCATCCAGAGTACCTCCAGCCAGATGAATTCGCCGGCGGAGTCCTTCCGACGATGCGCGGCCGCGCACTCGCGAACCGCTCGCCTCACCCGCCTGCAGTAAGACTGGTAGCCGCGGCGGTGCCGCTTCTTCGGCCCCGGTTTCTTTCTTCCCCGCATTGAGTCCCTCCCTATGGGGACAAACCCTAACAACCACTGCCGCCGGACCCGTTAGGGTCGAGTCTTGTCCCCGCGCCGATCAAGTGCGGGTTAGGCGGAGTGGAACTCTTTAATTGATGATCCGGTTCGTTACCTCGTCAATTTTACAGCTTGGAACGCGCAGCCCGGACGTAATAACCGGCTGCGCGGTAGAGTCGTCTGGGCTGCAAGAGGTGTATCCTCTCAAGTAGCCCGGTCACAACAAGCCATAATACTACTTACCTAACGTACTCGTTTAAGTCCAATACTGTTCACTTAGAGTCAGAATGTTGTATCCTGTCACTTTCTTAGACAGGAGGGTTGGCGATGGCACGCACGGTTGCAGCACTGCCCGAGGGAAGCCGCATTACGGACTACGTGAGTCTGGGCGTGATCTCCAAGACGTTTCCGGCGAATCGGGTTCACGCGGTGCTGGAGGCCACCGCGAGGGCAAGCCAACGCGAACGGGATTTGCCCGCGCATGTGGTGATCTACTACGTGATTGCTCTAGCTCTGTACATGCAGTCCTCCTACCGCGAGGTATTGCGGTGCTTGCTCGAAGGCGTGCAGTGGCTGATTGATCCGTCCGTGCCGGTCAAGGTGGCCGGTAAGTCGGGCATCTCTCAAGCGCGCACGCGCCTGGGTTGGGAGCCCCTCGCGCAACTGCACGACGAGCTGGTCAAGCCCATCGCCGTGGCGGCCACCAAGGGAGCGTGGTACCGGGGCTGGCGTCTGGTGAGCATAGACGGCAGCACCCTGGACGTGGCCGATGAGAAGACCAACAAGGAGGCCTTTGGCAGACCGGGGGCGAGCCGCGGCGCGAGCGCCTATCCGCAACTGCGCTTCGTGTCGCTCGTGGAGAACGGTACGCACGTGCTCTTTGGCACCCAGATCGGACGCTATCGCACAGGCGAGACAACCTTGGCCAAGGCCGTGCTCGGGGCATTGCGCAAAGGCATGCTGTGTTTGGCTGACCGGCAGTTCTTCGGGTTCGCCTTGTGGCAGCATGCGTGCGCCACGGGCGCGGATTTGCTCTGGCGGGTCAAAGCCAACCGCCACCTGCCGTGCGAAAAGCGTTTGCCCGACGGCTCCTACTTGAGCCGGATCTACGCCTCGGATAAAGATCGGCGCCAGGAGCGTAACGGCCTGCGCGTGCGGGTGATCGAATACCGTCTCGACGGGGTGGCCGATGCCGAACCACTTTACCGTCTGGTGACCACCATTCTGGACCCCGATCAGGCCCCGGCCCAGGAACTGGCCGCCCTGTACCACGAGCGCTGGGAGATCGAGACCGCCCTGGATGAGCTCAAGACCCATTTGCGAGGCGCGAAGATCGTCTTGCGCAGCAAAACGCCGGATCTGGTCCGCCAGGAGTTCTATGGGCTGATGATGGCGCACTTCGCGATTCGCGGACTCATGCACGAGGCAGCGCTCAAAGCCGACGAGGATCCCGACCGAATGTCGTTCTTGCACGCGGTGCGCGTGGTGCGCCGCAAACTGAGCACCTTCAACTCTATTCCCCCCTCAGCACCGGAAAAAGTTTCATGAGCAGGTGCTCGACGAAATCCTGCAAGAGCGTGTCGCCTCCAGCCGCGGCCGCCGCAACCCTCGCGGCGTCAAGCGCAAGATGAGCAAGTTCCCGCTGCGTACGCGTCATGTCACGCCTCTACCGGCGATCGATGTGGCGAAAGCAATCAGGATAATTTAAGTGAACAGTATTGCGTTTAAGTCGACTGGACCGGCGTAGTTAGCGAATAGACGATCCGCCGTCCTGCTCACTCATTTCGGTTTGAAGGCCATGGCCAGAATCCGCAGGGAGATGCTTCGCTCCAGATACTCCCAGACTGCGCGCAGCTCCTCTTTGTTGCCGATCCCGGCCTCATCGAGTGTCGTCGATTCCTCCGGTGTCAAAGAGAACTTTGCACGGTTGTACCATTTCGCCGCCTCATCCGAATGCAGTCGAAGCCGTTCACGTGCGTGCTGAATCAGGAGGAACTGATCTTCCGAAGAACCCTCCTCGCGCACGATTGGACGAAGATAGAGGTGCCTTGACTTCTCGCGGTGCCTCTCCAGCAATGCTTCGCGTTTCCTGTCAAGCGATTGATCGTTGTGCCACAGAAGTCCCCGGCCCAGCAATCGCTGAATGGCAGCGAGCATGATCTCTTCCTGATCCTCGATGCGAATGCCGGAGCGGTAAAGATACTTCCCCGATTCGTTGGGGGCGGGCAGTAGGCGGCTCCAGATTACGATTCCCTGAACCACGACGACCTCCGTTCCGACGCCTGAGAATGCCAGACGGCCTTTTGTGGCCACCCGAAGCGGGTTGCTGTGCTCGATCTGGACCCCATCCTTCGCAATGTCTTGCAGGGTCACAGACGCCGAGCAGAAGCTCCCGGCAATCGACCGTTCGGCGACATAACGTTCTTTCGATCGGTTCTCACTCACGCTGTCCATATCTGAATGCCCCCAACCACGATGCTCCGGTTGTCATGAGACTCCTTCGGGCGTCAGGGCCTCGTTACCCTTCGCGTGAATGATCCGTTATCTGACATATCGCGGACACTCACTCCGGACGATCACTGCGGAATGGCGACAACCGCCCGATCGTCGGTCCCGTGATCGTCAGCCTATCTGTGAAAATCTAACTGAGACAAACTGAGAACTCCACCCGTCGCGGTCCTTCTCCCAGCCGGCGAAGCGGCAGCATGGGAACCTTTACGCAGCGTACATCTTCGGGCCGAACGACTGTCGGGCGCTGGAGAAACGCGCAGCCCAACGCGCAGCCGGTCGGTAATAACGCGCTTCCCGGCTTAGTGCTACGGATTGATACCGAATCGCGGGAAAGTGGCTTGCAGCCTCACTTTGTAGCACTGAGTAGCACAATTTCCCGTCACCCATTGTGACCCGATTTCCCGGTCGTTCACACTCTCACGGCGGTAACACGGGTTCAAATCCCGTATGCGCTACCAGATACCGATTACAATCAATTCGATGGAAATCTGGCTTCGCCGCTGCACGTCATTCGCCGAAGAGCGCGAGGCTGACGCGGAGTTCTGGGGCCGCTTCTCGCCTGATGAGCGGGTGAGCATCCTCGAACAAATGCGCCGCGAGTGGTTGGAGATGAATGGCCGAATCGACGAAGGACTTCGAAGAACTGCTCGAATCCTTGACGCGCCACGGCGTTAGATTCGTGGTGGTTGGCGCGCACGCGATTGCGCACCACGCCGTACCTCGCTATACAAAGGACCTCGACCTGTTTGTCGAGCCGGATCACGACAACGGAACACGACTCGTGCGGGCGCTCGAGCAGTTTGGTTTCGGTGGGATCGGAATCGTTGCGGAAGATTTCGACAGGCCGGGGCGTATTGTGCAGCTCGGCACCCCACCCAATCGCGTTGATCTGCTGACCTCGATTGATGGTGTGACATTCCCCGAAGTGTGGGACTCACGCGTCGATGGAGCTTACGGATCGGTTCGCGTACCCTTCATCGGATACCAGGCTCTCGTGCGAAACAAGACTGCTTCCGCACGAGCCCAGGACCTGGCTGATCTCGAGATCCTGAAGCAGCGAAAGCCATAGCGCCGCCCTCTCGCGGCGGTAACACGAGAATCCGTTGCCGCAGACTTGCGTGGGCAGCACGTTGCATCCCTTCGCCATCTGGCGCGTCGAGCAGTGACTCCCCTACCTTCGCGCCCGCAAGGACGATGAGCCTCGTCGGACGACGGATCGCAAACCTGCGATAATGCCGCCTTCCCTTGATCACTCCCGGCACCAGACTCGGTTTCTATGAGGTTCTTGCACCGCTCGGTGCAGGCGGCATGGGTGAGGTCCTGCGTGCCCGTGACACCCGCATCGGGCGGATCGTCGCGTTGAAGATCCTGCCCCAGGACGTGGCGAGCGATCCTGAACGGCTTCGGCGCTTCGAGATCGAGGCGCGCGCCGCGGGTGCGTTGAATCATCCGAACCTGGTCACGATCCATGAGTTCGCGGTGGAGAACAGCACACCGTTTCTCGTGATGGAACTGCTCGAGGGCGAGACGCTTCGCGAGCGACTCGGCGACACCTCTGCCGAGGGGTCGAAGGTCCGGTTGCCGATCCGCAAGGCGCTCGATTTTTCCCAGCAGCTTGCCGCCGGCCTCGCTGCGGCTCATGACAAGGGCATCGTCCATCGCGATCTCAAACCGGAGAACATCTTCATCACCCGCGACGGGCGTCTCAAGATTCTCGATTTCGGACTGGCGAAAGTGAACGGCGCCCATCCTGAGGAAAACGACGCCACCCAGGAACGACACACCTCGCCCGGAACCATTCTGGGCACCGCTGGCTACATGTCGCCGGAGCAGGTTCGGGGTCGCGAGGTGGATCACACCACGGACATCTTCGCCTGTGGCGCGATCCTCTACGAGATGCTCGCCGGCCGCCGCGCGTTCCACGGGAGCTCGGCGGCGGACACGATGAGCGCGATCCTCAATCACGATCCCACCGAACTGGCGTCGAGCGGGCAGCAGATCCCTCCGGGCGTCGACCGCGTCATGCGGCGGTGTCTGGAAAAGGAGAGGGGCGAGCGGTTCGAGTCTGCGCGCGATCTCGCCTGGGCTCTGGAAGCGGTGTCGAGCTCCAGTACGTCTCACGAGGGAATCGGGGGTGCACCTCCGACGGCGGCGCGTGCATGGACGGCTCGGGCGACCATCGCGGCGATCGCCCTGCTCCTCACGGCAGCAATCGCACTCGTCGCGTATCGGCAAGGACGGTCGTTGGCCGCTCACCCCAGCGCCGGTGCGATGCAGCTGACGTTCGACTCGGGGGTGGAAACCTCGCCCGCGATTGCTCCGGACGGGAAAACGTTCGTCTTCGTCCGGGGAGAGGGGCCGCACCGGCGGCTCTACCTGCAGCGCGTCGACGGACGGAGTGCCATCGCGCTCAGCACCTCAGCGGATACCGACGACTTCGATCCGGCGTTCTCGCCGGACGGCAGCCAGGTCGCGTTTCGCTCCAATCGCGACGGTGGCGGGATCTTCCTCATGGGCGCAACCGGCGAGTCGGTGCGCCGTCTGACTTCGACGGGGTTCGCGCCATCATGGACGCCTGACGGCGCCCAGATCGTCTTCACCAGCGAGGAGCTTGCAGCGCCGCAGAGCCGCAACTCGGTCGCCTCGCTTTCCATCGTTACCGTCGCCACCGGCGCCACGCGCATGCTTTATCCCGGTGACGCGATGCAGCCGAGCGTCTCCCCCCACGGCAAGCGCATCGTCTACTGGGGGCTTCCACCCCGCGGTGGCCAGCGTGACCTCTACACGATCGCGATCAATGGAGATCCAAAATCTGTGGTGCGGCTCACCAATGACAAGCCTCTGGACTGGAACCCGGTGTGGGCGCCCGACGGCCGGTCGGTCCTCTTCTCCAGCGATCGCGGCGGCACGATGAACCTCTGGCGGATTGCCGTGGATGAGGAAACAGGCAAGGCGCAAGGTGCACCAGAGCCCATCTCCGTACCATCCATTCGGGCTGGGTGGATCTCGATTGCGCGCGATGGGAGCCACGTCCTCTACAGCTCGCTCTCGATGACCGAGGAGATGCGTCGGGGGACGTTTGACGCGGCGACCGAAACGATGACGTTCGATCCTCAACCTGTGCTCAGCGGTTCGCTGCTGATCCGCGATGCGGCAGTGTCGCCTGACGGGAAGTGGATTGCGTTCTGCACCGAAGCGCGTCAGGAAGACATCTACCTGATGCGTGCCGACGGCGCGGAGGTGCGGCAACTGACCAATGATCTGGACCGCGACCGCGGCGTCTCGTGGACTCCGGACAGCTCACGCGTCGTCTTCTACTCGGACCGCAGGGGCACGTACGACGCTTGGAGCATCCTGGTCGACGGCAGCGGCCTTCAGCAGCTCAGCGCGGGAGTCCAGGTCAACTTTCCGATCGTCTCGCCGGATGGGAAACAACTGGCCTTCTTCGATCTGAAGTCGATGCGTGTGGGAGCGCTTGTTCCAGGCCCGGCGACGAAGTTCGACACCCTGCCACCACTGCCCGGCAGCGCCGACGCCTTCATCGGAACCGCCTGGATGCCGGGCGGCAAGGGTCTGGTCGGCACGACATGGATCGGCCGCGCCGGTCTCATCGTCTATTCCATCACCGACCGTCGATACCGCGTCCTCGCTCCCACCACGGCGACCGCCACAAAAGTTGCCGCCGGCGTTGCTGCATTTGCAGTCCCGATTGACGACCACCGCGTCCTGGTTGCGCTGACCCAGAAACGCCTCGCCGTCGTCGATCTGGGGTCGAACGCGATGCGGATCATCGGCGAGATCACCGGCCTCTCCGTCTCGCGCGACGCCAGAGTCCTGCTCTCCGCCAACCGCCATCGCGAGGAAGACATCTGGCTCCTGACGCTCGGCGGCGATCAAGCCCACTAACGACAGCACGCGAGAGCCGACGAAAAGATGATGGTGTCCTTCCCATCTCGGCCGCACTGATCACGCTCCCGGCATTATGAAATGGGTATCAGTCTACTTTGCATCATTCCTTGCCCGCCGACACGAACAGACTGGACACCTGGCCGTACGTCGGATAAGCAGTACGACTGCAGGTCATCCGTGACGAAGACTTCTCGCAGGGACAAGAGTCCCGCGAGATCGGGTTCGGCGCATGATTAGTAACGCTGGACGTTAATACCGACGCGCGTTACCATGGGAGTGGTGATACGCAGCTGGGCGGACCCTGAAGCGGAAACGATCTTCAACCTTCAGCGATCGCGACGTCTACCTGCCGACCTCCACCGAATAGCGCTCAGGAAACTTCGGATGCTCGATGCAGCAGTGACGCTCGAGGACTTGCGGATTCCTCCGGCAAATCGTCTGGAGAAACTCGCTGGAGATCGGGCTGGACAATGGAGCATCAGAATTAACGACAAGTGGCGTGTATGTTTTCGCTGGACCGACGGGAACGCCGGAGATGTTCAAATCGTGGATTACCACTGAGAGGAGCGAGGCATGGCGAACAGGGTGGAACCGCTTCATCCAGGTGAGATCCTGCTCGAGGAGTTCATCCGTCCGATGGGCATTACCCAGTACCGACTTGCCAGGGACACGAGCGTTCCGGCTCGACGAATCAACGAGATCGTGCAAGGACAACGCGGCATCAGTGCTGATACGGCACTACGCCTGGCTCGATTCTTCGGTACGTCGGAAATGTTCTGGTTGAATCTCCAAGCCCGCTACCTTCTCGATGTCGAGAAGCATCGTCTCGGCGATCGTCTTTCGACAGAGGTGACTCACTTCACTCCCTCGACCCCTGCACGACATGCTTCTGCCCGTCGCGCAACGGCTTCACGTACAGGCACATTTTTGCGTCAAGGCACTTCGAAGAAATCGGCGAAGTAGCGCATCGACTGCGTCTACGCGAAATTCCGTTCCGGCCGGAAATGAAGCGGCCGGTGCCGCAGGCCAGATCGAGGATGTCGCGCACGCGGGCCGGCTCGACGTGCGATTCGATGACGCGCATCCACTGGTCGATTACGGCCGGACCGTTGTCGTGTCCGCGATCGTACGTCGCGCGGATGTCCGTGCGGTCATAGTCCATCGTGGTGTGCGACGGTAACATCACGCAGTGATTGCCGTCAGGCGTCCTTTGTGCAACTTGTTTCGCTCCGGACTCGCCCAGTCGTTCGCGGCGGAGACGCGCGCGACGTTCACCACTGATCAATCAAGAAGGAGCACAGAGGGCCTGCTTCTAAGTCCTGCGAGATCAGGTGCCGTTCGATCCGAAGAGAGTATTCGTGTGAGAGCTTGTCCGGTGCGGTCAGCCAGCATTGCGTATCAGAGCTTCAGTTTCGAAACATTCCTGAGCGAGGGCCTGCAGTCAGCAGAGACAACTGCATCTCCGACCCCTCAAGACTCTCTCCCTCCGGACCTCGCACGCTCTCGTATGTCGCGATGAACAGATTGATCGCCGAGCTTCGACGAGCAGGAATCGTCGCGAACGTCCCCTCGCGCGCGGCACTCGAAACGTTCATAATTGCCGCGGTCCACCCCACAACATGCAGGCAGGCAAACGACTTGGTCCCTACGAGATCGTCTCGCGCATCGGCGCCGGCGGGATGGGAGAAGTGTGGAAGGCGCGTGACACCCGTCTCGAGCGGAGTGTGGCCATCAAGATTCTACCGGCTGAATTTGCGGCTGATGCGCAGCTGAAGATCCGTTTCGAGCGCGAGGCCAGGACGATCTCGCAGCTTTCCCATCCGAACATCTGCACGCTGTTCGACGTTGGTGACGGCTACCTGGTCATGGAACTGCTCGAAGGGGAATCGCTGGCGGATCGG
>DATLXH010000144.1:0-6229 GCA_035576005.1 Thermoanaerobaculia bacterium | reverse complement strand
AACCGCGTCACAACTTCACGCCGTCCTATCGCTTGGAAGTTGAGTTGCTCCCCGTTACACTGTGTCTGTTGCACGCCGCCGCCTCCCATGTTTTCAAGTTGTTGGTCACACTCAACTTAATAGCATGGTGCGGCGGCTTTTCTTTATCAGCGTGAGAAATGCGGGCTAGAACATCCGTCGTCCCGCAATCCCGGTCTCGTCGCTCTCGTTCGTCAGTAGCCAGCCGACGACGTCTCCCGGAACGAACTCACTGCCGACATACTGCGTGTGATCGAACGCCGCAGATCCCCATTGAGCGATGTCCGGCTGCGACTTCGCGATGATCCGTATCCGATCCCGCCACCCTTCAAAGTTCCGCTCGCGAAGATCGACCCATCCCATAAAACCGTAGCGCTCGATTGCCTGAGCATCGAGCTCGACAGGCTCGGCATCAGGGCGCTGAACAGGAATGTTGAGTCTCGGGCCGCGTGTAAGTGTCATCCCACTCTCACGCTCGCGCAGGATCGGGATTCCGATCGTGACAATGAGACTTTCGATCCTCGGATTCGCTTCGAGGAAATGCTCGACCTTCACGCGCATCTCCTCAGGCGAGACGCTGAGCAACTCTTCGAAAGAAGCAGATCCAGCAGCTGATCGAAGCAGAAAAGCCTCGATCAACAGTTTCGAAAGACGAGGCGGTCCCAGATGACCGAGAGCGATCGAGGGCAGCACGTCACCGTCCTCCGCCTGGATCAACCTCTCGAGCCGCTGCATCTCGCGTGTCGCATGATCCCGAAGAACGCCTGCCCGATAGCTCGGCTCCGTGATCGCGCCGTCGATTGCGGACAAGACATCGCGACCCGTGGCCGCACCGAGGATCTCGAGGATGACCGTCCTTGCAACCTCCTCGGGTGTCACATACTCCATCTGGCGAGGATAGGTGATTGCCTGAAACTCCCCGATTGCGAAAAAGCCGTTCTCCCCTGTGTCCGCTCCAATGATCCGCACAGGGAAAGCCCGCTCTTCGAATTGCCTGAACGAGCCAGGATCCTGCACAGGAGCCAGCGATGTTCCGAGCTCGTCTGTCCTCGGCGAGATGAGATAGCCCGGCTCCCTTTTCCCAGTGGCTCCGGTGATCTTCACATGACTCACCCCGAGCCTCTTGAAGCCGATCATGGCGCCAGGCTTGATCTCCTTGACCACCGGTCCGTGATCCTGCCCGGAGACTCCCGAGGGAGTGCGGGCCAGCAGAAAGAGCAGCCCGGTGTGAGCGAAACCGATCGCTGACTTCGAAAGGAGCGTCGGCGAGGGCCGATCTTCACTGTGTGTGTAGGGGATGTTGATGCCCATCCCTCCGGTACCTGTCGTCCCCACCTTGACGTAGACGCGGACTGAGCTCTGCTGGAGGATGCGATGGAGAAGCAGAATATGCCGTGTGATCTGGGGGACACTCTGAGCGAGCAACAGCTCACGCACAGCTCCCAGCAGTCTATCGAGATCGTCTTTCCGGGCAGCACTCCCTTCCTGCTCGACGCGATCCATCAGGACTTTCACTTTCCGCGACGTCGTGTAGACATCCTGATAGCTGATGGCGGTAGCAGTGTTGATGCAATCGACGACGACATCCGGCTGATGCGTCTCGATGAGAGAGTAGAACGCCGACTCCTGAAACGACTCAGGCTGCGGGTCGAAAATTTCTTCGAACAACCGCTCGAAAAGCGCACGGTCGCCGAAAAGCTCAGCGCGCGACTTTCCCTGCAGAGAGGTTGGCAGAAAGATGTCTCCTGCCGCCCCGCGGAACTCGATCTTCCATCCCTCCGCGGCCGCTTCGGCGGTCAGCGTTGCGACGGCGTCGTCCACCTCGGGTTGCGTTAGCGCGGAGATGATGATCGCAGAAGGGTTCAGCTCGCGGACAGCTTCGCGCGCAACTTGAAGCCCAACCATTCCAGCTCCGCCGAGAATGAGTACCCGCTCGCTCTGTCTGGAGAGTCGGCTCATTCCCACTTCTCGGTGATCCGCTCGTGCGTGATCCAGCGTTCCACATCGAGCGCCGCCTGGCATCCTGACCCAGCTGCCGTGATCGCCTGGCGATATACGTGGTCCGTCACATCGCCACACGCGAAGACTCCGGTGATGTTCGTGACCGTCGAGCCGGCCGCGACGTCGATATAGCCACGATCGTCGAGGTTGAGCTGCCCCTTGAACGGTGCGGTATTTGGGGTGTGCCCGATCGCCACGAAAAGACCCTGCGTTGCCATTTCGTGAACGGCGCCCCCCTTGGTATCTCTGATGCGGAGACCGGTAACGCCGTTCTCCTTACTACCGAGAACTTCCTCGACAGTGCTGTTGAGGACAAATTCAATCTTCGGATTGTTACGGGCGCGGTCGAGCATGATCTTCGATGCCTTGAACTCATCACGTCGATGGACGATGGTGACTTTGCTGGCGAACTTCGTCAGGAACGTCGCCTCCTCCATCGCCGAGTCGCCGCCGCCGACCACCACAATCTCCTTACCTTTGAAAAAGAAGCCATCGCACGTCGCGCAATAGGACACGCCGAACCCCTGAAGCGCTTTCTCAGACGGAATGCCAATCTGCATCGCTGAGGCACCAGACGCGATGATCAGGGCTTCGCAATGGTAGGTCTTCTGATCAGTGACCACCTTGAACGGTCGCTCAAGCAGATTCACCGACTCGATACTCTCGAAGGCGAACTGGGCTCCGAAGCGCTCGGCCTGCTTGCGCATGAGCTCCATGAGCTTCGGGCCCTGAATGCCCTCGGGGAAGCCCGGAAAGTTCTCGACGTCCGTCGTGATCGTGAGCTGGCCTCCGGGCTGGATGCCTTCGAAGACCAGAGGAATGAGATTCGCGCGAGACAGGTACAGAGCGGCGGTACATCCTGCCGGCCCAGACCCGATGATGATGACCTTCTGTTCCGATACCGTTTCCAATCAGTTCTCCATCTTCCTTTGAATGATCCTTTGTAGCAGGCCGCTCGTCACTCTAAAAGGGGACGTCACCCCAGATTGCGCGGCGGATGACACGCTTCAAACCGCTGGCTCTGTGAGAGCTTTCACGAGTTGCTCGCCCATCACACTTTTCTGCCAGCGCCGCAAGCTCGGAACTGCATCGAGATCGTCGAGTTGCTTCGGGTCGAGCTCGGCGATCGAAGTCAGCACATGTTTCGGAGCAAGAAGCGACTGCTCGATCTTGAGCGACTCGGCAACCTCGTCCCGCACCTTCTTGAGCTTCTCGAGCCGTCGCTCGAGGTTCTTGTCGCGCACCCAACCCTTGCTATCGGCTCTGGCAGGCAGTTCGGACTCATCGAGGCCACGCGCTTTGCTCATCATCGAGAGAATCTCTCGACCGAAGCGGCTGGTGTGATACGGAGCTACGGCCTTGACGGACTTGAGCGATTCGATGTTCGTCGGCAACGCCCTCGATATCTCCAGCATCGCCTCATTTCCGATGATCTTGAACGGTGGACGGTCGGACTTGCGCGCAAGACCATCCCGCCAGTCGTGGAGAAGGGATAGTGCAGCAAGTCCGCGTCGATCGAGGCGGTTCGAGCCCTTGATTCTCCTGAAGCCTTCTTCTTTCTCCTCTGCTTCGCGAAACTTGATCGATTCCATCCGGCCAAATTCTTCGACGGCCCAATCCCACCGGCCCAACGCCTCGAGCTTCTCCCGAAGCTGGGCCTGAAGCTCGATCAGGTAGTGCGTGTCCATCGTCGCGTAGGCAAGCATCTGGCTCGTGAGCGGTCGCATCGACCAATCGGCCCGCTGGTGCGATTTGTCCGCGTCGACATTGAAATGCTGCTTGAGGAGCGCAGACAGACCGAACGATTCGTATCCCAGCAGCTGGGCACAGACCATCGTGTCGACAAAATTCACCACGGAAAAACCGAAATCGCGCCGGAGGATCCGAAGGTCGTAATCAGCACCGTGAAAGACTTTGGTAACGGCCGGATTGCTCAGGATCTCGCCGAGCCGGGTGAGGTCGATCTTTGTCAGAGGATCCACGACGTAATCATCCGCCCCGGCGGAGATCTGAATCAGGCAGACTTTGTCGTAGTAGCTATGAAGCGAGTCAGCCTCCGTATCAAACGCCACGATGGAGGCGGGCTCGAGCTCGGACGCGAGCTCGTTGAGACTTTCCTGCGATGCGATCCACTTCACGTTGGTATTGCCTTTCCGCTGACTCCCAGGGAGACCAGCTTTCGATTGAAACGCGCAATGTCGAACTCGGCTGCGCTCGAGCGAACGAGCTCGTTTCGGGAGAGCAGACTATCAGTCGCGTCCGAGAAAGTCAGAAGAAGTGCAAGATCCTCCGCCGCGGCGATCTTCACATCGAGCGATCCCAGCCGGGCCGGTACGGCTGCCGCGACCATGCGTCCGTAGAGCGCGTTACTGGCAATCAGCACATGGATTTTCACTCCGCAATACGCCATGGGAACCAGGTCAAACTCTTCGGTGGCCTCAATCAGCTCCCGGTCGAGCTCGAAGCCGCGATGACCAGCCATCATCGGAATCTGCTGCTTTCCCTCAGGAGAAACGACAGCAAGCAGGTCGACCTGTCGTGCCACTGACGATCTCCCGAGCCACGCTGAGAGCGCGATATCACCGACGAATGCGAACGAGATCCGCAATTTCATCATCAGCTCCACCGTTGCTGCCGCAGCAACGGTCAAGGGCTCAGGGGCGACGATTTCGGGCGGAAGATTGAGCATGGCAACCAGTGTGACAGCGGAGAGCGAGGCAACGGCGAAGGAATCGCGAGAGCGAGCTCAGCGTCGGCGCGTCTACGAACGATTCATGACTCCCGTCAAATCCTCGACGAAGATCACTCTATTCCTTTCCCTTATCGCCTTCTGGATCACCGCGCCCCTCGAGGCCGCGACAGACAGGTTCATCCCCTCGGTTTCGAAGATTGCCGGCCCGAATGCATCGTTCTTTCAGAGCGACCTGACCTCCACATCCGCCACAGCAACCATGAAGCTGCCGCGAGCGAGCCGGCGCCGGCTGCGAAGGCAACCGTACGCGCAAGAAACGCCAGGGTCTTTTCCTGTTCGAGCAGGCCGACGCCCGTGAGCATGTAATCCCAGTCATGGATTCCCTCGCCTTCCCCGCTTCCTACCGTCACGTAGTCAAGCGCAAATTCACGCGCGTCGGCGATGTAGGTCGCCATCTGGAAGATGCTGAACGAGAGCCAGCAACCAGCAACAGTGATGGCGAAGTAGTCCCGCTGCTGAAGGAATAGGAACGCTGAGGCAATGGGGGCGCCGAGCTGAAAGAGCGTTCCGCCCGCAACGGCGACAAATTCGGGACCAAACCCTAGCACTACGTGCCCGAGCTCGTGAATCAGGACAGTAATCCATCCGAAAAGGAAGCTGCCGTAAAGAGGGTCACGCAAATGCTGGACGAAGGCGTAGGCGAGGTAAAGAAGGAGCGGAAGCCTGATCGTCCATGACTTCCCTTCCAGCCAGTCGGCTGCGTCCTCTACAAGCGTTTCCGCCAGGGATTGCAAGCGGCCTGGCGGTGCCGGAGCGGAAGGTCGTACGTACGTTCCCATCGCAAGTTCAGAAAACAGGATACGGCCACTGCCGCTGTAACTACATCGTCTTCTGGCCCTGCGCTGCCTGCAGCGCAGGGTCTTGACGGGGTGGGTGTAGGGCCGCACGGCGTGCGGCCGACACCCGGTGATTCTCGCGGAAGTAGAACAGAATCCATTCGTCGCAGAAGAAAGCCAGCCACGAGCGGCTGTACGGCAACGGGCGCCACTGAGAAAAAGAACTGACGTGTCGTCCCGACAACCCGCCGAATCCGCTCGATGACGTTTCTTCACAGTCTCCATAGATGACGGCGTCAGTGCACGAACACCGTTTCCGGATCATGATTTCGGCATAAGGCCCTCACCCAGATCCCTCTCGACGCTTCCAATGACACCGGTTCACTGTCTGACGTCGTTGAGCCGCGGCATAATCCCTCTCCCCGGCGGTGTATGAGAGGGAAGCGAGCGAAGCGAAGCAGGGAGAGGGGCGTGAAAGTCTCGCCAGTCCCTCGAAAAGGGCGAGGTCTTCGTATCTCTCGCGGCCCCTCTCCCGGTCGCTTACGCGACCACCCTCTCCCCGCCGGGGAGAGGGATTCGCCCCTCCCATGGTGCGAGTCCGCCGCGTGTCCTCACTTCTTCAACAGCGTTCCCCGCTGTTAACCGGCTACAGGGATGACATCTGCCTGAAAAATCCGCACGA
>DATLXH010000143.1:0-56133 GCA_035576005.1 Thermoanaerobaculia bacterium | reverse complement strand
TTCACCATGTCTGAGGCCCATGATCTGCTCATCCGCTCTCTACACGAGAAACATCAACCGGAGAGCCGTATGCGGGAGATCCGCACGTACGGTTCGGAGGGAGGGGGGGCCTACCAGCCCTCCCTACCCCTATAGGGGTCGCGAGAGATACGACCCCGCCCGTTTCGAGGGACTGGCGAGACTTTCACGCCCCTCTCCCTGCTTCGCTCCGCTCGCTTCCCTCTCCCCGCCGGGGAGAGGGATTACGCCGCTTCGCGGCTCACCGACGTCAGACAGTGGACCGGTGTCATCGGAAGCTTGGGCATGCGGGTGGGAGGGGCGAAGGACCTCGCAAGCTTAGCTCTCAGGACGGTTTCACAACCTCCCGAAACCTCTCACGCGATCTCTTCTCCCCCTCGGGGAAGAAGATCACCTTGAGCGCTTCGTGCCGATCAAACTTCTCCATCCCTTCCTGAAACTTCTCGAGCGAATCGAACCTTGCCTGTACGATCCAGTCGACATCGAGGCCCGATGCGAGCAATGAGAGCATCCGCTGCCAGGTGCTGTACATCCGCCGCCCGATGATTCCCTGGATCGTGACGCCCTTGAAGATCACATTGCGCGTGTAGTCGTCGATCGTGACGGAATGGCCTGCTGGCAATCCGAGCATCGAAAGAAATCCTCCCATCCGCACAATGCTCAAACCGAGATTGATCGCGGATGGGGCTCCCGACATCTCGAGCACCACGTCGACTCCTCCGTCCGTGAGCGCATCCACCTCGCGCTTGAGCTCGTCTGCACTCGTCTCGCTCACATTGAATGTCTTCAGCGATGCGAGCTGTTTCGAATCGGCCCATTCGCGCGCACTGGCGAGCGCATGGCTGCTTACGTCTGTGACGATGATTGCCCGCGCTCCACAGTGAGCAGCGATGGCCGCGGCCATTGCGCCAATCGGCCCGAATCCCGTGATCGCTACGGACTTGCCCGCGAGATCAACGAGCTGCGTGGCGTGCACGGCATTGCCGAGGGCGTCGAGAAACGCTCCTACGTGAAGGGGCACGTATCGAGGATCCAGCTTGATTACGTTTGAGGCTGGAACTTTGACCAGCTCAGCAAATGAGCCGTTCTCGTGCAACCCGAGGATTTTCGTCCTCGCGCAGATGTGACCGTTGCCGCTCCGGCATTGCGTGCACTCGCCACATACCACGTGCATCTCGGCCGACACGTAGTCTCCAACCGCGAGATCGCGCCGCGAGTCGTCTGCGATCGATTCGATAAAGCCGCAGAATTCATGTCCATAGATTCTGGGCGGAATCATCGAGTCGCGAATGGATGGGTCCCAGTGGTAGATATGCTTGTCAGTTCCGCAGATCGCTGCTGCGGCGACTCTGATCACCACTTCGCCGGTTCCTGCCACCGGCGCGGGACAGTCACGGACCGCTGTACCTGCGGGCCCGCCTTCGCCGCGCGTTTTCACTACAGCTTGCATTGCATCACTCTCCCTTTACCGACTGATCATGCTGACAAGGGCGCTGCGAAGCCACAGTCACCCCCGGATCGATCGGTCGGATATTCTAGTCCGCATTTCTCACAGACCTTTGTCGTGAGAAGGCGGAGAGTGGCTTGGATGCGAGGCGCGCGGCGATTTTGCGACGAAGGCATAGTCGACACTATGTCAAGGAGCCAAATTGGCGTGCAACGAAGCAGACAGGCCGCTATCCGTCGTCTCGCGGCGAAGGTCTGTGAGAAATGCGGGCTAGCGGGCTGGCTTCGCCGGTGGTACCGGTGCCAAAGCTGTACCCGACCAGAAAGGATGGTCAACTCGTAGCGGAACATTGAAGGAGTCATCGTGTCGGACATGCAGGCAGTCCCGCAGGTCGAGAGTCGGATCCGCGTTCGTTACAAAGAGACCGATCAGATGGGGATCGCGCACCACGCCAACTACATCACGTGGTTCGAGGTAGGCAGGACGGATCTCTGCCGGGCGATGGGAGTTCCGTACCGCGAGATTGAGGCCAGGGGCCTTCTCCTCGTCGTGACAGAGGTCTCGTGCCGGTATCGCTCCCCGTTTCGGTACGACGATGAGGTGATTGTGACCACGAGGCTCGGGCGTGTCTCCTCGCGTTCGATGACATTCCTCTACGCACTTTCCGGAGAGGGGGAGTCGACCGAACGGGCAAGCGGGGCGAGCAGTCACATTTGGCTTGACAGCAGAACACGGCGACCGATACGCCCGCCAGCCGACGTTGCGATTCTATTCAGTAGCGGTGGACGTTAGGAAGCGGAAGAGTAGGAGACCGTCGGGAAGGCTCGAATTCTCCGGCACCGCTGACTTTACTCGCCTGTGACATCAGCCTTGAAGACGCCGGACATTGGAATGTCCGGCCACAGGGCGCGCCGACTCAGTTTTCCCCGCCCTTCGGCTGCGTCGGAGCAGTGGAATCAGTACCGTGTCCAGCTTCCCTTCAGGAAGGCTTCGGGATCGGCAACGAAGGTCTTCATATTCGCTTCACTGCCAAAGTAGTACAGCTTCTTCTTGTATTCGAAGATCGGGGTGTTCGCCCGGATCGAGACTTTACTTCCGTTGACAGGATCCATGGCGATGGCCGGCGCGAACGGGAGCTCGACGCGCGGGGCGGCAGACACCTCTTCGCCCGGCGTGACCTTCCCGAGAGCCAGATCTCTCTTCGGGATCGGTGCCGCTTCAGCCTTGAGCACTGGCGGAGGATCAAGGACCGGGGGCGCCACGGGAACACTCTCGATTGTCTGCAGCTGCGTCACAGCTGGCGGGACGTCAGCCTGGCAACCGAGAGCTCCAACTGCAAGCATCAGAAGGAAAAGTTTTCTCATCGCTGATCTCCGTTGCACTCAGGCTGCCAAGGAGTCACATCTCGAGCAGGAGCCGTTGCCTGAGCAACGAGAGCTCCTGCCACGCCACGCCCTCGTTGGAACCCGGGCGCAGTAAAAGTACTACGTAGTAACCGTCCTTGAGAACCCAGTTCAGAAGAGTGATCTGACTGAGCTCCAGCTTGAAGCGTTCCGGTGATCCCTGCTCGAGATCATGGCAGATTTTCTTGACCTGGTTGAGAAAGATGCCCTGGTAGGCTCCGATGATCTTGAGGTCGAAGGTGGAGGAGTCACGCGATGCAATCTCGACGCTCTCTCCCTCCCAGTCCAGGAACAGCGCACCCAGCGCGCCGCTGACCTTTTCAACGGTCTCTTTCAGAATTGGCTGAAACATGCGCTCCTCAGTACTATTTTTTCACAGCGCGTCCGGATGGCGCACGCTGTCAGGCAACAGGAAGTCATTGAGCAGTCAACTCTAGGCTGCACCACGAATCTGTTCTTCGGGATGTATGTCGCCCGAGCGGACGGCCCGTACGAAAGCCTCGACGACATCGGGATCGAAGCGGTTCCCGCCGAAGCTGACGATTTTCTCGACGACATATTTCATGTCCATCGCCTTCTGGTAAGGGCGATTGGTCGTCATGGCGTCGAACGTGTCGGCGATCGCTACGATCCGCGCCTGCATCGGGATCTGGTCTGCCACGAGTCCTTCGGGATACCCGCCTCCCGCCCACTTCTCGTGGTGATATCGCATGCCGGGCATGATGTCGATGAGTTGCGCGACACCTCCCATGATCGCAGCGCCCTTTTCGGGATGCTGCTTCATGACTTCGAACTCGTCATCGCTGAGCGCCCCGGGCTTGCGCAGGATCCTGTCGTCGATGCCGATTTTTCCGACGTCGTGGAGCAGGGCGCTGATGCGCAGGTTGCGCATCTGTTCAGGGGGAAGCTCGAGATGCTTGCCGATGGCGATCGAATACCGCGCTACGCGCTCGGAGTGTCCCCGTGTGTAAGGATCTTTCGCGTCGATTGCCGCAGCAAGCATGCGGACAGCGTTGATGAAGAGAACGTTGTTCTCGTTGGCTGCCTTCTTGAGTTGTGCCATCGACTGCTCGATTGCGTCGGACATGATGTTGAAGTTTTCCGCGAGGTCACCGATCTCGTTGCGAGACGTGACTTCCACGCGCGCGGCATGGTCGCCGCTCGCAATGTCCCTCGTGCGCGCCGCCAGAATACGGATCGGCTCTGAGAGCTTGTGGGCGAATACTGTTCCGACGAGGATGGCGAGCAGTAGAGCCAGGGAGCCCCATTGCACCGTGCCGCGGATCATCTTTCGAACGGAGGAGAAGGCCTGTTTCTGTTCCTTCTGCACGACGACTCCCCAGTCAGGAGAGCCGACGGGAGCAACCGTCCCGAGCAACTCGACCTTCTGGCCACCTTGCTGATCGGGGTATGACTGGGTGAGTCGAACCGGCGCCTTCATGAATTCCTGCACGATCCGAAGGTGAGACACCAGAGGCCTTTGTATGCTCAAAGCAGGCTGGCTGTGAATGAGGACTCTTCCACTTCGGTCGGCCAGGAATGCGGTCACACCCGCTTTCCCTTCGTCTCGAATGCGATCCGAGATTCGACGAAGGCTCACCAGGGCCTCCACCGCGCCGATCACTGCCCCGGTGGAATCCGCCACAGGAACGGCAATGATCATCGCCGGTTGATTCAGGACGGCCACATACTGAAATGACCCGGCGTAAGGCTGGCCTGAGAGTGCCACGGTGAACGCTCGATTCAACTCGCTCTGCACCTCGGGGCCGAGTCCGGCGGGCTGCGCCGTGGCACCCTGCCCGGCCCGATTGACCACGCTCAGCGCGAGGATGTCGTTGTCTGTGGTGGTGTAGTTGACGATGAAATTGGTCTCTGCCGCGTAAGCGAACGGATCTTTGCCGGCCCCCAGCAGCGAAGCGCTGATCTTGACTCCGGTCGCAATCTTGTTCAGCTGCTGGACGTAACTCGCTGCAAGATTCTGGACCTCTGCGGCGATACTGACCGCCGAGCGTGTGAGGTACTTTTTCTCCAGCGTCTCGAGCGAATCGCGGTTGATTCCGATCAGGAAATAATGCGAGACGACCAGGGGGAGGACGCTCACGCCAATCAAGACGGCCAGTAGGGTCCAGAGCAGCCGCGGACCCCGTTTCAATCGTTTAGGAAGCATTCGAAGGGATTATATCAACCGCAGCAGAAGAACTTTGTCCATGTAGGACAGACACTCCTGTCCGTCACGCAGGTGTGACAGGCGTCACACGCGTGCTGCTCGCGGGGCCGACACACGTCTGATCAGACGGTATCCGTGGCCGACGCCAGCAGATTCGTTGCGGGCGGCGCCGTCTCTCCTTCGCTCCTGCGGACCACAACGATCGTGAGGTCGTCGCTGGCGGGGGTCTTTCCGACGAACTGCTCGAGGTCACGCACGATGGCATCGCGGATCGAAAGCGCACTCTGTCCGCCGCTCGTCTCCAGCGCCGTCCGGAGACGGTCCTCTCCGTACTCCTCGTTGACATGGTTCATTGCCTCGGTCACGCCATCGGAGTAAATGAGGAGCACGTCGCTCGGATCGAGATCGATCTCTTCGACTTTCATCACGCGGCGGAACATGGCCTCACGCGTAAGACTGAGGGCGACGCCCGGAGGCTGAACCCAGACAGATTGCGCGCGAGCCCGACGCCAGACGAGGGGTGGGTTGTGACCCGCCCGCACCAGCGTCACTCGTGACGAGCGGGGCGAGACGACGGCCAGTACGGCCGTCACGAACACGTCGCGATTGCCCAGACCGTGCAGTGCGCCGTTCACTTCGGTAAGGATTGCAACAGGGTCACTCTGTTCCTCACTCGCAGCACGAAGTAACCCCTTGGTCAGCGTCATGAAGAGTGCAGCCCCTACACCTTTCCCGCAGACGTCGGCTACGACAATTCCGACTTCGTCAGCAGGCAGTGGAACGTAGTCGTAGAGATCGCCGCCGATCTGCCTTGCCGGCCGGCAAATCGCAGCGATGTCGAAGCCGGCGAGGTCCGGAGCACGAGGAGGAAGCATGCGCTCCTGCATTCGTCGTGCGACGCCTATCTCCGCCTTGATGCGATCGCGCTCCATCCTGGTCGGTGCAGGGAGAGCGCCTCCTGGCGGCATCGCGACGTCCTTGCCGCGAAGTGCGCTCCAGGCGCCACCAACCCCGATCAGCGACAGCAGTGCCGCTGCTGAGAGTCCTGCCTGCTGGAGCGGCGCTGAACTTTGGAACAGCAGAAACGCTATGTCCTGGAGGATCGCCCCGAACAGGGCGGCCGTGACAACGGTCGCTGCGTTGAACTTTCTGTACACAAAGTCCCAGAAGATGGTCAGGCCGAGCGCAATCATTCCTGCAAGGAGCAGCGGTTCGTATCGGTCGTAGTTGTCGACCATCAGGACGAAAGCAATGAGTAACGAAAGCGGACGGGCGGCGCGACGCGCGTAGAGAGTGGCAAGGGGATAGGCAAAGACGAAAACGATCACAAAGACTGTGTCGAGTCGGTTCGCAAAGGCGCTCGCCAGTGGCAGACGGGATAGCAACGATGCTGCGCCCATCAGCGGTTCAAACGTCACAAGTGGTCCTGCCAGCGCGACAACGGCTTGTTTGATGACGAATGGCCACGCTGCCAGCGCGAGGCCATTCACGATTGCGCGGCCGACGATTTTCGTCGTGAACTTACCCCGCAGAAGAAGCTCGAGAGCGAGTAGTTTGGCCGGCAATGTGCGAGACCATGAAAGCCCTCCTGCGACGTAAACGGCGATCAGCACCGTCCCCATTAACACGCCGAAGAGAACGAACAGCTTGAACGTGGCCGGTTGCGCCATCATCGCTGCGACGGGGTTGGGATCAACGGCGGCCTGCGCGGGGTCGAAGAGGGTTTCGTTAATCGGGGTTTCCACCCCAACGAGCAGGAGCAGGGGAGCGATCATCAGCAGGATCCCGCCCATCACTGCGAGCAATTTCAGGCGACCTTGCACAAGACCCTGGACCGCGAAGAATCCAGCCGCCAGCCACAGGGCGATGCTCAGCGTCCTGGCGATGATGCCGAGCGTCAGACGCGACTTGTTCGCTGCCTCCGCCTGCCGCTTGATTTCTGCGGGAAGATTGAGCTGAACGCGGGCCTCCGTTACGCCCCGATCGGATGCTGTGATCTCGAGTGTCCACGGCGTCGGCGGGGTCGTGGGCACGGTCATTCGCCATGCCTGCCTCGCTTTCGTCGCCGAGGTGCGCTCGAGTGGACCCGGCTCTGAACTGGCTCCATCAACCTGAGCGCCCTTCAGGAGTGCCGGGAACCAATCCTGGGGAGGTCGCGACGCGCCCGTTCTTTTCACGGACGCGTCATCCGCGAACAAAGCTGTGACTCGTCCTCTCCAGTCGAGGCGGACGCGAGCCACGATTTTTTTCGCAGGATTTGTGAAGATGATGAATACCGCAACGGGGGAGATTCGACCAGAAGGATCGGTCGTGGCACGCAGGAATCGCTGCTCGTCGCGGTTCGCCTCGGAAGAAATCCAGACGTCACATCCGGTGACGTCGACGCCGGCGTCTTGCAGAACAGCGCGCGCGATCGCTGTGACCCGCGGACGGCTGAGCTGGCTGTTCCATCCTGGCGCCGGTGCCGTGCGCGGAAACAGCAACGCGAACAGCGCCAGTCCGCTGATCAGAAGGACGCTCAGGCGAGCGACTGGCGATCTCACCCGCGCTCCGTTGCCAGGACCAGCGCGGTTCGATCGCCTGAGGCGTGCGCAGCCACATTGCCTCGAGGACGAAATAGCGCCTCGATGTGCTGAACGCTCCCCCCTAGCGCCATCTGGCTGACGCTGAGGTCGTCAAATGCGTCGGAGAGCATCATCAACGCCTCGCCCCGCTCGAGTGTGAGCTCGACCTCCTGGACATCTGTCGAGGCGGGCATGATTACCTCGCGGGTGATGGCGGCCGACTGCTCAGACTGATCGCTGGGCGAAGGCGCCATGCTGATGAAGATGCTAGGAGAATCGCCGCTCCGCGCGAGCTCGACGTGTCGAGTCACGGGATCGAAAAGCGCCACGGCTATGTAGAGCTGTCGCTGATCGTTGAGAATGTCCTGGACCTGACGCTTCACGCGCCTCACGAGCTCCGCTGCGGGAAGCAGGCGTCGGGCGTAGGACAGAAGCAGACCCTTGATCAACGTTACTCGCAGCGCGGCAGAGAGTCCTTCCACGCTCTCGTCGACCATGACGAAGAGCAGTCTTCCGTCACTGAGTGAGAGTACATCGTAGTAATCGCCGCTCACGTCACTCGACGGCTCGCAGCGGGCCGTCACCGAAGCACCCGGAATCTCCGGAAGTTTCATCGGCAGCAGACGCTGCTGCGCATGGCGGGCCGCTGAGAGCTCTGCCTCCAGTGACTGCCGCTCGAGAAGATTGCGGGCGTACAAAGGTCGCACCTCCGAATCCGGAAGCGGCGTTCGAAATGCGCGGGTCAATGCTGCCACCAGGGCGATCAAGAGGACCGCCAGGAGCGCAATTCCTTGCGTCCGAAGATCCTGGTCCGGCTGCGAGAGCATTCGGGTACCGAACAGATAGGTGGAGCCGATGACCGTCGAGAGCAGAGACGTCAGCAGATCATGGAGCATGAATGGGACCGCCAGCATCGCCGCCCCGACGGCGGCCAGAGCAAAGGCGGCAGCACCGGGAACGGACCGTGTGAGCGTCGCGCTGAAAACGACGAAGAGAATGAGGAAGATCACGAATCCGAGTCGCGCTCCAGTCGTTTTCCAACGCCGCAGCATCGACACCGGGACCATCATTCCCATGAGTACCGCGGTGATCGCGCTCATCAGTGAATAGGAGAACAGCGACGCCAGCATCGGGATCCTGGAGGCCATCACCGTAGCTTCCTTGAACGACGTGCTCGCTGCGGAGTTGGCCATGCCGAGACCGACCATGCGGAAGAGCAGGAACGACACCCCGGCCCAGCCTGCTGCTGTCAGGAAGGCAGTCGCCACATTGGAAGACCCGATTCGTCCGCCAAGGAGTGCGTCGAACGAAGTGAGTTTCCCCGGGAAGCGTTCGCGCAAATCCCCCTCACACCCTGCCCAGGCTATGGCGATGGCGAGAGCAAAGAAGAAGAGCGCGATCAGTACCGGGAGTGAAGCAGCGAATGTCCCCTGGGAGGTTTCCTGCGGTTTTTGCAAAACATCGAAAACGGAATCGTCGCTGAAAATCAGCAGGCCCGAGGCCGACGCAACCAGCACAACCAGGAGGAGCAGCAACGCTCGTCCGTGGGGAACCTCCTGCTCACGCACGCGGACGACGTAACGGAAGAGCGCATAGATCGCGATGATCAGAGCCATGCACCAGATGAGGATGCCCAGGAAGGTGTTCGCCTTCCCGATACTTTTGATGTGCTGTTCCTGAAAGGTTGGATCGATGCGGGCCTTGATCTCTTCGCTGATCACGCCAGTGCCGGCCACCTCGACATTGGCATCGATAGCCAGGTGCGGCGATGCCTGCCGGCTCCACTTGAAGGCGAGGTCGCGTCGATTCTGTCGCTCGACCGGTTTTGATCCGTCATACCGGAAGATCGCGCTCTCTTTTCCGAATCGCTTCAGAAGAGCGCCTTGCGCCGCTGCCAGCGCTGAGGCCTCATAGGTTCGCTGCTCCCCTTGCACATCGAGCTGGCTGTACCCGAGGACGCGACCCGACCTGGAGACTCTCACCCTCAGTCGATTCTTCCCCTCCCGATCCATCAGGAGCACCAGGTAGCTTACCGCCGGGGACCTTTCCTCGACCACAGCCCGCGCCTGCCGCGTGACTCCCGCCGCTGAAAAGAAGCGTTCGAGGTCGTCATTGCCGTCGAATTTGACGTATGCCTGAGCTCGCGAGATGCCGTCGTATGTCGTCGCAAACTGCCGGGCTGCCGTAATGGCATCGCCACGTGAAATCTCGAGGCCGAGATTCGCGCCGAGGGGATCGGAGTGCTGCACCCAGAAGAATTCGAGTGCGTATCCGCAGGCCGCGGCAATTACGAAGATGGCGAGTAGCAACGCACGTCGGTTCACGTTTCCAAGCCTACCTCATTCATTGCTGGTCCGAGACTCGAGCAAGCCACGCGTCGGACGACAGATCGGGAGTCTTCTCGAGCAGCTCCTGGCCGCTCCCGCTCCCGACTCCATCCCGCATCCCGTGCAGGTTCTCGAAGTGCGTTGCATTCCTGATCGACCCAAGCCGCGTCGGGAAAGTGATTGCTCGAACGCATCGCGAGAGCGGAGGGGGAGGGGGAGCGGCCAAACGACCTGAAGTCCAGGCCGTTGCGGCCTTAACTCGCATTTCTCACAGAATGCGAGCGCAGGGACGCACGGCGTGCGTCCGGTACCCTGTCCCTGACCGAGAAGATTGTCGTCGGCCATCGCTTTGGACGAGGGTTCATGCCGGGATGCAGAATGCCTGATGCGAATGTCTGGGTGCCGGACGCAGGCCCTGCGTCCCTACACCCGCCCCGGCTGCTCTCGACATAGTGTCAACTATGCCTTCGTCGCGAAACCGTCGTGCGCCTCGCATCCAAGCCACTCTCCGCCGCCTCGCGACGAAGGAGTGTGAGAAATGCGGCCTAGAACGTCACGGTCTCTGAAGAGTCCGCAGCGTTGAACTGATAGCTGTTGCCGCCGGAGAGCTTCGCTCGATACATTGCGCGATCGGCCGCCTGAAGGATGCTCTCGATCTCGCGCCCGTCAAATGGATGGAGCGCGATGCCGATACTAACACCAAGCTGCAGTTGCCGCCCATTGACGGAAAAGGGCTCCTGAACCGTCGCGATCATTCGCTTGGCGACCTCTGCCGCGCGTTCCTCGTCCCCTACATCGCTCACCAGTACGGCGAACTCATCACCACCGATCCGCGCAAGGGTGTCGATCTCGCGTGTGCAGCCGCGGAAGCGCGTCGCCACGAGCTTGAGGAGTTGATCGCCTGCCGCATGCCCGTGACTATCGTTTACGATCTTGAATCCGTCGAGGTCGATAAAAAGTACCGCGATCGAATGATTGTGCCGCGACGCCTGCGTGAGCGCGACCTTGGCTCGCTCAGCCAGGAGAGTCCGATTCGGTAGCCCGGTAAGCGGGTCGTGGTACATCTGGTGCCGGATGGTGAGTTGACGCCTGCGAAAGCTCTTGAGGCCCAGGCCTATCGCGATCAACGCCGCAATAACGAGAGCGAAGAACCATGGAGTGTCATAAAAGTAGGCTCGAAGACGGAAGTCCATCACGGCCCCGCGCTCGTTCCACACGCCGTCATCGTTCGCCGCGATCACACGGAAACGGTACGTTCCGGGATCGATATTGGTGTAGTACGCCTTTCTCCGCGAGCCAGCGTCAATCCAGTGATCGTCGAATCCTTCCAGTCGATATCGGTACCGAACGCGCTCAGGTGCAACGAGGCTCAGTGCCGCGTAGTGGATCTCGATCCGCTGGCTGCCGGCCGCAAGCTGCGGGCTGTTAAGCCTGACCGGCTGCTCGTTTACGATGAAGCGCTCGATCGTCACGGGGGGAGGGATTGTGTTCCTGCGCAGGGTCTTCGGATCGACCACCGCCACGCCCGCTGTCGTTCCAAACCAGAGCTCGCCGTCGCGTGTCCGGACTGCGCCGGGGCCACCGGCATTGGTCTCCCGCTTTCGCATCCCGTCCGGCGTGCCGAACACCACGCTCTCGATCGCCGGTCGTTTCCGTTCCGCGAAATCGGCAAGCTGCTTTTTGGCTACGCGGAAGATGCCGCGATTGCTCCCGAGCCAGAAGTATCCCTGGCCGTCGTCCAGGATTGACCAGGCTACGTCGTCGTAGAGTCCATCTCGCGCGCGGAATCGCGTGACTCGCCCGGAACGATAGCGGTAGAGTCCCTGCGACCAGGTCGTGAACCACAGCGTTCCGTCAACCTCCTCGAGCATCGCCTGGACATTTGCTTCCGCAAGACCCGCATCAGGAAGGGGGGTATAGCGGCCCGCGGACAGATAGCCGAGTCCGTCACCTCCGCCGATCCAGAGTCGCCCCTGACGATCCTCCCTGATTACCCGAACGAACTCGGGGGCTTCGGGGGGAAGGGCAATCACATGAATAGAGCCACGTTCAAAGCTTGCGAGCCCGTGAGCTGTTCCGAGCCAGATCGTTCCGCGTGGATCTTCGTAAAGCGCCCTGACATCGGCAGACGGCAGCCCGTCAGCGACCCCGAAGCGAGTGAGGCCTCCGTTCAAAACGCGGATCAGCCCGTTCCCACTTCCCATCCAGATGGATCCATCGCGTGCATGAAGCAAGGCGCGAACCTCGTTCACATCCGCACCCTTCGGCAGCAGATCGTTGACGATTACGCCGTCGCTCAGAACGGTCACACCACCAGGCGAAGCGCCGATCCACATTCGGCCGCTCTGGTCTTCCGCGATCGCGTAGGCGCTGTCACCGCGAAATCCTTCGGGTTTCCCGAACGGAGTGAATTTCCCGGCGCGGAACCGATGCAACCCTCCAGAGTGGGTTCCAATCCAGAGATTGCCTTCGCGATCCTCGTTGAAATCAAAGATCGCGTCCTCAGCAAGTCCGGCGATCCCGGCCGCGGTTTCCATCCTGCCATTGAAGAGTCGCGCAAGTCCGCGGAGTGTTCCGATCCAGAGCGCGCCACTGCGATCTTCGTAGATTGAGCGGATATCGTCATCAGGCAGGCCGTCGCGTGTGGTGAAGGTTGTGAACTTTCCGTCGACCAGACGGGCGAGCCCGCGCGGCGTCCCTGCCCATACCGCGCCGTCGCGAGCGATCCAGACTGCTCGCACGATCGGGTCTGGAAGTCCGTCGCTCACGCTGTAGTTTCGGATCGTGCCGTCACGCATCACGTCGAGTCCGTTGCGCGTCGCGATCCACAGGCTGCCGTCGCCGGCCGACGCCGTGGCGTAGATCTGACCACTGGCTAGTCCATCGCGGCTGGTGAGCCGTTGCCAGCGTCCCTCGCGGAAGCGGATGAGTCCTTTGCCTTCGCTCGGTGAGTCAGTTCCCATTCCAATCCAGAGGTTGCCTGCTGCATCTTCCGAAATGGATTTCGCCGCGCTGCCCGGCCAACCTCGACTGGCGTCGAATTTCTCGAAGCGACCGTCGCCCTGGTAGCGCAGAAGCCCGTCGCCCGAGCCGACCCAGAGCGTGCCTTTGCGGTCCACGTGGAGTGTGTAGACAAAGTTCCCCACAATCCCGTTGGTGTTGCGCGAGTCGAATATCGTGAACCCGACGCCGTCGAATCGCGCGATCCCTTCCTGCGTCGCAAGCCAGAGGTAACCGTCAGGCGTCTGCGCGATCGCGTTGACGGAGTCCTGCGGGAGTCCGGCATTGCTGTCCCAGCTGTGATGAATGTACTGAGTCAGAGCGCGACCGGAGTCGCCTCTCAGAAGGGGAGGAGCGAGCAGGCTGACTACTGTCAGAAGGAGTGAACGAACCGCAATTCCGACGCGGGTCGTCGGGCAGAACGCAAAGCGCATGCGTGCATGATCGTCGGAGAGACGGCAAACATGGAAGGGGATTGGCGTCTGACAGCTGTCAGGGAGCGGTGACAAAGTCAAATTTTCAGGGTGTCATCCCGAGCGTCGAGCGAGGGATCTGGGTGGGGGCCTTACGCCGTGAATCATGATTCGGAATCGTTGTTCCTGCATAAGGCCCCCGCCCAGAACTCTCGCCCCTACTCTCGGGATGACACCTCGTTTTCTTCTTCTCAGTTGCGGCAATGTTCCGTACATCTCTCCGGCTTGACCCCGAGCCGGCTCAAAGCCGTCCGCTCGAAACCAGCCGGAGGAATCACCGTAGAATCGCCGCATGACACTCGAGCTGAAAATTACCGATCTCTCCAAAAGCTACGCGAACGGCGTGCATGCACTGAAAAATGTGTCGCTCACCATTCCGACCGGCATGTTCGGGTTGCTGGGGCCGAATGGCGCAGGCAAGTCCACTCTGATGCGGACGATTGCGTCGCTCCAGGATGCCGATTCAGGCTCCATCACGCTGGGCGATATCGATGTCCTCCGCCAGAAGGACGAAGTACGGAAGGTCCTCGGATATCTTCCGCAGGAGTTCGGCGTCTACCCACGGATCTCGGCAGACGAAATGCTCGATCACTTCGCAGTCCTCAAGGGAATTCACAAAAAGTCCGAGAGGAAGGATCTCGTCGCCGCCCTTCTGCGGCGAACGAATCTGTACGAGGTACGCAAGCAGAAGCTCGGAACATACTCAGGCGGCATGCGTCAGCGCTTCGGCATCGCGCAGGCACTCCTCGGCAATCCAAAGCTGATCATCGTCGACGAACCAACCGCAGGACTCGATCCTGGGGAGCGCGTCCGATTCCATAACCTGCTGGCCGAGATTGGAGAGAACGTGGTCGTCATTCTGTCGACGCACATTGTCGAAGACGTGAGCGACCTCTGCAGTCGAATGGCGATTATTTCCGGCGGGCGGCTCCTGACGACCGGCGAGCCTGCCAGGTCCATCGACGCGATCGGCGGCAAGATCTGGCAACGCGTGGTTCCCAAAGATGAGCTCGAGGCGTATCAGAAACAACACACCGTAATCTCCACTCGCCTCGTTGGCGGGAAGACAGTCGTTCACGTCTTTGCCAGCGAGCGTCCCGATCCGTCGTTCGAGCCGGTTGCCGCCAGTCTCGAGGATGTCTACTTCGCGACGCTGCACGAGTCCTCGCCCCTCGCCGTGGCGGCCGCCTGATGAGCATGATCGGCGCGATTGCGCGGTTCGAGATGCGGTACCACCTCAGGCAACCGCTCTTCTACATCCTCACAGTCCTCTACTTCATCCTCACGTTTTTCGCAGTCACCAGCGACGCGGTTCAGATCGGCGGTGCTGTCGGCAACGTCAACCGCAACGCGCCTTACGTGATCATGCAGTTCCTGCTGGTGATGAGCGTGTTCGGCGTCCTCACCACGACAGCCTTCGTCGCCAATGCCGTCCATCGCGACTTCGAGCTCGGAACAGACGCGCTCTTTTTCAGTGCGCCGATCCGGAAGTGGCAATACCTCGCGGGCCGGTTCATAGGCTCGTTCACGGTCGGGGCGATGGTCTACCTCGGCGTGGTGCTGGCGATCATGATCGGAAGCTTCATGCCATGGCTCGACAAAGAACGGCTGGGACCCTTCGAGTTATGGCCATACATCTTCTCGGTCTTCTTTCTCATCCTGCCGACGCTGTTCCTGATCGCGGCGATCTTCTTCTCCGTCGCCGCGCTGACACGAAGCATGATGGCGACGTATTCGAGTGTCGTCGCATTCTTCGTGGCGTACTTCGTGTCCCGTGCGTTCATGCGCGACCTGGACAACGAACGTATCGGTACGATCCTCGACCCGTTCGGGATCGCGGCCTTCGGGCTGACTACGCGTTACTGGACTGTGTTTCAGAAGAACACAGAGGTTCTGCCGATCGAAGGGCCGTTTCTCGTCAACAGGATTCTCTGGACTCTCGTCGCCCTCCTGATCCTGGGTCTGGCGTTCTGGAGATTCGATCCGACCGCGGCGATCCGGAAGGCGAGAAAGAAAAAGGTCAAAGCTGCCGATCCAGCCGCGACCGCACCCGTGACACCGGTTGCGCTGACAATTCCGAAGGTGTCACAGCGTTTCGGCGGAGTTGCGTCGTCTCGTCAATATCTCGCCGCGACGCGGCAGGAGACGAAGGCGGTCGTCAAGAGCATTCCCTTCATCATCATCGTCCTGCTCGGCGTCTTCAACATCTGGGGCAACTCGACATCTCTCGGCAGTCTGTTCGGTACGCCCGTTCTTCCGGTAACCGCCGTCATGGTGAATGTGATCAGTGGCGGCTTCGGACTATTCGCCGTGATCATCGCCGCGTTCTATGCAGGGGACATCGTCTTCCGGGAGCGGACGCTGCGATTGAACGAAGTGACAGATGCGATGCCATCACCTACATGGGTGATCTGGGCTTCCAAGCTCACTGCTCTCGTTGTCGTTGTCGTGATCGCAATCTGTGCGGGCGTATTGACCACGATGATCATCCAGACCGCGAAGGGTTACTACAATTACGAGCTCGGCGTTTACGCGAAGGGGCTGGCGATGGATGTCGCTCCGGGCGTTCTTCTTCTGGCCGGCCTGGCATTCGTCCTACAGACGATCCTGAACAACAAGTACCTCGGCTTTTTCGGGATGATGATCTTTCTCGTGCTCGACGGAGTGTTGTCGGCCCTCGATCTCGAGCACAGACTCTACGGCTTTGGCAGTACCCCGCCCGGCGACTACTCAGACATGAATGGCTGGGGTCATTTCGTTCTGCCGCGAGCCACACTGCTCACGTACTGGTTCCTGTTCATCGCCACACTGATCGTCATTGGTCATCTGCTCTGGGTCCGCGGAACAGATTCAGCGTTGCGGCAACGCCTGCGAGGCGCAAGAAGGCGACTGACAGGGCCGGCCTTTGCCGCTCTCTCCATCTTCTTCCTGGCATTCGTGTCAACTGGCTGCTACGTCTTTTACAACACCAACGTCCTAAACAAGTACAGAACGACGAAGGACGGAGAGAAGCTGCAGGCCTCGGTTGAGAAGGCCTATAAGAAATACGACGGGCTGCCGCAGCCGCGGATCACGGCGGTGAAGGCCGATGTCGCGATTTATCCCAGGCAGAGGGCCGTAGATGTGCACGGTACTTATGCGCTGGTGAACAAAACCGGCCGCCCGGTCTCCGAGCTTCATGTCACGTACGACAACGACCTGCAGACGGTCGACGTCACGATTCCCGGAGCCAAGGTACGGAGCGACGATTCAACGCTCGGTTATCGAATCTACACACTCGCGCAGCCAATGGCCCCCAATGCAACGGTGACGATGACGTTTCATACTGCCTGGGCCGCCCGAGGATTCGTCAACGGCCGCTCGAATACAAGCGTCGTGGAGAACGGCACCTTCATCAACAACGGCGCCTTCTTTCCACACCTCGGCTACATCGATTCGGTCGAACTGCAGGACCGCAACAAGCGCCGCAAGTACGGCCTCGGCCCGCTGGCGCGAATGAAGCCGCAGAGCGACCTGATGGCGCGGATGGATAATCAGATCTCTCGTGAGGCCGACTGGATCGACCTCGATACCACCGTCAGCACCTCAGCCGACCAGATCGCGCTCGCTCCCGGTTACCTGCAACGCACCTGGCTCGAGGACGACCGTCGCTTCTTTCACTACAAGACCACCTCGCCGATACTTGCCTTCTGGTCCTATCTGTCGGCCAGATACAGCGTCAAGCGTGATTCGTGGAAGGGAATCCCGATCGAGATTTATCACGACGCCAAGCACCCTTACAACGTCGATCGGATGATTGACGGAGTAAAGAAATCTCTCGACTACTTCACCACCAACTTCAGTCCCTACCAGCACAAGCAGGTGCGGATCCTCGAGTTCCCTCGCTACGCTGCATTCGCTCAGTCCTTTCCCAACACGATTCCATTCTCTGAGAGCATCGGCTTCATTGCCGACCTGAGGAAAAAAGAGGAGATCGATTACGTCTTCTACGTCACCTCACACGAGGTGGCCCATCAGTGGTGGGCGCATCAGGTGATCGGAGGGAACGTTCAGGGAGCGACGATGCTCGTCGAGACGCTGGCTCAGTACTCGGCGCTCATGGTGATGGAAAAGGAATATGGCCGCGAGCAGATGCAGAAGTTCCTTCGATACGAGCTCGATCGATACCTGCGCAGTCGTGGAGGGGAGCTGGTGGCGGAGATGCCGCTGTCGCTCGTTGAGAACCAGCAGTACATCCACTACCGCAAGGGGAGTCTGGTGATGTACGCGCTACGCGACGCGATCGGCGAGGCGAACGTGAACGCAGCACTTGCAAAGTTCATCCGCGCCGAGGGGTTCTCCGGTCCTCCGTACACGACGGCGGGCGAGTTGGTGCGTCTGTTTCGGGAGGTCACACCGCCGCAGTACCAGAACCTCGTCACCGACCTTTTTGAGAGGATCATTCTTTTCGACAACAGCGTCCGCGAGGCAGGCACAACCAAACGGCCTGACGGCAAGTACCTCGTGAAGATGACCGTGGCTTCCAGCAAGTTGCAGAGCGATGGCAAAGGGGAGGAGAAGCCGATAGCGATTGATGATTGGATTGATATCGGGGTCTTCGCTGCAGGGAAGAAGGAAGCGCTGGGGAAGACACTCTTTATGGAGAAGCGTCGCATCACCAAAGCGAGCGAGACTTTCGAGATTGTCGTGAATGAAAAGCCGGCGCGTGCGGGGATCGATCCTTACAACAAGCTGATCGACCGCAATCCAAAGGACAACACGAAGGGGATGTAGCGGGTCCTTACAGAAACCGCCGGAGGAGGCGGTCTTTCCGGGTGTCATCCCTGGGCGATGTTCGGCAACGTGCCGCGACTGAGAAAGAGAAACGAAATGTCATTCCCGAGCTTGGGCGTGAGGGTGAGAGGGAGGGTGCGTGTGGCCAGGGTGGGTGTAGGGCCGCACGGCGTGCGGCCGACACCCTGATGACTCTCGCGGATGTAGAACAATCACGGTGACTTTCTTACGAGGGATGATCTCCGGGCCTCCTGGAAGCCTCGACCTCAATTCGGCTCTGATTCTTTTTCCTCGATCTGCAGCGGTCCTTCCTTGAGATCCTCGCGAATGATCAGGTCGAGAAAGAGCTCTCGAACCCCGTCTTTCCCTTTCGCGCGAAAGACGCTTCGGACTTCCGATGGCTGAAGCTGGATGCCCGTCATCGCTTGCAGGTACTGACAGAAAACGACGGCACGTGCGCGAAACGACACAATCAGGATGACCAGCAGCAAAAGCGCAAACGCTACAAGCGTCAGCGCACCGGTGTCAGCGGAATCGAGAAAGGTTTTCATCATCTTCGAGTTACCCGAGTTGGGACTAGTGGAGTGTATTTGATGAATTGGTACCAGATGGCGACGGGATCGGTGACGTGGGCGAGGCGCGGCGACGCAGGAATCGTGGTGACTATGCTGAGGAGTCGCAACGAAGCTCACGACGGCGAGACCAAGCCAGGTGGTACCAATTCATCGAATACACTCCACTAGTGAACGACCTTGACCAGATCGTTCGCAATCCAGAGCGGACCGATCATGAGATGCACGAGATTTTTCGCGAAAGCAGGAGCCTTCTTCTCATACGCTGCGTGCCCGACTCCCTGGAGAATCCATCCAACCACGAATAATGCAACGAGGAGCCACAACGGCAGGTGGAGAGCCGCCAGGTACATCGCTGCGCTGACCGCGAGCATGACCAGGGCGAGCCGCGGTTCGAGGACGAAATAGTAGACAGTCGACGCGGCAATGAGCAGCACCGCTGCATTGAGGTGGGGATGGTTCGGATTGAGACGCGCGAGCGCCAGCATCCCGAACAGCGAGAGCATGATGAGGGGAATGCCAGCGCGGTGACACGCTTTGTTGCCACGCGTCTGGTGGAACGAGGCGTAGTCGGCGAAGAGCGTGTGAATTCGTCGCATCCTAACGGGTTGTCATTGTCTGTGTCTGAGTTGTGCGCTAGCGACTTTCGATCTTATCGCATTGTCGTGCGAGAAAGCTGACGAGGCCACGTAACGAGGTCTGTGTCATTCTGAGAAACTTCAACATTGACGCGAGGTGGGAATCGTATGAAAAAGCTGCTGATCGTATCTGTTCTAACGTCGTTTCTTGTTTCAGGAGTCGTTGGAGATGCGACCGCCTCGCCGGCGAAAGCGACGGGAGCCCGCCAGCTCATCTTCGATGACTTTCATTACAGGAGCCATCGAGAGCTGACGAAGAATGGATGGATTGTGCGCAGCATAGCTGGATGGCCCGGGGTGCCTGGCGCGTTGTGGGGAGACGAAGCGATTTCGTTCGTGGCGGACCCCGATGTGCGAAACAATCGATTCGTTCGTATGACGGCTTCGACGGCTGGGACCGCAGAGACCACGCGTCAGGCTCAGCTCTGTCATGAGCGCAAGTATCTCGAAGGCACTTACGCCGCGCGGGTCAGATTTACCGATGATCCCGTGGCCGGTCCGGGCGGCGATCAGGTCGTCGAGACGTTCTACATGATCAGCCCGCAGAAGGCGCCGATGGATCTCGATTACAGCGAGATCGATTTCGAGTACCTGCCGAATGGAGGATGGGGCCGGCCGCGCTTCACACTCTTTGCAACCACCTGGGAAACCTTCCAGCTCGAACCGTGGAAAGCGGACAACGACTCGCATGACGTCGCGAGGAAACTATCCGGATGGCACACGCTGGTTACGCAGGTTGGCTCTACGAAAGTGAAGTATTTCCTTGATGGCAAACCTTTCGTCGAGCATGAAGGGCGCGTATTCCCCGAGTCGTTCATGTCGATCAACTTCAACCTCTGGTTCATCAAGGGAGGGCTTCTCAAGTCTAACGAGCTGCGACGCTACGAGGAAGACATCGACTGGGTGTTTTTCGATGCGGCATCGAACGTCTCACCGAAGGAAGTCGAAGCGCGGGTGAGCGCAATGCGTCGGAGTGGGGTGAGGTTCAAAGATACTGTGCGATCGCAATCGCCACCTCTGGTTTCTCCCTGTAATTTCTGAGTCGGTGGCGGTTGTGACGGCTGGAGCTGCTGTTTGGGCACCCTGAGGCCCGTCCTCAAGCTAGGCGGATCAGGCCTTCAGCCCGCATTTCTCACAGACCTTCGTGGCGAGACGACAGATAGCGGCCTGTCTGCTTCGTTGCACGACGGTTTCACTCCTCGACATAGTGTCAACTATGTCTTCGTCGCGAAACCCTCGTGCGCCTCGCATCCAGGCCACTGTCCGCCGCCTCGCCACGAAGGAGGAAATGCGAGCCAGCCGGCCGTGCGGCCGGCTGGCGGTCAACGCGCCGGGTCAGTGCTTGCTTACAATTACGCTGACGAGTTGGTCCTTGACTAGTGACCCGCTGGTGAAGCGCAGTCTCAGTGAATACGTTCCGGCCGCTGTCGAGCGACTCGTCGACACTTTGAGTGTTGTGGATGTGGTGGCGCCACTCAGGCTCGTCGCGGACAGAGAGAGCGTCGCGTCGAACGGCGTGAGCTTGTCGACGGAGACCGCTACGGCGCCACTGAATCCTCCGACACGAGTGATCGAATAGCCACCGCTGGTAGTCCGTCCGATCCTCACGCTCAGCGATGACGGTCCTGACAGGGAAAAGTCGGGTGTAACAGTGCTGGGGGGGGAGGCGTGGAGGGCGCGGAAGCCCGCAGGGTCGAGATGACCGACCACACCTCCGGATCCTCGCCTCCGGTGCGCCACGAGGTGAAGCCGCCCACGTTGGGGTGCCTCTGCCGGATCAGATCAGTCTTGCGGGAGTAGGCAGTGGCGTCTTGGAAGAAGACCGTGTGAGTGCCTCCGTAGGTGAAGGTGGCCTCGCCGTTCTCATCGCGCTGTATTGAGGAATTGTTGGAGGTGGCAAGGCGAATCGCCTCTTCGTAAACGACGCCAGTGCCCACTGAGCCCTGCCAGTCGTAGCCGTACCATGGGAGGCCGACGATGATTTTGTCCGCAGGGATGACAGTCTCTGCGTATGTAACGACCGAATCGAGCCATGAGAGCGGAGTGATCGCGCCAGCCGGGCTGGTGCTCCAATGGTAGTCGTAGGCCATCAGCTTGATGGAATCGGCCACAGCGCCGAGGGCAGGCCAGTCCTGTGCTCCCGGTCCATTCCAGTTCTGCGCATCGCTGGTCTTGGAGTAAACGGTGACAGAAAGAGTCTTTCCAGCGCTATGGAGTTTCGCGGCGAGCGTGTTGATGAATGCTGTAAGGTTTGTGCGCGAGGTAGTGGGGACGCGCTCGTAGTCGATGTCGATCCCGTCCCAGGTTTTCGATGTAACGAGGTTGAAGATGGCCTGCGCATGCGCTTCGCGCGAGGTGGCTGAGGCGAGCAAGGTTTCGACGACTACTGCGTCGAAGCTGCCATTCACGACATTCTGAATCGTAGGGACGATTTTCGTCCCGGTCATCGCGGCGATCCAGGTTGGGTTCTCGGCGTTCCAGTTCAGAACGATCGAGCCGTTGGACGACATCGAATACCAGACTGGATTCGATTCATCGAGCGATCCTGCGTGGAGCTGGATCGAAGTGAGCGAAGCGGCGTCCCACGGAGGGATCCAGGCGGCGATCCGGTAGGCGTGTAGATTGGTGCTGAACAGCGATGCAGTTAGAACGAGAAAGAACGAACGAAGTCTCATGTAAGACGCTCCTGTCGATTTCTCGATCACTCAGGAACGTCTCCCACCACGGGAGGAGAAGCCTCCGGCACATACGCCGTCGGAGAGGAATCTCAGAACACGTTCGGCGGCCCAGCTATCTGGCGGCTGCCAGACCTTAAGCTTTGCGTCGCTCCGTCGCCGGAGGTTTGCCCTTATCGTTGTGACCGGTTAAGGTGAAATAACAATAGCCGCTATCCTTCTGGGGATCCGTGTCAAACGTCACAAACCCGCCGATTCGTGGTGTGCTCTCTGTTTTTATGGAAAAGATGGTCGCCGGGTCAGACAAGCTCACCTCACTTTTCGAGCGCTTTTCCAACGATCCATTCCGACGACGGTTCCGGCTACTAGGCCGTGAGCTCGCGCATCTTCAGATGTGGGGCATCGAGAGAGTGATGAAGGATGCGCGGCAGCTGATCCAATCGCGCGTAGCTCCTGCAAGCCCGAAGAACGACGGACGACAGACTCCGTGGCGCAATCATCCAGTGTTCGTGGCTCAACACGGAACTGCAACCTGCTGTCGCGGCTGCATCGCGAAATGGCATCAGATCGAGGCGGGGGAGGAGCTGACTTCTGAGCAACTCGACTATCTGCTGAACGTTGTGCGTCACTGGCTGCTTCAGTTCCTGTGAGTGTCAGTTGGCACTCCCCGTGGGATTCTGGCAGAACGAACTCAATTCGGTGCCTGGCATTCCGCGCTCCTGAGAGGTTCCGCTGCGCTCAACCGGGCTCTCTCCAAAGATCTGGCGTGATGCCATAGTTTCGTTCCGCCTGCTCGAGTGCTTCGTCGAGACTCAAATGATCGGTGTCGCTCAGCGGTTCGCCATCGACGGTAGAAACAAACAGGTAGAAGGTGCCGTCCCCCTCGCTGTACTCGATCTGGAGGTTGAGCATGAGGGAGGGGTCCTCGTGTTCTACCTGGGCAGGCTCCGAGAAGGCGTGAGTACTACCGGCCTTGAAACGGAAGCTTCGAATTTCTTTGACGATGTGATCCGCCATCAGCGCCTCTTTCGGTTACGACGTGAATTTCCATTCTCCATGATCGAAACGTTTCTGAAAAATTCTCGTAGAACTGAAAGGTTAACCCGCATTTCTCACAGACCTTTGTCGTGAGACGGCGGAGAGTGGCTTGGATGCGAGGCGCGCGGCTATTTTGCGACGAAGGCATAGTCGACACTATGTCAAAGAGCGAAATTGGCGTGCAACGAAGCAGACAGGCCGCTATCCGTCGTCTCACGGCGAAGGTCTGTGAGAAATGCGGGTTAAGGACACGACCCTGTCGCAGAACACCCGGAGACTCAAAGAATGATCGAAGCCATGTGCAGGAAATCCGTCGGAACGATGCTCTCGCTGGTGTTTACCGCAACGATCCTTGCCGTATCCCCCGCAGCGATCGCCCAGAGCCGGGTCGAGAATGACCCGGTGATCGAGATGCTTCGGCAGGGACGGATCCTGGAGGCGGAAAAGCTTGCCAGGAACGGAATCGCGCGCAATCCCAAGAGCGCGCAGGCGCTCTTCGCAATGGGCCGCGTCTCGATGTCGAAGAAAAGTGATGAGGCGGTCGAATGGTTCGAGAAGGCGGTCGCTGCCGATCAGCGAAACTCTCTCTATCATTTCTGGCTGGGGCAGGCGTACGGACGACAGGCGCAAAGGGCGAGCAAGTTCCGCCAGCCATTTCTGGCGAAGAAAGTTCAGGCGGAATTCGAGAAGGCGCGAGATCTCGATCCGTCATCGATTGACCCACGCGTGGGACTCGTCGAGTTCTACCTTCTGGCTCCCGGCTTCATGGGAGGAGGGGAGGATAAAGCCCTCGCGGAGGTGTCAGAGATCCGCAAGCGTGATGCGTTGATGGGCCACCTGATGATGGGCCGCGTTTACAGAAAGCAGAAGCGGCTCGACCTGGTGGAAAAAGAGTACCTGTCCGCACGGAAAGCGTACCCGAATCGAGAGGAGCCTTACCTCTGGCTCGGCAGTCACTATGAGGGAAGCAAGCAGTTTCAGAAGGCCTTTGATGTCTACGAAGGCCAGCTTCGTGACCAGCCGGACAACATGTCCGCTCTTTATCAGATCGGCAAAGTTGCGTCGGTGTCGGGTCAGAACCTCGACAGAGGACTGGAGGCAATGACGAAATACCTCCGGCATACACCGAAGGAGGGTAGCCCGCCACTCGCCAACGCTCACTACCGATTGGGCGGCATTTATGAAAAGAAGGGGAACAGGGATGAGGCCCGCAAGGCGTATCGAGAAGCGCTCCGGCTCAATCCGGAGCTCAAGGACGCTCGCGAAGCGCTGGCCAAGCTCGGTGCATGATGTGAGGCAGTGATACTCAACCCGTCCTCAACTTTCGCAAGCTCGGGGTTACCGGTCCCGGTCACGGGCTCCACTGTTCCGCCGTTCGGCCCTCAGATAGCCGCGATGATCGCGGTGCAGGATCGGCAGCGTCGCGCATCTGCAGCAATCGTTTCGAGACACTCGGGACATTTCCTGGCTGGCCCCGGAGGTCTGACGAGTGCCTTGACGATCAGAAAAACCACGAGCGAGATGAGCAGGAAGTTGAGAAGCGTACCGATGAAATGACCGTAAAGGATGGCGCTCTGGCTGATCTTGCCGCTGGCATCCGTAGTGGTCTGAAGGATGAACTTTGCTTCCCGCCAGTCCCCACCGGGAAGGAACAACCCAACAATCGGCATCAGAATATCCGCGGCCATTGCCGAAACGACGTCTGCGACCGCCGCACCGATGATCACCCCGACTGCCAGAGCCAATGCATTCGTCGTCGTCAGAAATCCCTTGAATTCGGTGAGCATTTTCAACACCTCCTCCGACGGATCATAGCCTGATACCCTCAGCGCGCGAATCAATCCAGGAACACGTTCGCGTGTTGCCGCCGTGGCCAGCTGCGTGGGCAGACTCTTGCACCGGCCAGAACCAGCGATGAAGACAATCCTTCTCACCGGCGCTTCGGGTTTTGTCGGCTCCCGTCTCCATCCTGTCCTCAGCAGAAGAGGATTGAGAGTGCGCTGCCTCACACGGGATCACCGGAAAGCACGCCGCCTGTTTCCGGACCGCGAGTGGGTGGAAGCCGACGTCGCCGATGAATCGTCGATCCGCCGGGCCATGGAAGGCTGTAGCGCCGCTTACTATCTGGTGCACGAGATGGGGACGCCAGGCGACTATCAGGAGAGAGAAGCCCGGGCCGCACGCATTTTCGCCGACGCGGCTGCTGGCGCGAGCCTCGAGCGCATCATCTATCTCGGCGGCGTCATGCCGTCCGATGGCCCGTCCTCGACTCACCTTCTCAGCCGGGCACGGGTCGGGCAGATTCTGGCAGACGGTCCGGTGCCGGCAATCGAGTTGCGAGCCAGCATGATCGTCGGCTATGGAAGCCTGTCATTTCTGATTGTTCGCGATCTCGCTGCGCGGCTTCCTTTCATGATTCTTCCTCGCTGGCTGGACTCGAAGACCGAGCCCGTTGCGATTGATGACGTCCTGGTCGCCCTTGATCGAGCTCTGGATATTGATCTTCGGAAATCGGAGTCTTTCGACATTCCGGGCCCGGAGGTACTTTCCGGCAAGGAGATCCTCATGCGCACGGCAAAGGCACTGGGGCTCAGCTACCCGCTGGCGATCCGCGTGCCGATCCTCACGCCAGGCCTCTCGTCGCAGTGGGTTCGTTTCGTTACCCGTGCGAGATGGGAAGTCGCGCGCGAAATTGTTGTCGGCCTGACCAGTGATCTCCTCGCTGCAGACGATCGGTACTGGAAGTTGATTGGCCACGCTGAACGCCTCGACTTCAGCGAGGCGGCAAGGCGCGCCATCGCCGAGGATCACGCCCAGTCTGCAGGTTTCTGGAGCCGGCTGGAGCAACTCATGCGCTTTTTTCGCGGCGGCGGGGCTGCGTGACGACTGCGCAGACCCGCACGCGTGCGGCCGTACCGATTGTCTGGGCGGTGGCGATGCTCGTCGCACGTCAGCTGGATCCCTGGATTCCCATTGCCGTCGCTTCTGTGGGCATGTCCGCCATGCTGCTGGCTGGCGATCGCCTCCTGATGAGGGAGCTGTTCCGCCCATCGTCGCGCCCGCTGATTCTCGGCGTCCTCGGCGCAGCGGTGATGGTAGCCGCGACCTATCTGCTCTTTCCCTATCTGGTCCGGCTGGCGGCGGGAATCGGCGATCAGACGGGTGCCATCTACTCGGCATTTCTCTATGGCAGACCGGTGGTCACCGTTCTGCTGTTCGTCATTCCGATCATTTTCGCTGAGGAGGTCATGTGGCGGGGTGCATTCCAGGAGTGGGTAGCTACCCGCTTCCCGAACCGGCACGTTCTCGTCGTGCTTCTTTCGGGAACGGTCTACGCCCTTGCTCACGTACCTCAGGGCTCCGGGCTGCTAGTCGCTGTGGCTCTCGTTTGCGGACTGTTCTGGTCAGCATTACGAAGTGCCTCGGGAAGTCTGCTCCCGTCGTTCATCGCACATCTGGCATGGGACATCGTCCTGATCCTGTTCCCTCTCCACGCGTAAGACCAGCTGCACGACCTTCTCTGCCCGGCGGCCTGATGGTGGATGCATTTCTCACTCCTTATCGCTATTCACTGCCGCAGGCAGTGTCATCCCGAGCGTCGAGCGAGGGATCTGGGAGGGGGTCTGACGCTGTAAGTCATGATTCGGAATCGTTGTTCGTGCAAGAAGCCCCCACCCAGATCCCTCGCTCGACGCTCGGGATGACACTCTGTGAGTATCAATAGAGGAGCTGTGAGAAATGGTGGTTAGGAGGGACTGAATACGCGCAAAACGAAAAGCTCATGAATTTTCCATGTTCCAAGGAGCTTCACCACTTGCGCGGGCTTCTGCCGGGACGTAACGTATGACGATGGACGCTCACGGAGTGCCTCTGGAGATCGAGCGACGATTGCGAGCCCTCGAGGTGCGGCTCGCCGCACTCGAGGGTCGTGACGGGTCGAAAACCGGGAGCTCCCCCGAGACCTCGCGTATGGAACCCCCCCCGAGCACCGATCGGCCTCTTCAGCAACCCGTGCACTGGCAACCTTCGGAGACACCGCCAATCCTCTCCGTACCGCCGCAAGCTGTCTCCCAACCGGCCGCTGCAGCGTCATCGGGTGCCATGAGCCTGGAAACACGCATCGGGGCGCATTGGCTCAACCGTGTTGGTATTGCTGCCATGATCATAGGCGTCGCGTACTTTCTCAAGTATGCATTCGACAATGAATGGATTGGGCCGTCAGCACGCGTCGCGATAGGGCTGGCCGCAGGGATTGCCACCCTCGTCTGGGCCGAGCGCTTTCAGTCGCGCGGTCTCTTTCACTTCGCGAATTCCCTGCGTGTGATCGGGGTCGGAGTCCTCTACCTTTCGATCTGGGCGGCCTCGCATAGCTACGCGCTCTTCGGAAACTCGGTAGCGTTCGCAGCGATGACCCTGGTGACGGCCGGGATGATGGCGCTGGCTCTGCGAGATCGTTCCGAGTTTACGGCGGGACTCGCGCTGGCGGCAGGTTTTCTGACGCCTCTGTTGCTTTCTGGCGGCTCGAATCAGATTGCGATTCTCTCTCATATCGCGCTTCTCGATCTCGCGGCCATGGTCCTGGTCGCACGGCATCCATGGGTGCGTATGCTGATCGTAGCCGTGTTCGGAACGGTGGTTCTCTATCTGAGATGGTTCGACGCGTTCCACCGCTCCGCGCCTGAGATGCGCACTTTCGGATTCATCACACTTTTTTTCGTCATCTTTGCCGCCATCCCCCTGCTTCGACGGTGGTACCTCGAAAAAAAAGAAGACCACTCCGCGATTCTCCTCCTGCCGTTCGCCAACGCTCTGCTCTACTTTCTGGGCGTCGTGGCCATTTTCCCGGATCGCGAAACGTTGCTCGGCGGGGTCGCGGCCTCACTGGCGTCGCTGTTCCTTCTGCTGATGTTCGTCCTCCAGAGAATTCATGGGCGGTTCGATGACAGGCCCACGCTGCTGGAGGGTCACACCGTCAGCACGGCTGCGGACTCTGCTTCGCTCGCGGCAGTGCATCTCGCATTGGCTGTCGGGTTCATCACCGTAGCGATCCCCTTCGAGCTCGGATCCTGGTGGATTACGATCGGGTGGCTGGTAGAGGCTGGCGTGCTCCTCGGTCTGTCCGAGCGATACGGCCGCGCGGTTCTCCGCCCGTTGGCTCTGCTGGTTCTCGGCCTTGCCCTGTTCCGGCTACTCTTCGTCGACAGTTTCCAGCCGGCCCATATGATCTGGAATCTTCGTCTGCTCACCCACGCCGTAGCCGTCGCGCTCCTGGCTGCAATGGCGACGATCAGCGGCCGCAAGAAGGAGCTGTCTGCCTGGAAGTTGTCCGTCATTGCTCTGAACGCCGTCGCATTGATTGGTCTCACGCGCGAGGTCGCAGGGATCTTCGACCACGCCATAGAAGTTCGATCGGCCCACTTCGCTCGCGACGTCACGTATTCGCTCCTCTGGATGCTATACGGCGGTGGGCTGATGGTCACAGGGTTCCTTCGACGAGTGGCATTGTTACGCTGGCTCGCCCTCTGGCTCATCGGGGTAACGATCGCGAAAGTGTTTCTCTACGATCTGGCAGTGCTCGACCGCGGATATCGCATCCTCTCGCTCCTCTGCCTCGGTGCACTTCTCATGGCCATCTCGCTCGCGTACCAGCGGAAGTGGCTGCGCGTTCCGGATGGTGGGCCACCCGAGGCGTCCTGATTGGAACGCTTACCGCCGAGGCGAGGTTCCGGGCACGGCGGCGCAAGGAGGGCTGTTGCCACGCTAACGGTGGCTGCGCGGAGGGGGGAGGGAGAGGACGTGATGCTCGAAGATCTCATTGAACAGCGCGCCGGGGCGGCGCTCACGCAGACGTTGCACGATCTCATCGCCGGACATCCCAAGATTGTGGAGAATCCGCGCGGCGACGAGGGCGGAACGATTGAAGCCCATACCGCAGTGGGAGAGAACGCGTTGTCCGTTCTCGATCAGCTGCGCGCCGAGACGGGAGATGGCCTCGAGCTTGGGAAGATCGGGTAGCTCCTCGTCGAAGATCGGAAAGTAGATATAGAGGCAGCTGTTCGCTAATGTCGGGATGCACTCATCGAGGCCGCCCTCGAGATCGATGACGATGTCGATGCCGAGCGACGAGATGATCCCCCAGTCCTTGATGATGGGAGAGATGAAGAGGAGACCTGCGTCGTCTACCTGATAGAGCTTTGTCAGATCGATGATCATGCCGATTGCCAGGCGAGATGTTACCGCGCAGGGCTCGGGCCCGAGCGACAAATGCTGCCGTGGGTCGCAGGCGTCTGCCGCCCGGTCGTCGTCAGGATTGGCGATTCTGACCTGACGGGCTCTCCTCTTTAACGGCGTCGACATCATTTCTTTCGCGCTCTGCGGCCTCGTCGTCCGGTGCGACGTAGCTCAGCTCCTCGTGACCGGCCCGGCGCTTCCCCCAGAAGCTGCGATCCGAAAGATGTTCCTGTTGATAGAAAGACGCGTCGTCGTCCGTTGCTGAAGGCGTCGTGATCGCGTCGGGTGCCGCGGCAGGGGACATGGCGGGTGAGCTCGCTTTGCGGAACCAGCTTGCGACGTTGGTCTCAAACTCCCGCGTGATGCGCCGATGATCGAAGGGAGGAAGGGCGGCGAGCTCCGACATGCTGATCTCGCTCAGATACACGCGGTTGTCATCGTCATCGAGCTGCGCTCCCGCGATCGGGATGAGGATGTGGCTGTTCGTCTTTGTGTCGAGTATCTTGCTGTCGACATCGACGTCCAGGTAGCGAACCTTCATTTCGACGGTGTCGACAATCAACTCATGGACCTTTCCAATCTTCTTGCGGTCCGCCGTAACTACGTCCCATCCTCGGATGTCCGCGTCGCTTTTCGAAACGCGGAACCCTTTGAATTCGTGCAGGCTCACCAGTCGGTCTGTTTTTTCGCTCTCGCTCATCGCCATCTCCATCGCTCTCGCGTCTGGGGGACTCTGTTGCACGCTCCAGGCCGTCTCGAACTCCGTGGTATCGCCTTTGCTCAACCGCTTCGGAGCAGACATAATGGGGTAAGGGAGCGCAGGAATGGCTGAGATTAACATTGAGCGAAAACGAGGGAGTTCATCTCTGATCTGGATGCTGCTTATCCTGCTGGTGCTCGGGGCAATCGCCTGGTTCGTCTACAACAACTACATGACGGGTGGTACGACCCCGGCGGCCGCTCCTGCGGCCACGACCAGCGGGCTCCTCACGGCGCCCACTCCCGCGCTGGTCGCCTAGGCGCGCTGTTACGCGCAGCAGTCTGCAGGTCTAGGCGCTCAGCCTATCTGGTGCCGTCATTCCAGCGGATCACTAGCCGGCCGCGGCTGAAAGGGTGAGGAAGCGTTGCACCTCGGAGCGCCGGCTTCCAGCCGGCCGTACCGCCGGCATCTTGCCGGCTTCTTTTAACGGGTCACGCCCGGCTGGAAGCCGGCGCTCCTCTCTTCCGAGACGCCGCCACTGCGCCGATCTGCCATAATCGGCTCTGACGTGTGCGAGCATTCTGACCGATGACAATTACCTGTGCCGACTGCGGCGCAATGCAGGTCATTCCCCAGCTTTCTCCCGGCGCGACCGTAGCGTGTCACCGGTGCCATCGCCTGCTGGGGCACAGGTCGCGCGCCGGCTTCGATCTCACGCTGGCCTGTGCAATCGCGATCTTCATTCTGCTGCCTCCGGCTGTGTTCATGCCGCTCATGGATTCCACGATCAAGAATCTCGTGTTTCAGGAGAGCCGGCTCGTGTCGAGTGTCTCCGTCATCTACACCGAAGTCTGGTTCCCCTTCGCATTCGGCTTTCTTTTCTTCGCGTTTCTCTTCCCCGCGCTGCGTGCCCTGTTCCAGATCGTCGTCTTATGGTCTCTCAGATCGGGCTGGAAGATCTCGCAACGCGGCCGGCTCTTCCGATGGAGTGAGGAGCTGAGGGTGTGGAGCATGACGGACGTCGTGGTGATTGCCGGTGTGATCGCGTACGTCCGCGCCGGGATTCCGGCTGACGTGGTCATTCGAATCGGCGCCTGGAGTTACGTCGCGGTCGCCATCCTTGCTTTCATCAGCGACCGCTCACTCGACCGGCGCGCGGTCTGGAATGCGATCGTCCCGGACCTCGCCACCTTTCCCGATCATCGCGTGGCGTCATGCGACGTCTGTGAGATGACCGTGAGCTCGCGTCGGTCGGGCGATCACTGTCCTCGCTGTGGAAGCCGGCTCGATCGGAACATCGCACCGCGATTCATCCCGGCAGTTGCTGCCGTCGCTGCAGCAATCCCGCTTTGTCTTCCTGCCTATGGCGCCTCCATCATGGTGAATGACCAGCTCACAGGTGTCCTCGAGCACAGCGTTGTCGGTACGGTGCAGCTACTGACGGATCGAGGATACTGGCAGATAGGACTTGTCGTACTCATCACGGCCGTGGGCATTCCCATAATCGAATTGATCGGACTGGTCTGGCTGCTCGCGAGGGTGCGCTTTCCGAATCGGAACGGCCTCATCATTCAGACTCGCGCGTATCGCGTACTGAGCCGCCTGGCACGCTGGCCGATGATCCTGCCGTTCATCGTCGCGATCGCAGCGCCGATCGTGAATTTTCGCGGACTCGATGACATCGTCTCGGGCCCGGGAGCGACGCCGCTGTTCATGCTGATCGCCTTACTGATGTTTGCCGTTCGAATGTTCGAGCCGAAACATATGTGGAAGACTGCGGGGGAAGCGGGATGAGTGAGTACGACCAGCATGATGACGAGCGGAGGACGCACGAGGCACCTGAAGCTCGTGTGCACTTCGCCAGGTGGTCGCCCTGGATCTGGGTAGTACCGGCCCTGGCGATTTTCTTTGCCGGTTATCTCATCGTGCGTTACGGCTTTTTCGGGGGCGGGGACATTACCGTACGCTTCGCAGAGGCGCGGGGACTCGACCGGTACAGCCCTGTGAGATTTCGTGGTGCGAAAGTCGGCACTGTCCAGAAGATCACGATCGACGACAAGCTCCAGCAGGTTGTCGTCCGCATTTCCATGGATGCTTCGATGGATCATGCCCTGCGCGCAGGAACGCGTTTCTGGGTAGTGGAGCCAGGGATCGAAGGCGGGGGACTGGGCGGCCTGCTCTCAGGCACCTACGTCGGAATCGCTCCAGGGGAAGGAGACGAGACGCGGGAGTTCAAGGGGCAGGAGTACGGTCCGGTCGTCTCGGCACCAGAGGCGGGAAAGACAGTGATTCTCGAGGCGAAAGGCCTGGGGTCGCTCGCAGTCGGTACGCCGGTCCTCTTTCAGGGGATGCGGGTCGGGCGCATCCTTGGAGCCGAGTATGACGAAAAGCGCAGGCTCACTGCCGTCCACGCCTTCGTCGTGCATCGCTTCGCGGGACATGTGCGACAGAGCACGCGTTTCTGGCGCACCGGAGGGCTGCTGGTTTCGCTCTCGGGGGGTGGTCTCTCGGTCGGCGGCGCGTCACTCGGATCGCTGCTCAATGCCCCTGTTGCGTTTTATACCCCGGAGGTGTTGGCGGGAGACGAGGTCCGGAACGGAACGCGGTTCGAACTGCATGAGTCGGAGCCGGCGGCGATGGCAACATCTGACGGGCCGCATCTCACCTACGTGACCTACTTTCCCCAGCCAGTTCGAGGTCTCACGGCCGGCTCTGCTGTTCAGATGAAGGGAGTGCGCGTCGGTCGTGTACGGGACGTGCGGCTCCGTTACGTGAGCTCCAGCGCTAGTCTCGAGACTCCAGTCACCATTGAGATCGATCCACGCCTGCTCGAGATTCCGGTCAACGACTCCACGACGCGCGAGGCGCTCCGCGCGGAGATGGACGGAGTTCTCGCGAAACTGGTCCAGAAGGGGATGCGCGCAACGCTCGCCTCGAGTCTCGTTCTACCCGGAGCAAGCGGAATCAATCTCGAGACGATCGCTGAACCGAACACGGGTAGGCTGGGACTCGGGAGCAATCCTCCAATCATTCCAGTCGGCTCGGCAGGGAGCGGAATCGACACGGCTCTCTCTTCGGTCCGACAGGCAGCGGACAGGATCGCGAATCTGCCTCTGCGCGAAGTCGCAGCCGACATGCGAAACGCTGCGCAGGGCGTGGGCGCGATCGTCAATGACCCGCGGATCGACAAGAGCCTGACACGCCTGAATTCGTCGCTCGCGGAGATTGAAAAAGTCGCGGTGATCACGCGAGAGAACATCGGACCGCTCACAAAGAGCCTGCGCAGCGCGGCCGACTCTGCTGAGGGGGCAGCGAAAAGCGCGCAGCAGTTGATCGGCGGTCCCCAACGTCAGAATTACGACTTCGGTGAGTTAATCAAAGAGCTGACACGCGCGGCGGAAGCGGTTCGCGCCCTGGCTTTATACCTGGAAGAAAATCCAGATTCGTTGTTGAAGGGAAGAGGAAAATGACGATTCGACGAGCGTTTGCAACGATGCTCCTGCTCTCGGCGGCCGGCTGTTCGCTCTTTTCACGCAGCAAGAGCGAGTTCTATGCACTTGAACAGATCGCGCCCGCGGGTCCGCCTGCCGTTGTGCGAGGAGTTCCAATTGCCATCGATGCTCTCGAGCTTCCACCGGGGTTTGACCGGCGCGAGCTCGTGGTTCGACTCGCCGATCACAAGCTCGACATTCGCCGCTCCCAGCAGTGGTCGGCATCGCTGGAAAAGATGGTGCTGCATACCCTCGCGTTCAACGTGGCGAGGAGGCTGCCTGCCGGCATGATCGTGCTTCCCGGACAGGCGCAGCCTACGAGTCCCACACGTTCGATCGACGTAGTGGTCGAGGAAATCGCCGCAGGACCGGAACGCGTCGCCGTCCTCGACGCACGCTGGCGAATGCAGCAGTCGGGGAAGGAAACCATCTCTCGGCACGAGCGGATCACGATCGAGCTGAGCAGTCTCGACAGCGCACAGATCGCAGATGGTTTCAGCCGCGCGCTCGCCGAGCTGGCCGACCGGATGGTAGCTCAGCTCAGCGCGAGTTGAAGGCTCTGGAAGCAGGAGTGACGCGTGACAGACAAGAGTGTCCGTCCTACACGCGGCTGTAGGACAGACAACTTATCTGTCACGCGATACTGCTCGGGGTTAAACGACGTTTCCCCTAGAGATCGCGGACCTGAACAGCAATCAGTAGAAGCGCGAACCCGACGATCCACGCCCAGTCTCCCAGGCCGTTTCCTAGATTGACGACTCCGAAATGTGAGACGAGCGCGATGATGAAAAGGACCAGACAGATGATCCATGTGATGTGTTTTGGAGCTTTACCTCGAGTAGACATGATCCTTGTCCTCCGTTTAACAGGAGGAGGTTACCGCGGATTGGCCCGGCGGTGACGGGAAAGTGGACTCGGCGGAAAAGGGGTCGTGGATAAGAACGATTGTGTCGAATGCGCGGCACGAGGGAACGCATACGACGGACCTGTCCGCCAACGACCAGAATCAATGTTCCGAAGACGTAAGGACAGAGAGGCGTGTGAGATGGATCAGGGGCATCACGACTTTCTAGGCGAATGGCAGCAGGTCGAGCCGGACGCCAGTCCTCTGAGCGTCACGGTGGACTTTCAGAAAAATGGCCGGATGACCTGGGCGATCGCGCAGCAAGGTCAGCCGATCGAGCTCGGATGGCGAGTGGAAGGATCCAATCTCATCGTGGCGCAACCAGAATCCGGGGAGGAGAATGCGTCCCGATTTCGATTCGAATCCCCATCGATTCTGGTCGTGGAGTTTGGGAAGCAGACGTTTGTGTACCGTCGCTTCGGGGGCGACACGCTCTCTGCCTGATGCGAGCTGCGCATTTCTCACACGCGGACTCAGCCCGTATCATCCGACCGTGTCTCCTCGTTCGCCTCGCATCATCAGACTGAGGGCCCGGCCCGACATCGATCTGGCGCTCCATTCAGAGCGAGCGGGTGCGACGTTGCTCGAGGGATGGAGTGACGAGGGCCGCTGGCAGATTATCCTCCCCTGGCCGGAAGAGACACGCGAGCTTCCATGGAGTGCGGCCTGCGGCTGGAAGTCACTATTGCGTGAGCTTGGTCAGGACGTAGCGAACGACGGTGTGACGCAACTCCCGTTCACCGGCGGCTGGGTCGGATTCATTTCGTACGAGGCGGCCGCGTGCGAGGAGGGGGTGGAGCCACGGACTGTCGTACCTGCGGAGCCGCCGTGCTTCTTCGCCAGACACAGGGCAGGTATCGCGATCGCTCCCGGCGGTTCGGCGTTTCTTTTTGCGCCCGACGGGGCGGAGGACCGCTACGCATCCATGCTCGAGGCATCTTCAGCGAAACGGCGCGACAAGACTCTGCACGCAATCGTGAAAGATTCTCTGGGACGGGGACTGCACCAGCGAGGGGTCTCGTTGATCCGCGAGGCGATCTCCGACGGCGACGTCTACCAGGTCAATCTCACTCGCTCCTGGTCGTGGGACGGCTCGTGCGACTCGGCCGAGCTCTACCGCGCTCTCACCCGCGCCGATCCTCCGCTTGCCTCCGCGATGATCCGCGGGAGTGGCTGGTCGATCGTCAGTGCATCACCTGAGCTCCTCCTAAATTTTGATCGGACCACAGGTGTCGCTCAATCACGACCGATCAAGGGCACCATACGACGACAGGGGGACGACGCTGTCGAGATCGCAGCACTCCTCGCGAGCGAGAAAGATGGCTCGGAACATCTGATGATCGTCGACGTGGTCCGCAACGATTTTGGCAAGATTGCACAGCCGGGAAGGATCACGGTCCCTCAGTATCGACAGATCCGGTCGCTCACCAACATCCACCACCTCGAGTCGACAGTGCGCGCGGAAGGACTTGGTGGAGTCAGCATCGATGAGGTCCTGGCCGCACTTTGTCCGGCCGCGTCCATCACAGGCGCACCGAAACGATCGGCAGTCAAAATGATCCGCGAGATCGAGCCGGTGTCCAGAGGAATCTATTGCGGTTCAATCGGGGTGGTGAGCGGACGCGGGGTGACTTTCAGCGTCGCCATTCGAACAGCAGTCGTCGGAGATACAAACGTGCGCTATCACGCGGGGGGAGGCATCGTGTGGGACTCTTCTGCCGAAGCGGAGGATGACGAGTGCCGCGCCAAGGCGTCGGCGTTCCTGCGTTACATGGGCGAGAAGACCTCGTGAGCGGGCTGAGCTTCGACTCGCCCGCGGTCGCTTCGGGGATGGGTCTGTTCGAAACGATGCTCGTTGTCGACGGCACGGTCATCCAACTGCGCGAGCATTGCTCGCGCATGGCCCGATCCTCTGTCGCACTGGGCTTTCCGACCTTGGACGAATCCTCTTTCCGCGAAGCTGCTCTCCATGCCGTGCGCGGCGTGAAAGGGGAGTGCGCAGTGCGCGTCATTCGAGTTGCTGGTGGAACTGGTGAATGGTTGTTGCACGCCTCGATGTTCCAGGTTCCGTGCGCAACAATGTCGCGGCGCGAACGAGGCTTCGCAACGACTCTCGACTCTTCGACGACCCGCTCTTTGCCTCAACACAAGATGACTTCGTACGCGGTCTGCACGCTGGCCCTGCGTGACGCCGTTGCCGAGGGAGCCGACGAGGCGCTCTTCACCATGGGTGACTCGGCGATCCTCGAGGGGACCGGGTCGAACGTCTTCGCACTTCAGGCAGCGACGCTGGTTACGGCGCCCGTCTCCGCTGGGATTCTCCCGGGGATCATTCGCGACTGGGTCCTGGCCACAGCGCCACTTGCCGGCCTCGCAATCGAAGAACGCCCACCCACTACGTCTGAGATTGAAGCGGGGAGCTTCTTCACCGGAAGTCTGACGAAACTGGCGCCCGTTCGCGCGTTGAACGGACGGAAGTGTGTGTCGCCGGGGGAGCCGTTCTTCGATCTGGTTCGCCGCTATGAGCAACTGATCGCTGACACCTGAGCCCTCGATGTCGTCGTGCTGTCAGACGGTGATCGATGAAACAAGGAGCGCGGGCAGGCGTGAAAGTCTCGCCAGTCCGTCGAAAAGCGCGAGGTCTTCGTATCTCTCGCGGCCCCTCTCCCGGTCGCTCACGCGACCACCCTCTCCCCGCCGGGGAGAGGGATTCGCCCCTCGGGGCGCGAGTCCCGCCGCGTGTCATCACCTCGTCATCAGCGGCCCCGCTCTTCTCCCCCTTCTGATGACGTCGCTGACATTGGCTTTGCTACTTGTGGCCGGACATTCCAATGTCCGGCGCGCCGGAGGCGCGAGCGAAACCGCCGGACATTGGAATGTCCGGTCACAAGCGGCGCTCTGCGGTACCGAGGAGGACGCTTCATCTTCACCAGCGTTCCACGCTGTTTTCTCACTCGGGAATGGAGAAGTTGTGAGAAATGCGGGTTATCCGGGTGGGAAATCAGAAGAGTTCTTCAATCGGTTTGTAGCCGCCGTCCTTCGCGTAGGGCACATACTCGAAGCCCCGGCCTAACGGGTCGTCGGTTCGCATGATGGTGTAGTCGACCCCCAAGGCGGAGTAGATGGTGCACGTGATGTCCTCGGGTCGGATGTCACGGTTCTCGCTCCAGCCGTGCTCCACGATCTTGTCGCCGAGGCTATCGGTCTTGCCGATGACGCGCGATCCCTTGACGCCGCCACCCGCCATCATCGCGGAGAAACGGAGGAAGTGATCGCGGCCGGCCTGTCCTGAGAGGGGGCCGACGGTGCGGCCGAACTCGCCGAGTACGACTACGAGAGTCTCATCGAGAAGAGTCTTTCCTGGAGTCGAGCCAGCCGTGGTTGACAGGTCAGCGAGGAGCGCCGCGTAAGCGGGATCGAACTCCGCACACTTGCCATAGATGGAGGTCCGATCGGCTTTGTCGTAAATATCGGAGTGATGATCCCACCCGCCCAGTGTGACCTGCACGAATCGAGCGCCTTTTTTTCCCCCCACGAGCTGCTTCGCGACGAGGAGCCCGTCACCGAATGTAGTGCTTCCGTAACGCATCCGCTCTGCATCATTGAAGCTGAAGAGCGCGTCGACGCCCGGGTCATCCATCAATCCTTTAGCCTGATCATAAAGGTCGTTCATGTCCTTCGAGTTCTTTCCCAATGCGCCGCTCGTACGATTGGTATCGACGTTGTGAAGCTGGTTCCAGCGGCTCGAGAAACGACTCGTTCCTTCTGGATGGCCAAGAAATGAGAGGCCGGTCGCCGCCGTGTTGACGCCGAACGGCGCGTACTTCGCGGGAAGGTATCCCGAGGTCGGGATTCCTCCCGAATTGAGCGCAATGAAGGCTGGAAGCACATCGGTGGGCCCTCGCTTGAGCTGCGATTCGATGGCCACCACGGCGCCAATGTGCGGCGCGATCGCGCCGGTCGCACCGGTGGGACTGCGTGATATCTGAGTCCATTGCTGTGCGAGCGGATGAACCGCCGCCCAAGCCAGACCGCTGCGAATGAAGGAGATCTTGTCGATGTGCGCCGCGGTCTTCGGCATGAGTCCCTGCGGAAAGCGGATTGATCCGCCTGCATAGCTGGAGGGGGCGAAATCCGACGGTGTCCACGGTCCCTCTTTGAGGTCCCACAGGTCAGCGTGACTGGGAGCGCCTGAAAGGAAGATGAAAATGCAATTCTTCGCTGTGTTATGGAGAGAGGGGACGACCCCGGCCGCAGAGGTTGCACCGAAGAGCAGGTTCGGACTCAATACGTCGGCAAAGTACGAGGCAACGAGTCCTGTGCCTGCGAACCGGAGAAAGTTCCGGCGAGAGAAGCCGTCCCCTCTAACGGGAAAGCCGCCACCCTGTTCGCACGTCAGACAATCGACTTTTCTCAAAGGCTGTTTCTTCGCCATGATTTCCCCTCAGTAAAACAGGAACTCGAGAGAGTTCAGAAGAACCCACTGCAAATCCTCGGAGCGCTGAGTCAGGTTGCCGCTCCGAAGGAAGTCGATACCCTGCTGACGCTCGGCTGCAGTTGGACTGCGCGACAGGGTCGCCAGATAGAGCTGGTCAGTGATCGAGCCGGGGTCCTGCGTGGAGGCGAGGACCTTCGCCATGGTGGAGCCAGGCGTGGTCTGACGTACCCTCGTCGTGACCAGGGAGTCATTCATCACCGACAGCGCCTGCGAGATCGAGCTGTCGGAGGTGCGCATGATGTCGTCGCGATCGCCGCGACCGAACTGATTGAGAAAGGAACCTTCCGCCCTTCGAATGGGCTCGACTGAATCGGGCAGCGCCATCGCCTTTGTCACGTTGCCGAGACCCAGAACGGGCATGGTGATCCCGACTCCTGTCGCTTTTACGACGCTATCAAGCACCGCTTCGGCCTGCAGTCGCTTCGGATAGCGCCGGGCGAAGTAGGGCACCCAGGCCTCATTCCACGTTCCCGAGGTGTACTGAGCCGAAAGCTGATAGCTGCTCGAGTTCGCCATCGTCCTGAGAATGGATTTGAGGTTGTACCCCTCGGAAATAAATGACGTCGCCAGCTCTTCGAGCAGTTCCGGGTGCGTCGGCTGAACCGTCGATCCAGCCGGTAAGGTGCTCGGAACGAGTCGTGCGAGGTCGAACGCATTGAGCGGCTCGACGATCCCCAGTCCGAACATCTCTTTCCATAGATAGTTCACGCTCGCGCGTGCGAACTGACGATCGGCGGTGAGGATCCGTCCGTAGGCATCGCGAGAAAGCTCCCCTGCTCTGGGAGCTTCCCCGTTGAACATGTAGGCAGCGCTCACGACGTCGGACTGCCCGGCCATCGGCGCCCGTGGGGACTTGTTCCCGGCAGTGGTGTTGAGACGATAGTTTCCGGTCGGGTTATCAACGACGTCGTATTTCCGGATGTTGGGATTGTTCGGATCCACGTTGCGGATAATGCGAATCTGCGTTTTTGCGAAAAACGCGGCCATCGCCCAGAACTCCCTCCGTTTCCTCGATGCCAGGCCACTATTGACCTGCTCCAGATGCCGGAAGCCGTCATGGCAGGAAAGGCAGTTGATAGGCATGGCCAGGAACTTCTCGCCGGAGTGCGCAGCCAGATTGTCGTAGGTGTCCTGCACAGGTCCGTTGTTCTGGAGCTGGCGGGCAGCGTAGTTCGGAGCGCCGGTAGCCCAGCTATCGCCTTTTCCCGCGATCAGCTCGCGGACGATCTGATCGTATGGTTTCCCATTGCGGATGGCATCTTTTAGAAACATGTAGTACGCGTTGCGTCCCTGGTAGTAGAGACGCACGTTCGTGGCAGCGCTGACGTTCTGCACGAGATCGCCGAGCCACATGGTCCAGCGGTCACCGAAGGCGTCGGATGCGAGTAGCTCATCGATCTTCTTTGTGCGCTTATTGACTGCCTTGTCCGCGACGAACGCGGTAACCGTCGCGCTGTCGGGGATCACGCCGGTAAGATCGAGAGTGACGCGGCGAAGGAACTGTTCATCCGAGGCAAGCGACGTCGGAATGACGCGATCCCGCGACATCTTCGCAAAGATGTGCGTGTCGATGAAGTTGACCTGCGGGATCTGTGGCGCGAGCGGGCCGACTGGAGCCGCCGCGCCTCGCCGTCGGGAAGCGGTCGCATTTGCCACGAGCTCCGCGTTGGCCGAAGCCGCTCGATAGATACCGGCCCGCCGCTCGTCCGGCGATGCCATTGACGAGCCGCCCAGCGGACACGTCTCTTTAGGCCCTGCCCCAAGCGACAGGAGCGGTACCGCGATTAGCAACCAAACTCGATGTTGCGGTCTCATACGTCGTCCTCGCTTTACGTTGGACTCGGCTGCTGGCATTGGCGTTTACAAGAACCGCGATCGACGGCGAGAAAAAACGAACCTGAACTGGACGGACGAAGTCCCGAGTCTGAACGTGCGTCCATATTACCTGCGTCCGAGGACAACGGACGGCCGCCTGTTGCGATTCCGCTCCATTCACGGGCCGCGGCTCGACGATTCTTGGCACCCTTCCCGGCACCCGAGAAGTCCCCCGACTGGAATGGGAAACCAGGCTCCGTCGTTCGAGACAGAATGAAAAGCGCCGGGCTGCGATTTCTCGTTCTTTCTGCGCTCGCGTTGACGCTTGCGGGTTGCTCGGGTGGGAGCGATACTCCTACCGATCCCGGCCGCGGATCGCTCCGAGTGGTGGTGACGCCGAGCCCGATCCTCGCGCAGAAAGTCCCCGGGACCTCCAGAACCTACGACTTTCCATTCGAGCTGGCACTCACTGAGATGGGTGGTCGTTCCGTCACCCTGAGCTCGATCATCCTCGAGCTCAAAGCACTCGGCATTCCGGTCTTCACGCGGAAGTACGACGTGGCATACCTTCGCGAGCGCAATTACTCACCGCTGATTCCAGCTTCGTCCACGGTTCGATACAGCTTCAATCCTCGTGACGAGGCCATTGATGCCGTGTTCAGCAGCACTGTCGAAGCTGACATCCGCGCCGAAGGGATGGACGATCTCGGTAATGCGGTCAGACAGACGACCACGGTTTCAGTCAGACGAAACTGACGGGAACGCTACCGCTAGCCGGGAATGAACGAAAACGAGCCGGTGATGTGGAAAAAGCCTTCTGAATGAAACACTACCGAACCGTACGCCGGCGGTTCCCGCGACCTACACTCACCTGACTCTCGAGGCTGTCGACTGTTCCGCATGCATTGGTGATGCGTACCCAGTAAGTCGTAGTCGCTGCGGGTGAGACCGACATGGACGCCACATTGGCCCCTGTCACCGGCTCGCCCGTGTGGCCCCGACTTCCGACATACCATTGAAAAGTCATCGGGGACGTTCCCGCTGCAGCGATCTGTAGAGAGGCGGAGCTTCCCGGAACAATGCTCTGAGAAGATGGCTGAACCGCGATCGACGGGGACACGCATGCTGCAGCGCTCTCACGGATCGAGGGCATGAGAGCGTAAAGCGCGTCGCCCGGACACGTGGTTGTGGTGCAGACAGCAGGTGAGGGATTTCCGTCGCGGTGGGTAAGGATCGTCGGAAGGTCGAGTCCTGTCGGTGTGTGTCGGACGATCGTCCCGGGCACGACTCCGTACCTTGCGGAGAGCTCTCTCAAAAGCCTTTTGAGGCTCTCCAGCGCAGCGGCCGTCGGCGGAACGCCGGTGAACGTCCCCAGTAGTGACACTCCCGTCGTGTTCGTGTTTCTACACGAAAAGTGCGCGCCGAGGGCTCCGTCTCCGCCAGCCCTCCCTTCGTAGATCACCCCGTTCGGATCGATGAGGTAGTTGTAGCCCACATCGCCCCACGCTCGCGTCACGGTATGAAAGTACCAGATGTTACGGACCTCCGCCTCCCAGTCAGGGACGTTGTTGGCGCCCGCGGTGTGATGCACGACTTCATGCGTGACTTTCGTATAGGTCGGCGTCCACCTCGACGAGCTCCCATCCGGACAATTCCAGTCGATGCGAGACCGTACCTCCACCTCGCCGAGGCGCAGGCTGTTCGACCTGAGTCGCGCGGTTGAACGACTCGGTGGGGGAGCAAACGTCGTCAGGCTCAGGGCGTTGATCGGGACTCCAGCCGCTGTACTGGAGAGCTCGTATTCGACATGACGAAGCGCTCCGCCAAAGTGCACGATCGACGTGAAGAATCTTCCCTCGGTCACGTCTGTGAGGTCACTATCGATGTTCGCAACTTTCCACTCGGTCCATGCGACGCCGTCGACCGAGGCACGCATGCGCACCGTCACGTCACTCATGCCCGTTGTCCACGACAGCGCCGCAGCTTCGAACGGATTTCTCGATTCGACCCTCTCGAAGCGTGGACTCACAGAGGATCGGAACGGGTTGAGCGCTACGTCTTCTGCGATCGCTGTGTCATCGAGTCGTGAATGAAGATCTGCCGCAAAGCCGGGACCTGTACCAATCGTCGCGAAGACGAGCAGGGTTACCAGTGAGAAGGAGATCGTCTTGCTGAATGTGCTGGACATGAAGCACCTCGAAATCAGCATAACCTATACGGGACGGCTGGCTCATCCTGCAAGGGCCCCCGGGCCGGAACGGACCGAGTGCCTGCCTCCGAGATGGGTGCCACGGATGGGGTGGGCCCGCGAAGCACGTGTCGTCCCGAGCTTGGACGGAGGTTCGTGACTAAACCCGTGTTGACCCGAAAATTGTCTAACGTCGCACGCTGCGACGACGTGGCACAGATGCTGACGTAACAAAGGTGCGCTCGTAGATCCCGAGATGGCTGCCGACGTATAGAGTCGATCCCTGCACTGCTACCGAATAGATGGTGAGCGGAATTGGCGGTCCCGGGACCTCGCTCCATGAGCTGCCATCGTCGACACTTCGGTACAGTACGAAAGCGTTCGGCGCGACGTCGATCTTCTGGACGTACGCGTAGAGAGCACCGGAAAGGAGGTCGCGTCGCACGTACTGAATGGCATCGGCCGGGCGCAGTACAGGAAGTCCATTCATGATCCGGGTCCAGCTGACCCCACCGTCAGTACTTTTGAAGATGGCCCTGGAATGACTGGCGATGACCAACCCTGGAGAGCCCGATGCGATGATCCGCGAGGCTCCAATTCCGTTGATTGTTGTCCAGGTCATTCCTCCATCCCGGCTCACGACCGTCCCTGCTGCTAACGGAACGTATAGAGTCATCGGATCGTTCGGGTCGATCGAAAGCTGATCCACAAAATCAACGTCTCTGAGACTGCCTCCAATGTTCGCCCAGCTGCGCCCGCCATCGATCGACTTGTAAACCCCGGCGCCGCGAAGCGCTGCGTAGACAATCGAAGAATTGACGGGATCGACATCAATGAAGGTGATCGTTCCGGAAGGACCAATCGCCGTCGCGGCCTGAGACCACGTTGTGCCTCGGTCGCTGCTCTTCCAGAGGCCTGCTCCACCGGTGCCGAGGTAAATGGTGGAAGGATCGCTCGGCGCCACAGCCATCGACATCATGACCGTGACAGGCAGACCGAGGACGGCGCGCCACGTTTGACCGCGATCGGCCGTGACGAAAAGACCGTTGTCAAACGTGCCAGCGAACAACATCATCAGATCGTCAGGCATCGGCTTCACGAACCGCACTTCCTGAGTCGAATACCCGCGGTTTGAGAGCAGCCACGTGGCTCCGCGGTCTTGAGTGCGGAGAATTCCACGACTCTGGGAGGCGGCATACGCCAGCCCCGCTCGCGCGACGACCGCTGCCGGGGTTGACGAGGAGGTCGGCTCCCCTGAGGCCTGCCAGCTTGATCCCCCGTCCATCGAGCTATAGATACCGCTGTACAGGAGTGATGCATACAGCAGCTGCGGGTCCTCAGAATCGATCGCGATGTCGGTCACGAAATCGGAGCCGTCACGGGTAAGTCTCGTGGGCAGCCCGTTGTTGAGGTTGATCCAGGAGCTTCCGCCATTCGTGCTTTTCGAGATGCCTTTTAAGCCACCTGCCAGAAGTGCTCCCGACGGGAGAATTGCGAGTGCTACCGGATCCCCGACTCCGGCCGGCGCCGTGGTCGTCCATTGATTGCCACCGTTGAGAGACTTGAAGATTTTGCCCCCTGCAGTCGCGAAAAGAGTTCCTGCTGACGAGGGGTCACCTGCGAGCTCGCGAACCGTGGCGATCGCAGGAAGGCCTCCGCTGGCAGGGCTCCAGCTCGCTCCGAGGTCCCGGCTCTTCTGCAGTGGAGATCTGTACGAGGCGTAAAGCGTTCCGTCAGCACCGAACGCGACAACATCGGCCCCTTGAGTCAGGTCAATGGTCATCCATGACTGACCGTAATCGCGGGAGGTGATGAGAATCGAGTCGCCTGCGGCCGCCACCTCGTTCGGCGACAGCGGATTCACTGCAATCGACCAGATCCGCCCAGGTCGCCGGAAAAAAGAAAAGGCCCAGGTGACGGCGCCATCAGTCGACTTGAGCACGCCATACGGCGAGCCTGCATAGAGGGTGGATGGCGACTGTGGATCGATGGCGATTGCAGCGGTGCTCCCGCCCTGAGGGCCACTCGAAGTCCACGAGTTTGGTCCCGCGATAAGGGGTGAGGCAAACGGTGATGTGAGGAAAAGTAAGAGGGCAACGATTGGGCGACTCATGGCGTTTCGATTCATAGTGTTGATCCAGGTCACGTTACTTTTGACGTTCAACTGCATCGGAGCTTCAGGCTTAGCGGGCGGCGAGCGAGCAGCGTATTACCAGTTCAGCGCTGATCCTGCCATCGATTGTAAGTGTCGTTGCCAAGGCTGCTCTTGAGAAAATTGTGAGGTTTTCACCAGATCCGGTTCCCGATGAACCGCGTCCCGAAACTTCTCGGATCGAGTGCTATACACGCCGAAAACGAAAAAGGGCCGGATTTCTCCGGCCCTTTTCATTACTGAATGTGTTGCATTACTTCGATTTCGCAGCGCAGGATTCGATGGCGCCTTGCTGACGAACTGCCCAGCGTCTTGTTGTTCTGATTGTCGAATTCATTCCTACGGAAGGTGGTCGAAAAGTACGGACGACTGTTCCAAAATGTAGGACAGACACTCTTGTCTGTCACGCGACACAACTGTTTCTATCATTCATGACAGACAGGAGTGTCTGTCCTACATCGCCCATTCGTGACAGACAGGAGTGTCTGTCCTACATCGCCGTTCTCGCGCGCCTCACGCTCACGCTCACGCTCACGCTCACGCTCACTCTCCATCGTCAGTCGGTACCTGGCGGCCCCCGATGCGGACACTGCCCCTCATAGTCGCCCGCACGCCCCGCCCGGCGACGTGCGACAATCCCGCATGCTCTTGACCGGTTCCCGTATTGGACACTATGAGATCGTCGCGCAGATCGGTGCGGGAGGGATGGGCGAGGTATACCGCGCGCACGACTTGCAGATCCGCCGCGACGTCGCCCTGAAAGTTCTTCCGCGTGAACTGGCCGGCAGTCCCGACCGGATCCTTCGCTTCGAACAGGAAGCGCTGGCCTCCGGGCGACTCAATCATCCCAACATCACCATCGTCTTCGAAGCGGGCACGCACGAAGGAACTCCGTTCATTGTGACGGAACTGCTCGAGGGCATGACGCTACGCGATCAGTTGAACGCGATCATGCCTCTCAAAAAAGTGATTGAGTATGGAGTGCAGCTGGCAAGAGGACTTGCCGCTGCACACGCCAAAGGCATCGTCCATCGCGACCTCAAGCCGGAGAACATCTTCGTGCTGCGCGACGGGCGCATCAAGATTCTGGACTTCGGTCTGGCAAAGCTGCGCGATATGGAGTCCGGTCTCGACGACTCCGACACGCAACAGCGCGGCCTCACCAGCCCTGGGATGGTCATGGGGACAGCAGGCTACATGTCTCCCGAACAGGTGCGTGCCCATCCGGTCGATCATCGATCTGACATCTTCTCGCTCGGGGTCATCCTCTACGAAATGATCAGCGGCGAGCAGCCGTTCCGCCGCGACTCCTCGATCGAGACCATGAACGCGATTCTGCACGACGACCCTCCCGAGCGTGCCAGCCTGCATTCGAGCGTAGGGCTCATCATTCATCACGCCCTCGAAAAGAACCCCGACGACCGATTTCAGGGAGCAAAGGACTTCGGCTTCGCGCTCGAGACCCTCAGAGGCAGCAGCGAACGCCGCGCTGTCGAATCGGTGGCGCAGGCGCAGGAGCACAATCTCCCTTCCTACCGGCGCATAAGCTTCCGTCGAGGATTCATCATGAGCGCGCGCTTTGCGCCGGACGGCTCGGTGGTCTACGGTGCCGCCTGGGAAGACCATGAGCTCGAGATCTTCTCTTCGTTTCAGACAGGTCCCGAATCGCGTCCACTCGGCCTGCCCTCAGCTGACGTGTTGTCGGTGTCGACGTCCGGCGAGATGGCCATCTCGCTCGGACGCCGCTACATCGGCGTCGGCTTCGCCACGACGGGCACGCTGGCGCGCGTTCCCCTCGGGGGAGGGGCCCCGCGTCGCGTCTGTGAAGATATCCAGGAGGCTCAGTGGACGGCCGACGGAAAGAACTTTCTAATCGTCCGTCGCGTCGACGGGTGGTATCGCATCGAGTCTCCGATCGGGCATGTCATTTACAAGACCGCCCAGTGGATCAGTCGGGCCCGGTTCGCTCCAGATGAACAGCTCATTGCCTTCATGCTTCATCCGGTCTGGGGCGATGACGCGGGTCTCGTCGTAGTGATCGACCGCGAGGGGAAGGAGCGCGTTCGGGGCGATTATTTCTTCAGCAGCTCCGGTCTTTCCTGGACACCGGACGGACAGGAGGTCTGGTTCGCAGGAGAACTGACCGCGCGAGGCCGCGACCTGATGAGCCTCGATCTCACGGGCAAACTGCGTGCTGTCCTGCCAGCTCCGGGACGGCTAACGCTGCACGACATCGCCCCCGACGGCCGGGTGCTGCTGGCCACGGAAGCGGCACGCCGCGAGGCAGTGGTGGGACGGCTCGGCGAAACGCAGGAACGGAACCTCACCTGGTTCGACTGGTCACGCCTTTCGGGACTCAGTCACGACGGCAGCTTCATTGTTTTCGAAGAGCAGGCTTCCGCCGTTCAGGGAGTGAATACGGTATTCCTTCGTTACACCGATGGCGCCCCGGCCATCAGGCTGGCCGAGGGAAGGGCGCGAGGGAATCCGATCTCGCGTGACGGACAGTGGCTGGCCATCGTGACCGGCAATCCGCAGCAGCTGCAGCTTGTTCCCGTTGGCGCGGGTGACAGTCGCTTCGTTTCCTGTGATCTGGCCGAGATTACCTCCCTTCAGTTCTATCCCGACGAGGGTCGTCTTCTGATTCTGGGGAACTTCGCCGATTCGCCAAAGCAACTCTTCGAGCTGGTGATCGACGGCGATGGGAAGGTGAAACCTCTCACCACTGCAGCGCTGAGCGGTTCCTTCGCGCTGTCTCACGATGGGACAACGATTGTGGCCGGCGTCGACCAGAAGGTCCTGCTGCTGTCGCTGGCGGGAGAGGAGAGCCGCCCGTTGCCAGGCTCCAGGCCAGGGGACATCCCCATTGAATGGACCGAGGATAACCGGGCCGTGTTCGTGCTGGAGCGTTCCCACAGCGCGGTGCGCATCATGCGAGTCGACGTCACAAGCGGCGAGAGGAGCGAGTGGGTGGCCATTCGCCCCAGCGATCCGGCCGGGATTCTCGACGTGATGCCCGTGCACATCACTCCGGACGGACAGACCTACGCATACGGCTTTCGGAGGTTCCTCTCCGACCTTTTCATCGCCACGTCGCTGAAGTAGAGGAGTTCGGTCCTCGTGTCGCGCAGGCGTCACGCCTGCCTTGTGTGGCATCCACCGGCTGCTCTTCCAACCTGCAAAGGCGGGCGGGGACGCCTGCGCTACACGGGAGTTTCGTTACCGCCTCACGAACGCTTTTGTTTTAATCCGCTCCGCTACGGCGCGTCGCGCAACGCCTGCCAGTCGCTCACAAAGATCGTGTCGACCGGTTCGGGCGCGCCGACCATACGCATGGCGAAGATTCCGTCGCCGCGAGTCGGCCTCTCCATCTTCGTGATCTGCGCATCCCGGAACAGTTCTTTGTGCGGCGACACCTCGAGCGTTCCATTACGCTCCCGCACATCGACGGAAGCCCATGTTGCGTCCTCTTGCATGTACCAGATCTCGTTCTGGGCTATCCAGATGGCATTGGTCCCTCCTCCAACCGAGATCTGTTGACGGTGTTGAAGATCGGGAAAGGAGATGGCATAAAGCTCATGCCGGCCTGACTCGTTCGATACATACGTGAGCCACTTGCCATCCGGCGAGAAAACACCGGGCACCTCTTCGGCGGTCGAATTCACGATGGGCAGCAGTTTTCGATCGCCATCGAGCGCGAGAGTCGACGCATCGTACACAACCTGTCTTTTTCGGATCGAAGCTCCACACGGCGATATGACGGCCGTCGGGAGACCATGCGGTCGGACCGGCCCATGTGGGAGATTTCCAGAGCAGTTCCACCGTTGGGTCGCCCTCGATTCGCTTTACATTCACCTTATACCCTGGTGATTCCCACGCGATCCGGGTGCCGTCCGGAGACCAGATGGGCTCGCCCCCGGTTCCGCCCAGCGTCAGACGCGTACGCCCGCCACGAGCAAGATCCTGGAGCCAGATGTCCAGGCCGACTGACGAATCGTCGATCGACAGAGCTACTGTTCGACCGTCTGGGGAGATCGCCCACATCGCGTAGTTTCCCGGCTCCAGGACTTTGGCGAGCTCTCTCCCCGTGGCATCGAGTGACACCAACTCCTGCTGTCGCTCCTTTGCTCCGGCCACGTAGACGAGTGCCCGCTGATCCGACATGCTGTGCGAGGCAAAGAAAGCAGCCGATCTCACATCGATCTCCTTCACAAGCTGACGTGGTTCCCCCTGGAGCTCGAGTCTTGAAGGATCGAACCGCTGGGTAAAGAGCGCAGTGCCGCGTACGAACAGAAGATGCCCGGCCGAGTACTCGAAATTAAATCGAGTGCGAAGGATCAGCTTGCGATCCGGAGAGCCGAGCCGTGTTGCGTAGATCGCGTTGATCTCGCTGTTCACCGGAGCATCATGTGAGCCGGCCAGGTACAGGAAGCCTTTGTTGTCCGGCAAGAACCTCGCCCAGCGATGCGTCGTCTCTCCCGCGGTTACGTCGAGTGTGGTGATCGCTACCGATTTGCCTCCATAAGCGCTTACCCGGTGGATCGGAGCTCCGGAAGCCGGAGAGAAGAGGATCGTGTCATCGGAGCCCCAATCGCCGCTGAGTGGACTCGAGGCAACCTCGCAGACCGTCAGGGGCGGGCTGCCATCGAGTGCGACTTTCCTCAGTTTTCCATTCGCAAAGAATGCGATCCATCTGCTGTCATGAGACCAGAAGGGATACGTCGCGGCATCCGTTCCCTGGATCTGGCGCGCTTCGCGGCTCCCAGTCGAACGGAGCCAGAGAAGCTGACCCTTGCCGGCGGGATTTTTACCCGTGAATACGATGAATTTCCCGTCGGGAGAGATCACAACAGCCGCGCCGTTCCCCTCGGGCCGCAGGATCTCCACTCCTCCTTGCAGCCGAATCGAGGCCACGACGGCCGGAAGGTTTTCCGTCGGGCGAAGCCATGAACGCACCAGCGCGCCGAGCGCAAGTGCGGCCAGGAGGCCGAGGCCTGCGAACGCAACGGTCCAGGACTTTCCCCGTTGATCGGGAGAAGAGTCGGCCTCGCTTCCAATCCAGCTCAAGATCTCCGCGATGTCATACGACGACTGCCATCGCCTGTCGGGATCTTTCTCGAGACACTTCGCGATGATCTGCTGGAGTCGCTGCGGAGCGAGTGGCTGGAGCTCATTGATTGGTATCGGCTCGCTAGCAACGATCGATGCGATCAGCGAGGTTCTCGTCTTTCCCTCGAAGGCGCGTCGACCTGTCGTCATCTCGTACAGCACGACACCGAGTGCGAAGATGTCGGTGCGCCCGTCTGCTTCAAGTCCCTCCAGTTGCTCGGGCGCCATGTACTGGAAGGTGCCGAGGATCGTTCCTTCAGCCGTCAGGGGCTTTTGCTTTTCGGTAAGGGCTTCCGTAGAGATGTTCGGTGCGGCAATCTTAGCCAGACCGAAGTCGAGGAGCTTCGCGCCTGACCTGGTCAGCATGATGTTTCCTGGTTTGAGATCGCGGTGCGTGATGCCCGCGCGATGCGCGCGTGCGAGAGCGTCAGCAAGTTGGGCGCCGATTTTGAGGACCTCTTTCAGCGGCAGCGGACCGCGGTCGAGACGGTCGGCCAGTGTCTCTCCTTCAAGATACTCCATCACCAGATACGAGCGTTCCGATGTCGACGGCGAGCCCTCGATCGCTGCTTGCCCGACATCGTAAAGGGTGCAGATATGAGGGTGATTCAACGATGAGATCGTCCGCGCTTCTCTCTCGAAACGTTGACGGAAGTCGGGACTCGACGCCATAGCTTCGGGAAGAACTTTGATTGCAACCTGGCGCTCGAGTCGGGTGTCCCTGGCACGATAGACTTCACCCATCCCGCCCGCCCCGATGGGGGCGACGATTTCGTAGGGACCAAGGCGCGTACCTGATGTGAGCTGCAAGGATGTGCGGACCAGTTTCAATATTATGCAGGATGACTGGCGGATGCCGCGTGTTTGAGATCCAGAGAGCCGCCGCGTCGGACCTTGACGACCTTTGCGAATGCAGGACAGACACTCGATACCCACTCCGTGATCTTCAGGATGAGATGCGCGTGATGATCCTGGTCTTTGCAGGCATGTCGGAACGGTCCACCTTCGGGGTCCAGTCCGCTTTCAGGAGAGCTTCAGCAGCGTATGCGGATCAAACCACCTCGCATTCTGTAAGCGTTAGTTTTTCGTCGCCAGGCCATCAGCTTCAATAGCCTTACGGTATCTGGCAGGAACTGAAGCCTCCTCCCCGTCAAAGCGACCCGTCGGATGTTCCTCTCCGACCTTTTCATCGCCCGGCTCGCTGAAGCAGGGGAATGAGGGTCGACGGTTACCTGGATGATTGAGGTTCGAGATCCGGAAGCGATGCGACGGAAGCGGGCCTACGCCGGCGGAACCTCGACTGGTCGAAGGTCCAGGCAATTCCGGCGCCCCAGGAACTAAACGCGTGGGTATTCACGCCTTTGATGAGCGTCGACCATGATCCGAACAGTTCGACGGTCGGAGTCAGGGCGAAGCCGATCGCGCCCGCGCCACGCCAGAAGTTCGCTCCCTCGAGCGCGTCATGGTCCTGGCTGTGCTCCGCTGCGTGTTGCGGGGAAAGTGGGAAATCGAGTCCACCGTGAGTTTCCTGCCACATGGCCGTGGTGCGAAGGGAAAGCCGGGGGGTCACAAAGTAGGCGACCTGGAGATTGGCATTGCTGCGATCGACGGTCACATCATCGGAGATCCGCTCGACGTAACTGTAGGTGTACCCCCCGCTGAAGAACAGGGAGGGACTGATCGTGACCGCGTTGTGGCCAATCTCGAAGCCAGCGGAGTACTCATTGAGTCCCCGGCCTGCCGCTGAATGGCCGAGCGTTGGGTAGTTGCGCAGCGGCCTGATGGCAGCGACTGTCGGAGTGAATACGACCGCTGAATCGAGAACTTTGTATCGTAGCTCGACTCGCAGGTCAGAAAGAGTTCCGTGCGTCTGGTAGTCATCGATACTCGAGCCGACGTGCGGTGTGCCTGCTTTGAGACGAGAACTTACGTATGGGGCGCTCAAGCTCAGCGCAAGCCGGTCAGTCAACCCGTAGTCGACTCCCAACGTGGCGGTGTTCGCTCGCACGTCGACGTTGGGATTTCTCGCGCCTCTGAACGACAGATGCGCGTCAGTATGAAGCGTCTGCGCGGAGAGCCAGGTCGTACCCTGGCCCGCGGGTGGAGTCCAGGCCTGCGCGAATCCAGTGGCCGCTCCCAGAAACAGCATTGAAGCGAAGAATGCTTTTGGAGAGTTCAGACGAGACTCACTTTCCAGCGATGTCGCAGACATGGGGCCTGGTCTTCAACTTCGCGTCGACCGCCTCGTCCAGGACCGCCAGAAAACTCTTCTGTTTTTTCGTCGACCCTGCGTTGAGCATGCAGCCGTGTTCCTTCTTCGCAATCTGGCTCAGGCTCGATGTGGCGTCGACAACCGGGAGGAACAAGGGCTTGGATGGCAGCGAGTCGAGAGCTTTATAAACGCGCGCCGCGTCTTCATAGTCCGCGAGAACGAGCTCGTATTTGCCCTTCTTCAGCATCGCTTCCAGTTTGGCAGAATCATCCGCCACGTCCAGGTGGTGTCCGGCGACTTTGAGGCGTGAAAGAAAGTCCTTTCGCCCCGTCACATTCGACCTGAGCACCGCAATCGAGACAGGATGCAGCGAGACATACCCTCGCTGAAACCGGCTTCCTCGACCGATACTGAGATATTTGTCCCCGCATGCGTACAGATCGGATGCGCCGAGCGCGCAGATGACAGTGACGACAATGAAGAGACACAAGTTCTTTCGCATGTCAGTGCTCCGGCTGCAAATTGTTTGGATTGGTAAGAATAACCTTAGGCCAGAGCCTCGAGAAAGTCAAGGGACTGCGTGGAAAACCGCGTCACTTTTTCGAAAACCAGCTGGCGAAAGGTTTCGGAGTTTCGAAGCCTTCGAACAGCCACAGATCGCCGCGGAGGCGCGGCACGGAAGTGAGCAGGCTCTTGCCGTCGGCGGCGAGACTCAGTCCGAGCAGTGGATTGTCTGCCGGCGGTGACGGACCGAGGTCGGCCAGAACCGTCTCTTCCCCCGTGGCCACGTCGACCTTCGCGAGAATGAGATGAAGTGCCTCGTCCGACCGGACAGCATAGATGGTCTTGCCATCTTTCGACCATTCATGAGCGAACCACGATTCTTCACTGATCACACGGCTCTGGCCGCCCTCGGGTGACACCAGAAGAACCCCGTCGACCGTCTCACAGGTAATCCACTCACCGGTCGGCGACCACTTCGTGCCGCCAATCGCGAGAATCCCTTCTTGCAGCAGGACCGGTGGTTCGTCCACGCCGAGGCGGACTTTCCGCAGAACGTATCGCCTGCTCTTCTGATCGGCCTGACTGGTGAAGGCGATCCAGTTTCCGTCCGGCGACCACGTCGGATGATCCTCGAAGACATCCGACCTCCGATTCAGAGGCACGGGAGGACCGCCAGCAATGTTCGAGATCCAGATTCTGGTGTTTCCTTGGTTTCGTTGGTAGGCGATCCGCTGGCCATCTGGAGAAAAGGCGGGGCTGGCAATGAGAAATACTGTGGATTGATCCGGAAAGTCTTTCGCGGTCGCGACCGGTCGCTCCCAGGCACCGCTGGCGCTGCGGAGCCAGATCTCTTCCATCCCGCTTCGATTCGTGACGAACGCATGCTGCGCTCCATCAGGCGACCAGACCGGAAATCGTTCGCGGCGTGACGTTGCCAGAACGCTACGCATCGGAGAACCATCGAGCTGGATCTCGACGAGATCGAAATCCGAGTCCTCCGTGTTGAAAATGATTCGCTTCCCGTCGGGTGAAACGGCCGGATAGTACTCGTTGCCCGGCGTGGCCGTGATCGGCCAGAGCCGATCGGTCGCGGTATCCGCCATCCAGAGATGGAAGCCTGGAATGCGAGCCTGGTATGCGCCGAAGATGATGTGCCGGCTATCCGCCATCCAGCTGAAAGGGTGCACCCCTGAAAGATCCGAGAGGGAGTGAAGCCGTCGAGCCGGTTTCATGTCCGGCAGTGAGATCTCCCAGAACTCGCCGGGTGTCTCGATTCCGCTAGTGAGGAGCCACGCGCCGAGTTTCGAGCCATCCGGGGCGAAGCGAAGTGCTGCCGCCAAGATGTATTTTTCGCCGAAGGCAGGGTGGACATACTTGCTCGCACTCGCTCCTGAGGCGTTTGCGAACCAAAGCGTCCGAAGGAATTCTCCCCGGTCTTGCTCTTCGCGTAGAAGCGCCAGCGTCTTGCCATCCGGGGAGATCGCCGCTGTGGTGACGTTCGGAAGAACGAGCTGAGGCGGACCTCCCGCGGCGCCGACCGACCAGAGACCGTCACGATCCTGTGCGAGGGAAATAAAGTAGATCCTCGATCGGTCCGGCGCCCAGAACGGTTCGCGGCAATCGCGCGCGAGGCGGGTTATCGGCGTACGCATCGACGACTCGAGGTTTCTTGTGAAGAGCTGAAGAATGCCATCGACCTCGCCAACATAAGCGATCGACTTTCCGTCCGGAGACCATGCCGGAAATCCCTCGTACCCGGACGTGGTCTCGAGGGGGGTAAAGCGGTAGGAGGAGGGATTCGCGAGGCCAGGGTTTTTCTCGTCGCGCGAAGTGAAGAACCAGGCCAGGGCACTCACTACGAGTACGGCAGCAGCGACGATCGAGATCCCCCGCTTCCGTGACAGCCTGGTGATCTGGCTGACGCCTTTCGCCATCTCCGGCCTGATTTGTGGAGCCCTCACGATCCGCCGCAGCTCGATCGCCACTTCCTTCACGGATTGAAACCGCTCGTCAGCGTCTTTGGCCAGGCAGCGCTCGGTCACCCGCTGAAGATCGGCCGGCGCAGCAGGGTTAAGCTCCGCGATCGGCCGAGGCTCACTGTGGAGAATCTGATGCAGCGTGTCGAGCATCGAAGGCGCGTTGAACGAACGGGCGCCGGTGACGACCTCGTAGAGGACGCAACCGAGGGAAAAGATATCGGATCGGTGATCGATCGCCCGCCCTTCAACCTGCTCGGGCGCCATGTAGCCGGCAGTCCCCATGATCACGCCTTCCAACGTATGAAGCACGGCGGTCTTATCGTTGTCGCCGCTCTCGCCGCTCTCCAGAGTCTGCGGAAGAAGCTTGGCAAGGCCGAAGTCGACGATCTTCGCGTGACCTTCTTCCGACACCATGATGTTCTCGGGCTTCAGGTCGCGATGGACGATGCCGGCAGCATGGGCCTTGGCCAGTCCGTCGGCGACTTCAATGATGAGCTCGAGTACTTTGTTGATGTTCGGACGGGTGGAGATCGCCTCGCGAAGTGTCTTTCCTTTGATCACCTCCATTGCGATGAAGTGGATGGGAGCGTCTCCGTTCTGCGCGACTCCAATCTCGTAGATCGTTACGATGTTTGGATGATTCAGCGAGGAAGCGGACTTGGCCTCCTGAACGAAGCGCCGCAGCCTTTCAGGATTGTTGACGAGCGCCGCAGGAAGGATTTTGAGCGCGACCTGCCGCTCGAGGGTCTGGTCGGCAGCGAGGTAGACTTCCCCCATCCCTCCAGACCCGAGATGGGAGAGGATGCGGTAATGCGAGATCGAGGTGCCTGCTTCGAAACCGGTGGTCATGGTCGCTCGCGATCGCAGTTCGGCTCCGAGTCGCTGATGGGGCGAGCTTTGTGGTCAGCGAGTGAAGTGACATCCGCACCCCGCGACGTCAGCCATGCCTGACTGCACGCAGCAGTGGCCGCGAGTGCCGAAACGAGCGGCAGCGACACACTTCCCCGGCGAGACGACCTCATCGAATGAACCCATCGTACGGCGACGATCGCGGCCCGTCAATTGGCTGAGGAGTGGCCCGAATGCGAAGCGCACGGCGATTTGCGACGACGGCCTAGCCCGCATTTCTCACAGACCTTTGTCGCGAGACGACGGATAGCGGCCTGTCTGCTTCGTTGCACAGCAATTTCGCTCCTCGACATAGTGTCGACTATGCCTTCGTCGCAAAATCGCCGTGCGCCTCGCATCCAAGCCA